>NZ_CM128248.1:2772665-3465831 GCF_052828545.1 Jiulongibacter sp. NS-SX5
CCGAGCTGGTTATTGAAGATGAAGATGGTTTTCTATCGGTCAATTATTTGGGATTGATACCACATATAATTCAAGCTCAGCAAGAGTTAAGAAAACAAAACAATGCCTTGGAAAGAAGATTGGCAGAAATTGAAAAAATGCTTCAGGAAGAACAAAGTGACCTTGTTACCTCCAGAACCAAATAATTAATTAGAAATGAAAACATTATTCGTACTTATTTCACTGATGAGTTTGACATGTAGTTCTCCAGTCTCCAATGAGGGTAGTCAAGCCAACGAAGACTTAAAGAAAAGACCTGCATGTGAAGCCATTGAGCTATCTCATTTAATTGCTCTTTTGGATTGGAATGCCGAAAATATTGTTACCCAGGATTTAGGGTTCAATGAGAAAAGGTCTGCATGCCAGTTTATTCATCAAGAAGAGAAGCTTTTTATTCGTTTGGGCTGGAACTCTGAAAAGGCTATCGAAAATAAAGTCTCAGAGAACAGATTTAAGAATTACTTACAAAACGGTGAAGATGGAGTCATATATGAATCAATAGATTCAAACAAGATTCTCTTCGGACAAAAAGAAGATCGTTTTGGCAATAAAATCTATTTGTTGAGGAAACGTTTCGATAATAAAGCTGAAGCCCAAATTGAACTCAACACAGAGAAAACCCAAGCAGATGAAGTTAAAAACATGCTCCTGCATCTAATGGAAAAGCTTTAACTATTCACTGGGTCTTGCCTTTGTGCTGTCTATGACGGTACTCATTTCATTGACTTGTGATATTCCAAAGAAGCCCAGGGCTTTGCGATCAGAATTACTATTCAGATTAAAAATGTTAGTAGGAATATTTGCCGGAGGAGTTGCAAAAATTCCTCCATTGGCAGACTCTTGACGAACCTGTAACAGGTAAAAATAGGCATCTGGTGTAGTACTCCAAAGCTCCACTTTTAAGGAGTCGCCATGTTGATAAAACCCGTCGTTGATAGATTGACGAATAGGCAGAATAAAAGTTAAGCCATTGGTACCGCCACCCGGTGAAAACCCTCCATCGTACGAGATCGCTATTTGAGCAGGGTCAATATTTAGCTCTCCGTTTTTGGTTGTTCTTATCCAGTAAGTATCCCCTTCTTCCTCAAAATCTTTAGCGTAAAATTCTGCAAAATATCCTGAGGTTTCCGTACTGTCATCTCCTGAGATCGGGAATTCAAAAAACTCATAGGCAATAGAATCAATGGCAGGAACGGGTTTAAATATTGAAACTGCTGCATATTCTTCATCTCTGTAATTGACATACAAAGCATACTGCTTATTTTCTATTAAAGCCGATGCAAAGTTTTCAGGAAGGGCATATTCTCCATTTGAGTTGATGTTTTGAAAAGGATAGGCTACACTATCTGCATCAAAAAGAATCACTGTAGCGTCATTGACGGCCGTTGGTTCAGAATTATCAAAATAGGGCTGTGATAAAGACAATTTGATAATTTGTGGCTCAGCCTTATTGGTTAACCAGGCATCGATTACCAATTGCTCTACTCCATCCTGAACGTCCAACTGAATAACATCTTCACAGGAACTTAGAAGAGCCCCTGAAAACAGAAAAGTTAGATATATAAATATTCGCTTCATCGTCTTTTTAGAAATTGAAATTATAGGTAACTGCAGGAAGAATACTCGCAAAAACAGAGTATTTCACGGCTTCTGTCATGGCAAAATTGTCCTCATTCTGACGGACATACACGGAGAATGGGTTTCGTCTGTTATAAACATTATACACAGAGAAAACCCACTCGCTTTCTCCTTTTTTGAAGAAGGCGTGTTTGTTTTTCAAAGTAGCCGCTAAGTCCAGTCGGTGAGAGGCTGGGATTCTATAGCTGTTTCTGGTATCGTAATAGTTATGCGGTAGAGCCACACCTTGCCAAATGTATTTATTGGTAGGGAAAGAAGCTGGGGTGCCAGAGGCAAAACTAAAGGTGCCCGAGAATGTCCATTTCTTACCGGTGTCATAAATACTTACCAATGAAAGGTTGTGCATTTTATCAATACGTGCCGGAAACCATTCTTCATTATTTAGCCCTTCTACAAGGCGTTCCGTTCGGGCGAGGGTGTAGCTAATCCATCCGTTAAACTTGCCGGTGTTTTTCTTCAAATAAAACTCAGCCCCGTAAGCTCTTCCATCTCCAATTAATAGATCTGCCTCTACGGCAGGATTAAGCAGTAAATCGGCGTTTCTTACGTAGTCTATTTGGTTCTGAAGCTCCTTGTAATAGACCTCTACAGATGCCTCATATTTGTTATTATCAAAGTTCTGAAAATAACCTAAGGCTACTTGATCTGCTATTTGAGGTTTAATATTATTACTGCTCGGTGTCCAAACATCCAAAGGTGATGAGGCTGTAGTGTTTGACAAAAGATGAATATACTGAGCAAGGCGATTATAACTTAGCTTGATGGAGCTATTGCTTCCAAGCCCAATATTTGCAGAAAATCGAGGTTCCCAGTTTCCGTATTGTTGGATAAGCTCGCCTTTATCTACCGGTTGAATATCCGTGACAGGTTTTCTTTCACCCGGTTCAGAGTTGGCCTCGTCTAGTATGACTTTATTCCCTTCGCCGATATAGCGGTAGTCGGAGTATCTAATTCCATATTGAAGTGAAAGTCTGCTGTTTATTTTCTGCTCATTACCGATGTAAATGCCCGACTCTACGGCATATTTATCTGGTAAACCAATAGTTCTTGTTTCTCCGCTTGATACGGCTTCCGCTTGTCCGGGATTGAAGCGATAATAAATGCTTTGACCTCCAAAAGACAAGGTGTTATTCGGGTTGATATAGTATTCAAAATCTGGCTTAATACTATAATTCTGTATGTTAGACTCCCATTTAAATGAATCCTGATCTTCTTCATTGCTGAGGTCAGAGTCTAACAAGTAGTCATAATTGCTGTAGAACACCGTAGTATTCATAAAAAGCTTGTCGTTGAAAACGTGATTCCAGCGTAGCGAAGTGGTGGCGTTACCCCAGTTAAAACCAAAGTCGGCACCAAAAACATCTCTACCGAAATATCCACTCAGGAAGAGAGTGTTATTATTATTGATTTTATAATTGCCCTTGGCAGTAAAGTCGTAAAAGTAAAACCGTGATTCTTTGAGATCATCATTTAGAAATGGCTTTGCCAGAATATCAATATAAGATCTTCTAAGTGCCACAATGAAAGAACCCTTGTCTTTCAGGAATGGTCTCTCATAAGAGAACCGGGAGAATATTGTACCCAGGCCTCCTGAGAATTGTGGTTTTTTAGAGTTTCCTTCTTTCATTCTCACATCCAAAATGGATGATACCCGACCCCCATATCTTGAAGGTATACCTCCTTTGATAAGCTTCACATCTTTTACGGCATCCGGATTAAACACTGAAAAGAAACCAAAAAGGTGAGAAGAGTTATATACTGGTGCTTCATCAAGTAAAACTAGATTTTGGTCAATTCCGCCACCTCTTACATTAAACCCGCTGGCTCCTTCTCCTACCGATGAAACCCCCGGGAGAAATTGAATACTTCTGATGACATCTACTTCACCTAGAAAGGCGGGCATCTTCTTTATGGTTTTCATGGCTACCTTGTTCACAGACATTTCAAGGCTTTTGACGTTGGCGTCTTCTCTGTCTGCCTTAACCACAACCTCCTGGAGTACAGAAGTTTCATCAGCCATTTCCAGATCTAAAGTAGTACTCTCCTTTAATTCTATTCTTTTTGTCAGCGACTGGTAGCCAATGGAGCTTAATTGTAAGGTATAGTTGCCGGCAGGCATACTTATCGAGTAAAATCCGTATGCATTCGTTTGTACGCCGGTTTGGAGCTCAGAGACATAGATACTTACACCTATCATGCCTTCACCGTTACTGGCATCCCTTATATAACCGCTAAGACTAAGGTTCTGGGCAAGTATATGAAAGTGGCTGAGTAAAATGAGGCTGAGTAGCCCAAGTTTTTTCATGAAACTAGTTTTGAGGTTTTACTTTTCCACGAAGTAACGATTCAGGTTAAGTCATGGTTTGATTTATCATGATATTTTGATGAACGGTCAATGACTTAGGTTGCATGGCAAATTATATTTTAAAAAAATTTAATAATTGATGCTGGCAGAGTAAATAAATTAATAATATCTTTGACTAATTTATTTCGTCAATATCCCTATTATGATTCAGCAGACACAAATTATCAGAGAACCTATTGCTTACGAAAAAATACCTACTCGTATTTTTCAAAACGCTGCAGATGCCTCAAAGGCAGTAGCTAGAGAGATCGCCGATCTGATTATCCAGCGTCAAAAAGAAGGCAAGAATGCGGTACTCGGACTGGCCACTGGTTCATCACCTAAAACTGTATATGCCGAACTAATCAGAATTCATAATGAAGAAGGCCTGAGCTTCAAGAATGTCATCAGTTTTAATCTGGATGAGTATTATCCCATGCAGCCGGATGCTGTTCAGAGTTACTGGCGATTTATGAAAGAGCAGCTTTTTGATCACGTGGATATTCCTGAAGGTAATTACCATATTCCTGATGGTACTATTTCTACGCAAATGCTGGCTCAACATTGCGAAGAATATGAGCAGAAAATGGAAGAGGCAGGTGGTCTTGATTTTCAATTACTCGGAATTGGCGGAAACGGTCATATAGGCTTTAATGAACCTGGTTCATTGGCTAACTCAAAAACCAGATTGATGATGCTTGACCACTCAACAAGAGCGGCGGCTAAATCTGACTTTGGTGGAGAATTGACCAAAGTGCCAAAGAAAGCCATTACCATGGGGGTTTCTAAGGTGCTTTCTGCAAAACGAATTGTCCTTCTGGCATGGGGTGAGCGTAAAGCTCCCAAAATTGCGGAAGCAGTTGAAGGAAAGGTTACGGAACAAAACCCCGCATCTTATATTCAGCAGCATCCGAATTCACTCTTCGTTGTAGACGAAGCTGCCGCCTCAGAACTAAAGCGAATGAAAGCTCCATGGCTGGTAGAAGATGTTGAATGGAACGGTCAGATGGTTAAAAAGGCAGTCACAAGCTTGTCTTTGAACTTAAGTAAACCGGTACTGAAACTAACCAATAAGGATTATAACGATAATGGCTTAAGTGACCTTCTTGCCTTGCATGGTCAGGCCTATGATATCAATATTGATGTATTTAATCAGCTTCAAAACACCATTACAGGATGGCCGGGCGGTAAGCCAAAAGCAGATGATACGAACAGACCAGAAAGAGCACTGCCTGCCAAGAAGAGATGTCTGATCTTCAGCCCGCACCCAGATGATGACATCATTTCAATGGGGGGGACATTCCAGCGATTGGTAGATCAGGGTCATGAGGTTCACGTGGCTTATCAGACCTCAGGGAACATAGCCGTGGCAGATGAGGAAGCTCATCGTTTTCTGGAGTTTGTTATAGACTATAATGAAAAATTTGGTGTAGAAAGCGATCAAACGATTGAGAACTACAAAAAGGCCATCGATTTCCTTGACAATAAGAAAGACAGCGAAATTGACTCTGAGGAGGTTAGAATGGTCAAAGGCTTGATCAGAAGAGGCGAAGCCAAAGCAACATGTAGACACGTCGGTATTCCGGCTGAAAATGCACACTTCCTGGACCTTCCTTTCTATGAAACCGGTAAGGTTCAGAAAAATCCAATCGGTGAGGAGGACATCAATATCGTGGCCGATTTAATAGAGAAAATCAAACCACATCAGATTTATGCTGCCGGAGATCTGGCAGATCCTCATGGTACGCACAAAGTATGCCTAGACGCCATTTTTGAAGCACTTAAAAAACTTAAGCCTAAAAACTTCATGAAGGACTGTTGGGTATGGTTATACAGAGGTGCATGGGCAGAGTGGGATATTCATGAGATCCAGATGGCCGTACCAATGAGTCCTGATCAGGTTCTTGAAAAGAGAATGGGGATTTTCAAACACCAGTCTCAGAAAGATGGCGTAGTCTTCCAAGGCTCAGATGCTCGTGAATTCTGGCAAAGAGCAGAAGAGAGAAATGCAGGCACAGCAGGTCTCTATAACCAGCTTGGCCTTGCAGAATATGAAGCAATGGAGGCATTTGTGAGGTACTATTTCTAGAAAAAACAGAACTATTTCGGCAAGAAATCTTACAAAAGTTCACTTGGTTTCTTGTGACCGTTAAATAAAATTCTTAGATTTATTTAATGAATCAGTTGCACCTAACCGGCAACACAAGAATAAACCTAGCGAAATAACCACGTTAACCCCTTAAATCTATACTACAATATCGATTTAGATTAAAACGTGCCTTACCGAGATGAAAAAAAGAAATGTAAACCTACTCATGGTAGTACAGTGGCTAATTTTTATGCCCTTATTACTGCCGATGTCAGCAATAGCAGGAGCTGTAGAAGGAATTAAAAAATTCTTTGATCAAGCGAATGCAGACATCTTTAATGCTGAAATATCAAACAACGATTTAGTGTAAAAACTTCATTGTATCGTCCTTGATATCTTCATTATCAAGAGCTAAAAACTCTTCCCAGAACGGATCTTCTGGTAGTGCCGCACGGCATAATACGGGCTCTTTTTTCACAGGGTGAATAAAGTACACGCGTCTGGAGTGAAGATTGATGGAAGCGTCCCTGTTTGGTTTAGGGTATCCATATTTAAGGTCTCCTTTTATTGGGCAGCCCATGGCAGCTAGCTGCACTCTAATTTGATGCGGTCGACCTGTAATAGGTTCTATCTCCAGTAAATGAAACTTATTAATAGTGCCGAGGTACCTGTAATGTAATTCTGCTTTTTTGGCATTTTCTACCGGATAGTCATGAGCAGTAACTACATTCTTTTCATGATCCTTAACCAGGTAATTCGTCAGTTTGTCTTTCTTTTTAGGTGGTTTTCTTTGTGTTACCGCCCAATACGTTTTTTGAATGTCTCTCTTTTTAAATAAAGCATTCATACGCTCCAGACCCTTTGAAGTTCTGGCAAAAATAATCAGGCCACTAACGGGTCTGTCTAAGCGATGTATGGTTCCCAAAAACACATCGCCCGGTTTATTATATTTTTCTTTGATGTACTCTTTGACATAGTCCTCAAGAGTTTTATCACCTGTTTTATCTGCATGTACAATTACCCCTGCTGCCTTGTTGACAATAATTAGGTGGTTGTCTTCATATATGACATGAAATGGCTTTTTCATAAGCTTATAATAATGACGTGGCGACTTTTCTCGTCTCTTCGTCAGTTTGGATATAATCGTCTAAGTCCGGTTTCTGTATAAAACTCACCTGATTCATACATTTTTCTATGATATCAGACATTTCCAGAAAACCTGTTTTATCTTTCAAAAACGCATCTACCGCTATTTCGTTCGCGGCGTTCACGATGCAGGCTATATTTCCTCCTTTTTGAAGAGCTTCAAAAGCAAAACCAAGGTTTCGGAATGTTTGCCTGTCTGGTTTTTCAAACGTCAGTTCCGGGAAATCCAAGAAGCTAAATCTTGGAAAATCAGAAGCCAGACGTTGTGGAAATCCAAGGGCATATTGAATAGGTAATTTCATGTCCGGTAGGCCCAATTGAGCTTTTATGCTACCATCTTCAAATTGAACCAATGAATGAACGATACTTTGCGGGTGCACGATCACTTCAATTTGTTCAGGTTGAAGGTCAAAGAGCCACTTGGCCTCAATAACTTCCAGCCCCTTATTCATTAGTGATGCAGAGTCAATGGTGATTTTGGCTCCCATATCCCAGTTGGGGTGTTTTAAGGCTTGTTCCTTTTTAACATTTTGGAGGAAAGACCTGTCTTTGCCTCTGAATGGGCCTCCACTAGCTGTAAGGATAATCTTTTCAATCGGATTGATCTGCTCACCAACCAGACATTGAAAAATTGCCGAATGCTCAGAATCTACCGGAAGAATATCAACTCTATTTTCCAGTGCCAATTGAGTAATCAGTTCGCCAGCAACTACCAGAGTTTCTTTATTTGCCAGAGCAATATGCTTTTTTGCCTTTATAGCACGAATGGTAGGTATTAACCCTACATAACCCACCAATGCAGTTAGCACCATATGTACATTCTCGTTCTCGACAACCGAGCCGAGAGCATTCACTCCTGCGTATACCTTAATGTCTAAAGGATCTAAGGCGGCATTCACTTTGTCATAGAGACTTTCATTTGCTATAACAACCACATTAGGCATGAACCTTACGGCCTGCTCGATCAGCAAATCAGCATTGTTTTGAGCTGTCAATACCTCTACGGCAAACAAGTCCTCGTTTGCTTCAATAACCTCTAAGGCCTGTGTTCCTATGGAACCAGTAGATCCTAGAATGGCAATATTTCTTTTCTGCATTGAAAGGGATTTGCTGCAAAGGTCTTAAAAATGGAGGAGAGTAGCTACCAAAGATATTTTTTCTATTAAAACCGAAAAAATTTTAGTCGAAAGCTTTCTCATATGGCTTATTGAAAAGAAGCAAATAACTTTTTCACGTCTGTAGTTTCACCCTAGATTCTATGGCTTTGCTGTAAATTTCAGAAGTTATATTCTTACGATCTCGCCAAGGTACTATTTAAAGATATTTTAGTTTTTATCTAAGTTTGCATCCACGAATACTTCATCAATAAAACGAATTAAAATCAATGCAATATTTAGAACCAGCTCCTATTAAGGATAGGTCAAATCCTTTGGAGTCTATGATGTCTCGCTTCGATGAGGCCGTTAAAATCCTGGACATTTCTGACGAGATGTATCAGATTCTCAAAGTACCGTCCAGGCAAGTGATTGTTGGACTTCCGGTGACCATGGATAATGGCAGAATCAAGGTCTTTGAAGGCTATCGAGTAATTCATTCTACTATTCTAGGACCCGGAAAAGGTGGTGTACGGTTTGACCCGGATGTTACACTTGAGGAGGTAAACGCATTGGCTGCCTGGATGACCTGGAAATGTGCCGTGGTCGATATTCCTTTTGGCGGAGCCAAGGGCGGTGTAGCTTGTAACCCACGTGAGATGTCTGCCGGTGAAATGGAAAGGCTCATTAGAGTTTATACCACTAAAATGCAGGATATTTTTGGACCAGATAAAGACATACCCGCTCCTGATATGGGTACTGGCCCACGTGAAATGGCCTGGCTGATGGATGAATATTCTAAGGCTAAGGGAATGACAACACATAGTGTGGTCACGGGGAAACCCTTAGTTCTCGGCGGGTCCAAAGGTAGGGTAGAAGCTACTGGTAGAGGGGTAATGATAAGTGCCATTGTAGCCATGGAAAAACTAGGGATTAAACCAGAACTGTCGACTATTGCAGTGCAAGGATTTGGAAATGTAGGTAGTTGGGCTGCCAAACTACTGGAAGATAAAGGCTGTAAAGTGGTGGCACTAAGTGACATTTCGGGAGCATATTATAATGAAAACGGTATTTCAATAGTTGATGCGATGGAATATCGTGATCAACATAACGGTACATTAGAAGGGTTTGCTGAGGCAGAAAAAATTGACTCAGACTCATTATTGACACTTGATGTAGATGTGCTTATTCCTGCAGCAAAAGAGGATGTAATTACTCGTCATAATGCTCATGAAATTAAAGCGAAGTTAATTGTAGAAGGTGCCAATGGGCCTACTTCTGCATTGGCAGATGAAATTCTTAAAGAGAAAGGTATCATTGCTGTACCAGATATTTTGGCAAATGCCGGAGGGGTTACGGTATCTTACTTTGAGTGGGTTCAGAATAGAATGGGCTATAAGTGGGGATTAGACCGAATCAATAGAAGGTGCGAGAGAGCCATAAAAAATGCCTTTAATCATGTCTATGAAACCAGCGAAAAACATAAGGTTACACTAAGGACGGCGGCCTATATTATTGCCATTGACAAGGTGGCAATGACTTATAAGTATCGTGGAGGGTATTAAAAACTCCACGTATTCTTACTTCTATCATATGGTTCAAAAGAGAATTTTATTCCGCTTCTGAAACCATCTTTGTTTGATTGGGAAACTACATAATATGCACCCAGCCTAAACCTGGACTGGCCGAGCTTGAATACTCGGTTGGCTCCGGCATACAATTCACTATACTGGTATTTTCTTTCAGGCACGTATAGTAGGCCAGCTCCGGCTAAGGTATTGATTCCGGTTTTGTTCAATAATGGAATCTTGCTGGTTAAAAAACCATTGAACTGGTGCTCATAATGAGACTCCAGGAACCAGTCGAATGTTGCGAAGGTTTCAGGAATTAATTGATACGTCTGCATACTTGGTGAGAACCAAATAGGATCTCCTCCTCTTTGATATTTGTAATCCATTGGGGCCAGACGAGTGGTATCCATGAATTTGCCAATGGCTATTTTATATTCTGAGGTTCCGAATATGCCAACATTGAAATATTGAGAAACATTAAATTCGGTATAGTTGAAAGCCTTCTGAAGTCCGTTATCTGCGTTGATACCAAAACTGGTACTTAAACGGAAAGTTGGAAACCGTGATCCTAATACGATCTTCTCATTTGGCTCTCTGATATACTTTTGGCCAGGGGTATATTCTACTCTAAAACTGGGTTTCAAAATACGCGTGGTCGGAAAAATAGCAGGATCATTTGACTCGAAGAGCTCATCTCCTAAACGAGCAAATTGAAAGTCGCCCAGATCTTCTCTTTTATTCCATTCTAAGGTAGTATTGAGGTAAAACCCATTAAAAAGTTCTGTTCTGTGACTCAGGTTTAGTCCCTTATTGACAAAAAAGTTATCTCGCCTTAGGAAATCACTGATGGTAGCACTGCCATTGATTAAGCCAAAGCCCTCACCCACACTCATGGTAATACTGCTTCGCCTTATGGGATTATACAAGAAGTTCATAAAAAGGTTACCTCTTAAATCCTTATTTAAAAAGCCATAATTTAAATAAGGAATGACTTCAATTCCCTTTCTGTTCTCAAATCGCTTTTCATAGATAGTTCGATACTGCACCCGCCACCCACCCAGTGCTAGTGGATTAATAAGTTCGGGTATAGAACCAAAGTACCAATTGGTTTTTTTTGATCGATTAATTCTTCTTACACCACTCCATATCACCTTAATAGGGGTGATCTTATTATAAACTGCATCTACAGAGTCCAGGTATTCTTTAGAGTTGAGTTTAAGGTATTCTAATTCTTTGGCTTTAACCACAGCCCTTTCGGTAGAATTTAAAGGTTTCGGGCGAATACTCTCCCAATAGCTGCTGTCTTTTTCATAAGCTTCTTGGGTAGTTACAGCTATCTCAGGTCCAAAGAAGTTTTTGGCATAAGTGCTATCAAAAACAAAATTGGAATGAAGCACTTCTGTATGACCAACCTTAAATTGATTAGCCTCCTTAATCTTCCATCTGTAATCCTCTTTGATGACTACTCGTCTATCATTGATTCGGGCATACTCTTGTTCAAACTCAAAACTATCGTATTCTATCAATAGCTTCTTGGGTACCTGAAGGCTTACTTTATGGATAGCCCAGATGCCATCTATGACTTCTACTTCTCCCTCATATAGGGCGTTTCCAAGGCTTTTTGGTTTTACTTGTATGCGATAGATAAGCCGCTCCTCTCCCTGATAGGTTTCCAGAAGTTTAAATTTATAACCAAGAAACCCTACAGGACTAAATGGAGATATCAAGGCGTTTTCTCCAAGCTTGTCAATAACCTGAAGGTTTTGATATAAATCAGGCTGACCATCAGTAAAGCTGGTGAAAAAAAGGTCACCTATTTCTCCGTATATCTTAACACCAGATCTCTCTTCTTTGAGCTGGTTTGGCGGAGCCCTGTACCTGAGAATATTGGCCTCAAAAAAATTCATGTCAGGTAAACTGTCTGCCAGAAATGGATTTCTTTCATCATCTGGAACCTTGTCAGGTTTTACCTTATGTAGTTCTTCGGTGGCTTTGACGTAGGTTTGATTTTTGAGGTTTTTATATTGGTTAAGCCAGGTTTCCTTATGGTCAATTACATTTTTAATGACCTCGTAACTGTAATCCTTCTTTTTCACCTGAACCACCACTTCATTGAGGAGTTCTTCATCAGGTTCGAGAAATACATGATAAACCAAATTGGAGTCTACTACCAGATCTACTGTTTCAGTAGTATATCCTAGATACGATACTGAGATTCTGTGTAGACCTTGTTCCAGTTTTAATTCGTATCTCCCTAGTTCATTTGTCTGGGTGCCTGTTTGCAGGTCAAAAACTCTTACGGAGGCGTTTGGAAGAGGGGTGTTGTCTTCAGATAAAACGTAACCTCTTACACTATAAAACGTCTGTCCGTAACTAATGGCGGAGCATAAAAGAAGAAAGTAGAGTAGGAAATGTTTTCTCAAAAGTGCCGAAATACGTTTTGGCAAAATTGGGCAAATTATCCTATTGTAGTTCTTAAAATTACTTAATCGGTTAGCTTGTAAATCTTACCATCAAAAGCACAGAGATATAACTCCCGAGATTGATCTACACCAAAACTGGCAATATTTAAACGGGTATCTATAAGTGTTTCATTACTAAAACCGTCTTCTTCGTTTTCTGTCAAAGCATAAATTCTTCCAGAAACGTAATCAGCAAAGATGTACTTCCCGGTTAAGGATGCGGCGGAAGCTCCCCTGTAAACAAAACCTCCGGTGATAGATTTATCACCTGTTTTTTGGTCAATTTCTAGAACAGGGGCTGTGTATTCAGGTGAATCTTCACCCGATTTGTAGGTATGTAACCCTTCCATATCATTCCAGCCATAGTTTTTCCCCTTTTCAATGATATTGACCTCTTCATAGGCGTTTTGGCCAACGTCGGCAGTCCAAAGTCTTCCGCTTTCTTCGTCAAAACTAAATCTCCAAGGATTTCTGAGTCCATAGGCATATATCTCAGGTCTTCCGTTTTGACCATTTACAAAAGGGTTATCTGCAGGTATGCTGTAATTGTTTCCACCTGAATTTTGATCTACGTCTATTCTCAATATGGCTCCCAAAAGAGTATTTGGGTTTAGTCCATTATTTTTTGGATCACCACCAGAACCTCCGTCTCCGGTTGAGATGTACAAAAATCCATCAGGCCCAAAAGAGATTTGTCCTCCATTGTGATTTCCATACGGCTGATTAAAACGCAATATAATTTGTTCTGATGCCGGGTTTGCGGTGTTCGGGTCATCTGAAGAAATGGTAAAACGTGAAATGATCGTTTCGCTATTTGGATTGGTATAGTTCACATAGAAATAGCCATTGCTTGCAAATTCGGGATGAAGAGCCAAGCCTAGAAGTCCTTCTTCGTTATGGTTATCATCTACTTGAGAACTGATGTCTAAAACGGTCATTCTTTCACTAACATCTTGACTATTGTCAAAGACAGAAATGATACCTTCTTGTTCTGCCACGAAAATGCGATTTGTTCGGTCAATGGCAGGTTGAAAATCGATTGGTCTTGTAAACCTTAGGTTTGGAAAAGCTTCTACCAGCTCAATAGTTGACTCGTTTTGATCATGATTGGCTACTGGTTGCTTATTGCTGCAGGCAAAATTCGTTAGACATATCAAGGAGGCTATAGAAATTATCTTTTTCATGTGTTGCAAATTATTACTTAATGTACGGCAAACCAGTTTATTAGATTGTTAGTAGGGTGTCTTTCTTCAAAAATGTCCTGCACTTGTCTCTTATGTTGGGTAAAACAAAGAGGCATTTGTAATTTGTACCTACAATAAACGAATTAAAAAATGGCCTTCTGGGATGACGAAGAATTGAGTGATGAAGAATACGAAAGAGAACGAAAGGAAGAACAAGAACGGATAAATAATTTACCTGTAGTGCAAAAGGCAAAAGACCTTTTGAATACAATACTGGCCTTTAATGCGACAGTAGAAGAGGACCAGGATACTGCTGATTTAAAGTCCTCATTGCTTACAGATGTAGGCATAATTAACGCCAAAATTATTGGAGCTGAGGCGGGTGATCTTTATATGATTCGAATGGAAAATGCGGTATTGATAAAAGTGAGTGCGGTCAATATCAAGACCACCATGTCTGCTTTTGAAATGTTCGATATAGGCAACCCCGAGTACCTTGAACTTATCAGAAACGAAATTGAAGAGTTTCGTAATATCTTCGTGGAATGGGTGGACTCTTTTGACCGTACGAATGATCTTCTGGACGATGAGTGGGGGATTTGGAATTAAGTAATCTCTTTCTTCGTGGCACGACTAACCAATGATGATCTGGTCGTGCACCGAATATGAAATTTAATCTTTACTGAAATCAAAACTCAATGCTCCTAATAAAGAATAATTTAAAAGCTTTTCCGGAATTATTGGGAAGGCATCATAGCTAAAGTTTGCCCAACCTTGGAGCCCCAAGCTTACATGGTTACTTATTTTAAAAGAAAGACCCGCGGAATATGAAGGACTCAATAAACCAATGGAGGCTGTAGGTCTAATGAAATGACTCTTTGGCCCTATATAACCAATGTGTAAAGGAACTTTGTAATGTCTTTTCTGAATACCGTTTTGAATTGGTTGGGAATAGAGAAGGCCGGTTCGGAGGTAAACCCGGTCATTTACTCTCGGCAAGCAGAAGTTAAGGATGGCACCACCTTGATAGTAGTATTCCTGATTTAAATTTTCAGCTGCCGGAAATTTAATCATACCCGATAATAGGTCAATATTTAACCTTATCGCGTTCTTAGGCTTTTTATAAATAATACATTCTTCTCCTGTTTTACAGACCAAATTATGGTACTCTTCTGCCAGTAGAGTAAGCTTTTTTCTGTCTGGCTTATCAATACGCTCTATTTTTGGTTGCAATTGCTTAGCGTCTTGCATGAAATAAGTCAGCAACCTCATGTGATCGTTTGACTTATACAAGTAACTATTATCTCCCTTATATCTTATTTCTTCATAATAGGTCATTTCCATTAGGCCCAGCCCCTCTTTTTCAAGGTAATAATGGTCACCTTCTATATTTCGAAGGTAGTAAAGGTCTAATTCGCCTTTTACTATATACTCCATGAAGACCTTCAGTTCTCCCAATTCTTTTGACACGTAGTATTTACCGTCAAAGAGTTGGAAGGCCTTAATGTCATAGGCGTTATAATCGATAGTTTCTGACCCGTTATTAAACCTACAAGTAGTAGTAAGAAATATATCTCCTCGATTATCTATTTCTCCCCTGAGCGTATCACCGTTATTCTGTATGATAATACCTGGCTTAAAATCACTTTGACCAAAGGTATTGAGGGCTATAAGGGTAAAGAGTGCAAGTAGGTGGCTTTTCATTTTAGTTTGTGTTGAAATGGTGGCACAAGGTAGGACTAAAAACCTTAAGCCTTAAACGTTACACCAGAATTATTAAAAACTTAATGTATAGCCGAATCCCCCAGAGTAAGAACAATTCAATCATAGACCTCGTTATCTCAAAACAAATCGTGACCTTTGCACTATGATTAAAGTAAGAGAAAGACCTGTAACTCATTGGCTACCTATCACTAAGAAGGAAGTGGAAATGCGTGGCTGGGATGAGGTGGATGTGGTGCTGGTATCGGGCGATGCTTATGTAGATCATCCTTCTTTTGGTACAGCGGTGATTGGTAGAATTATAGAAAGTGAAGGTTTTAGAGTAGCCATTATTCCGCAGCCAAACTGGCGTGATGACTTACGAGACTTTAAGAAATATGGAAAGCCGAAGTACTTCTTTGGTGTAACTGCCGGCTGTATGGATTCAATGGTGAATCATTATACGGCGAGTAAAAGAAAGAGATCTGACGATAGCTATACCCCAGGTGGCGAGGCTGGTTTTAGACCGGATTATGCTACAACTGTTTATACCAAAATCTTAAAAGAGCTTTACCCGGATGTGCCTGTTTTGATCGGTGGTATAGAAGCTTCTTTACGTAGGGTTACCCATTATGACTACTGGGCCGACAAGCTTTATCCTACAATTCTGGAGGATTCTGGTGCAGATATGCTGGTTTATGGCATGGGTGAACAGCCCTTGCGTGAGTTATTACGTTTGGTGCAAAAGGGAGTGCCCTTGACCAGTATTAAGGATGTGAACCAAACAGCCTTTATGGAAAACACCTCAGGCGAGGTTCCGACTTATCATGGTTGGAATACCGTGGAGCTGGCATCTCATGAAGATTGTAAAAAAGATAAACTGAAATATGCTGCCAATTTTAAGCTGGTAGAGGTAGAGTCAAACAAATGGCAGGCAAATCGCCTCGTTCAGAAGGTAGGTAATAAAACGCTGGTGATTAATCCGCCTTTTGTTACCATGACTGAACAGGAAATGGATAAGTCTTTTGACTTGCCATATACCCGATTACCTCACCCGAAGTACAATAAACGTGGGGCAATACCGGCCTATGAAATGATTAAGTTTTCGGTGAATATGCACCGAGGCTGTTTTGGTGGCTGTAGTTTCTGTACGATTTCTGCCCACCAAGGTAAGTTTATAGCTTCCAGGTCTCAGGAGAGCATCATGAAAGAGGTGGATGAGCTGGTGCAGCATCCTGAGTTTAAAGGCTACATTTCAGATTTGGGAGGGCCTTCTGCCAATATGTACCGTATGAAAGGTAAAGATGAAAGCATTTGTGCCAAATGTCAGGCTCCAAGCTGCATCCATCCGGTGATATGTTCAAACCTGGATACCTCTCATAAACCATTGACAGATATTTATCAAAAGGTTGATGCACACCCTGAAGTCAAAAAAGCCTTTGTTGGTTCCGGTATTCGATACGACTTACTGGTAGATGATTTCAATAAAAACAATCAGGACAATAACCACGACGAATACATGGAGCAGCTGGTAACTCGCCATGTTTCTGGCAGATTAAAAGTTGCACCTGAGCATACGGCTGATAATACGTTGCGTGTGATGCGAAAGCCTTCGTTTAAGTATTTCCATAAGTTTAAGGAGAAGTATGACAAGATTCAGGATAAACATGGCCTGAAACAACCGCTAATTCCGTATTTCATTAGCTCACACCCTGGCTGTGAAGAAGCCGATATGGCTAACCTGGCAGCCGAGACCAAAGACATGGGTTTTCAGCTGGAACAGGTGCAGGACTTTACACCTACGCCTATGACTGTGGCCACAGTCATTTACTATTCGGGTGTTCATCCTTATACCCTTCAGCCCGTTAAAACGGTCAAAACCAGAGAAGAGAAGAAGGTGCAAAACAACTATTTCTTCTGGTGGAAAAATGATATGAAGGGTTGGATCAAAAATCGGCTAAATAAGCTGGGAAGACCAGACTTAGCTAAGCGATTGGTGGAGACTCCGAAACAAAAAACAGAGTCAAAAAGCTTTAAAGGAAAGGGAAAGAAGAGTTTCAAAGGAAGAAAGTCAAACGTCCAGAGTCATCAGACCAACCCTCAAAACAAGAACAAAAAGAAATTCAAAAAGAAGAAGGGTTGGGCGTAATGCTCCAATCAGCATAGAGGGGAGTTTCTTCTAAGAATTATGCTCCCTCCCTTGAGGGAAGGTCGGGGTTGAGTTATTACTTAAAACTTACTTGGTGATTGAGATTCGCATAAGAAGTAGAAATGATACGGAGCTATTAATCCCGAAATTCTAACATTTACATCGGGTTTCTCTGTCTAGCCCCAATAATATAGATTTTTAACGTTAAAATCCGTTCTGATGCTTCAATTCGTCTTTCTATAACCCGAATCCATTATTTTTACCTCATCATTAAAAACACAAAAAATTGGAAGAATTAGTACTGCCTACCCGTAAAGCCAGAAAGTTTATAGGAGAAGAATTCACGCTTGATAGTTGGGAAAATGTAAAGCCATTGATTGAAGATTTGGTTTCCAGAGAGATTCAAAATGTAGAAGAATTAAAGCAATGGTTCCTAGATAGAAGTGAACTGGAATCATACCTCTCTGAAAATATGGCGTGGAGGTATATCAAGATGACTTGTGATACTGGAAGTGAGGAGAATCAAAAGGCCTACCAATTTTTTGTGACAGAAGTACAGCCTCATCTATCGGTATACGATGACCAATTGAATAAAAAGGCTTTAGAGAGTCCTTTTCTGGATGAATTGACTGATAAAGGTTTTGATATCACGGTTAGAGGTATGAAAAAGTCGGTGGAGATTTTCAGGGAAGAAAACATACCGCTATCAACGCAAATTCAGACCAAACAAACAGAATACCAAAGTACCACCGGTGCCATGACGGTTACCATCAATGGTGAGGAGATGACACTTCAAAAGGCAGGGTTAATTTTACAGTCTGTAAACCGTGCAAAACGTCAGGAAGCCTGGGAAAAGATTTCCGAAAGAAGGTACCAGGATTCAGAAAAGCTGGATAAGCTTTTTGAAGAACTCAGAGATCTTCGTCACCAAGTAGCCCTCAATGCTGGTTTTGAGAACTTCCGCGACTATATGTTCGCTGCCATGGGTCGCTTTGATTATACCCCTGAGGATTGCTTTAACTTTCACGAGTCTGTTTCAGAGGCAGTGGTTCCATTGTTGAAGATTTCTGCTGAAGAACGACGGCAAAAAATGGGAATAAATCCGCTTAAACCATGGGATAAGTCTGTGGATGAAGAGGGAAGACCTGCTTTAAAGCCATTCAAAGATGGAGAGGAGTTATTAGATAAAAGTATCCGCTGTTTTGATAAAATTGACAAGGAGCTGGGTGACTATCTACGCATTATGAGGCGTATGGGTCATTTTGACGTGGAGAGTAGAAAGGGCAAAGCACCGGGTGGTTATAATTATCCTCTTGAAGAAATAGGTGTACCATTTATTTTTATGAATGCTACAGGGTCTGTACGTGACCTGGTGACGATGGTTCATGAAGGTGGGCATGCCATACACTCCTTTGTCACTCGTGATTTACCCCTGAATAGTTTTAGAAGAACTACTGCTGAAGTGGCCGAGGTGGCCTCAATGGCAATGGAACTGATTTCCATGGAGCATTGGGATGAATTCTTTGAAAACCCTGAAGACTTAAAAAGAGCCAGAATAGAACATTTAAACGGTGTGATTGATACGCTTCCGTGGATAGCTGTTATTGATAAATTCCAGCATTGGCTTTACGAAAACCCAACACACTCTCATGAGGAAAGGACTGCCGAATGGGAGAGTATTTTGAACCAATTTTCTGATGGTGTAACGGACTGGACCGGCCATGAGAAGTATCGTCAGGTAGGTTGGCAGCGTCAGCTACATATCTTTGAGGTACCGTTCTATTATATCGAATATGGTATGGCTCAGTTGGGTGCTATCTCGGTCTGGAGAAATTATAAGAATGATCCGCAAAAAGGCTTGGAAGCCTATTTAAGAGGCTTAAAATTGGGTTACACGGCTACCATTGGTGAAATCTATGAGGCTATGGATATCAAATTTGATTTCTCAAAAGAGTATATCTCAGAACTTATGTCTTTTGTGAAGAGTGAGTTGGAGAGTTTGAAGAAGGCGTAGGTTGACTTTTCAATTCTCCATCTATCATTTCATTTGATTTTTGATGAAAATCGGTCAGTTGTTGGTTAAGTGAATTCAATAAGGATTGAGCTTTGCGGAGTAACTCTGCTCGGGTCTTGATAGACCTAATTTTTTCGTGCAGAAGTTTCTCTTTGTCATCCATCGGGATAATAGTATAAGGAGGCGGCTAACGGTGTAGTCGCCCCCTTTTTTTAGTATTAAATACATTTTTCGCCGACTACAGGTAATTCTCCGCAGATGTTCAATTCTCCCGTGGCCCAGTTGGGTTTAAAGCTTAGTCCTACTCCTGCACAAGTCTCCAGTGCAGAATCGTCAGCTACACAAAACTCAGCTTCTGCACCAATGGTGATGCTACTTTGTGAAAAACCTAATTCTACGTTGGCATTGGCAGAGGCTACTTTTAGATCAATAAATGCCCCGGTTTTACCATTTAACCCAAACGATGTAGGGCCATAGATAAAGCCGGTGACGGCAATATTGCCACCGATGATCACGAGAGGAACATCAACTTGCCCGCTTAATGCGGCCCCTCCCCAAGTAGTGGCATTTAGACTAAGGTCCGTTGTCAGTTTGGTTACCCCGAAGTCAACTTTACCGGCAATCAGACCTCGTAAAGCCAGGCCTCTTGCTGAGATTTCACCATCTACTTCTACCTTAGCCACCTGTAGAGGTGATTGCATAAAACCATGCAAGAAGACGCCTGTTTGAGAGTTTGCTTCCAGGCTTAAGTCCGTTTGTAAAGCCTCACCTGAGCCGAAATTGATATTTGTTCTTTGCGTTCCTTTGAGTAAAACTCGCTCACTACTCAGTTCTCCTTCTACGGTGAAATCGCTGATGCCACCAGGCAGCTGAAGCATACCATTTAAGAAGACGCCATCATTTGACACTTCTACTGCCAGGGCAGAACCCAGTTTTACTCCTTTGCCAAAATCAACACCGGCGTTTGCCATTCCCTTTAAGGCAAATGTTCCATCCTTTTTTAATTCCCCTGTTAGTTTAATTTCGCCAATTCCGTAAGGAAGAGTAGCAAGACCAGAAACGTAAATACCTTCATTATTCAGGTGTAAGATGGCCTGTTGAAACGGCTGACGACCCACTCCAGGGATATTGATCTCCATTTGGTTTTCCAGGTACATTTCCCATTCTGAAAGCTCAGTACCGACATTGAAATACATTTTACCTGAATAGGTTGTCGTCGGTAATATCTGAGCAATCTCCGGCCCCAATAGTTCATCGAAAAGTCGGGCACTATCATATTCGCCCGCAAAACGCATATATGATTCTCCTGTCAGAGCAAACTGCTGCTGGAGGGTGGCATTGCCAAGTTCAACACGTAAATCTGCTGGAAGTAGGTCCAGTAAAAAGTGGCCGAATTCTACCTTACCGTTAAAGCCTAAACGATAGGCCGTATCATCAAGTCCATTCTCAAAAATCTCAGGCAACCGATGTCCGGCGTAAGAGTTATCGTAAACAAACTCTCCGGTAACATCAATCGGGTATTTCTTTAGAGGAACGGTGCCTTTTAAATAAAGGCTTCCATTAAAACTTTCAAAGTTTGTCCCACCTACGATTTCCTCCAGCTCTTCACTGAATTCACCTGGAGTAAATACAAAGTGCGGCTCTGCCGAAACACCGATTGAAACGTCTGAAATGGAGAATTTAGGACTAAGCTTTCCTGCCTTTGCTTTGAACTTTTTAAACTTGCTGGCTCCGTCGGCTACTGCTACAGGTTTGGTGTTTTTATCAAAGAAATACAGGTCTCCTTTCATGAATATTGCAGGAGCATCTACATTCAAAAACAGGTTTTTAAAGTTGACTAAGGTATTCCCCATCATCATTGGGCCACCTACTATTCCTTCTTTAAAGTCAGCAGCGGGGTCTAGGTTAAACCTAAAATAGCAAGATTCATCCTGAAACGGCAGGGTAGGATCCAGGCTGGCAAATTGACTACCATTGCCGTATGAAAGGTTGGCTCCAAAAATATCTGAGAACTCAGTAATGCCTGCAAAGTCTCCAACCTCTGGCATGAGAGTAGAGCCAAATCCGTCAAGCTTTACCAAGTCTCCGTTTGCTCCTTTAGTGATCGTAAAATCTCCGCTGGTAAGAGCAGTAAGACCTAGTCTCGTCTGGGTAAAAAGAGTACCTTTTACTTCATAACCATTACTGATTTCCTGAACACGGTCTCTATAAGCAAAAAGGTCTACTTGATTGCAGGTAACCCCTACATTGAGGATACTACTATCGGCAAGGATGTTACCTTCCTCATCTGTCGGTGGTTTTTCTTCTTCTTCAAAAATATCAATCGGATCAAACTCTCGGTCTTTACAGGCAGAGAAGGCTAGAGAAAGTAGAAGGAAGACATAGATTTTTTTCATGGCTATACGATTTAAAACTCAGGACAAGCGTTCTGAGCATGTTTTGATTTAATGTTTAAAGGAATGGCTGCACCGACCAAAAGACTTGTTCGGCTGGTGTAGAGTTTTTGCATAGCAAAACCTCCGGCAATAAATTGAGCGTTTTGATTTTGATGGTATCTGACTTGAAAGTTGAATATGACCTTTCCTATTGGTGCTTCTATTCCGGCGAAAACGCTTCCGCCTACACCTTTATCTCTTTCAACTTTCAGAGTGTAGGCTGTTATACCCGGGTATCCTTGAGTAGTAAATTTTGTTTGGAGAATATTTGCTCCAATGCCTACATAGGGGAAGACAATGTTTTGACCATTTCTATTGATTAAAAACTGAGAATAGGATAGATCAAGAATCTGATTGGTAAAGCTGAATTCATCTTTTTGATATCTACCCTGTGAGGTAAAGCCCAAACTTATTTGACTGTTTCTTTTTCGGGTGTTGATGAATAATGAAACGGGAATCCCTTTTGACTTGAAATCGTTTTGAGCACTGAAATGTAAAGGGTTTACACCTGCACCTATGGCTGCGTGCCATCGCTGAGCATTACATGTTTTTGCTGAACAAATGATAAAGCCGATTAAAAAGAAAGATAAAATCTGTTTCATGACTACCCTTTTCGGTTTCGATGATTCGAAGGTAGTCGGAGGGGGTTTGAGACAGAAAAAACGGTGGTGGACAAAGGGTGGACAAAACGAAAAAAGCCCCAGAGGGGCTTTAATGACTATATTTTCAATTGATATTATCTAAATCTTTCTACTCAAAAATACCTTTCGGGTCAGGCTTATGATTCAGTAATTGCGAAAGAATCTGAGGGTTTACCGAGTTTGGGTCAATTTTATAACCCTTATGAAACTGAAGCCAGGCGTCATCAATTTCGCCATTAATTACTTTGACCAGAGCAAGCTGCATGTAGGTATTGGCAAAACCCGGTGCCAGTAAACTGGCGTCTTCAAGGTTTTTGATGGCGTTTTGTAGGTCATGCTGGTGCTGGTGTTCTAAGAAACACTTTAGCTGAACTGTGGCCAGGTCTACCATCAAGGTCACATTGAACTGTTTATCCATTTTCAAGCCTTCTGTCATCAGCTTGATGGCCTCTTCATATTCGCCTTTTTGATATTCTATAACACCCAGACCCCAATAGATGTCAACATTGTTCTCATCTAGCAAACTGGCAAGGTTAAACCTATAAATGGCCATTTCTTTACTACCTTCAGAAAGGTACTGCCAGCCCATATCAGAGAAGAATTTACTTGCCTTCAGGGGAGAGTCAAAATTCTTTTGACAGTCCAGTATAAATGCCTGGTCCTGTTCTAATTGTTCAGAAGTTTTCTGGTAACCGCCGAATAAAGGCACCTCATAAATATTGACACCCACCGGTGCCATTCTTCCTACCAAAACCACCTCATGGTCTGTTTCGATAATCGTATTTCCAAGGCTTTTGAATTGGCGAGGTTGAAAACCATGAGCATTCAGATCAGAAGCTTTTTGATCTGAAGAAGTACTTTGGCCTGTAGCAATAGAACCACCGGCACTGTTCTCAGACTTTAAGATAATTTGCTGAGCAGAAACGGCTCCGATCAACAAACTGAAACAAATGGTTAATGTACTCTTAATCACAGGTTTTACGCCGAAATTTGGACTAATATAACGGGATGAAACTAATTAAAGTATATCACTTAGACAAAAACTAATTATCGGTAAATGAAGTCTCAAAATCATGCCAAACACGCAGTTTACGTCTATAGACTGCAATGATTTCAACGAACGAAGTGCTACTTATCTCTTTAAAACAGCTTATTTTGATTTATGATAGAGTTTCAAAATGTCAGCCTTAAACGCGGAGATAATCTTATTCTGAAGGAGGTGAGCTTTACGCTTAACCCCCCTTATAAAGTGGCCTTGGTAGGCGAGAATGGGTCTGGTAAAAGTACGGTTCTGGATGCTCTGGCGGGTAAGCTTTTTCCACTGAAAGGAAAAATCACAAAACCACATTATTCTCAGGTGATTTTGGTGCCACGTGATTATAGTTTTAATAGAATGGTGGGAGCGGCCTATCAATATTATCAACAGCGGTATTCTGCCTATGACAGCGAAATAGGCCCTACTTTATGGGAGGTTTTACAAAACCAGGTCAAGCCTGTAGGTACCGTTGATCTGAAATCTGTAAGTCTGCCTCCATTAAATTATGAAGAAAGTTGGCTGAACTCTATTGCGGAGCAAATGAATGTAAAACACTTATTGCATCGCAAAGTCACAAGCCTTTCTAATGGGGAAACTAGAAGATCATTAATTGCCTGGGCCTTGATACAAAAACCCGAATTACTACTTCTTGATAATCCCTTTACGGGTTTAGATACGCAAAGCAAAAAACTGCTAAAGCAGATATTAGATGATTTAGAGGTGAATATCATATTAGTGGCCGGACTTAATGATCTACCAGAAAGTGTAGACCATGCTTTATGGCTTGAGGGTGGTCATTTGAAAGGTATTTACCCTAAACCTTTTCAGGAGGTGCAGATTCAGGAGAAGCAATTGCAAATAGACGAAAACGAAATGACTCGCCTTTTTCCCGAAGTCAAAGAAAGTTTTCAAACGGCCTTTGAAATCAATGATGGGAAAGTAGCCTATGGCTCCAAAAAGGCTTTAGACGGCGTGAGCTGGCGAATTAGAAATGGAGAAAAATGGGCCTTGATGGGTCCTAATGGTTCGGGCAAGACCACCCTTCTCAGTTTGCTGACTGCTGACAACCCAAAGGCCTATCAGAATGACATTACTCTTTTTGACAAAAAACGTGGTAGCGGAGAAAGCATCTGGGATATCAAAAAGAAGATTGGCTTTGTATCGCCAGAGCTTCATATGTTTTTTCCAAAAAACAGCAGTGTGCTTAAAGTGGTAGCCAGTGGTCTATTTGATAGTATTGGCTTGTACCGAAAACTTAAGCCGGCAGAAGAGGAAAAGGCAGAAGAATTTCTACGTTTTTTTGATTTGTATCATTTGAAAGACAAACTTTTGAGTCAAATCTCTACCGGAGAGCAGCGTTTTGCTTTGCTTGCCAGAGCACTCATAAAAAACCCACCATTATTATTACTTGATGAGCCTTGTCAAAACCTGGATTACCAACACATGGTCTATTTCAGAGATTTTGTGAACAAGCTAGTAGGATCGTTAAACAAGACATTGATTTATGTCACCCATAACGCTGAGGAGATTCCAGCGATTATTGACAAAACGATATATCTGGAAGAGGGCAAGGTTTTAAAGATAGATGGTCTTTAGGTTAAGGCCCTAAAACGATACCTTTGTTGCGAAGCAAACTAAACAAAATGACTGAAATAAAAAGCGTACCTCTGGCTCATGTTCACGAATCTTTAGGAGCCAAAATGATTCCTTTTGCAGGTTTTAATATGCCGGTGAGATATACGTCTGATATAGAAGAACACATGGCTGTAAGAGAATCGGTTGGGATTTTTGATGTGAGCCACATGGGTGAATTTTATCTCAAAGGCCCTAAAGCTTTGGATTTGATACAGAAGGTAACTGCCAATGATGCGTCACTATTGTATAACGGAAAAGCTCAATACAGCTACTTGCCAAATGAAACCGGAGGCGTGGTAGATGATTTGCTGGTGTATAGAATTGATGATGATGAATATATGCTAGTGGTGAATGCTTCTAATATTGACAAAGATTGGGCTCATATAAGTAAGTATAACACGGAGGGAGTAAAAATGGTCAATTGGTCAGAAGACCTTTGTTTGTTTGCAGTACAAGGGCCATTGGCCACTAAAACGCTTCAAAAGCTTACGCATATTCCACTGGATAATGTGGAATATTATACGTTTACCAAAGGCACTTTTGCAGGTGTAGAAAATGTCATATTATCAGCTACAGGGTATACCGGAGCAGGTGGTTTTGAATTATATGTGCCGAAAGAAACAGCAGAAGAAGTATGGGCTAAAGTCATGGAAGCAGGAGAGGAATTTGGTATTCAACCGATAGGCTTAGGTGCCAGAGATACACTTCGTTTAGAGATGGGGTATTGCCTTTATGGCAATGATGTGACTGACGAAACTTCTCCACTGGAAGCCGGCCTGAGTTGGGTAACTAAGTTTTCAAAAGATTTTATCAATAGCGAAGCTCTTCAACAAGAAAAAGAGGCGGGAGTAGAGAATAAGTTGGTGGGTATTTTACTCAAGGATAAAGGAATACCTCGTTCTCATTATAAAGTTTGTGATGCCGAGGGCAATGAAATTGGTGAGATTACCTCCGGTAGTATGTCGCCATGTCTGAAAAAGGGGATTGCTTTGGGTTACGTCAAAAAGGAGTTTTCTAAGAAAGGCACGGAGATCTTTATACAAGTTAGAAATAAGATGCTGGCAGCAGAGGTGGTAAGACCGCCTTTTGTAAAGGCTGGAGTCTAAATGATATCGATACAAATTAAAAACAGTATGCTTGCATACTGTTTTCTGTTTTCCTAGATTTGAGTTAGACATTAACAAACTCAAAGAATGGACTTTAACCTCACAGAAGAGCATTTAGCGGTTCAGGAAGCCGCCAGAGATTTTGCCGAAAAAGAATTACTTCATGACGCCATAGAAAGAGATACACACTCAAAGTTTCCTGAAAAGCAGGTGAAAATGATGGGTGAGCTTGGTTTTATGGGCATGATGGTTTCACCAGATTATGGTGGCGGAGGAATGGACACTGTCAGCTATGTGCTGGCTTTAGAGGAGATTGCTAAAGTAGATGCCTCTGCTGCAGTTATCATGTCTGTGAATAACTCTTTGGTACTATGGGGTCTGGAGAAATATGGTACTGAGGAGCAGAAACAAAAATATGTAGTACCGCTGGCTACTGGAGAGAAGCTCGGCTGTTTTTGCCTTTCTGAACCAGAAGCAGGCTCAGATGCTACTTCTCAAAGAACTACAGCCATTGACAAAGGAGACTATTATCTGGTAAATGGTACCAAAAACTGGATTACCAACGGAGGCACTTCAGATATCGCTCTGGTGATGGCTCAAACAGATGCTGAAAAAGGACACCGTGGTATCAACACTTTGATAATTGAGAAAGGCACTGAAGGATTTGAGGTTGGTAAGAAAGAAGACAAAATGGGGATTCGTTCTTCAGATACCCATTCTCTCATGTTTTTTGATGCCAAAGTACCTAAAGAGAATAGATTAGGCGATGATGGTTTCGGTTTCAAGTTTGCCATGGGTACACTTGATGGAGGAAGAATCGGAATTGCGGCTCAGGCATTAGGTATAGCCGCCGGTGCTTATGAAAGAGCTGTGCAATATGCAAAGGAGCGTAAGGCCTTCGGTAAAACAATAGGACAGCATCAGGCGATACAATTTAAGCTGGCAGATATGAAAACCAGAATAGAAGCAGCCCGGCTTCTAATTTATAAATCGGCCTTAGAAAAAGATGCCGGCAAGCCGTACTCTGAGTCAGCCGCCATGGCTAAGGTTTATGCATCTGAAGTAGCCATGTGGGCTACTACACAGGCTGTGCAGATTCACGGTGGCTACGGTTACGTTAAAGAATATCATGTAGAACGCATGATGAGGGATGCCAAAATCACGGAGATTTATGAAGGGACTTCTGAAATTCAAAGGCTGGTGATTGCTCGTGAAATATTAAAATAGTCACAAAGAATTTGTACTTATAAAAGACCTCGTCTAGAGGTCTTTTTTTATTTATTGAGTGGAAATTCTAGGATTTTTACAAATATTCTACAAGCTCAAAAAGGCTATTTCATGCTGTTTTTTTATATTTTTTCAATAAAACATGCCTTAATTGATCTATTTCGTATAAATATATAAACATATCGAAAGTGATGACAATTTGAATTTTTTAGAATTATTATTAGTTTTGTACAAAACCCCTTCAGAAAATACAAATTGAATCTTTCTTGAGCGGTTAATATTTCGACTGAGTCTTTATTGAAGTGTTATGAAAGAATACAACAAAATCATTGAATCATTAAGTGTCAAATTTGCGAAAGCAAGACACATTAATATTCTACAGCCTATCAGAATTAAGAACGTCTACGATGTAGAAAATACTTTGTTGATTCTTTATGATGGTGATGTAAAACTGGAAGGAATTGATGAAAAGATAGAGCCGGGTGATATGCTTTTTATCCCTGGAGGAAAGTCATCAACAATCCATTATGGTACAGGCGAACCAAAAGAAATTACTTATGAGGAGTTCATGACTCGTCGTGAGCATTATTTTGACTCAATGACCATTCCTGAGGAGATCGGGAAAGTGAGAAACTCGTTTGGTTTGATTGCTTTTGAGGCCAAGGTTTTTGATTCTGTTAACTTCTTTACCTCTCTTGATATTCCTCCATTCTTTATCAAGAATAACAGCAAACTAGCTCAGTTGATTAAGGATATCCTGATCGAGGACTTTACAGATGAAGCCGGTAGAGGTAGAGTGATTATGAATAAGACGGAGGAGATCGTTATTGAGATCATTCGTTTTATACTTCGCAATGAGATGTTTGTGGAGCAGTTAGCTACCAACAGTACTTACTTTAAAGATCCTCGTTTGATTGATATCTTCGCTTATATTAAAGATAATTTAGAAGGCGATTTGTCAAACAAACAATTGGCCAATGTGGCTAATGTATCTGAGGACTACGTAGGGCAGTATTTCAAAATGCTAACGGGAATTAATCCGCAGGATTATATCGAGTATCAGCGTATGGAAGCTGCGGTTACTTTGCTTAGAACTACGAAGAAGAGTATTCGAGCTATCGGCTCTGAAGTAGGTTATAAAGACACCGCTTATTTCTGTAGAAGATTTAAGATGATGTTTGGTATACCTGCTGGTAAAATGAGACGTAGAGAGTCTCTATTGATTGATAAATAATTGATTTGTAAGTAATAGTTCTAAAAAAGCGGAGGAGTTTTCTTCCGCTTTTTTATTGGGGTGAATACACACGGATGGCTTCTTTTAAAACTTTGTTTTTATCCAGTGTCATTGGCTTTAGCTCCAGGTTTAAAAAGCTTTCCATCTGATCGGCATAATGTGGGCTATCAGGTCTATTTGATGCTCCATAATTGATAATACTTTCTATCTGTGGGAGTTCATTTTTTCTGAATCTCACCAGCTGAATATAGGATTCTCCAGCGATCCCCTTTCTAATACCATTTTTATACGGAGCAGAGTACATAGCCCGTAGAACATCAGGCATACCCCAAAGTGGAATCTCCTCATCTCCTCTTACCAGCTTTTGAGTTTCGCCTAAAGTTTTATGTGTCGCACCGAAGTTTGCCTTTCTTGTGTCTTTAACGCCTTCCAGCACTTGTTGGATTTGGGATGAACTGAGGACATCTCCTTTTGAATAGGTGTCATTTACCGAATAGAGAAAATCTGCAAAAAGAGAGGCGGCTTCACTATCGATTTCTGCCTTTCTATCCCATTTTTGAAGGAGAAGTAGCTCATCTGCTATGGAAGGAAATCTCGATGGCTCCATTTCCATTAGTGCATTGATGTCTATCGGGAAATGAAATCGTTTAGGATATTGGGCGTCGTATTTGATGCGTTTAAAATCTTCATAGTTGAGGAGATCAAAGTCATCTATCAACTCCATAAATCGAATACTTCGATTATTATCTGCTGTCGGGTAGCCCATAGTTTTATCAAAGTCTTCGGGATTGAGGTTTTCGGGCTGTGAAGTGGCATTAAAAACGGTATTATTGGTATTGAAAAGATAGCCTGATTTTGGGTTAAGATATTGTGGAAGATCTTCAAATGGGTGATAATCTGTCCACAAGGTTTTTGAGGTGTTTCCCGGTAAAACCCCATTCCAATTGTATGCTGGGTTTCGAATTGGAATTTTACCATTGGAGACATAAAAAATGGTGTCATTCTTATCGGCATAAATGGTGTTAAAGCCGGGTATGGCTACCATTTGCATGGCTTTGTAAAACTCAGTAAAGTTTTGAGCCTTATTCATTTTATACCATTGCTCTAAGCCCCTCAGGTCTTGATTGGCCCCCATTCTAATGGAGTAATACCCCTGATCGGTCTTGAGAGTAGGTCCATAAACACTGTAATACGCCTTTTTAGGAATTGTCACAGTAAGAAAGCCTAGTTTGACTTTTAGTTTAACTTTCTTTTGTCGCAGTTGCTTCCATTCACCATCAAAAAGGTATTTCTTGCCGTTTGTCTCTAATTTGAACACGTCAATTTTATCCTGATGATTGACCGTATGGGCCCAGCCAAGGTTTTCATTGGTTCCGTGAAAAATGACGCAACCTCCGGGGAATAATCCTCCGAGCATGTTCCATCCATCTTCACTATGTAAGTGTGCTTCATACCACGCCACAGGCCCTTCTAAAGGCTGATGAGAATTAATATTCAAAAAGGCTGTTCCATCAGTGGTTTTCCAGGGTGCTATAGCAAAAGCATTTGACCCTTTGATTTCGGACTTTACGGGTTTTTCAATACTCCCGTTCAAGATGGAAGACAAGACATTATCGGCACCAGAGATTACAGAAAGCGAAAGAATGATAGAGGACAAATAATTATTCATTGTCAATGGAAAGCTGCCTTTTACCAAGATCTCTTCGGGATACTTGAGAGCATATGCGTTTAACCCATCAATGTATGCTTGAGCTACTTTAATAAACTCTGGCGAGAGCGTTTGAAGCTTTTGTGAAGCCGTCTCTTGTGTTTCTAAAAGACCAACCACATAATCTATGGTGGCACCGTCTTTCCCTAGGTATCGGCCCAGCATTCCTTTTCCTGCTAAGGCTGTTTGTTGTATAGTGGCAAAATCATCCTCGGCATGAGCCCAGGCTAAGCCATATGCCACATCAGGGTCTGTTTTACCGAAAATATGAGGTACTCCCCATTGATCTCTTGCTATTTGAACATCGTATGGTTGTGCACGGACATGAAATGGAAATAGTGAAGGAATCAGGAGTAGGTAAAGAATGATTCTTTGCATTTGTTCTCAATAGGTTAATACAGAAAAATACGGGCTGATTGTGATACCAATTTAAGGAATTGGCGTAGCTTTCATCGAAAATAACGCTTTATCAAATGCAAGCACCAGATATTGAAAATATCGAACTGAAATACCTCAAGCCTGAAGACTATGAGGAGTTAAAAGAAGCCATGATTGAGGCCTATGAGTCTATGCCCAATTCATATTGGAAAGAGCACCATATTCAGTCGCTGATTGAGAAGTTTCCTGAAGGGCAGGTTGTCATAAAAATCAATAATCATCTGGCCGGTTGTGCTTTATCCATTATCGTAGATTACGATAAATTTGATGATAAACATACGTACAAGCAGGTCACCGGAAATTATACTTTTAATACACATACCAATGAAGGAGACATGCTTTATGGTATTGATGTTTTTATCAAAAAGGAGTACCGAGGGCTGAGGCTTGGTCGTAGACTTTATGATTACCGCAAAGAGCTTTGCGAAAAATTAAATCTCAAAGGAATTGCCTTTGGTGGTAGAATACCAAACTATCATAAATATGCCTCAGATTTCACACCGAAGGAATACATAGAAAAGGTAAAACGAAAGGAAGTCTCTGATCCGGTTTTGAACTTTCAGATGTCAAACGATTTCCACCCTTCAAAGATAATCAAAGGTTATCTAAGTGGAGACCAGGAATCAGGAGAATATGCAGTGCTTCTGGAGTGGGATAATATCTACTACGAAAAGCCTCACGTAAAGGCCGCTAGCCAAAAGCGGGTAGTTCGTTTAGGACTGGTGCAGTGGCAGATGAGACCGTATAAAGATCTCAAAGAACTGATGGAACAAGCGGAATATTTTATTGACGCGGTTTCAGGATATCGTTCTGACTTTGCCCTGTTTCCTGAGTTTTTCAATGCACCACTTATGGCAGAGAACAATCATTTGAAAGAAGCAGAAGCCATTAGGGAACTAGCCAAGCATACCGCTGAGATTGTTCAGAAATTCTCTGAATTGAGCATTTCGTATAACATCAATATCATCACAGGAAGTATGCCTGAGATCAAAAATGATCGACTGTATAATGTGGGTTATCTATGCCGAAGAGATGGCACCGTTGAACGCTACGAAAAAATACATGTAACGCCAGATGAGGCCAAGGTCTGGGGTATGCAGGGAGGAAACGCAATTCAAACTTTTGATACCGACTGCGGTAAAATTGGGGTACTGATTTGCTATGACTCCGAGTTTCCTGAGCTGAGCCGACTGATGGCAGATGATGGCATGGAAATCCTATTTGTTCCTTTCCTTACAGATACCCAAAATGGCTATTCCAGAGTAAGACACTGCTCACAAGCCAGAGCCATAGAAAATGAATGTTATGTGGCTATTGCCGGTAGCGTGGGTAACCTGCCAAATGTGCACAATATGGATATCCAGTTTGCACAGTCCACGGTGTTTACGCCATGCGATTTCGCTTTCCCAACTACTGGTATAAAAGCAGAAGCTACGCCAAATACGGAGATGATTCTGATAGCAGATGTAGATCTTGATCTACTTAGAGAACTTCACCAATTTGGTGCTGTGAAAAATCTAAGAGACAGACGGAAGGATGTGTATGAGGTGAGGAGGGTGTAGGGGTTATTTCGAGTGGATTAAAATCCACCCTTTCTGGATGTTTCGATGCTCTGCATCTATTGCTTTGGGAAGAGAGCCTCCGGCTCGAAAAGATATGTTACCAGCGGGTTTATACCCGCTGGTTATGAAACTACAGTTCTTCTAATATCTTCTTTACGGCCGCCTGAACAGACCATACTCTATTGCCTGCCTGCTGAATGACTACGGAGTTCGGAGAATCAATAACCGCATCTTCCACAATAACCCCTCTACGTACCGGTAGACAGTGCATAAACTTGGCATTATCTGTCAGTTTCATCTTTTCAGCAGAAACGATCCAATCTTCATTACCGGGAAGTATTTGACCATATTGCTCGTAACTACTCCAGTTTTTGGCATAGATAAAATCAGCACCTTCAAATGCCTCCTCCTGGTTATGGTAAACTGGAGCATCTCCTCTGTATTCGGGAGCTAAATCATATCCTTCCGGGTTGGCAATAACAAATTCATAATCTGTCAGGTTAAGCCATTCTGCAAATGAGTTGCCAACGGCCTGCGGCAAAGCTCTCAAATGAGGTGCCCAGGTTAAAACCACTTTGGGTCTGGCTTTAGTTTTAAGTTCTTCAATGGTTATTAAATCAGCTAATGACTGACAAGGGTGACGAGTGGCTGATTCCAAGTTTATGACCGGTACACCTGACAAGTTTCTAAAACTCTCAATGACCAATTCTGCATAATCTGCTTCTCTGTCTTCCAGCCCAGGGAATGATCGCACCCCAATGATGTCAGCATATTGACCTATTACTGCAGCTGCCTCTTTTATATGTTCGGCTTTACCACCGTTCATTATTGCACCATCCTCAAACTCCAGCTGCCAGCCATCAGAACCTACGTTCATTACCATGACATTCATACCCAGATTAACCGCTGCTTTCTGAGTACTAAGTCGCGTACGTAAGGAAGAATTAAAGAACAAAAGACAAAGGGTTTTGTCTTTTCCAAGATCACGATTTGTCAGAGGGTTTGCTTTCTGAGCCAGTCCTTCTTCTATTAATTCCTGTACTCCAGGAATATCATTCGGATTAATAAAATGTTTCATTTTTAATTGATTTCCTTAACGGATCGCAAGTTACGGGTTTTATTGGTTGAGCATGGAGAATTTGACTCTATGAGAAGTTTTTGATAGGCCTGTAACATATCATTCTTTATCGAAACAAAAGAATCTTTTATCTTCGACCGACTAGTCAATAACCATATCTACTTTTTGCCGCCAATGAAATGTAAAAATTGTGAGTTTGAGGTCAATGGGAAATATTGTAGCAATTGCGGAACCCCTGCCCAGCTTAAAAGAATAGACGGGCACTATATCGTTCATGAAATAGAACATGTCCTTCACTTGGATAAGGGAATATTCTTTACGCTTAAAGAACTGTTAATCAGACCGGGTAAAAGCGTTAGGGAGTTTATTCTGGAGCGAAGAAACAGATTGGTAAAACCCATCATCTTTATTATTCTGACTTCTTTAGTCTACACGATTCTTAATAACCTGACGCACTTTGAAGATGGTTATTTAAATTATCAGGATCTGCCAGACGGAACCTTCAAGAATATGCTCAATTGGGTGCAGGGGCATTACGGCTACGCCAATATCATAATGGGAGTGTTCATTGCTTTTTGGCTTAAACTATTCTTTAAAAAATATGGCTTCAATGTTTTCGAAATAGTGATTCTCCTTTGCTACGTCATGGGTGTGGGAATGATTGTCATTGGAATTTTTGGAGCATTAGATAGTATTGGCTCTTTTCCATTCGGACAAGTCGGTGGATATATCTTTTTTCTCTATTGTGTTTGGGCCATTGGTGAGTTTTTCGAACGCAAACCTGTAAACTATTTCAAAGCATTTGTCGCTTATGTGATAGGCTATTTGAGCTTTTTTATCGTGGTTTTCCTTGTAAGTTATTTGGTGGATCTGATCATTAAATAAGCTACTTCATTTAATGTATTATCAATTAAGTAGCAAAAGATTTTAGTCCTTCTTGTGTTGTGGTTAAAATATTAATCGTAATATTGCAATGTATTATGGGTGTAACTAAAACAAGTCTGTTTACAGAAAGGCAAAATGAGCTTGCCAGAGTGGCCAAAGTATTGGCTCACCCGGCACGTATTGCCATTCTGGATCATCTGGTGGCTGCTAATGCTTGCATTAATAGTGACTTGGTACAAGAACTTGGCTTGGCTCAGGCTACCATTAGCCAGCACTTGAGAGAATTGAAAGAGGTAGGTTTAATCCAAGGAAATATAGAAGGTGTAAGTGTAAGCTATTGTATAAACCCTGTGAAATGGGCAGAGATAAAAACCCTTTTAGGTTCTTTTTTGGACACGTTTAGTGGAGGTTGCTGCTAAAAAAATTTGAACTAATTAATCGTAATATTGCAATAAAACAAATATGAAACTATCAGAGATTAAAGAACACTTGAAAGGTTTAGAGACCATCGCATTTCAGTTACCAGACGGAAGTTTGGTAGAAGAGCATTTCCATGTAACCGAAGTAGGAGAAGTAACCAAACACTTTATAGACTGTGGAGGTACTGTACGTCATGAAAAAGTGGCCAACTTTCAGCTGTGGAGTGCAAACGACTATAACCATAGACTTCACCCTGAGAAGTTGGTGAAGATCATTGAACTTTCGGAGAAAACGTTGGGACTAGGCGACCTGGATATTGAAGTAGAATACCAAGGGACTTCGATTATGAAGTTTGGGCTTGATTTTGATGGAACCAACTTTCTTTTGACCTCAAAACAAACGGATTGCCTTGCAAAAGACGCTTGTGGGATTCCTGAGAAAGCTAAAGTAAGTCTTGTGGGAGCAGTGACTGCAGCCACCGGAGGATGTACACCTGGAGGAGGCTGCTGCTAATGAAAATTGAACCATTTAACGTCGCCATGTATCAGCAGGTAGCCGAAATTTATCAGGAAGGTTTAGCTACTGGCATGGCGACTTTTGAAACAGAAGTGCCTGACTGGGAAAAATGGGACAATAAGTTTCTCAAACACTCCAGATTGGTCCTTTCAAAGGAAGGTCAGGTCAATGGATGGGCTGCTTTAAGTGCGGTATCCACAAGAAAAGTATATGAAGGGGTAGCAGAGGTGACGATTTACCTCTCAAAAACTACACAAGGAAAAGGCTATGGAAAGTTATTGCTGAAAGCACTCATAGAGTCATCAGAAAATAATGGGATATGGTCACTTCAATCCTCCATATTTCCACAGAATAAAGCCAGTATTCATTTACACTTGAATTGTGGTTTCAGGCAGATTGGCTACAAAGAAAAAATAGCCCAAAGAGATGGGCTTTGGCAGGATAATGTCCTCCTTGAAAAACGCAGCGAAGTAATTGGGATCTAAAGCAAGGCGTAGGTTTGTTTTGCTATTTCCAATTCTTCATTAGTTGGGATCACCAGCACTTTTACATTTGATTTATCAGAACTGATTTCTATTTCATTTCTTTGATTTTTATCAGCGTCAAAATGGATACCGTGAAACTCCATTTCATTACAGACCATTTCTCTGATAAGTTTGGAATTCTCTCCTATACCTGCAGTAAAAACGACTGCATCAATTCCGTTTAAAATGGCTGCGTATGCTCCAATAAACTTCTTAATACGGTAGGTATTTATGTCTAAAGCGAGGGTGGCGTCTTGGTCGCCTTGTTCATGTTTTTCTGTGACTTCTCTAAGGTCTGAACTTCCCGTAAGGCCCAGCATCCCACTTTGTTTATTAAGAAGCTGGCTCAGGTCGTCTTTACTATATCCTTTACCCATTAGATACATCAGCACAGAAGGGTCGATATCGCCACTACGGGTTCCCATTACCAGCCCACTCAATGGACCAAAACCTAAGGAATGATCTATACTTTGGCCATTCTGAATGGCGGTAGCACTACAGCCATTTCCTAAATGCAGAATCACCAGTTTAGCATCGGGCTTGTTGAGATATTTTAAAGCTTGTCGACTGACATATTGATGACTGGTGCCATGAAAGCCATAAAGACGTATTTTTTCTTGATCAGCCAGCTCTTTGGGAATGGCATATCGGTAAGCTCTTTCAGGAATAGTCTGATGAAAAGCCGTATCAAAAACAACTACTTGAGTGGCCAGAGGAAAAACAGCTTCTGCCACTTCTATTCCCTTTAAATTTGCAGGATTATGTAAAGGAGCCAAAGCTGCCAATTCTTCTATTTCTTGTTTAACCTGTTCTGTTACTTTGGTAGTTTTATTGAATTTGCTGCCCCCATGAACTACACGATGACCAATAGCTGCCACCTCCTCTGTTGACCGGATAGCACCTACTTCTGTCAATAAACTTGACACTAACTTTAATGCTTCTTGGTGTGTAGGAATATTGTGATATAGCTTCTTTTTTACTTCGTCAAAAGTGTATGTAAGAGTAGAACCATCGAGTGCTATTTTATCAACTAATCCAGATATAATCACCTTTTCTTCAGGCATCTGAAGCAATTGAAACTTTAATGACGAACTACCACAGTTTAGAACAAATATTTTTGACATTTTAGAATTCTTGGGCTTGAATGGCTGTGATAATCACTGTATTGAAAACATCATCAACCGTACATCCACGGCTTAGGTCATTTACAGGTTTATTGAGTCCTTGAAGCATTGGGCCAATGGCGATAGCACCGGTTTCTCTTTGAACCGCTTTGTAGGTATTATTTCCTGTGTTCAAGTCAGGGAAAATTAATACGCTGGCCTGACCGGCGACATCAGAATCCGGCATTTTGGCTTTACCGACAATTGGGTCTACAGCAGCGTCATATTGAATTGGTCCTTCTACTTTTAGGTCGGGTCTTTTTTCTTTTACCAGAGCAGTGGCCTCCCTAACTCTGTCTACGTCTTCTCCTTTTCCGGAGTCACCTGAGGAGTAAGAAAGCATGGCAATTTTGGGTTCTATACCAAAAGACTGGGCACTATCAGCTGAAGAAATGGCTATTTCGGCCAATTCTGAGGCACTCGGGTTTGGGTTAATGGCACAGTCGCCGAAAACAGAAACACGGTCGTCAAGACACATAAAGAAAACAGAAGATACTACGCTGGACTCTGGCTTTGTCTTGATAAACTGAAGTGCGGGTCTAATGGTATGCTGAGTAGTATGTACAGCACCTGAGACCATTCCATCTGCCAGTCCTTTATAAATCATCATAGTGCCAAAGTAAGAGACGTCAGCCATCAGGTCTTTTGACACATCACGGGTCATTCCTTTATGCTTTCGAAGCATGTACAAGGTATCTGCAAAATCTTCTAAGAGACTAGAATTTTGCGGATCTATGACCTTGACTTTGGCAAAATCAAGGCTAATGCCAAGCTTTAAAGAACGGGCTCTAATTTTATCAAGGTCACCAAGTAAAGTAATTTCTACAAGGTCTTTATTGACAAGCTCTGCGGCGGCTTGAAGAATTCGCTCATCATAGCCTTCTGGTAAAACAATATGTTTTTTAGCTGCACGTGCCCTTTTGACCATGTTGTACTGAAACATTCGCGGTGTCAGAAGCTTGTTCTTAAAGTAGGTAAACTTCTCAAACATGCTGGTCAGAGGCACATACTCTTCAAAAAGCTCAATGCTCTTGCTAATCTTTTCTTTGCTGTAGGCAAAAATATTCGCCTTGACATTGCCTACCGTATTGGCGACATAAAATGTGCCTCTATTCACCGAGAGAATAGGCAAATTGATTTGTAAGCCTTCAATAAGTCGAATGATAGGTTCTTCAGGTATCAAACCTCCGGTGAGCACAATGCCCGCCATTTTGGGATAATTCTTAGAGATATTGGCCTGTAAAGCTCCAAGAATAAGATCTGCTCTATCCCCAGGGGTAATGACCATATTATCATCTTTGATCTGGGTCAGGTAATTTCTCAATTGCATAGCACCTACACCAAAGGAACCTACTTTATTTGAGAGGTATTCTTCACCAAATAAAACCTTGGCATCAAGGGCCTCGGCTATCTCCTTCATTGTTGGACTCGATAGATTGGAATTATGTGGAATCACAAAAGATTCGGCACCAGGTGGTAAAAACTTCTGAATGGCCTTTTGTGTATCATAGAGGTTTTCAGGCAATACTTTATTGCTTATTACGGCCATAACTGGTACCTCCTGTTTTTCATAAGAACGATAGGCCATTTGCATCGATGACTTCAGTTCTTTGGCAGTTTTGTCTTTTCCGTTTCCTATCAAAACCACCGGTAAGCCCAGGTTTTTGGCAATGAGAACGTTTAAGTCAAGTTCCACAAGACTCCCTTGCCCTGCAAAGTCTGTTCCTTCTACAAGTACAAAATCAGAATTGTCTTCCAGTTCTTTGTACTTAGAAATAATAATATCCAGTACATCTCCGAGTTTGTCTTGATTGAGTAACTCAATGAGGTTTTGTCTGCTTAAGCCTGTCAGCTGGTTGATTTCAAAAGGGAGGTCAAAGTGCGACTTCATGATTTCTGCATGATGGTCCTTTTCAGTATCATGAACGATTGGCCTGAAAAATGTCACTTTGGGCATTTTGCCTAGCAATGTATGCATGAGCCCCAATGAAAGTAAAGATTTACCACTGTGGTCTTCAGTGGTGGCAATGTATATTCCTTTAGTCAATTGATATCCGTGTTTTGATGCAAAAGTAATGTTCAGCCAATCGCGAAATACTGCTCAACATCATGAAAGTGAATATACAAAGATCATGAAGAAGTATAGCCTTTCTTTAAGCGGCGAAAGGTATCGTATATTAATTGACGTTCAAGTGAAAAGCGAAATCGCCTAGTCAACATGTCTCTCAATATACCTGATGATTGCCTTGGCAACATCTTTTTCGGTTGCTTTTTCAATTCCTTCCAGTCCAGGCGAAGAATTAACCTCCATAATTTTAGGTCCATGGTCTGATCTTAACATATCTACCCCTGCAACGGATAAGCCCAACACACGGGCTGCTTTCAGAGCCACATTTTCTTCTTCTTCAGTAAGTTCTACAATTTCGGCAGTGCCACCCCTGTGCAGGTTAGACCGAAACTCGCCCTCTTTTCCCTGTCTTTTCATGGCTCCTACAATGACACCATCCACTACAAAAGCTCTGATATCTGAGCCATTGGCTTCTTTGATAAATTCCTGAACTATCACTCTTGCCTGAAGACCTTGAAAAGCATCTAGAACTGAGGTAGCCGCACTTTTAGTTTCTGCCAAAATCACCCCAACACCTTGCGTACCTTCCAATAGTTTGATGATACATGGAGCACCACCCACTTTCTCAATAACAGCCTCTGTGTCTTTGGAGTAATTGGTGAAAACCGTTTTCGGTAGCCCTACACCAGCTCTTGCCAGCACCTGCATACTTCTCAATTTATCTCGGGACCTAACCAGTGCCTGAGACTCTACGGTGGTAAACACCTTCATCATCTCAAATTGCCTTACTACGGCTGTACCGTAAAACGTGACAGATGCACCAATTCTAGGAATAATGGCATCAATACCTGTTAGGGGTTGGCCGTTATAAAAGATCTGTGGTTTCTTTTTTTCAATCACCAGGTCACATTTTAGTGGATTAATCACCACCATTTGATGACCTCTTTTTTCTCCGGCTTCTTTCAGACGAGTAGTTGAGTATAAAGAAGGATTTCTAGATAAGATTGCTATTTTCATCCGTATAATTTCGATTTTCTATCAGCCACTTGGGCCGATTCTAGTTTGTTTTTGAAGATTGAATTGGTAAACTGTATTTCTTAGAAACATCCACGATAAATCTGTTTTTGAGAAATTTACGTCCGAGTAACATCGGGTATTTCATTTGACTTCGGTTTGTCAAAGTCACTTCTATCGGATATGAATTCTTACCAATTTTTATGTTTGTTTTTACAGAGAATCGTTCTTCGGCAGTGCCGTTAGAACTCTTGACTTTGCGTTTCTTAAAGTCCGCAAAGATGACTTTTTTCTTTAATACTTCACCATCCAGTTCATTAACAAATTCACAAGTTATACTGCCCTTGTTTTCATCTATAGAAAGACAGTGTAAACTTGATGTATAGGCCCCTGTATCTATCTTAACATCAATAGGGTAGGAGAAAAGGTCTGGTAAAATAGCCTTCTCATGTCTGCCAATTATTTTTAGGTTTTCTTTGGTCATAGGTGATTAAACCGAATTGCTAGTCTAATGAATTCCAGATTCCTATCTTCTGTATAATGATTGACAATGAAATTCAATTATTTTTAAAGACACAAATATTCAACCCATGGAATTAAATAGAAGAAATTTTGTCAAAAATTCTGCAATAGCTGCTTCAGTGGCTGCATTTTCACCAAATGTATTGCTGGCAGCTACTAGACCAGCAAAAGAAAAACTGGGAGTTGCCCTGGTGGGGCTGGGCTATTACAGCCGAGATCTTCTGGCTCCGGCTTTGTTAAAAACACAGCACTGTGAACTGAAGGGCATTGTCACTGGTTCTCCTGAAAAAATCCCTGTCTGGCAAGAGAAATACGGCATCAGTGATAAGAACGTTTATAATTATCAGAATTACGAGGAAATTGCCAATAACCCCGATATTGATGTGATTTATGTGGTTTTGCCACCTTCAATGCACCGTGAGTATACAGTAAGAGGAGCGGGTACGGGTAAACATATCTGGTGTGAAAAACCAATGGCTCCTTCTGTAACCGACTGTCAGGCCATGATAGATGCCTGCAATAAAAACAAGGTGAGCTTGGCGATAGGTTACCGCTGTCAGCATGACCCCAATATCCAGGCATATCGACAAGTCGTAAAAGATCAACGTTTCGGAAAAGTGAAAATGGTTAACTCTGCAGCTGGCTATTTTGAAACGAGAACAGATCACTGGAAACAGAAGAAAGCTATGGGCGGCGGTGTCATGGGAGATATGGGAGTTTACGCTATTCAAGGAGCCAGAATGGCAACCGGTGAAGAGCCCATCTCTGTAAAGGCTCATCTCTCTACCACCAGACCAGATATTTATCATGAAGTAGAAGAAACTGCCACTTATGTTTTAGAGTTTCCGAGCGGAGCAATGGCTACTTGTCAGTCTAGCTTTGGTGTGAATATGAATCACCTTCAGGTCAATTATGAAAAGGGATGGTTAAAAATGGAACCACAAACTGGCTACGGCGGAAACCGCGGAAGTATGTCTGATGGCACCGAAATCTACACGCCGGTGGATCGTCAACAACCGTTACAACTAGATAATGATGCCTTGGCAATACTCAATAAAAAGCCTTACCTGGCACCTGGTGAGGAAGGTTTAAGAGACATTCGTGTTGTAGAGGCCGTTCTCAAGTCTGGAGCCAAAGGGGGCTGTGAGGTGAAGCTGTAGTTTTGACCCCATTCCGGCCCTCCCCGAAGGTGAGGGGGCTTTGACCGTTTATCAAAATTCGTTTTACAAGACTTTCGGCAGTAAGTAACTTAGTCTCAAACTTTTGAAAAAGCTATGTTACTTATTGCTGTTTTAGTGCCTTGGTTGTCTTTCTTTTTGCGAGGCAAAATTCTAAGTGGAATTCTCTGTTTAATTCTTCAGATTACCATTATCGGCTGGCTTCCTGCTGCTCTTTGGGCTGTGGCTTCCCGTGTTGATGGTAAAAATGCCACTCGTGTTAGACGAATGGAAAGGAGGATGGCGAGGGGTTGATGATTATTAATATTTTTTCAGGCTCCGTGGAGTTTCTCCACCAACATCCATCTCGGCCGGAGGTATCTAAATAGGGGTAAAGTCGTTATTAGATTCTATAAACCACTCCAAATATTCTTCTATTTTGGAAACTAAAAAATAGGGGAGGTTAAGAAGTTTGTACTCCTTCCCTTTTCGTGTCTTCAGGCTATCAACTCCGATTTTTCCGGCGTAGATTCTAACTGCAAACGAATGTGGGCATCGGTCCATAAATTCGTGAAGAGAACGCAGACTACCGGTGGCTCCAGATTTCACCTCTATGGGGATAATATATTTTTTGTACGGATAAATAATATCTACTTCAGAGGTGGTTCCACGCTCTTCACGAACCCAAAAATGAAAGGTTTTGTCCGGTAAAATCTGCGTAGAGTTTAATTCCTGCAAAACTATTTGCTGAACCAGTTTGCCCCGTGATGCATCATTTAAGTCAGATAGTTGCAGTATCTCCTGCTGAATTCCGAGTTGATAATTGACCAAACCAGTATCCAGAAAATGGAGTCGGGGGCTTTTCAATAAATCAGGATATAATGGAGGGTTAGTATCAGTACTCGGGTAAATAAGCCGCATGAGTTTGGCTTTTTGTAATGCGTCAAAAGCCTCTTTCACGTCTCTGGTTTTGAAAGACGAATTACCGAAGTTATTTAGTTTTATACGGTTGTCAATTTCAAACGGAGCCGCATTAATAATATGTCTAATCACACGCTTTTGTGTGTCATTAGAAGCATATTTTTCTACATCTGTTTTATAAGATTCAATGATAGAGGCATATAATCGGGCCAATGCTGTAGCATTTTGATTTTCAGCATATTCTGCCACTATTCGGGGCATACCACCAATGAGTACGTAATTGTGAAAAAGACTTAATAGTAGCGGATTAAACGTTTCGGGGAGAGGTACTGTATCAATTTGTTCAAGGAGCATATTCTGGTTCATGGCCATCAGAAACTCTCTGAAATTGAGTGGGTGTAGCTCAGCATACTCTACTCTGCCAACTGGTGTCTTTTGAATCTTCTCAATTCCAAACTCCAGTAGAGACCCGGTTACAATAACATGCAGATATGGATAATCCTCATGGAAATAACGCAGCATCTCAATTACTTCTGGTTTTTCCTGAACCTCATCAATAAATAGAAGCGTTTCAATATCTGGACTTAACCGGAAATTTCTGGCAATAAAAAGGAGGTTAAGCGTGTCTTTTAGCTTCTCAATATTTGCAAAAAGAGAAAAATCCTCCGCCCTTTCCAGATTGAAATACAAAAATTGAGAATAGCCTTCTCCAAACTCCTTTACCAAGGTAGTTTTTCCCACCTGTCTTGCTCCACGCAAAATCAATGGAAGCCGTGAAGAAAGGCTTTTCCACTGAATTAAATAGGCGTATAAATCTCTTTTAATGTACAATTCAGGTCAACAAATGTTTGATTGCATAGGTAAATATGCACACAATTTGTTTGATTACATAGGTAAGTTAGATTCTTTTTTGTTCGATTGCATAGGTAAAAGGAAAGATCATTAGAAAGAATCTCCTCCCATAATCCATCCGGAAGAACTTCAATAATCTACCTCACATCCCCTTCGCCTCTTCCCAGAAAACATCCATTTCGGCTAGAGTCATGTCTGCTAGGTTTTTACCAAGGTCTTTCGCTTTTGATTCGAGGTATTGAAAGCGTTTTATGAATTTTTTGTTGGTACGTTCAAGTGCTGTTTCGGGGTTTAAGTCAATAAATCGGGCGTAATTGACTAGTGAGAATAGCAAATCACCAAATTCTGCTTCTGCTTTTTCGGCGTCAATGGTTTCTGCCTTTTCGGCATTGAAATGCTCTTTGAACTCCTGCATTTCTTCTTCTACTTTGCCCCAAACTTGCTGTTTTTCTTCCCAGTCGAACCCCACACCACGAGCTTTCTCCTGAATACGCATGGCTTTGACCAGGGCGGGTAAGCTATTGGGTACGCCGCCCAAAACACTCTTATTTCCTTTCTCTTTGAGCTTTAGCTTTTCCCAGTTTTCTTTGACCTGCTCATCATTTTCCACTTTAATGTCACCATAAATATGAGGATGACGAGCTATCAATTTCTCGCATATTCCATGCAAAACCTCTGAGATATCAAAATCACCCGTTTCAGACCCAATTTTGGCGTAAAAAACCAGATGAAGCATGATATCTCCCAACTCCTTTTTGACCTCATTGAGGTCACCTTCCAGAATGGCATCAGAAAGTTCATAGGTCTCCTCTATAGTTAGGTGACGAAGACTCTCCATAGTCTGCTTTTTGTCCCAGGGGCATTTTTCACGGAGATCATCCATGATGTTTAGCAGGCGGTCAAATGCCACCAGCTGATTCATACGCTCAGGAGAGAAAACTTTAGGAGGAGTAGGGATTGCCATTAAATTAGTTTTTGACCAAAACTAAACATTCAACACTGTAATACGGGGTTTTGGACATAAAAAAGAGGCTCACCTGAACAGATAAGCCTCTATATTCTGATTATTTAATCTCAATTAGCTACGCCATTTGATAGAGCAACCGATAGCTTTAGTGCTTTGGGTTACCACTGGTTTGTTTTGCAGCAAATTGTTTACAGCATCTTCTACATAACGTTTAGAAACCGATGACGGGTCCTGAGCATTATCATCAATAGCACCTATGTATTTGATGATATTTTTTCCTTCTTCTTTTTTGATGACAAACACATGTGGAGTTCGGGCCGCACCGTAAACTTGTCCAACTCCCTTTTCATCTACCAAATAAGGGAAGGTATAACCCTTTTCTGCTGCTCTTTTCTTCATGTTTTCAAAGGAATCTTCCTCGTAAGCCGCAGGGTCATTTGGGTTAATGGCAATTACAGGAAAGCCTTTAGCAGCAAACTTGGCATCAAGAGCAACTACCCTGTCTTCATAAGCCTTAGAAAATGGGCAATGGTTACACGTAAAGACCACGATAAAGCCCTTGGCCTGAGTAAAGTCTTTCAAAGAGACCATTTTGCCATCGATATTTTTTAAACTAAAATCGGTGGCTTCATCTCCTACTTCATAGCCAGTAGGTAATACCAAAGATGTCGGAGACTTCAGTTTATTTCCTTTGCTGGCTTTGGCATCAGTAAGGAAGTAGGTACCAGACAGGGCAGCAAGCACCAATAAGGCAACCATGGATATTTTTAACTTCTTCATTTCTACTCTGTTTAGAGGATTCAGTATTGTAAGCACAAATCCTCGATTCTAATTTCGGTTTAATTTAACAATTTGTCAATTGTACTTCTCAGCTCGGCTTCATCCATTTTTTGCTCCAAAAACTTCGTTTCTGCTTTACTGATAATCAGAGTGGCTGGAATAGCACCAGACCAATCTTCATTTATTTTATTGATCCAGCTGTCGTAATCAGGTTCATTGAGTAATACAACCTCAGAACTCAATTCCCTTCTTTTGACAAAATTACCAACCCTTTCTAGGTCTTTTGCAAAATCAAGGCTTACCAACAGCACTTTCACATCCTTTAGACGATAATCTTTTGAAATAGTTTCAAAAGCCGGCATTTCTTCAATGCATGGTTTACACCAGGTAGCCCAGAAATTGACCACCTTCACCTCCTCGGCATCGATTTTTATCAAACTATCCAGTTCTTCGAAACCAATGACTTCTACTTCCTGTGCCTGAGCCACACCTGTGAGTACACTGCACAGAACGCCCAGAAGAAAACTATATTTAGAAATGCGACTCATTTATTTGATTAAAGGCATTTATCATTCCAATATTGTGTAAAAGTAACCGAAACCCTATGAAAGCCCTTATTTGCGAGCAGTTTGGAACCATAGAATCTTTGAAACTAAAAGACGTAGCTATACCCAAACCCGCTGCAGATGAACTTCTGATAAAAATTAAAGCCTGCAGCCTGAATTTCCCAGATCTGCTGATAGTACAGGGTAAATACCAGTTAAAACCAGAGCTTCCGTTCTCACCTGGCGGCGAAATAGCCGGCGAAGTAGTAGATATGGGTAGTGAGGTCAAAAAGTTTAAAAAGGGAGACTCCGTTTTTTCGCATTGCAAATGGGGCGGCATGGCAGAATATGCCGTAGTGAAAGCAGATGCCGCATTCCCGATGCTGGCAGGTAGTAGCTATGTAAAAGCGGCCTCATTCAGTTATAATTTTGGAACGGCATATCACGCCTTAAAAAACCGGGGAGGCCTCAAAACCAATGAAACACTTTTGGTTTTAGGTGCGGCCGGGGGAGTTGGTCTGGCAGCGGTGCAGCTAGGTAAAGCGATGGGAGCCAAAATAATTGCTGCGGCCTCTTCTGCTGACAGACTAGAGCTTTGTAAACAAAATGGAGCAGATTTTTTGATCAATTATAATGAAGAAAACCTAAAGGAGTCGGTCAAAAAATTAACAAATGGCACAGGCGTAAATATGGTTTTTGACCCGGTAGGCGGTGAGCTCTCAGATGCCGCCTTACGAGCTACCGCTGCAGAGGGTCGTTATTTGGTGGTGGGTTTTGCCAGCGGTCATGTTCCGCAAATAGGCTTAAATATTCCTTTGCTTAAAAGCTGCTCTATTGTCGGTGTATTCTTTAGCCGGTTTGTAAAAGAACAGCCAGAAGAGGCTTATAAAAACCTTCAGGAGCTTGGCATGTTTTATCTGGCGGGTCAGCTGAAACCGCATATTGACAAAGTATATGCCCTGGCCGATTCAAAAGAAGCTTTGCAGGATCTGAGTCAAAGAAAAATAAAAGGAAAAGCCGTGGTGATTCCTGTTGCAGAAGAAGAAGCCTTTGAGATACCGATCAAACAGGAGGACTTTGCTCAGCCAGAAAACCCCTCAGAAAACATCACGATTTTTAATGAAAAGCGAGAGGTCGCGGGCCATATAGGCAAAAATCTAGGCAGCTCAGATTGGTTGAAAGTCACACAGGAAACTATTCAGAAGTTTGCAGATGCTACTTTTGATCATCAATGGATACATTTGGATGAGTTAAAGGCCAAAGACACGGTTTTTGGTGGAACCATCGCCCACGGTTATCTTACACTATCATTGATTCCTAAACTCATGGAAACCGTTTACAGGGCTCCTTTTGCCAAAATTGGTATCAATTATGGATCAGAAAAGGTACGTTTTATGCATCCTGTTGCCTCTGGAAGTGAAATCAGAGTTACGGCAAAACTCAAACATGCATCTGAAATAAACAACGGTGGAGTAAAGATGATAGTGGAGTGCACCATTGAAATAAAGGGTGCAAATAAACCCGCTTGCTATGCCGAACTAATTACTGTTTTATACTAGTCAAAATTCTACCTTTGCGGCATGAATACCATAGAAGTTTGTTTAACCCATGAGCTCATACATCAGCATGAGTTGGAGGGGAAAGTAGTAGTAATCACAGATGTTTTCAGGGCTACCAGCTGCATTGTGGCTGGTTTGGCTACCGGAGTAAAGGCCATCAAACCTCTGATAGAAGTAGAGGATTGCAGAACATTACAGGCAGAAGGTTGGCTGGCGGGAGGTGAGCGTCATGCTCAGCTGATTGAGGGTTTTGACCTGGACAATTCGCCTTTCAGCTATATGGAAGAAAGAGCCAAAGGCAAAAAAGTGGCGATGACTACAACAAATGGTACTCTGGCGGTCAATAAATCAATGGCCGCAGATGAAATTCTGGCAGCTTCATTTGGGAATTTGACAGCTACAGTGAGTTACCTCAAAACACTTCAGAAAGATGTCATAGTGCTAGCGGCTGGCTGGAAAGGCAGACCTGGTTTGGAGGACGTACTTTTTGCCGGGGCTCTGGCCTTAGGCTGTCAGGAATTTTTACAAACAGTAGGTGACTCCACTCACCTGGCCATTGCCGGCTATGATGTGGCTAAAGGCAACCTTCTGGAATATATGCAAAGAGCCAGTCACCTTCACCGCCTAAAAAACCTCAGCGGAGGTAAGGATATTCCGTTTTGTTTAGAGATAGATCAGTTTGATGTAGTGGTGAAGCTCAATGAAGCCAAGGAGCTGGTGGCACTTTAGGCTAATTTCAAAGGCTACCATCAAAATGTCTTTTATTGTTGTCTATTTGTAAAGTTTGTTTTACATTTAGGTAATAAAACAAGACAATCATGAGAAATTATGTATTTCACTACCCTCATTATTTCAGGTACTTTGGACTAATCTTGCTTGCCCTTTCGATTGGTATTTTTTTATATCGGTTATCTGAGTTTGGTATTTTTGATTTGACTGCCTTTAGCACTCCCGCAGCTTTTTCTTTAGTTTTTATCTATTTCTCTAAAGAAAAAATGAATGATGAGAGGGTAGTTCTATTAAAGTTTAAAGCCTTGGCTTTAGCGATACCAATTGCAGGATTAATCTTCGCTCTTTTAGACTATTCTGTGAACTTTGACGGATATAGTATAGAAACAGATTCTTGGTATTCTCATTCTGCTTTTGAATACTTAACCTTGGCCCTTTTGCTGGCCTATGGAATCTTTCAATTTTTGAAGTTTAAAGAGTAAATGAAAAACTCAATTAAAGTAGAAAGGGCAAAAAACGACTTTACTCAGGCAGATTTAGCAGAAAAAGTAGGTGTTTCTCGTCAGACCATAAATTCCATTGAAAAAGGTCGGTTTATACCTTCCACCGTTTTAGCACTTAAAATAGCTGAGGTTTGTAATGCTAAAATCCACGATGTTTTTATGCTGGAAGAAAGCGACTGGCAGTCATAAACCAGAAAATAGAAAAGGTGTTTTTACCTGATGTTTGGCTTTGGGTTATTGGGTATTTTTAAAGAAAAAAGAACCATGAAACTTAGAATAGCCGAATACAACATGGAATGGATGAAGAATGTCTTTGTGAATGGCATTCCTATAAACACTCCACCACCGGCCTCAAAACCCGAATCTGACTGGAATCAGGAAGAAAAGTGGACGGTGAAGAGCATGAGGCTCATAGAAGTTTTAAAGCTTCTTGATTTTGATGTGCTGGCAGTGGTAGAAGGGCCAGACAGCTTAAAAAATGGTTCGAAAACGGCCACTGATCAACTAAACCTTTGGATGCAGACATTCGGTCTCACCTACCGAAACTACAAGGCTATGGAAGGTCATGTTTCAAATGGGCAGCAGGAGCTTTGTATGATTTACGACGCCGATAAACTTATTGTAGACCATACGCCGGAGGCTCAAAATGCATTTAATGAACCCTTTTTGGTAGATACCTTAGAGCAGAGCATTCAAGAGCAATACAGTCATTTCAGACCACCTTTGGAGGCTACCATTAAAAGAAAGTCTGACCAAAAGAAGCTTTTTAAGATGATAGTAGCTCATGCTAAATCAAAAGGCATTTTTGATCACGTGGATTATGCCAGATATGAGCAGCTTTCTATGTTAAATCGCAGAAAACTATATGCCGAGTGTATGCACATACGCCAGCGAATAGACAAGTGGATAAAAGAGGGTGATGAAGTACTGGTGACCGGTGATATCAATGACGGTATGGGCAGCGACTTTTACGAGGGTAGATTTGGCAAAAGTGCTATAGAGATACTGCTGGGTTCTGTCTATGAGCCAGACCTAATCCTTACCAGTGCCTTAGGAAAGCCTAAGCTGGGCAAATACGGCTGGTCGCCTAGCTCTAGTTCTTTTACGGATACCATCACCAAAAATTGGTTTACGGTGCTGATAGACCATATCCTCATTAGTCGCGGCTTGAAATTGAACAAAGGAGATGTGCTAAACCCATACTCTTCACCGCACTCTACCGGCCTCAGTACAAATCTCAAAACAGCCCTCAAAGAAGGTTCTGATCATTTTCCGGTTTATGCGGATATTGAGGTGGGGTGAATTCAGATGAGATGGGTTCCGGAGTATATCTTTTGGAAGTTATAAAGGTTTGACTCTATTTTAGTCGTAAATGTTTTGCGAATGGTAAATAAAGGTAGTTCTAAAAGCCTTTGGGATGCACTACATGAATTTAAAATGTTCATCGGTCTTGTAGGAGTATTTATTTCTCTCATAATTTTTCTTTGTCAAGTATTTCAAGATTCATCCAAAGCTTCTGAGCATTGTTTAGATAAAGAGAGGATACGTAATAACCAGAATTCTGAAGTAATCTTGAAAAAGCCTTCTGATTTTAACTATTTGAAGGATTCTCAAGTTTATGTAATAGATTTCCCTGACGGAACAAGGCTTTTCGGGTGTGACATTATAGGCAAAAATTCGAAAAGCCACCTGAGAGTTAACCGGGATATAGTTAAATTATATGTTTCAAAGCGTAAGGGTGAACTTCATTTCGAACTTTCAGACAGCCTCTTCAATTCAAACACTTTCGTTTTGGAATAATATGTTTTTTGATCCGATACTTACGGCTTCGTCAAGCAGTTTTCAATACTCCTGTTTGGTGTAACATCATCAAGTTTTAAACGCCTATTAGACATCTGACAGAACCCGCGGTTCGTCTCAAATAAGGCGGTTGCCTCTGTTAAGCTTAAAATCAGTATTTATAGTCATGCATAAATTTCCTCTGGTTTGCAGATCAGATAGTAAACTCAAATTCTTACTTTCAGATCTGAAAAATCACAAGAAGCTGAAGAGGGGATACTATATTTTATTGCTGTTTTTACTGTGGAGCTGTCAAAAAAACACTGATTCGCCTGTTGCAGAAAGTACTGTTCCCTCCCTCAGAATAATAACAGAAAACAAGGAACCTGTTACTTCAAAACACACTTATCTGAATGCCACACTGAGCGTAGAAAACGGAGAAAGCTTTTCAGCTGACATTGAAATAAGAGGGCGAGGAAATACCACTTGGTCGTTCCCCAAAAAACTATTCAAAATAAAACTAAAAGAAAAGGCCGGTCTGCCGGGACTCAAACCAGAGAAGAGATGGGTTTTGCTGGCAAATTATCTGGACCCTTCGCTGCTACAGAATGCTGTAGCCATGGAAATAGACCAACTGCTGAAAATGCCCTACACAAACCACATGAAGCCAGTATATCTTTGGCTGAATAATGAATTTCTGGGCAGTTTTACGCTTACTGAGCAAATAGAAGTGAAAGAGAACCGTGTCAATGTAGGTGATGACGGCCTGTTACTTTCGCTGGATACTATAATAGAACCTGATGACGATTATTTCTTCAGCAGCCATTACCAGCTGCCGGTTCAGATCAAACACCCTGAAATCACCTCACAGGCACAGATCGACAAAATTTCCAATGAATTCGATCAACTTGAAAAGCGGGTATTTGCCCCAGATTTCCCCGGCAATGATTACCTGAAGTATTTTGATGCAGAAGCTATGGCCGATTACCTGCTGGTTTATACGCATACCTGCAATGAAGAAATAAACCACCCCAAAAGCACATACCTGTATAAAACAGCGGAGGGTAAGTTTCATATTGGCCCTATTTGGGATTTCGACTGGGCCTTTTCGTATGAACAAAGTCAGGTGCACTATGTGAACTCAAACCGACCGCTTTTCTGGATCTGGCAGTCGGTAGGTACCACGTTGTTTGGCAGAATTGCCGCTGACCCTGTCATAAAATCACTTTTTAAAGAAAAGTGGCAAACCTTCAGGCAACAAGACTTTAACAGGCTTCTGTCTTTTGTAGATGAATAAGCTGCTGAAATTAAGGAATCACGCAGAGAAGATTTCAAAAAATGGGGGCGTGGTAATTCTGATTTTGAAAAAGAAAATATGAAGGCCTGGTTAACTGCCAGGGCAGTATACATAGATGAGCTGGTGAAGGATTATTGAAGTCAAGTGAAATCAGGGAACGTGAAAATTAATGGTTAGAACTTTAACGGACCCCTACTTAAAGCCGGTCCATAATGCCACAGTTTAAGTTTCTATCCCCTTTAATGGTCACATAAAATTTCTGAAACTTATCTGACGAACAACTAACCTGATGGCTTTTGAATTCAAAATAGGTAATGAGGCCGTTTTCAATTTTATAGGTAATATTATTTTCAGGAATAAGACTTTTTAAGAAATCAATTTTAGCTTTTAGGACCTGCTCACTTTCAGCGGCATCCACAAAAATAATGGCATCGGCGTCCATTTTTAATAGGTCTTGGTGTTTCTCCCTATTTGAGTTTTCCTGTGCGTAAGAAGTCAGGTTGAAGAGTAAACTAGTGAAGATAAGGAGTGCAAGTTTATTCATTTTCATGTCAGAATGATTTGGTGTTGGAGTTTTCTAAAGATAGGGATTTACGGCCTTAATCATCTGTTCTTTAGACCCATTTAACAAATATTAGGAATCATTTTCCGGTGTATGCGGATATTGAGGTAGGGTGATAATTAGGCCGCTGGTATTCCAAAATGATTGTAAAGAGACTTAGCCATTTTGTAAATAAGTGGTTCTTTTTGTTAAGAGTCTCGGAGACGCTGTTCTCGCTGCTCATATGCCTTTCATTCATGGTTTTGAGTATGTTTGAAGTAGAAAATCGGATCAATTTGGCTTAGCCGGCTGGCTTTTTCATTTAACTCAACCTCAAAATGACTTTCACCAAAAAAGACAAAATTGAAATCCTTGAAAACGCCATCAGTTGGGTGGTGGTTCTGGCCATGTTCATTTATGGTGGAGCTAAAGTGATACAATTTGACGGAGCTGCTCAAATTGATAAAACTGTTTCTGAAATGACTGGGATGGAGCTGATGTGGGCATTTTACGGCTATTCAAAACCATTTGCCATCACCATAGGCTTCTTTGAGGTCCTTGGCGGATTTCTCATTCTATTCAAAAGAACCCGACTTATAGGCTGCTTAGTCACCTCCACCATTCTGATAAACGTCATCTTTCAGGATATCTACTTCGGGGTTCTTTTGGGAGCACTCAAAGCAGCGATTCTATATCAGCTACTCATTCTGGTCATCTTATGGCTAAACAGAGATAAGCTCTTGGCGGGAGTAAAAGCCCTACTAAAAACTGAAAAAAGCAATGGAACCAAAAAGATGGTTTTCATAAAACTACTGATTGCTTTTGCCCTTTTTGTAGCATTACGGCTTCTTGAATATTTCCTGACCGCCAGAGGATAAAACCCTGAAGCTACTTTGCCCACAAATAGAAAACTCAGTAAGAAAAATCGATTCTACCACGGATAAACATCAAAACCCTGCTTGTCTAATAATTGAAGTCGGTTAGGAATGAGTCTTGAGATATTATATTTCTCGTCTTCTTTAAGCCTGTCGGGCCTATATCGGTAGGCCAGATATAAAAGAATGGTTTCGGCCAGATCTTCCCCATATAAATTGTCTCTGGCGTAGGTAGAAAGGTGGGTGGGGTCCTGATCCATAACCTCCAGATACTCTGTAGACACATTAAGGTCTTGTAATGAAGCATGGCTTGCTTCGTGCAAGAGTGTTTCAGCCACAATTCCTTGACTAGCATAAGATTCACCCTGTTGAGTATGTACCAGCATTAATCCGCGACTACCACTCCAAGGGTGGTTACCATCATTGATATGCAATTCTGTAATGGGTTTGAGTAAAAATGAAGGCAGTTGCCCCATTTGACTGGCATAAGATCTGGCGTGCTCATCGGCTTGTGCACGGGTAAATTCGGAGTTTACATAAACCTTAACCGCCTGATCTTTTTCATAATCGGCCGTGTAAACAAATACCTCTACATCATGAAAAAAATTCTCTGCTCTTCGGTCAAAGAGGCTGACTCTTTCCATGCCAACATAGGTAACAGAGAGAAAGGTCGTAGGGTCTTCATCAATGATGATCTCGGGCTCTATAAAAATAGTCCCGCTGTAGGGAGGTATTTTATTGTCTTTTACTGTGATTTTTTGAGTGATAGAAGACGTGGTTTCGCCATCTGTACCTAAGACTTCCAGATTAACATCGTATGCTCCGATGGAATTAAAGATGACCACAGGATTTTGCTCTGTTGAAGACTCTGGGTCTCCTGAAGGGAAAGTCCATTTCCAGGAAGCAGCATTTAATGACTTATCGCTGAACGAAATGGTATCTTGCGGGTAAATCTCCTGTCTGCTAAAACTAAAATCAGCTTCTGGTTTAGGCTTTGGCTTGGGAGTACTAACCGGTACGGGAGTGTCTTCCGGCTCTTCAGTACAGCCAATAACAAATAGGATTAAGGCCACACCGAGTAGCCTCAGAAAGCTTAAAGGATTAGTAGCATTCATGATTTAAGATTAACAAAAAGATCAGTTTTAAGCCACAAAATGCTAATTATAAGCAAAAAATGCAATCGTTAAGTGGTTCATAGTGTGCTCGAACGGGAAATTCAAGAGTGGATTATAAAGGAAGGAATGCCCAATCTGACGTTTAATTCGAGAAAATTCTAGCTTCGGTGCGGATATCTCACAACTATAGTTTGAGAAAAGGAAATGCTCTTCCTAAAGTTTGCTGATAAGAGTTTGTCAAAAAGGGTTTTAATTCAATCTGGTCTACTTTTCTTTAACCAAATAGTCTCATGATTCCTGTTAACCTGTTTATGATCAATAAGACTTCCATTCTCATCGTACTGTTTGTATTCCTGTTTCAACGGACCTTCATTAAAATATTGCCATGTGGCTTTTATACCCCCGTTCTTAAAATAGGCAGTCGTATTTTCTGTCACTTCTCCAATTTTTGATATACTTCTTTCCTTGACTTCACCACTTTCATAATAGTAAGTTGATATACTTTCATTTCTAAGGGGAACAGTTTCGTAAGTGTCTATTAGTATGCCGTTTATATCAAAATGGGAAGATATCAGTAGAACACCACTCTCTGAATAATTAGACTCCCTCAATATTGTATTCTCTTTATAGTATACGATGCAAGCCCCTGATTCATGACCATCTTTATAATTACAAGTTCTTAAGATCGAACCGTTCGGGTTGTACCAGATTGATCTACCTTCTTTCAATCCACTTTTAAAGTTTTCAATCGACATTATTTGTCCATCTGTGTACCAAATTTTTCTCTCACCCTCCAGCTTTCCGTTTTTGTATTGGGCCTCTAGTTCGACTGACCCTTGCGGATAGCTCTCAATATGTTTTCCATTTTTTATTTTTGATGACGAATCAGTAAGTTGAAGTAATTGTTTTACCTTCTGAATTCTCTTAAAACCTCTTTCAAAAAGCCAATCTCGTTGTCCATCTATATTTTTATACTTTTGAGAAAAAGTGCATAAGCCGGTTTGAAGCGTAGAATCAGGGAGTAAGTATGCAAACAAGACCCATTCTTCTCCAGGATTAATATCCATGTCACAGGAGGTCCATCTCCATGTATTTAAATTATGATTGCTTCCAGAAACTTGTATGGTGTTAACTGAAACTCCACGATATAGATCAAGAATTGAAATGTCAATATGGTGAGTAGGCCTAGAGTTTAATGTATCTTCTTTGAGAAAATAAATGGAGTCTATCTTAACTAGAGCAATGAATTTGTAATTTTCAATGTCCTCCAAGCTATTAATTTCATAATTGGAACACCTACATGCAAAAGATGAAATACTGATAAAAAGACAAATAAGCGTAGTAATTGCTAATAAAAGAAATCTCATAACTCACTAGTTGATTGGTCTTTCTTTGAACAGGTACATATAAATGATATATTAGTTTGGTGTCATGGAAAAAGGATGTTCACCTTACAAAACTTACACATAATCCTCCCTCACGAATTCTGCTACTAGGATTCAATCCGAAAACTTCGCCGGCGTTTTCCCAAATCGCCCCTTAAACGCCTTTATAAAGTGTGAGACGCTTTCAAAACCTACCTCCTCGGCGATTTCATTGACATGCTTTGGACTGTTTTTAAGCAGGAATGCGGCGTGCTTGAGTCGCTTCTCACGAATCCAGGTAGCCGGTGAACTGTTATATCTTTCCTGAAAATCTCTTTTGAAAGCGGAAAGGCTGCGGCCAGAGAGTCTGGCGAGCTCGTTGAGGTTCAGCGGTTTCAGGTAATAGTTTTGCATCAGATACTCCAGATCTGCCTTTTCGCCTCGGTAAATTTCATGCAAGAGGGCTTTTAGGAAATCACCGTTATCATACTCCAGCAAGTGAAGAAGTAATTCCTGTAATTTGAGTTTGAGAAAATGGTGGAGATACTTCGTTTTTGACCTGAAATAGGGGAGTACAGATTCGGCGAATTTCCCAAACTTCTCATCGGTAGGTAATATGAGCAGAGTTGGCAGTTCCTTTTCAGCCATTTTTTCTTCTGGGAAAAGCTCCAGGTGCTGATTGACAAAGTCTTTAATCAGTTTCTCATCAAAGAAGAACACCAGGCTTTTGTACGACTCGTCTATAGACTCAGACATGAGGTAATAACCCCTTCTTACAAAAAACACATCACCCTTCTTTACCGTAATAGTCTCTGAAGTTCCTGTGAATTTCTTTTCACCTTCTATCACATAGATGACGGCATTTTCTTCAAAGAAAACCTCGTTTTTAGAAGGGTATACGTCGCTCCTATAAGCCACAAAAGTCAGTTCCTGAATCTTTAGTGATTCAAAATGATCGTCTTGTATTTCGGAGGGTACGCGAAGCAAAACAAATATGTGGTTTTGTTTATTGAATTACGGCTGAGAACCTTTCTCTATCACCTCATCTATCACAAAGAACGGCCTTCTTTTTACTTCAATATAGATTCGGCCAATATACTCTCCAAGAATCCCCAGAATGATGAGTGTAACACCACCGAGAAAATACATGCCTACGGTCAAAGTAGTGGTGCCCGGAATTTCAGCAGGGGTATGCCCCAGTACTTTAAAGCCCAGTAATCTGTGAAGAATAAAGAAAATGCCTACCAGAAAAGAAGGTATGGCTATGAAAAAGCCGAAATAAGTAGCCAGTCTTAAAGGGACATTGGAGAAGCCAAAGAGGCCATCCATGGCAAGGCCCATCAGTTTTTTGAAGGTATACTTTACTTCGCCGGCAGCTCTTTCTGCACGTTCGTATTTAACGCCTATTTGTTTAAAACCGGCGTAGGCTCTTAAGCCTCTCACAAACCGGATCTGCTCTGGCATTTCTTTCACAATGGCATTGACCACTTTGCGGTCCATTACACAGAAATCACCAGAGTCCAGCGGAATATCAATCTCAGAAATAGCGGCTAAAATACGGTAGAAGGTACTATAGGCTAGTTTTTTGAAAAAGCCTTCTTTGCGTTTGGTACGCACTGCGTACACCACATGATAGCCTTCACGCCATTTTTCCAGAAAACGGTGCAATTCCTCAGGGGGATCTTGTAGGTCACCATCCATAATCACCACGGCGTCACCCTTAGCTTCTTGAATACCCGCAGAAATAGCAGGCTGATGCCCGAAATTCCTGGAAAGTTTCACCACTCGCACCCGATGATCCTTCTCTGCAAAATCAGTCATGATTTGTAATGAATCATCTGCAGAACCATCATCTACCAGTACTATTTCGTAGTCCTCCTGCCAGCTGGGAGCCGCGGCGGTGAGTCTGGTGTAAAGGTTATTGAGGTTTTCTTCTTCGTTGAAAATCGGGATAACGATGGAGATCATTCAGGAAAAATAGTTTCAGTGCTGTGCAAAAATAGACAAATTACCCACCTTTTGATCTCGCGTTCCATCAAATCACATGAAGTGGCGACTTTTTCACATTTTATTGCCTTTGTTTTTATGAATTCCCATCTTTAAAGATTGTAATCAAACATACTGTAAAGTGGAAGATAAAGCCCCGATCATCAAACACGAAGGCATGACCATAGCCAAAGCCTGGTTACTTTTCCTGCTGCTGCTGGTAGTATATTTTGTGGCCGGCATAGTGGCGGGTTATATGATGGCCAAAGAAAACAAAGTGGATACGACCCAAAACATGGCCCTGGTTACGCTGGCGGGGGTTATTGTCATTGCTGCAGTAGGCCTGTTCATTAATAAATGGGAACTGCCCCGCTTTAAAGGATTGAATAGTAGAAACCTGCTTTACGGTATCACCCTGGGTTTAATCATCAGATATATTTCGTCTGTAGTAGAAGAAATACCACTCGGTCTAATTGATATGGAGCTACTTCATGAATTTGCCCAGCTAGATTATCTTTTGATCATTTTGCCAAGTATTGGGCTTATTTTCTTGCAGATTGGAATCATTGGTCATGGTTTATTTAAGAATTATTCATTGGGCGTAGCCCTAAGTACTACCTGCCTTATATCGTTGATAAATTTTGAGCCAAAGACCGTACTGGCAATGTTTATTTTGATTGGTGTCCTTTCGTTTTTCTATTATCGTACCGGCAGTTTTGAGATAGTAATTCTGGGTACTTTGGTCTATTTTCTTATTGATCTATTGCTACTGCAGTTTATTGACTTTAATGTGATGGCTGAGAATAATTACCGCTATGTGATTTTTGGAAATGATATGGTGTATTTCGGAGTCATGTTGGTGTGTGTGTTGCTTCTTCTGTTTTTGATCAGGCAGGTAGGTCAGCTAAAGCCCATTCAGTGGAAACAGAAGTCTGAGCTTATTGAATATTAAAATCACAAAGAATCAATAGATCATCACAAAAGAGAGGGTGTAAGTCACATGTATTTTAGGGAGGGAGAGCACTGGCCTAGTTTTGAGTCATAATCAAAAACAAATACAGACATGAAATACTTCACTTTTAACATTAACAAAAACGCCAAACTTGAGTTTAATAATGACTATACCGGCAAAGAGAGCATTTTCTATAACGGGGAAGAGGTCTCCTCTATCAGAAGCTTTTGCGGTGGTCATCATAGCTTTAAGGTCAATGAGGCCGGTGAGCAGGTTAATTATGATGTCAAAATTTCGATGAACATGTTCACTGGAATAGCCTCAGAAATCATGAGAAACGGAGAAGTCCTTTTCTCAAACAAGCCAGAGATGAAAACCTCTGCAGGCAGCTGGATTGGGATCATCCTTTTGGTTTTTCTATTTATAGTGGCCACCGTAGTTGGGTATAAATTCGGACAAGGAAATAGCTACTATCTGGCCCTGATTTTCTTCCTATCAGGGATTGGGTTGATATTAAATCAATACAGAAATAAAAAGAAGGATTGAATAAAATCTTTACATATCTCAAAAAGCACTGGGTGCTCATTTTATCTGTAATTACAGCACTTTTATTGTTCTGTTTTTATCAGCAGATATACAGCTCTGGTGCTTTTTTAGACTCTTTAGAGAAATTTTCTGCCGGCCCACCAGAGAAGGCCTTACCCAAGAATGCCTCTCAAAATGGGTATCGTTTTGGTTTTTTTCTGGTTTCTTTCATTGCCATTCTCGTCAAAAACTGGCTCGGCTTTCTGGGCTTAGTTTGCCTGAGTATTGTTTTGTCAAAACTACATTACGCTTACATTTTCAAAGAGCTTTTCGTAGGAGGCGGAACCGTAGGGAAGCTTAGCTATTTGCTGGTCATTGTTTTATTTTTTGTCTTTTTAGCCTTGGGCATTAAAGTAACACTGCCAAAAGAGATCAGGGCCTTTCAGGTTCATTTTTGGGCGGCTGTCCTGTTGATATGTATAATGGTTTTGACTTCAATATTGAAATATGTCAATCAAAGTCATAGACAGCTTAGAGATCTTAGTTATCAAAAAACCAAAGCTGAATTAAATGCCTTAAAGGCCCAGATAAACCCTCACTTTCTCTTCAATGTGCTCAATAACCTGTATGGGCAGGCTATTGTAGAAGACAGCCCCAAAACCGCAGCCGGGATAGAAAACCTAAGTAGAATTATGCGGCATGTGGTAGAAGAAACCAAGACCAGCCGCTCTTCTATGGAAAAAGAGCTTCAGTTTCTGAACGATTACCTGCAGCTGCAGCAAATGCGTATACCAGACAGGCCAAATATATCTGTCAAATCTAAAGTATATTTTGACCAAAGGGAAGAGACTAAGATTGCTCCTTTGATATTGATTCCTTTCATTGAAAATGCTTTTAAGTACGGCATAAGCATGAACGAAAAGAGCTTTATTGACCTCAAACTTTATATTGAAAATAATCAACTGAACTTTGACTTGTCAAACAGTATACATTCTACAAACGACCTGGAAAAAGGTACCGGTACAGGATTAGAAAATACACGTAAAAGACTTCAATTGCATTACCCAGACAGGCATTTGTTGGCCGTAAATTCTGAGAATGGAGTGTTTAACGTAAAACTTCAGATGGACTTATGATTAAAGCTATCGCAATAGATGATGAACCCATGGCTCTGGAGGTGATCAAATCACATGCAGGCAAAGTGGACTTTATAGACCTGAAGGAGACTTTTGTAAGTGGTAAAGAAGCCTTGGATTTCCTGAAAACAGAAAAGGTGCAACTGGTCTTTTTAGATATCAATATGCCAGATATGACGGGCTTGGATTTAAGTCAACTTTTACCAGAAAACACCGGCATCATTTTTACCACGGCTTACTCGCAATACGTGGCAGATGCCTTTAACCTGAACGCCATAGACTATCTTGTTAAACCCTTTGATTTTGCCCGTTTTTTGAAAGCCTGTCAAAAGGCCAAAGAACAATTGCCGGAGACGGAGCCAGATCGGTATTTGTTTGTCAAAGACAGTTATGACTTAGTACGTATAGATCTGGAAAACCTGCTTTTTGTTCAGTCTGAAGGGAATTACCTCACTTTTCATGAAGATGACAAAAAAACCGTAACACGTATGACTATGACAGAGCTGGTTAAAACGCTGCCAGCCAGTCATTTTATGCGGGTACACAAATCGAATGTGGTGAATCTGCATAAAGTCAAAAAAATTGAGAGGCATCAGGTACAGGTTTCAGAGGGTATATTTGTGCCCGTAGCGGCCAATTACCATGGAGAACTCATGGAGGCCATAAAAAAGCAGTGGACCGTAAAGTAAACAATGGCAGAGAACTTATACTTCAACAAACAAGCCTCAAGAGAAAGCATTTATCAGGAAATATACCCTCAGATAAAGGCTCTCATTTCAGCTGAAATAGACCTTATAGCCAATATGGCAAACATGGCCGCCGCCCTTAAAGAAGCTTTTGACTTCTTCTGGGTAGGTTTTTACTTGGTAAAAGACGGGGAGTTGGTTCTTGGGCCGTTTCAGGGGCCTATTGCCTGTACCAGAATAGCCTTTAACAGGGGAGTTTGCGGGCATTGCTATACCACTGGCCAAACTGTTTTAGTGCCAGACGTAGAAGCTTTTCCGGGGCATATTGCTTGCTCTTCTGCCTCAAAATCTGAAGTGGTGGTTCCGGTGTTTAATACCCAAAAGGAAATAATTGCTGTTTTGGATGTAGACAGTGATACATTAGATGATTTCAGTGAAACAGATGCCCGGGCACTGGAAAAACTGGTAGCACTTTTATCATAATTGATAGAAGCAAGGTACTTTTGTGGCCGATATGGAAAAACTGAAGGAACGCTGGGGGATCACCTCAAACTGGCAGCTGGTAGCTATTTTTACTGTTTTCGCTATAAATGGCTCGTTTGCTGCCTGGGTAGCCAAGCCAGTAACTCACTTTTTTGGCCTCAGCCCTGAAACCACTGAGCCATACATTCTGTATCTCTTCCTGAGAATCATCCTTATTTTCCCAATCTGGAAAAACTGGTAGCACTTTTATCATAATTGATAGAAGCAAGGTACTTTTGTGGCCGATATGGAAAAACTGAAGGAACGCTGGGGGATCACCTCAAACTGGCAGCTGGTAGCTATTTTTACTGTTTTCGCTATAAATGGCTCGTTTGCTGCCTGGGTAGCCAAGCCAGTAACTCACTTTTTTGGCCTCAGCCCTGAAACCACTGAGCCATACATTCTGTATCTCTTCCTGAGAATCATCCTTATTTTCCCAATCTATCAGTTTACGCTGCCATTGGTGGGATGGTGTTTTGGTCAGTTTAACTTTTTCTGGGGCTTCACTAAAAAGATGCTAAGCAGAATGGGCTTTAAGCGGTTTTTTGAGTAAACTCAGTAAGCTTTGCAATAAGTTTTGATAATACTTCCTGCGTTTTTACCTCATTAAGTTTACCTACTGTCTTAAGAATGATGGACCTATTGGCAGTAAAAACTTTGAATGGTCTCACATAAGATTCTATTGGTAAGTCACCAACTTTGAAATCTTCTGCACTAATTTTTATTGAATTTTCATCATAAGGCTTTGAAGTAATCTGACAGAGTATTAGATCTTCTTTCTCTGCTTCGAGTAATACAAATGCTGGTCTTTTTTTAGCGTTACTCAAATCCGAAAAAGGAAAAGGAACTATTACTCCTTTCATAAATCTGACCAAGCTTTGTCTTCTTCTGAATTAAGCCAGGTTTCTTCTAAACTTTTCTGACTGGCCAATGTAATTTCATCTATCTCCAAATTCTTTTCTTTGGAAACAGATTTTACATAAATTTCTATTTCATCTTCTTTAAAAAGAGCTTTGAGCTTTTCCAGAAATTTTAAAGAAAGCTCAGCCTTAGAAAGTTTAAATGTCGCCTCCATAACATTAGTTATTTTACCAAAGTTAACGAATTCTATGCATGATTAATTCTAATTAAAAATCATGGCAACGCAAACGCCACATAACTATCTCCGCTTTTATTGTTTTTGCCACCACCGCAGGCAATTACTACATACTGTTTCCCTTTCCATTCATACACGGCCGGAGTAGCATGACCTCCGGCAGGTAGCTTGGTTTGCCACAGCATTTTCCCGGTCTTTTTATCAAAAGCTCTGAACATCTCGTCTTCTGTAGCCGCTATGAAAATTAAACCGCCTTTTGTCACCACCGGCCCTCCGTAGCCCTCTCGGCCAGTCAAAGGTATTCCTTTGGCCGTAAGCTCCGGGAATTCACCTAAAACAGTTTCCCAAAGCCGCTCGCCTGTATTTAAATCTATGGCATTCAGGGTGCCCCATGGTGGGTTTATTCCAGGGTATCCATCTTTAGTGGTAAATCGTTTATAGCCATTCATCAGATAGGGAGTAATCAGCTTTTCTTTACCTCCGCTCAGTTCTTTTTTGTCGCCTGCGGCAGGTTCTTTTTCTAAAAGAAAATCTACAAGAGCATCTCTTTCTTCCTGTGGCAAATGCCTGAAAGCCGGCATTCCGCCTCTTCCTGATTTCAGGAGTTTCTGCACTTCGTCTGCCTGGTATTTGGTGTTTAGGCCTATGAGTGTCGGAAAAGGTCCGTTTCCTTTCCTATCACCTCCGTGGCAGTTTGCACAGTTATTGGCATACAGTGATTTGCCATCCATTCCGTCTTTACCAAAGGCTTCATTGGGTACCATTTCTATCACCCAGGGCATATGACTTGTATTCACATACATGATATTTGTCTCCGGGTCTACGGCTGCTCCTCCCCATTCACCTCCGCCATCAAAACCCGGGAAAAGCAAGAAAGGTCTTTTTTCGCTGGGTGCCAGCCACATATCTCCATACTCCACTCCTTTGATCATCTCTTTGACTTCTTTTTCCAATTCAGGAGTGAGATTCAATAGGTCTTTCTCGGTAAGGTTTTGACGCATAAGCGGCACTGGCAAAGTAGGTGTCGGCTGAGTTTTAGATAAAACATCTCCATCCATCATGCCGGCGGGTATTTCCTTTTCCTCAATCGGAAATACAGGCTCCCCCGTTTCACGGTCAAAAACAAAGACGTAGCCGTGTTTGGTGGTTTGAGCTACGGCATCAATTTTCTTCCCGTTCTTTTGAATGCTTACCAGGTTTGGTGTAGACGGAATATCTCTGTCCCATACATCATGATGTACGATCTGGTAATGCCAAACCCGCTCGCCTGTATTGGCATTAAGAGCCAGCAGACTGTTGGCAAAAAGGTTTTCTCCTTTGCGGTAGCCGCCCCAGAAATCATACGTGGCAGAGCCGGTAGGTACATAAACGATTCCTCTTTTTTCATCTAAAGACACGCCGCTCCAGTTGTTTGCTCCGCCTATTTTATTGACGTACTGCTCATCCCAGGTTTCATAGCCAAACTCCTCTTTTTTGGGGATGGTGTGAAAAACCCACTCTTCTTTTCCAGTCTTCACGTTATACGCCCTCACATAACCCGGTGCGGCATCCAGACCTTCAGAAACACGCATACCTACTATAATTTTGTCTTTGAAAATGATTCCCGGGGTATTGGAAACCACCAAAAACTGATCTTCGGGATTCTCAGATAAACCCACCTGAAGGTCTACTTTACCTTTATCTCCAAAATTCAGATCGGGCTGGCCGGTAAGAGCATCTACAGACATCAAATAGCTACCGGCACAGAAAAGGATTCTTTGCATGTCTCCTTCTTTGAAATATGTAACCCCACGATTAGTGCCTGCCCAGGAGTTTTCACCGCCCAGCACCTGAAACGGGTCAAATCGCCATATTTCCTCACCGGTTTCTACATGAAGTGCCACCAGATTTAGTTTGGGGGTGGTAGCATAAAGAATACTATCTATGATAATTGGCTGACATTGAATTTGAGAGTGCTCAGTGGCATCTCCGGAATGGTATTCCCAGGCCACCTGCAGATGATTGACATTTTCAGGGGTAATTTGCTCCAGAGAAGAATATCTGGAAGCATCTTTTGTGCCCCCGTAATTGGTCCATTTTGAGTAATCGGTTTTACTTTCTCGGTGGCATTGAGCAAAGAGAAATACTGCACTTAGCAGCATTGCATATTTCATAATAGGGTATTTCTTGAAGATTAAATATAAAGGATTAATGATTCAGGTGGGTGGTCAGTGTTGGTATATCTCTGTGTTTGTGCCTTTTCACTGAAACTCATTCATTTTTCCTTATTTTTGCGGCAACAATTAAAGAAAACAAAATCACTTTATGGCACAATACGACGTAGTAGTACTTGGTAGCGGCCCCGGAGGATATCCTGCGGCCATCAGAGCTTCTCAGTTAGGAATGAAAGTAGCGATCATCGAGAAAGAGAATCTTGGTGGTATTTGTTTGAACTGGGGGTGTATTCCTACCAAAGCTTTACTTAAGTCTGCTCAGGTATTTCAATACATTCAGCATGCCGAAGATTACGGTATCAATGTAGGTAAGTCTTCTCCGGATTTCCCTGCGGTGATTAAACGCTCAAGAGGCGTAGCCAATGGAATGAGCAAGGGTATTGAGTTCTTGATGAAAAAGAACAAAATAGATGTCATCAAAGGTTACGGAAAAGTGCAGCCAGGCAAAAAAGTGGAGGTAACAGATGACAAAGGAGAAAAGTCAGTAGTAGAAGGAAAGCACATCATCATCGCTACAGGAGCTCGTGCTCGTGAGTTGCCTAATGTGCCTATAGATGGTGAAAAAGTAATAGAATACCGTAAAGCTATGAGCCTAGAGAAGCAGCCAGAATCTATGCTGGTAATTGGTTCAGGTGCTATCGGTGTTGAGTTTGCTTATGTGTATGCCAGCATGGGTACCAAAGTGACTATCGCAGAATATATGCCGAGAATAGTGCCTGTAGAAGATGCTGATGTTTCTAAAGAATTAGAAAAACAGTATAAGAAAATGGGTATTGAGGTTATCACCAATGCTGCTGTGCAAAGTGTAGATACCAAAGGCAAAAACTGTAAGTCTACGATCAAAGGAAACAAAGATGGCAAAGAGCAAGTGATAGAAACCGATGTGGTTCTTTCTGCTGCTGGTATTGCATCAAATATTGAAAATATCGGTTTGGAAGACGTGGGTATCGCCACTGACAAAGGCAAAATTCTTGTCAATGATTTCTACGAAACCAATATGCCGGGTTATTATGCTATTGGTGATGTGGTTCCTGGTCAGGCTTTGGCACACGTGGCTACGGCTGAGGCTATCATTTGTACAGAGAAAATTGGTGGTCACCACCCACAGCCATTAGATTATGGCAATATTCCAGGGTGTACGTATTGTACGCCTGAGATTGCTTCTGTTGGTCTTACAGAAGAGCAAGCCAAAGAAAAAGGTTACGAAATCAAAGTGGGTAAATTCCCATTCTCCGCTTCTGGTAAGGCTTCTGCTGCAGGAGCCAAAGAAGGTTTTGTGAAAGTGATCTTTGACGCCAAATACGGCGAGTGGTTAGGTTGCCATATGATTGGTACTAACGTAACCGAGATGATTGCAGAGGCGGTAGTAGCTCGTAAACTGGAAACTACTGGTATGGAGATAGTGAAGAGTGTACACCCTCACCCTACCATGTCTGAGGCAGTAATGGAAGCCGCGGCTGCAGCATATGATGAGGTAATTCATTTATAATACATTGCTTCGCTTAAGAGCGAAGAAGCTTTAAACCCTGATATCGTGGATGTCAGGGTTTATTTATTTTATTTTGTGCCAATTAGCTTTGGGTTATATGCCTTCTAAAACGAAACAAAACCTCTTTTACCTCTTCTTCAGTCTGCTGTTTTTCTCTTGCATGGTGCCTTATGGCTATGCATCTGTAGGAATAGATCCTAGTTGGACGGAGTCCTTGGTAATGGCTATCAATCAGGATTTCGTATTTGGGAAAGATTTTATCTTCAATTACGGCCCGCTTGGGTATTTGAATACACTTCTCTTGCCCAAATCTGTAAGTCCTTGGGTTACATTTCTGTTTCATTGTTTTCTACTGGCAAACTACCTTTTTATCATAAAGTTGAGTTTTGATAAACTTGGAGCTGGGTGGTGGAAAGCCGCACTGGTTTCTGTTATCATATTTCTGCCATGGGGTTTCTTTTCAGACACTACATTCACTCTCTTTTATCTCTTGCTCTTTTGGCTTCTTTATGTTCATAGCACCAGAAATACTATTGGCTTATTGATTGCCATTGTTTTGGCGGTATTGATTTTCTTTATCAAGGTCAATTTAAGCCTGATAGCCTATTCGGTTTTTGCTTTAAGTCTGGTGTATTTAAGTCTGGCAAAAATTATTAGTTGGCGTACCACAGTAATTGTTTTGGCTTTACTAGGGGTATTGACTTTTGCTATGGCCATGCTACTGAATGTTTCTCTCACCGACTATCTGGCCTCAAGTCTTGAAATCATAAATGCTTATCAAGATGCTCAGGCTGCCATGCTTTTGACGAATAAAGAGTTGGCCCTACTACTGGCATTTGAAACTCTGATTGTTGTGTTAGTTTTGATTCATTTGGTCAAAAACGTCGCTTGGTTTAAGGAAGTGATTTACCTCTATATTTTGGTAGCTCTGGCTTGGTTTTTATGCTTTAAGCAGGCCCATACCGCAGTGGCACACTATAATGTTTTCGGGTTTTTCTTATTACTGCCAATGCTGGCGGTTTTAATTTTTCTGTTTGCACCCAGATTTCAAAAATCAGGTTCATTATTGGTCTCTGTTCTTGTGTTACAGCTGATTGCTACGCAATTTATTCGGTTAAGCTACACACAGTATTCTTTGAAGAATTACGCCTTGTTTTTCTTTCCGCAAGAGGTGGCTGAAAGGGTCATTGAGACGGGGAGTGTTTTGAAGGTTTTCGATACTTTCCAATTAAAAAATCCGGTCAATTATTTCTCAAAACTTGTCAACTACAACTATGAGTCAAATTTTCAAAATGAGGAACTGAATGCCATTAGGCAATTGCCAATAGGGGTAGTTGAGAAAATAGGAGACGGTACGGTAGATATTATTCCATGGGAAGTGTCTTATGTTTTCTTCAATCAATTGAAGTATAACCCAAGACCAATAATTCAGACGTATCAAGCCAATAGTAAATGGCTTGCTGAGGTCAATGAAAGCAAATATACTTCTGCTTCCGCTCCCGATTTTGTCATCGCAAATGTTCATGACTACCGAGAGCAAAACCCGTTTTGGATGGATAAGGGGGCTTATCTGGCTCTGCGGGAAAATTATACTTTGATAGATACCATACCTACGTCAGAAGAGCCGTATTTCTTGTTTGAGAGAAATAAAACTGATAAGATTAATTACCATAGGTTTAAGGAAAATTCGGCTGTTTTGGATGAGTCCATTGAAATTCCAGAAACGGGAGATCTTTATTTGCATGCCAGCATAGAATACAGTCTTATTGGCCGACTAGCTCGATTGTTTTTCCAGCCACCTTATTTACGTTGTCTGGTAACATATAGAGATGGCACCGAGGAGAGCTTCAGAATACCCCCTCCCATTCTGGAAGGTGGAGTTTTGGTATCTGAGCGTGTGGTGGAGAATGATGATTTCTTGAGGTTTATTCAGAGATCATCTGGCAATAAAAAACCAGAACGTATGAAGTTCTGGTCATACATGGGTTGGGGTTTTGAGAAGGACTTCACTTATCATTTTGAAATGGTGCAGTAATTATGGAGAATACTTTTAATCAGTTTGATTTAAACAAACAGCTTCTGAACGCTGTAGAAGATTTGGGCTATACCAGTCCTTCTCCTATTCAGGAGAAGGCTATCCCCGTTATTTCTCATGGTCATGATGTATTGGGTATTGCCCAGACGGGCACCGGAAAAACAGCGGCATTTCTTTTGCCTGTTTTGATGAAGATCAAGTACGCTCAGGGAGATCATATTCGTTGTTTGATTCTTGCTCCTACCAGAGAGTTGGCTATTCAAATTGATACTGCCGTAACTGAACTGGCGAAGTATACTGACTTAAGACATAAAGCCATTTACGGCGGTACAGGTACTAAATCTCAGATAGAGGCCCTTCAGTCAGGATTGGACATTCTTGTGGCTACCCCGGGTAGGTTTATGGATCTTTACCTCAAAGGCGAGATAGTGACAAAGGCTATTCAGTATATGATCATGGATGAGGCCGATAAGATGATGGATATGGGCTTTATGCCTCAGATTAGGAAGATTTTGGAGGTTATTCCCAGAAAACGGAAGAACCTACTTTTCTCGGCTACATTCCCTGAAAAGGTTGAGCGACTTTCAGAGGAGTTTCTGGAAGCACCTGTGAGAATAGAAGTAACTCCACAAGCCACTACAGCTGAAACTGTAGAACAGGCTCTTTACGAGACGCCGAATTTCAGAACCAAGATTAATCTTCTAGAGTTTTTGCTCAGCAAAGATGAGATCACTCGTGGGATTGTTTTTTGTAGAACAAAGGCCGTGGCAGATAATGTATTTAAGTTTTTGGAAAGAAAAGGCATGAAAGAAGATGAAGTACGGGTGATACATGCCAATAAAGGTCAAAATACCAGAATCAATTCTATGAATGCTTTCAGAGAAGGAGCTGTCAGAATTCTGGTATCTACAGACGTAGCTGCAAGAGGTATTGATATTCAGGAGGTGAGTCATGTGATCAATTTTGATGTACCCGTAATTTATGAAGATTACGTTCACAGGATTGGAAGAACGGGGCGTGCTAATCTCGAAGGGCAGGCCATCACCTTTATGACTCCTGCTGAGGAATATCATATCGCGAAGATTGAAAAAATCATTCGGTCTGAAATTCCAAGAAAACCGATCCCAACTGAGGTGAATGTTCCGGAAACACCGTTTGAAGAACAGCAAGGTATCTTACGAGAAATAGATAATCAGCGTAAGAGAGAAGACCCAAATTTTAAAGGGGCATTCCATGAGAAAAAGGCTAAAAACAGACCCAAAGACCAACGGACATCTAAGCATAAAGCCAGAGGAAAGAAAAGGAGAAGGTGATCTATCCTTGATGTTTGTGGCGTTCGGCCAAATAGTAGGTCTCGCCACAATGTGGACAAACGACTTTGCCTTGTCGGCTTCTTCTTCCCCTGATTTGCTCTGCAAAACCAGAAGCCATAATACCCGTAGGTAGGGCAAAAATGGATACTCCGAGTATTGCCATCAGACCTCCTAAAATTTTACCAACGGGAGTGATTGGATAAATATCGCCATACCCCACTGTAGCCATGGCATTTACCCCCCACCATAAAGCATCCGGAATACTGCTAAATGCCTTCGGCTGGGCATCGTGTTCTATGTAGAAAACTATTGAAGATAGGATCAGGAGTAGAAAAATGATAAAGGACATACTGAGGAGGAGCTCCTCTTTTTTGGCCTTAACCACATTCTGAATAACCCGAAGGGCATGGAAATATCGACTAAAGCGGAAAAGCCGTAGGATTCGTAAAATTCTGAGGATTTTAATGAAGCCAAGATCTGCATTAAAGTAGGAATAGAAGAACGGGAAAATGGCTAGAAAGTCTATGATTCCCCACACAGAAAAGATATACTTCAAGCGACCAAAGAACCAATGTTTGTACTCCTTCCTCTCTACACAGGACCATACTCGTAACAAATACTCAATGGTAAATATGGCCACAGAGAAGATCTCAAAATCAAGAAAGAACTTACCGAAGTTTTCATTTATACTCGGTACTGTATTGAGTATAATGGCCGTGGTGTTCAGGAAGATCAAAACTGAAAGGCTGATATTGACCACAAAACTCCACCCGCGATTATGCTGAAGTTTTATTTCCAGTACCTCATTGACCTTCTTTCTTAACCGACTCATGACCTAATTTTAAGTTCCAAAACTATTAAATTTGAAATTTAATAAATCTGAGCAAAAGCAGTAAATGGTCTTATCCTACTATTAACTATCGCGTTTTCCTAAATTCTCTACTTTTTTAAGCCATTTAGCTCTAAAACTATCTTTAGATAACCTGATAGGCCCAATAGCAGTGACCTTAACAGGTTTAACCCCAGTGAACTCGAAAGTCAATTTTTTCACTGCACGAATACTTGGAGACCAATAATAAAGGAGATAGTACAATGGTGGCTGATCCATGGTGACGATGATCCTTCCTGTTTTACCTCGTAATAGCTTTTGCCATTTAATATTGGTTTTTTCATGTTTTTGAAAAGCAAAACCAGGGAGAAAAAGACGATCAAAAAAGCCTTTAGCCATTGCCGGTAAACCACCCCACCATAATGGGTGTATAATGGTAATATGATCGGCCCATTTGACGTCCTCCCAAGCTTTTAATAGGTCTGGCTCAAGGTCTGTACGTTTTCGGTAGCCAAACTTTAAGTTTGGGTTAAAGTCTAGGTTACGTATGTAGAGCACTTTTACTTCAGAGTGCGTTTTGATGCCTCTCACATAGGATTCCCCTAGTGCCTGGCAATAACTTTCCGGGTCTGGATGTGCTTGGATGACAAGTACTTTCTTCATTCAATTAGGATTTTTTATGTCCGAAAGAGGTTTTGGCGAGATTAGAAGTGGCTTTGGCTCTCAATTTTCCGTCTGGGCCAAATGCTTCGGCTTCTATATGAAGGATACTTTTACCCGCTCTTATGACATTAGTTTTAATGGTTAATGTCTCACCAATTTGCGATGGTCTTAGAAAATCAACATTCAGGTTTATGGCGGCAAAAAACTCAGGTCTACCTAAGGTGAATGTGGTCATGCCAATGACCTCATCAAAGATGCCGGCATAGGCTCCGCCGTGGATCATTCCAGATGGATTTGCAAACTCAGGTCGAACCAATACTTCCACTGAAAGTTTACCCTCTTCTACTTCTCTTAGTACGCCATTTAGCCATTGGCCAAAAGGGGAGGGGCTGCCTTCTTTGGCTTCCTTTCCTATGCTTTGTTTAAAAAATTTTAGTGAATCGTTCATGATTGATGTCCTATTTTTCCCAGATGGGTATGATGAAATGAAGTTTTGTATTTAAGGCCGTACCCGAAGATGCGGTCCATGGCAGAATGAGAGAATAAAATGATACCTGTGAGCGTAAGTGGCTCCAGGACTAAGTATTGTCCTACAATGAAAAAGAGAATTCCCAGAGCCTTATGATGGAAAATGTTATAAAGTAATGCACCTGTTTTTGAATTGAAAGCGTAGCCAATCATACTTAAATCAGGCAAAAGTATTAATGCTGGAAACCACCACCAGGCATAAGAAGTTTGGCTAAATAAAAAGATGCCAAGAATGAAATGAGCCAGTTCCTCAAGTTTAAGCAGACTATTCATGTTCGTTTATTCTTTTTCGGGCATTGAAATATTGACCTTCTGAATTCTCTAACCCTAGAACTTTACCAAGGCCAAATGAAGGCATATTGGCATAAATAGATTCATATTGACCTTTTTTGATAAGGTAGGTTTCATGCCAAACTCCAACAGCGTTGTTACTTTTTTTAGCACGTTTATAAAATTCAACCCAGGCCGGGTAGTGGGTCATTTGCCGATCATTGGCAAACGCCTCCAGTTTTTCAAAAGACTCCCAATATTGAACCATAATACTAGTTCTACCTCCCCATCCCTCTGCTCCTAGAAATCCACTTTGCGGATTAGCATGCAATTCTTTTAACATTCTGGGCATGGCCATTCCTGCTTGAAGAATGTCTGGTATATTCCACCATTTATTGACTCTCATGCCAATTAGAAAAACAACAAAGTCCTTGTCTTTACGTGCTGATACTCTGCTCATAATTGTTGTCCGCATTTAATTTGTGAATAGAAAACTTCAAAAGATCGCATCATGCGATCGAAACTGGCTTTTTCCTCATCTTCAAACATTTCTAGTCTTTGCCTTGATTTGAGAGTAACCAAGCCATGCACAAAACTCCAGATCATAAGCGTGGCATCATCTAAACCGTGTGATTTAAGGTAACCGTCTTTCATACAGTTATCTACCAGACTTTTAAGCATGTCATATGAGTCTAAACCATCTTTCCAGATCTCATCTTTGCACGCCAAAGTTTCCATAGGAGCCTCCATGACGAACATGAGTTCGTATAACTCTGGATTTTCAAACGCAAAACGAATATAGTTTCGCCCCATTTGACCGAGCTGTTCTATTGGCGGTGCTTTGAAATCTAATTGACTTAGGGCAATTCCAAGCTCATTAAAGGCTTCTAAATGCAGTTTAAAGAAGAGTTCGTTTTTGTCTTTGTAATAGAGGTAAATGGTGCCAGGGCTATATTCTATCTTATCCGCAATATTTCGGATGCTCGTTTTCTCATATCCTTTCGTTAAAAACAGCTCTTTAGCAGCATTGAGAATCTTTTTTCTCAAGACTGACTTCTCCCGCTCTTTTCTTTCTGCTATTGACATTTTCTGCAATACTTAACATCACAAATAAAATGAACGGTGTTCAGTAAAGCAAAAGTTTTTTTTGTAGAACTATAAAAAAGCCTTGAAAATCAATTGAATTTAGGACTTGGGGGCAGGATTAAACTTTCTGAAAAGGCTCCAGACTTTCATCATAACTACACCAAAAATGGCCTCTTTGAAAATTCCCGATGACATTTTTGAAGTTCCTTTTGTTCGATCGGTAAAAATGATGGGTATTTCCTTGATATTAAATTTATGGAGATAGGCATTGAACTTCATCTCTATCTGAAAAGCATAGCCCACAAATGTAATTTTGTCCAGATTGATCGTTTGTAAAACTTCCTTGGTGTAGCAGATAAACCCACCTGTAGGGTCCATGATCGGCATTCGGGTGATTAACCTGACATAAACACCAGCAAAGTAAGACATCAATACTCTACCCATGGGCCAGTTAACAACATTTACACCCGTAATATAGCGTGAGCCGATGGCCACATCTAAACCTTCAATTTTACATGTGTGGTATAAGCGAACCAGGTCTTTAGGGTCATGAGAAAAATCGGCATCCATCTCAAAAATATACTTGTAGCCTTCTTCTAACGCCCATTTAAAACCTGTAATGTAAGCAGTGCCTAGTCCTAATTTACCAGACCTCTCCAGTAAGTGTAATTTATCGGTAAACTCGTTTTGTAAGTTTTTGACGATTTGCCCTGTACCATCCGGAGAACCATCATCTACGATTAGAATATGAAAAGGGTCTGCTAACTTTAGAACTGCCCTGATAATGGATTCAACATTTTCTTTCTCGTTATAGGTGGGTATGATGACAAGGTTTTCTTTCATACGTCTTATAAGTGATTAGTCTCTGCCTTCAGACTCTTTTCTGTAAATAGTGCCTTCAGATTGTTCTGCTTCCAGGTCTTTTAAGCGTTCTTCCACTCTTTCAAAAATTCGGGCAAATTCTTTTGGCCTGCTTCCATAATAATCATAGCTGGCAAAATAGGATGAAGTATCTTCTCCTCTTTCTTTTAATATCTGCCCTCTGAGGTAGTCCATTGCCACCACTGCTGAGTCATAACTTTTGAGGTTTAGCCTGCTTAGTTCTGATTCTGTTTTTTGTAATTCTGTTAAAATTTCTACCATTTCGTCTTCTTCAATAAGATTCTCCGGAACCGAAGAGTCTCTGCAGGCCAGAATGCCAAGAGTGAACAGAAGTAATACGAGTAGACCTTTTGAAACGTTGTTCATTTCTAAATGAGCAATAGCTGCGTTACCTTTACACGAAACAAATGTACACAAAGAGGCTGTTCTCTAAGGCATAAAAAAACTTAATCTGAGGTGAGGGAGATATTTTCAAGGCTGGATAAGTTTGAGATCAGGATCAGAAAGGCGGTGAATTCTCAAATGCACGGCAATTTCTCTTCCATCTTTAAGGGCTCCGGTTTGGAGTTTGCCGATCTGCGTACTTATCAATACGGTGACGACGTCAGAACTATTGACTGGATTACAACGGCCAAAGGTCAGGGAGCTTACGTTAAGATTTTCAAGGAGGAGAAAGAACAAACAGTATTTTTTCTGCTCGATGTGAGTGCTTCGCAAGAGGTAGGAAAAAGGGGCAAACTGAAAATAGACAGAGCAAAAGAAATCTGTGGTACACTTGCCCTTTCTGCTTTAAAGGAGTCGAGCCATGTTGGTTTATATTGTTTCTCAGATCAAAAAGAACTTTACCTCAAACCCCAAAGTGGGATCAAATTTGCCTACAAATTTATCTTGAAGCTTTTTCAGCTTGAGCCTGAATCAAAGGTCACAGACATCTCGGGTGCTATTAAGTTTGCCCTAAATATTCTCAAAAGGAAAAGTGTGATGATTCTTATCTCTGACTTCAGGGATGATGGGTATCAACAAAACTTAAAGGCACTGGCAAAAAACCATGATTTGGTTGTAATTCATTTGTATGATAAACGAGAGCTCGGTTTGCCTTCTTTGGGTATTATTCCAATTGAAGATCAGGAAAGAGGGACTACCAGATGGGTGAGGACTTCTTCTCGTGATTTCAGAGAAAGCCTTCGCTTAGAGTTTGAAGAAAAATCTGAGGAGCTGCGTACGCTTTGCCGTAAGTATGATGCCAATTACTTAGAGATTTCTTCTGATGAGGATTTCGTAACGCGTTTAGTTGATTTATTCAGATTAAGATAAAATTGAGAAATAGAATCATTTTCTTTTTTCTAATGTCCTTTACTTTTGGCATTGCCAAAGGTCAAAGCCCCATTTTGTCTTTTCAGCAGGACAGTGTTTCGCTGGGTCATAGTATCAAAGCTTCACTGACTTTTTATCATTCGCCTTCAGTGGATGTTTTTTTCCCTGAAAGCACTTCAAATTTTAGCCCCTTTGAGTTTATCTCAAAAGAAGCATTTCCTACTCTTACTAAGGACACTGTAAGCAGGGACAGTGTAGTGTATACATTGCAAAGCTTTTCTATAGATTCTATTCAAAGCTTAGCTCTGGAAGTGAAAGCGAATATTGACGGTGATACTATAACGGCCTTGTCAAATACAGATTCACTTTTCTATCAATCTTTATTACTAGAGAATGGGGACAGTCGGTCATTAAAAGAGATCAATGAAATAACCGAAACTGATGAAAACAAGAGTCTAAAGCTATGGCAGATCATATTAATCGGAGTGATTCTCTTCCTCTTTTTGCTTTCTTTGGTTTTCAATAATCAATTGAAAAAATGGCTTCGGCAATATCGATTTAGAAAAAAGCAGCAAAGCTTTAAAGTTGAGTTTAAAAAGTATTTAGTAGAGGAACCAACCATTGACTCTATTCAGAATGCCTTAACCATGTGGAGAGAACATATGGAGTGGATTGAAGACCACCCTTATACTTCAATGACGGCACTTGAAATAGAGAATCTTTTGGAGGACGATAAGGTTAGTCAGGCAGTACGCGAATTGGAATCTTCAATTTTCGGTAAGCAGAAGTCTGATAGAATACATTTAGCTTTGCACATTCTATTCAATTTTGCCAATGAGAAGTTTAGAGAAAGATATTGGCAGTTTAAAAAACGATTAAGAAATGAATAATCCGGTTTTAATTTTTGGGGCAGGTAGTTTAGGAAAAACGGCTCTTGATATTTTTAATGGTAACGATGTATTGATCTACGGAATTCTTGATGACAATAAAGAATTACATGGTCAGGAGTTTGGGGGTGTAAGCGTACTTGGTGAGACCGAAGATGGTGGATTTTTAAAACTGATCGGCAAAAAAACGCAGTCATTCGTAGCGGTTAGAAATCAGGAAGATAGAGACAGATTAGCCAAAATGCTCAATACAAAGCGTAAGGTTATGCCGGTCAGTGCCATTCATAAAAGTAGTTCTGTATCAGAAGATGCAGCTATTGGACATGGTAATCTGATATCTGCAGGATCTGTAATTGGAGGCTATGCTCAACTGGGGAATCTATGTGTGGTGGGAGCCAATGCCGTGGTGGATGCAGAAGCTGCAGTTGGTGATTTAGTCGATATTGGGCCAGGTTCCGTTATTGGTAGTAAAGCAGTCATTGGTAATGGAGTTTTCATCGGAACCAATGTTACCGTGGTGTCGGGAATTAAGATAGGAGAAGGGGCTAGAATAGGAGCAGGCTCGGTGGTGATAGAGGATGTGGAAGAAGGAAAAACGGTCTTTGGCAATCCTGCAAAAGTTATGAGTTAAGTTGCTTTGAAATTAATCCAATGTGCGTTGGATTATTCAAAGAATAGTTTGAGATAATTTATACAATAATTGATTCAGGTAGCTCTCAAAGCTAACTTGGTGAGATTTTATACAGTTAATACCTTTTAGACAAAGGAAATCTATAGAAAATGAAGGAGTACGTAAAACCGATCAAAAGATTATTAATTGCCAATAGGGGTGAGATTGCCATCCGTATTATGCGGGCAGCTTCAGAGCTTGGCATTACCACTGTTGCACTTTACACATTTGAAGACAGATACTCACTGCACAGATATAAGGCTGATGAGGCTTATCAGATCGGTGCTGAGACTGACCCTTTAAAACCTTACTTAGATATTGAGGGAATCATCAAGCTTGCCAAACAAAAGAACATTGATGGTATACACCCGGGTTATGGTTTCCTTTCTGAAAACGTACAGCTGGTAAGAAGATGTAATGAAGAGGGAATCATCTTTGTAGGTCCTACAGCAGAAGCGATGGATCAGCTGGGTGACAAGAAGGCTGCCAAAAATATGGCGACCAAGGCTGGCGTGCCTTTGATCCCTGACTATAGAAAAGAAATTCCTGATGTCGATTTTGCTCTTGAAAGAGCAAAAGAAATCGGTTTCCCGATGATCGTTAAAGCGGTAGCCGGTGGCGGTGGCCGTGGTATGAGAATCGTAAATAACGAAGAAGAATTTCCGAAAGCATTCTCAGAAGCAAAGAATGAGGCCAAGACGGCCTTTGGCAATGATGACGTTTTCTTAGAGAAATTTGTGGTTGAACCGAAACACCTTGAAGTTCAGCTTTTGGGTGATACGCATGGCAATCTTATTCACCTGTATGAGAGAGATTGCTCTGTACAGCGTAGATTCCAGAAAGTAGTGGAGGTTGCCCCATCGTTTGGTTTGAAGCAGGAAACTCGTCAAAAGCTTTATGACTATGCCATAAAAATTGGTAAGCAGGTAGGCTATTCTAATGCCGGTACCGTAGAGTTTCTGGTAGATAAGCAGGAGAACGTTTACTTCATTGAGGTTAACCCTAGAATTCAGGTAGAGCATACCATTACTGAGGAGGTTACGGGAGTAGATATTGTTCGTTCTCAGTTGTTAATCGCTATGGGTTATAAACTGTCAGACAACGGCATTTATATCCATAACCAAGATGAAGTTCCTTTGAAAGGTTATGCTATTCAATGTAGAGTAACCACCGAAGATCCTGCCAATGGATTTAAGCCAGACTTTGGTACCTTAATCGCCTACAGAAATGCGGCAGGTTTTGGTATTCGTTTAGATGAAGGTTCGGCTTATCCGGGCATGAAAATCTCTCCTTTCTTTGACTCCATGATTGTTAAGGTTACCGCACGTGGCAGAACATTGAAAGGTGCTTCGCAACGTCTGGCAAGAACTTTAGTAGAATACAGAATCAGAGGTGTAAAAACCAATATTCCATTCCTAAGAAATGTAATCAATCACCCGGAGTTCCAGCAAGGGAAAGCAAGGGTATCATTCATTGAGAATCACCCTGAACTACTCGACTTATTTAAGCCGAAAGATAGATCTACAAAAGCAATGCGTCTGATTGCAGATGTAATCGTGAATGGAAACAGAACACTGGGTAAAATTGACAAAATCGATTACCCACAACCAAAGGTTCCTTTAATTGAGCCGTTCCAGGAGTATCCTGACGGAAACAAGCAGCGTCTTGACTCTATGGGAGCAGATAAGTTTGCTCAATGGGTGAAAGACCAAAAGCAGGTTTTATTTACAGATACTACCTTTAGAGATGGGCATCAGTCCTTGCTAGCTACAAGAGTTAGAACTCAGGATATGCTTGCGGTGGCGGAAGGTTTTGCCAAAGACTTCCCTCAATTATTCTCAATGGAAGTATGGGGTGGAGCTACTTTTGATGTGGCTATGCGTTTCCTTTACGAAAGCCCATGGAGAAGACTTCAGTCTTTCAGAGAGGCCATGCCTAATATGCTTCTTCAGATGCTTTTGAGAGGCTCAAATGCTGTTGGTTATACAGCCTACCCAGATAACTTAGTAGAGAGCTTTATCGAAAAGTCAGCCGAAAACGGTATTGACGTCTTCAGAATATTTGACTCTCTTAACTGGATTGAATCCATGAAGTTGAGTATTCGCACGGTACGTGAGCGTACAAACTCATTGGCAGAAGCGGCCATCTGTTACACAGGTGACATGATGGATCCTAACCAGACCAAATATACTTTACAGTATTATCTGGATATGGCTCGTCAGTTAGAAGACGAAGGTGCTCATATCATTGCTATAAAAGATATGGCTGGTCTTCTTAAGCCTAATGCGGCAGAAGTTCTGGTAAGAGAATTGAAAAAAGCAGTTGACCTACCGGTTCACTTACATACACATGATACCTCTTCTATTCAGGCTGCTACTTACTTAAAATCTGTTGACAGCGGTATTGATGTTATTGACTGTGCACTTGGAGGGTTGTCTGGTTTGACCTCACAGCCAAACTTCAACTCTGTAGCGGCCATGCTTAAGGGTCACGAAAGAGAATGTGAATTAGACTTGCCAAGACTAAATCAATACAGTAACTACTGGGAAGATGTAAGAGCTATGTATGCTCCGTTTGAGTCTGGTTTGAAATCTGGTTCGGCAGAAGTTTACGAGCATGAAATGCCAGGAGGGCAATATTCAAACCTTAAGTCTCAGGCCATTTCTTTAGGCTTGGGCGAGAAGTTTGATGACTTAAAGCATAATTATCATGTAGTCAATAAGATGTTTGGTGACATCGTCAAAGTGACGCCATCATCAAAAGTGGTGGGCGATATGGCCCTGTTCATGACATCCAATGACCTGAATGAAGAAGATATTTTCAAGAAAGGTGATACTATTAGTTTCCCTGAATCTGTAAAAGGCTTCTTTAGAGGTGACCTTGGTCAGCCTCCTGGAGGATTTCCGAAGGAGCTTCAAAAGATTATCTTGAAAGATATTGAACCATATACTGAGCGTCCAAATGCTCATATGGAGCCAATTGATCTGGAAGCGGAGTTCAAGCAATTTGAGAAAGACTTCCCGGGTAGCGATGGTTACCTTGACTTCCTGGCGTATAAATTATACGATAAGGTTTACGAAGAATTCCACGAAAACAGAGCCAAGTTTGGTGATGTAAGTATTATTCCTTCTCAGGCTTTCTGGTATGGTCTGCACCCTAACGAGGAGATCTTAATCAAGATTGAAGAAGGAAAGACTATTCTGGTGAGATATCTTCATATGTCTGAGCCTGATGAAGAAGGAAAACGTTCTGTGAGTTTTGAGCTGAATGGCCAGACCCGTAGAATTAATGTGAGAGACCGCTCGCTGAAAGTTGTAAAACCTACAAACAAGAAGGTAAGCAAAGAGGGTGATATTGGAGCTCCGCTTCAGGGTAGAATTTCCAGAATATTGGTGAAGAAAGGAGATGAAGTTCAAAAGAACACGCCTCTGTTCATCATTGAAGCCATGAAGATGGAATCAATCGTTGCAGCACCGTTTGCTGGTGTGATCGCCTCGGTTCAATTGAATGAAGGAACAGTTGTAGAACAAAACGACTGGGTAGTAGAAATAGACAAGGCTTAATTCATTAATTAAGCTGAAATCATATGTCAAAAAAGCAGAGCACTTGTGTTCTGCTTTTTTAATTTTCAATGTATTCTCAAGCCAATTTGTTGTTGGATTCGGACTGGTGTTTCTTAAAGCCATGGGAATAAGTAGTAAGGCCCTGAATCTTGATACTAAAGCCTAGGTAGTACTCGTTTGAGGGTTACCTAAACTCGCACCTTTGAAAAAAATATTGACTTTCTATTTCATTTTTATATCCCACATAGCCTTTGGGCAGTTTTTAAAAGAAGTAATGTTTACTTCCGATACCAGGTTCACAAATGGATACCCACTTTCATTTCAGCCACTTTTGGCCAAAGTAGGTTTAACTTACATAGAGTACAAGGGTATTAAAAATGTTGGCTATCTGACTTATGAAATCAATTCTAACGGTTTTGCTGGCTTTGGAATAGGATACAAGGTGAGCCTTCTTCAAAGAGAAATCCCCAAAACCTTATTTGTAGTTTTAGATATAAAGTCTATCAAATATAATTTAAGCAATACCTACTTTCCCAGACAAATGTACACCTTCGGAGTTTTTCCTAAGATTGGCTTGGGTTATATGCTTTCTAAGGCTTCTTCAATTGAGTTAGGCTTTACCAAAGATGAAGTAGCAATGCCACTTATTTATACAGATCAAAGTAGTATGGCTGTGGAAGTAGGGTATTCTGTCTACTTAGCTTTGAGAAAAAATGGGAAATCTGGAAGAGTCAGGGTAAATCCTCGTAAAATGGTCAAATGTCCCAAAAGGTGAATCTTCAACATTGACTCGAGGCTATTGTAATATATAAATTGAAGAAAATAAAATGTTGAGATAAACTTTAAGTCTTCTAGAAGATTGTCAGAAACCCTAACTCCCACAAAAAGAGTAATTTATTTGCAAAACCATATTGCTTTCTAAAAAAGGTATTTCTATCTTTGCAGCCCCAAAATACCACCTTCATGAAGTCGCCCGTACTTCGAGGGATTAGCAAAGTTGGAGAAATTGGTAGTTCCGAACCGGTTTTTGTGTTGGTTTTCAGCACCTTACAACTTCAGAAAATGTGGATTCAAAATGCTGTGAATTTTGGGATAGCAGTGTAGAGATGAGACAAATGTTTTTATTACAAAACGTTTAAACGTATTTAAAGTGGATACATTAAGTTACAAGACTATCTCTGCAAATAAGCAGACAGTCAACAAAGAATGGGTGATCGTAGATGCCAAAGATCAGGTTGTTGGTCGTTTGAGCAGTAAGATTGCCAGCATATTAAGAGGTAAAAACAAGACTAATTTTACCCCTCACGTAGATTGTGGTGATAACGTAATCGTAATCAATGCTGAGAAAGTGAAATTTACGGGTAAGAAGATGACTGACAAGCAGTATGTACGTCATACGGGTCACCCGGGTGGACAGCGTTTTGCTACGCCACGTGAATTAATGGAGAAAGACGGAAGAAGAGTAGTTGAGTATGCTGTTAAAGGTATGCTTCCAAAAACTCGTCTGGGACGTCAGCAGTTTACAAACCTGTACGTGTATGAAGGTGCTGAGCATCCTCACCAGGCACAGAATCCAAAGTCAATCGAAATTTAATTCAGAATTTAAAAACATTAGCATATGCAAGTTATCAATACCGTAGGTAGAAGAAAAACAGCCGTTGCACGTATTTACATGAAGCCTGGTAAAGGTGATATTTCTGTAAACGGACGTGAACTACAAACATATTTCCCGACAGAAGTACTTCAGATTATCCTGAACCAACCTTTCAACCTAATTGAGAAGAGTGGTCAGTATGATGTGAAAGTGAATGTTAGAGGTGGTGGAATCGCCGGACAAGCTGAAGCTGTTCGTTTGGCTATTTCTCGTGCTCTTGTAGAAGCAGACGCTGATAACAGACCTCCGTTGAAGAAAGAAGGTTTCTTAACTCGTGATTCCAGAATGGTTGAGCGTAAGAAATACGGACGTCGTAAGGCACGTAAGAGATTCCAGTTCTCGAAACGTTAATCATTTTACGAAAATCGAATGGCGAATCTTGGGATTCGTCATTTGTCTTTCAATATCAAATATTGTCCAGCTCAGCACTTATCGTGTCCGATGTGTTGGGGCTGCTTATTCAAACTTTTTAACTAACAAAAAATGGCACAGTTACAGTACAAAGACTTACTAGATGCAGGTGTACACTTCGGTCACCTTACCCGTAAATGGGATCCGAGAATGGCTCCATATATCTTCATGGAGAAAAACGGGATTCATATCATTGATCTTAACAAGACGTTGACTTCACTTGAGCAAGCTCAGGCTTTTGTAAAAGGCATGGTTCGTTCAGGAAAGAAGGTGATGTTTGTAGCAACTAAGAAACAAGCTCAAGAGATTGTTTCTGAAGAAGCAAAAAGATTAAAAATGCCTTTCGTTACTGAAAGATGGTTAGGTGGTATGCTTACCAACTTCTCTACGATTCGTAAGTCATTGAAAAAACTTCAGAATATTGAGCGTATGCTAGCTGATGAAAAAACAGCAAGCAACATGGCAAAGAGAGAGCGTTTGATGCTAGACAGAGACCGCGTGAAGTTAGAAAGACTTCTAGGTGGTGTTTCTGATATGTCAAGACTTCCTGCTGCTCTTTTTGTAATTGATATAAAGCGTGAGCACCTGGCTATTGCTGAAGCAAAAAGACTAGGTATTCCTGTAGTAGCAATGGTAGATACAAACTCAAACCCTGAGAATGTTGATATCGCTATCCCGGCTAACGATGATGCTTACAAATCTATCTCATTAATTACTTTGGCTATGGGTAAAGCTGTAGAAGAAGGTATTCTTGAGCGTAAGCAAGACAAAGAAGCAAATGCACTTAAAGAGGCTGAAGAAGCTAAAAAAGCTGTAGATGCTAAGGCTGAAGATGTAGCTGAGAAAACTGCGGGTAAAAGACCAAGAAAAGCTGCACCTGTAGAGGTGAAAGAGGAAGCTGCTGTAGAGGCTGCTGCTCCTGCTGCTGAAGCTCCAAAGGCAGATGATTTAACTAAGATTGAAGGTATCGGTCCTAAAATGTCTTCTGTATTTACAGAAGCGGGCTTAGGGACTTTTGCTGCTATCGCTGGTAAAACTGCTGATGAGCTAAAAGCAGTTCTTGATGCTGCTGAAGGAAACTTCGCTGCTCACGATCCTAAAACTTGGCCTGAGCAAGCTAAATTAGCTGCAGATGGTAAGTGGGATGAGCTTAAAAAATGGCAGGATGAACTAGACGGTGGTAAGTAATTAAGATACCGCTGGTCGTCTGGCCGCTCTAAATATTTAACAAAAGTGGCCCGAAGCTAATGCTTTGGGCTACTCATTTAGAAACATTAAAAAACTAGAATAATGAAAATTACAGCTGCAGATGTAAACAAACTTCGTCAGGCCACAGGTGCTGGTATGATGGACTGTAAAAAAGCACTTACAGAAGCCGAAGGCGATTTTGAAAAAGCAGTAGAAATCCTTAGAAAAGCAGGTCAGAAAGTAGCTGCTAAAAGAGCAGATAACGAGACTTCTGAGGGTGTAATATTGGTAGATGTAAGCGATAGCGGTAAGTCCGCTAAGATATTGGCTTTCGCTTGTGAAACTGAACCAGTGTCTAAAGTTGAAGACTTTAATAACCTAGGAAATGCTATTCTTCAGGCAGGTGTGAAGCATCATGTTAAAGATGCAGAAACATTAAGCACAACGGCTATTGAAGATGGCAGAACTGTAGCAGAAGCAACAACTGAGCTGATCGGTAAAATCGGTGAAAAGTTGATCGTTTCTACTTATAAGCACATTGAAGGTGAGAAAGTAGTTGCTTACATTCACTCTAATAACAAAGCTTCTGCAGTAGTAGCATTTGAAAATGTAGATGGAGCTGATGTTGAAGAATTAGGTAAAGATGTTGCGATGCAAATCGTAGCAATGAAACCTGTTGGTCTTGACAAAGATGATGTAGATCCTACTATCGTAGAAAAGGAAATTGAAATCGGAAAAGAGCAAGCTCGTCAGGAAGGTAAGCCAGAAGCAATGCTTGAGAAGATTGCTATGGGTAAATTGAACAAGTTTTACAAAGAAAATACTTTGTTGAACCAACAGTTCGTAAAAGATCCTTCTGTAAACATTGCTCAACTTCTTGAGAAAACTCAGAAAGGTCTTAAGATTGCTTCTTTCGCTCACGTAGTGATCGGGTAATTCAATTCACCATTTTGTATAAAAAAGCCTGGTCTGTAAAGATCAGGCTTTTCTTTTGTAAGGGCTGAAAAGAAAAAACCTCGCTTGATATTTCAAGCGAGGTTTTTGTATTAAGGATTACTCATTTAAAGCGTAACACCATAGCAGAAGTTTCTACTCATGTTTTTGTACACCCCGCAGATTAATACGCCGTCTTCTTTTGCTTTAGCGGCATCTTCAATGGCCTTATTGAATTCGTCTTCTGAGTCTACTTTGACACTACCCACTCTGGTGATGATAAATCCTTCTCTGATGTCAGTGTCTCTGGCAATGGTACCGGCCTGATAAATTTTCTCAACTTGTACTCCGTTTCTCAAGCCAAGTTCGCTTTTCATATCAGAAGATAAGGTCTTCACTTTAACGCCCATTTTAGAGACTGTAGAGCTCGCAGTTTCTTTCTTTAGTATACTTTTACCACCTTCACGGTTACGAAGCGTTACAGTGTACGTTTTCTCTTTGCCGTCTCTGTTGATTTTTACTTTTACCTTCTCGCCCGGACGTTTTCTGCCTATCATCTCTCTGAACTTAGGCTCGCTTTCAGTTTTGATTCCATCCACTTCTACAATAACATCTCCCGGCTCAATTCCCACATCATATGCTGCTCCATCTTCGGTTACTACATTGACATAAATCCCTCTTGTAAGTTTTACCTCGTATTCTTCTGCATTTTTATCATTGAGTTCTACAGGTTGTAGACCGAGATACCCTCTTTGCACATTTCCGTACTTAATGAGGTCTGTGGTTACTTTCTTCACAATTCCTGAAGGCACGGCAAAGGCATACCCTGCGTAAGCTCCATTAGGAGAAGCAATGGCTGTGTTTATTCCTATAAGTTCACCTCGAAGGTTTACCAGAGCTCCACCGCTATTACCTGGATTTACGGCTGCATCTGTTTGAATAAAGGACTCAATTGGGCTGTCTCCTTCCACACCAGATCTGTTTAATCTTTCCTGATAACTTCTGGCCAAGATGCTTATGTCTCTACCAATAGCACTCACAATACCGGCTGTCACGGTAGATTCCAGGTTAAATGGATTTCCTACAGCCAACACCCATTCACCTACTTTAACTTCATCTGAGTTGGCAAAAGAAAGAGATGGTAGGTTCTTTTCTTTGATTTTAATAACTGCTATATCTGTCGATGGGTCTACGCCCACCACTTCAGCGGTATATGTTTTCTTATCGTAGGTGATTACTTCCAGTTCATCTGCACCATCTACTACGTGATTGTTCGTAGCAATGTATCCGTCTTCTGAAATAATAACACCAGATCCTGAAGATTGTTGTTGTTGATTTCTTGGTGCACCAAAGTACTGATCATCAAAACCAAAAAAGTCTTCAAATATAGATGGAAGTCTTTGCTGTCTTACAGCTCTTACAGACGTGGCTTTAATATGAACTACTGCGGGGGCTGATGTGCCAGCAGCGTAAGTAAAATCGCCGGGAGCAGAGGCTGGTAGGTTAGCAAAGTTTACAAGTCGGGCCGCACTGTCAGAACTGCCTGTGTATGATGCTTCGCTAAGAACTACTGCTCTTTCCTCAAAGCCTAGCATCTTGTAAGCCGCCAATGTAGCAACAGAACAAAGCACGGCTATCAATACGATTTTAATATTATTCTTCATTTTCTAAAGCCTTTTAAATTAAGGTTAATCTTATGACAAATGTATTTTTTTGTACTTGTTAAACGAAACCGCTCATCCTAAAATTCAATGTAGGCAGTAAGGCTTAACATTATTTAACAGCTGTATACATGAAAACAGCACCATGAAAGGTGCTGTTCACTGAAAAATACTGTTCCATTACCCAACGGTAATCAATCTCGGCTCTTTTGGTTTAGCCTCTTCTTTCTTTGGAAGCGTTATTTTAAGTACGCCATTTTCGTGATTGGCATCTACCTTGTCTGTATCAATGGTCTTCGGTAGTCTGAACGTTCTGCTGAAAGATGAATAGTTAAACTCCTTTCTGGTGTAATTTTCTTTCTCTTCTGATTCCTCGTTTTTAGACTCGGTAGAAATCGTCAAAACTTTTTCATCCAGGTTGATTTTAAAATCTTCCTTCTTTACTCCTGGAGCTGCAAGTTCAATGGTAAAGCCTTCGGTATCTTCTTTAACATTTACTGCTGGCATGCTTAATCCGGCTCTGTTATCTGCAAAGAAGTCTACATCACTGAACAGAGAATCGAATAAGGTTGGAAATGAATTTGGTCTGTAAGCTTTTACTAATGTGTTCATGTTTTCTATTGTTTAATGTTAAAATTCTTATGAATGAATACATGAACCCTTGATCAACTCCTGTACCAAATGAATTGTACTGCCATTATGGCTGCATTTTTAAGCAGTGTCGCCAAAGAAGAGGCCAAAATGTCACTATTCGACCTGGGCAGTGTCATTTTTTCAATAGACAACCCATAAATGTGATTTTGATCAGAAAGAAACATATACCCCTTTATAGCTAAAAGGGAGTTCTTAACTTCGTGCCAATGAGGTTAAAAATAATGCATACTTCAAAACTCTCTTGATTATGAAACCCATTAACAGTAATCGAGGTTTTCAGCCACTTATCAATATTTTTTCACACGCACCTGCCCCTGAAGAAAAGATCTTTTTCTTGTTACGTTTTGGCATTCTAGGTTGCTTTGTAGGTCATGGTATGTGGGGACTTATCACTAAAGAGGGTTGGTTACCATTTTTTGAGGTATTTTTTATTAATCCTTCCACCGCGTACATGATCATGCCCGCTATTGGTCTTCTAGACGTTTTGACCGGATTTCTTTGTTTTTACCGGCCCAACAGGGCACTTCTTATTTGGGCTGCTTTTTGGACAACCTTCACGGCTCTCTTAAGGCCGTCTGCAAATATGGGAATGTCTGAGTTCTTTGAGAGAGCCGGTAACTATGGTGTTCCCTTTGCATTTTTGTTTCTTTATGGGTTTCCAAAGAACAATTTACAACTCAGGGTTTTGCTAAATCCTCTACCTGCTTTTTCTGAAAGCCAAATCAAAGGGCTTGAATTTATTTTAAGGCTCTTTCTATTCTGGTTATTAGCAGGTCATGGCTCTTTGGCCCTATTTAAACTAAGTCTGTTACTTCAATCACATCTTAATTACTTAGGGCTTTCAATCAGTAGCACAAGTCTTCAGTTAATAGGTCTTTCAGAAATAATTCTTGCAGTAATCGTTTTTCTTCTTCCCCGATCCCCTAAGCTTATTTCTTTTGTTCTCGCTTGGAAACTTGCCTGGGAACTAGTTTTCCCTTTTGCGGGCAAAGCCATTGATATTTTGGAAACCATCGAGAGAATGGGAGACTATATCATCCCCGCCACCCTTCTGATCATTTATAAAGCCTGGCCAAAACAAGAATTCAGGATTTTTCCCTAAAAATCATACTGATTACGAGCAGGCTCAAGCCACTCTATATCATTTAAAATCTCTTCCTGAGTTAACTTTTTAACATTGTCTCCCTTTCTTGACTTTAATGCATTTAGAATGTACTGACCTACCTGAATCCCACAGGTTTGTCCTTCTTCTACGGCAGTTCTGTAATGAATACCTCCATACATACGACTATAAGAACAGGCAGTGGCAGCTTCTCTGAAAGACGGAAATGATTTCACTCCGTGTCCGTAAGGATACTCTGTAGAATCTGTAAAAGCCACATTATCCCCTAGCAAACCGGTTAGCACCTCGGCGGCAGCAGCCGATATTGTACTATGACCGCTCGTATATTCCGGGAAGGGAGGCGTCTGCAAAAACGGAGTATCATCTGCATCCATTTCGGCATTAATTACAGTTTCAGGTCTTATTTTCTCAGTTAAATACTTCTCATTCCAACAGGTTATAAACCCATCATGTAAAGCCGTGGCAGTATACATATACGCCTCTGAACTCTCCAATAAGCTTCTCTTTTGATCTTTCAAGACCGTTTTACAAATAGCCATCCAATGCCCCCCAGGAGTCATTTTTTTGTTCGCAAACATAACATGCCCCTGAACATTCATCACAAAAGCATTATCATCCCAAAACCAGGCCATGTTTTTTTGATCCTCCGTTATGTTTTGATTAATTCTGTATACTTCCATGACTTCTTTCCAGAAATCACTGTTTTTGTCTAAAGAATATTCCGGGCAAGGAGGAGCGGGGAACTGATTTACAGAGTCTAAAACGGAAAGGCGAATTGTATGCCAGTAAGGCTCCATGGCGTCTCCATATTGAGGAGGGGTAGGTACCCAATAACCCGGTTCGCTTTTAACCGTATATCTTAAACCTCTTGTTTGTGCATAATTATCACCTTTGGCAAACTCCATCACGTGATTGGCAATAGCCTGACCAAACTCTATTGATCTATCATAAACATCTGATGGTACGCCGGCTTCTTTAAAGTCTTCATATACACCGTTTTCAAATTCATCGTATTTGTCAACGGTAAAGGTTTGACTACGAGCAACAGTCAATAAGGCATTGATACTGGCAAGTGGAAAACAATACTCTTTGCCTTCCTCAGGCTTTGGTACATTTTCAAAATCTTTAAACTGTCCATCAAGACTCTGAAATCTTTCATCAGATGGGGCTAAGGCTTCGTATCCGGCAAGTGTAGAGTAAGAATAAATTCTACTTGCTACAGGCGGCGAAAAGATATCATGAATAATCACTTCAGTAACTTTATCAATGGCATCATGATAATACTGAGGATTATTAGTTACCTGTCCGTATTCTTCAGGAGTTTTCCGGCTACATGAGCTGGCAACTATAAAGACAGCCAAAATTAAAAGACCTAGATTTTTCATATTTTTTGTAGATCTGATACTTAGATAGATCAGATGATTTTATCGGTTAAGAATTACAAATCTATTGATTATTAACTACTCATCAAGGATATTTTCCTCAACAGAAGTTTCACGTTTTCCGCCATGAAGAGCATCTATCACCTCTTTGATATGATAAACGCTTCTATTGTATTTATTGCTAAGCAAAATGATCACAAAATCTTCTCTTAAATCAAAGAACATAATGGTGTTATAACCTTTCCACCAGCCGGTATGATAGACATAATCGGTTTGCTGTTTTTCGTTAAGCCAAAGCCTGAATCCGTAGCCGTAATTTCTGAGGCCAGGGTATTCAAAACTTCTAGGCGTATACGCCTCTCTAAGCATCTCCTTGCTAACCACCTTTTCTTGACTTAAAGCCTGATACCATTTTGAGAGGTCTGCTGTGGTAGAAAATACACCTTTATCACCCAGAACATTATCATATATGTCAAAAGGAATTTCGCGTCCATTCTGGTACCCATAAGTTCTAATGGCGTTTGGTATACTATCATTTAAATCGCGAGCTGTAAATGATGAGCTCATACCCAAAGGTTGAAATATCTCATCTCTTAAAAAATGATTAAAATCCTGTTTTGAAACTTTCTCTACTATTGCCGCGAGGATGGCGAAATTGGTATTGTTATAAGAGAAATAGTGGTCGGGTAAATTATATGGTTTGGGTCTGGGATTTGCCTGAGCAAACCACTCGATCAGTTCCTGGTTATTGGGATATGACTTTTCCTGACGAGCTTTCTGGTCAAAAGTGTATTCGTAATAAGGTAGTCCGGATCTGTGACTCAATAAGCTTCTTATGGTGACTCCATCATACGGGAACTCTGGATAGTAATCTTTAACGGTCAGATTAAGGTTTAGCTTACCTTGCTCTACCAATTTTAGGATGGATATAGCCGTAAAAGTTTTAGAAAGCGAAGCTAGCTGAAAGGCAGAGTTGTTTGTTAGGGGTAAATTGTCCTTAATCCTTGCCATACCCACAGCAGTATCAAGCAGGGTGATGCCTGCTTGTTGAACCAAAACAGCTCCATTAAAACCCGCTTTCAGTTTTTTATTAATGGCGTTTAGAACTGTTACCTTCTTTTCTTCAAAATGAATGGCCGTTTTGATGGAATCAATTCTCGCTTGCTCTAAACGTTTAATTTCTTCAAGGTCAGGTTCCTCGACTTTTTTCGTTTGTTCACAGGAACATAGAAGTACTACGGATGCTAGAAGGAAATAAGTTAATCTTAACATTCTAAGATTCTCTGGATAGGTTGTTAGCAAATACACTAACGAGGTAAATGACCAGAACAGTAAACAAAACACTTGCAAAAACTTTGATCACCGTAAGGGTAAAGAGATGTACACCACCAGCTTCTATAAAGAATAGTGCAAGATGATGAATCAAAATAATAGCTGAGATATAAGCCAGATACCTCTGATGTCCTAGTTCTCTTAAACTGGTATTGATTTCGTTTTCAAGACCACGTGACGGGAAAAAGCTTTTGAGTATGGTTTTTCTTAAAAAACCTACCAGAGTACATGCGGCGGCATGAACCCCTGCTGTATTGTAGAACATGTCTAGAAATAGGCCAATTCCGAAACTAATCAAAATAACCCAAAGCGTATCCATCTCACCCGGAAGCCAAAGGATAATGATTAGGTATAGAAAACAGAAAGCTACGTCAAAAAGAACAAGATTTCTGGCTAGAAATACCTGAAGGATTAAAAACAATAGGGTAATCGCACTTGCTCTTAAGATGTCCTGACTATTCATTGGCAAGAGCCTCCGCCTCTAGTTCTTCTTGTTCAGAAGATAATTTATTATCAATAATATATACGTAGGTCAAGCCTCCAAAATCTGTAGCAAGATTAACCTCTATAGTATGAAATGCACCGTTGGTAGGCGTCTCTACACTTTTCACATTTCCGACTAAAATACCAGAAGGGAAAATCAGGTTTTGAGAAGAAGTAACCACACTATCATTCACAGAAACCGGCTTAAATTTATCAACGGTGTTCATATCTACTACACTTCTGGACTCACCAGGCCAAACACAAAGCCCAAGGGCAGATTCACCGGATGCTTTCAGTTCTTTATTCACCACTTCTGATGAAACCCTAAACTCAGAGTGAAGAATTGAGTAAACTACTGAGAAATGTTCACTGCAGGATTTGACCTGACCCACTACACCTTTGGGTCCAATCACACCCATACCCGGCTTTATGCCATCGGCAGTACCCTTATCAAGTGTAATGTAGTTCTTAGTTCTGGCAGTGGTGCTATTCGCAACTTTTGCCAGCGTAAAATCAAAGCGATTGGCATAGATCGAGTCTGCCAGATAAAAACCATTTGGCCTTTCTTCTGCTAATAATTGAGCTTGAGTCAGTTGTTTTCTTAGAGCCTTGTTCTCTAGGGCTAAACTGGTGTTCTCCTTTTTGAGATACAGATATTCCTTTGCACCGTAAGTAGCTTTCAAAATACGAGAAACAACCGCATTACTGCTGTTAAACAATGTAACATCCCACTGCACATTATTTTTCCTGATCAGGAAAAACGAAATGAGCTCCAATACAATGAATAAAAGAAAATACTTGGCCCGGTTAAGCAGCCCTAGTAATTGAGACATAGGCTCAACTTTTCAAATTAGTGAACCAAAACAGCCTGGAACTTATCCAGATTTTTCAATACCTCTCCTGTACCTCTAACCACAGCTTTCAGAGGATCTTCAGCTACATGAATCGGAAGTTTAGTTTTGATCTCCAAACGCTTATCTAAACCATGAAGAAGAGCACCACCACCCGTTAGGTAGATACCGTTTTCATAAATATCAGAAGAAAGCTCTGGTGGAGACATTTCTAATGCTCTCATGATGGCTTCTTCTATTTTGGAGATGGACTTATCAAGAGCGTAAGCGATCTCGCTATAAGTCACTTTGATTTCTTTTGGAATACCAGTCATTAAGTCACGACCTCTGATCTCAATATCAGCAGGAGCGTCTTCTAAATCTGGCAAGGCAGCACCAACCTGTATCTTGATAGATTCAGCAGACCTTTCACCGATAAGCAGATTATGCTCTCTACGCATGTAGTCTACAATATCTCTGGTGAACAAATCACCTGCAATTCTTACTGAAGCTTCACAAACGATACCAGACAAAGCAATTACGGCAATCTCAGTAGTACCACCTCCGATATCCACGATCATAGAGCCATTTGGCTGCTCAATGTCAATACCAATACCTATGGCCGCAGCAATAGGCTCATGAACCATATAAACCTCTTTGGCCCCTGCATGTTCAGCAGAATCTTTTACCGCTCTCTTTTCTACTTCTGTAATGCCTGAAGGAATACAGATTACCATTCTGTGAGATGGAGAAAAGAACCAGCTTCTTCCGGTATTGATCATTTTGATCATACCTCTGATCATCAGTTCGGCAGCGGTAAAGTCGGCAATCACACCATCTTTCAAAGGTCTGATCGTCTTAATATTTTCATTGGTTTTTTCGTGCATTTGCATGGCCTTATGACCTATAGCCAGCACTTTACCTGAAACTTTGTCTAATGCAATGATTGACGGTTCGTCTACTACTATTTTGTCGTTGTGGATAATCAGGGTATTGGCTGTACCCAAATCGATAGCGATGTCACTCGTAAGAAAGCTGAAGATTCCTGCCATTAGAGGTTTTAGTCTTTAAAAATGATATAATGGCTGCAAATTTACGATTATTATTCGCAAAATATTCTTCTGAAAGTCATTTTTCTTCCCTGAATACGGGGAGAATGCTCCCCAAATAAATATCAGTCTTTTCCTCTCTTTATCAACCGGTTATCAGCTTGAAGCCTTCGCCGTGTAAGTTCAGAATCTGGAGATTACCATCACCCTTCAGATGTTTTCTCAATTTGGTGATATATACGTCCATAGAACGGGCATTAAAATAGGAGTCATCGCCCCAAATAAGCTTCAATGCCAGGCTTCTGCTCACCGGCTTATTCAGATTCTGACAAAACAACTTCAAGAGCTCAGATTCTTTTGTAGTAAGTTTCTGAGATTCGCCCTTAAAAATGAGTTTATGAGCAGTAGTGTCAAAGGTATATTGACCTACACTAAATTCTGCCGGTATTACTTCCTCTTCTTGCTTATTCACTCTTCTGAAAATGGCGGCAATTCTCATTAATAGCTCTTCCATACTAAAGGGCTTAGTGATATAATCATCAGCACCACTCTTGAAGCCTTGTATGGTATCTTCTTTCATTGACTTTGCGGTAAGAAAGATGATGGGCACATTAGCATCTTTAAGCCTGATTTCTTTAGCCAGGGAAAAACCATCTTTCTTAGGCATCATCACATCCAGAATACACATGTCAAAATTGCCTTTGTTCAGGAAGAAATCAAGTCCTTCATTGCCATCTCTGGCGAGCTCTACATCATAGTTTTTGGCTTTGAGGTACTCCTGAAGGAGCATTCCGAGGTTTGGATCATCTTCTGTAAGTAATATTCTGAGTTGCTTTTCCATTGGTATAGTTGATTAGCTTAAATGTGGTCTGTCAAACTTAAGAACGAACGTAGTGCCCTCTCCCGGGCTACTGTAGACGTTTATTTTTCCACCGTGTAAACTCACCATTTTTTTGACATAGCTCAGGCCGAGTCCAAAGCCTTTGACATCGTGTAAGTTACCGGTAGAAACGCGGTAGAACTTTTCAAATATTCTATTGAGTTCTTCTTTACTCATTCCCAGGCCTTTGTCCTCGATAGAGATTTCAAGTCCTTCAGTGGTATCTGCGGTGGAGACTTTGATCTCTGGTTTTTCAGGAGAGTATTTATTCGCATTGTCGATGAGATTATAAATAACGTTTGTCATGTGTACCTCATCTGCATCCATTACGGCGTGTTCTGCATTTAATTCCAGGTCTAGCACCCCTTCTTTCTGTTCTACCTGTACACCAAGGTTCTGAATTACCTGTTCAATAACCTCATGCATATCTACCTCTGTAAGGTTGAGTTTTACTTCACCTTTTTCCAAAAGAGCCATTTGAAGTACTTTTTCTACCTGACCGGCAAGTCTTGTGTTTTCGTCTTTAATGATATTGAGATACTTGTCTGGGTTAGCCTGTATCACTTTATCCTTCATCACGTCTACCGCTAAGGAAATAGTAGAGATAGGAGTCTTAAACTCATGAGTCATATTATTGATGAAGTCATTCTTAATCACAGAAAGCTTTTTCTGCTTCATCATGGTATTAACCGATGCTATAAACAGGCCGCCAATCATTAAAACCAGAAAGGCTGAGCTGCCAAAAACAGACCACATGTTCGACATAATGAAGTTTTCTTTCTCAGGGAAATACACATATAGTTTTTCCCCTGAGCTTACAGCGTCATTTGGGAATAGTTTTACCTGGTAGGAGTCGTCAATGAGATCCGGATTGTCATTGATGACGAAGGAAGCAAATACCATTTCTTCTTCTGCTTTCACTCCATATTCATATGGAATGGAAATGCCTCTGTTTGTTAGTTCATCCGCCAAAAGTGTATCAAGCATTTCTCTGTTGAGGCGTTCATGAATATCTCTTTTGCCCTGCAAAAAATCAGCAAAAACGTCTTTTACCAGTTCTGCTTTGTTTTTTGTCTTCACCAACTCTGACTCATCTTCAACATACTCTTCTACCTCCACCCACTCGTATTGAACCTCCTCCTCTTTCTGGTTTTTTTCTGGAGCTTGATTCTTTTTGGGTTCAACAGATCTTTTTTTTGGCTTCTTAGCGGAATCTTGTTTTACATTTAATCTTAGACCAGCTGGCAAGACAGAGTCGCCTTTGGTATATCCCGGGTAAGGGGTGGTTTCTACCAATACCGGCGTACCATCGGGTGCTAAGACCCATTGAAGGTTATACTCGCCCTCGCCCTTAGGAGGTGGCGGTCCTGGTCTATTGGCAAAAGGTATGATTTGCTGTCCGTTGGCGGTAATAGTCAATTGAAGTTCGTTATCAATAATTGACAAGATCTCATTGATATTTCGATTTCTTAAATCAAACTCTCCGGCTCGTTGATTTAGCCTTTGAAGGACACGGTTTTGCTCAGCTACTATTCTTTTGATAAACCTCATTCTATTTTCTGGCATGAGGTTTCTTTCTTCTACATAAAAGTCGTTAAAAACTATCCCCTGCTGTGGATTCTCAAAAACCGGTACCTGACCCACAAATTTTGGATTTTGCATTAGGCAATCATTCTTAGCTATAGCTGAAGATGCTGGTGGTTGAACCGCAGGTTGTTCTCGTTTTGGTGATTTTGAAGGTTTAGTTGTCTTAACCGGAACCCGCTTTTTTACTTTTTTGAGTACCTTTTGAGGTTTTGGTGCTTCAGTTAAAGAGGCAAGAGTTAGGTTTTCCTTTTCTTTAAGCTTTTGCTCTGCAAGAAATATAACCTCCTGTTTTTCAATTTTAGTAACCGCTGAATTAAGGGCCTCAACAACTTTTTTATCAAACTGCTCTCTTTTCATGGCCATAGCATTTTCTATCCAATACCATTGGAAGGCTATCAATGCCAAAAGGGCAATAAGCATGAGAAAGATATAACTTCTAAAATTCTTCATTTTCATCAATACGATGCAACGACGAAATTAATGCATCATGCTTCAATGATTTACCATTTAACACTTTTTAACCTCATTTAGCTGGGCTTCGTTGCCACTTTTGGATCAATATCGGGGTAGAAAGTATCAAAAAATGTAAAAAAACAGACCTGATATCTACATATTAACTTGTAATATTACAGTCTTAATTTACGACCATTACGTTATGCAGTTATCAGAGGAAACTCACCCGAAAGACCACAATTTTCACGAAAAAGTACTTCAGTTTGGCACAGGTGTTTTATTACGAGGCCTATGCGATTATTTAATTGACAAAGCCAATAAGAAAGGCATGTTTAGGGGAAGTATAGTCGTCGTGAAATCGATGGGGACAAACATCTCTGATTTTACTGAACAGAATAATCAATATACCGTATGTACTAGAGGGGTTGTAAATGGTGATCCGGTAAAGGAAAACACTATTGTTTCATCCATTAGTCGTGTTCTTACTGCTCAAAATGACTGGGAGGCTATTCTGGAAACTGCAAAGAATCCTGATATGCAAGTTGTGGTAAGTAATACCACTGAGGTAGGTCTTCAGTTTTTCAATGAAGATCCGAATGTTGAAGGAGCACCAAGTTCTTTTCCAGGAAAGTTGACAGCCTGGCTTAAAGTACGATTTGAAGCTGGTTTGCCGGGTGTTGTTATTATTCCTACCGAATTATTGGTAGATAATGGTCAGGTCTTAAAAGATTTGATACTAAGACAAATAGATGAACAAGGTCTGGACAAAGATTTTAGAGCCTGGGTAGAAAATGAAAATAAGTTTTGCAGCTCACTGGTAGACCGAATTGTGCCAGGTAAGCCTGCTGGAGAAGAACTCCAAAGTCTATACAAGGAAATTGGCTATGAGGACAAACTACTCATAAAGGCTGAGGCTTACAGACTATGGGCCATTGAGGGAGACGATAAGGTTAGAGATATCCTTTCTTTTGTCGATGCAGATAAAGGCGTGGTTATAGATAAAGATATCAAGCAATACCGTGAACTTAAGTTGCGTGTCCTTAATGCCCCGCATACTTTAATGTCTGGCTTGAGTTTCCTCGCAGGTTTTGAAACAGTGAAGGAGGCATTAAATGATGAACTTATGGAGAAGTTTATTACTATTTTAATGTTGACAGAATTAGCTCCTGCCTTGCCGTCATTTATTGACCAGAAAGTGGCTCAGCGTTACGGAAGAGAAATCATAGATAGATTTAGAAACCCATTCTTAGATCACAAATGGCATAGTATTACTTTCCAATACACCATGAAATTGAAGATGAGGGCTGTACCGCTCTTGATGAGCTATTACGATACCTTTGGTACCGTTCCTCATTATTTTTCAAGAGGAGTAGCGGCTTATCTATTGTTTATGAAGGCTGTGAAGGAAAAGGATGGAAAATACTATGGCGAGTTAAATGGTGAAGAGTATGTCATCAATGACGATCAAGCTGCATGGTATTATGAAATGTGGCAAAAGCATGATGTGAAAGAGCTTACAAAAGCCGCATTGAGCAATGAAGACTTTTGGGAAATTGATCTGACGCACCTTGAAGGTTTTGAGGAAAGCGTGGCTACGCACTTATCAAACATGATGAGTATAGGAGTCAAAGCAGTAGCCTCTGCTTTAAATGTATTTGCTTAGCAAAGTAGACTAGACAAAAAAAAATAGGCACCGTATCGTGAGATGCGGTGTTTTTTTATGCTTAGGCAAAAAATTAGGCACCGAGAAAATCTACGGTGCCCAATTCAGTTCAGTAAGGTTGAATAAATGATTAAACAAATCTACAATCTTAGTAGACTACATGGCCTGATAATTTTGACTGCTTTTAATACAATAATGACCAAATAAGACAATTTTTTTATGGCTGTGTACAATTTATGAAGGGTTGAAAAAATAGTTTGAAAATTTGTAAAAATTTCGGCCTGGTTTCTTGGAAGAACCAAAACAAGACTACATCTTTGCAATCCCAAAACGGAAGGGAGTTTAGCTCAGTTGGTTCAGAGCATCTGCCTTACAAGCAGAGGGTCGGGGGTTCGAATCCCTCAACTCCCACGAAAGCCTCAGAGAAATCTGGGGCTTTTTTTGTTGTATGAGTCTTAAACATCAAGGTCACTTTTAGGTTTAGACTGTCACCAGAATACATTTTAAAATGCTTGCTTGAATGTGGTAAAGATAGTCGAATGGAGCGAAGACGGGGCTTATTCTATAGTTGTTGTAGCAAGTGTGCTAATACCCCACAATTCAATAGTTCATTGTTTGTAAAGTATTAGTTTGCTCTGTGAGCAATAAACTTCTTACAGGTCAAGCTAAATGGAGAATATCACGACCAATTTTGAAGAACCAGTGGTCTATTCTTTACAAGAGGAAGTACGTTATCTCAATTTCAAAGTAACCAGACAAAGCACAGCAAGAATAATTCCTACGATCCAGAAGCGGGCGACGATTTTGGCTTCATGATAGCCCTTTTTTTGATAATGATGATGCAATGGAGACATCAGGAATAGACGGTTCTCCCGGGCGTATTCAATTCCTCTTTTACGCTTCTGATATTTGAAATAACCTACCTGCAGCATCACTGAAATGTTTTCAATCAGAAAGATTCCACACAGGATGGGAATGAGAAGTTCTTTTCTTAAAACCAATGATAACGTGGCTATTACCCCGCCGAGCATCAGGCTGCCTGTATCGCCCATAAAAACTTGGGCAGGATAAGCATTATACCATAAGAACCCGATACAGGCTCCAAGAAAGGCTGCACAGAAAATAACAATCTCTCCCGAGTTCGGAATGAGCATGATATTTAGATATTCTGCGAAAATTTTATTTCCTGACAAGTAGGCAAATATGGCTAAGGCCAAAACAATGATAGCTGAAGTACCAGCTGCAAGACCGTCGATTCCATCAGTAATATTGGCTCCATTACTCACGGCAGTAATAATGAATGTACAGATAAACACATAAGGCAGCCATTCCAGCCAAGAAGGCATTAGGTTACCAAGTGCTGTATAGTCAATCTCGTTACCCTTTAAAAAGGGTACTGTCGTTGTGAGTTTTGCGATATCAAGATATTGACCAGAGTTGCCAACATATTCTCTGACAACCACATTGTCATTATAATAAAGTATGAGTCCTACAATAAGCCCAAGGCCTACCTGACCCACGATTTTAAATCTTCCCTTTAACCCCTCTTTATCCTTTTTAAATACTTTGATATAGTCATCAGCAAAACCAATGAGGCCCGTCCAAACGGTGGTAATAATCAGAAGTATGATGTAGATATTATCTAGTTTAGCGAAAAGCAAAACAGGTATAAGCAGCGAGGCCAGAATGATAAACCCACCCATGGTAGGGGTTCCTTTTTTCTGTAATTGCCCCTGAAGTCCTAAGTCACGGACTGTCTCACCGATTTGTAGATTTCTTAAAAGGTTGATAATCCTTTTCCCAAAAATCGCTGCGATTAGTAACGAAATGATCGTAGCAGCAAAAGCACGGAAAGAGATATAACGAAATACACCTGCACCGGGCAAATCCAGTACTCTGTGGAAGTAATCAAAAAGGGAATATAGCATAGGACTATTTAGGCTTGCTCAAAGATAGAAAAATCCTTTGCCAGCCTCAGGCTTTTAATTGAAAAAGCACTTATAATTCTGAAACTGTAGCCCCGAGATTGCCCAGTAAAGTGATCCAGTATGAAGTAACGTTAGGGTTGTTAACGCTAGACGAAGTTGTCGGCTCAAAAGGCAAAACCATGGTTATTTCAGTACCTATTAGATTGTATTCAGAAAGAGAATTCAGGTCTTCTTCAGCCCATTGAGTAGCCACTTGTTCTGATTTTGGAGCAGATTTGTGAAAATCCCTACCACTTTTTTGACTTTGAACCATGTCACTCAAAACATAGGCTTTTACAGAGGCTCCATTTGCCGCGGCATCAGAAAGAATAGGGACGATGGCTCTTAGATTCGTTTCTTCGTTTGATTTGCCACCATTTTGTAACGTTAGTTTAGAAAAGGCTTGACGGGTGAAAATATTCTTTTCTTTGGTGATCATCATAGTGTAGCTGGTTTGCGAAGCTTCCAGATCAGTAGCATTCATGCCCTCTACATTTTCTTTTTCTGTTCTTGAGACCAGATGTAGACTTTTACCTTTTGATGTATTTTCATGAACGAAATAGACGTCCAGAATATCGCCTTCTTTTCTAATATTTTGGTCTATGGCTTCCTGTATAACTTGTTTATATTTCTGGGCAACAAAAGGCTTGCTTACATCCACACTTGAAGTTTTATCCATAAAAATGATAGTATGTGTGGGAGTGGCATCTTCTTTTAAAGTTTCTTCCTGATCTGAAGAGCAACTAAATAAAACAACACAGAAAATGAAGGTTAATACAGCACGCATTGGAATTTGTTTAAGTAAGTAATCAGCTTTACGAATTAATGCCTTCTTTAGTATACATCCTACTCAATATTGTTAAACGGCATCTCGTGAGGATTAATAAAAGGCATCTTCAAAATGAATAATTTCAAATGGCTTAATGGTGATAGAAATAAGGTCAAATCTGACCTTACCCGGCCAGTCATTTTTATTAAGGTAGATATCAGCTCCTTTGATAAGAAAGTTTTGTTTGGCTTTGCCGGCGTTATCCTCTGGTAAGCCATGGTCCTGGTCTCCCCTAAGTTTTACTTCCACGAAAACAAGCCAGTCGTCCTGCTGTGCAATTATATCAATCTCATAGCGACTGGCCTGATAGTTTCTTTCAATGATTTTGTATCCTTTAGTTATAAGAAAATCAACGGCCCATTGTTCGCCCTTTTCTCCTACTTTACGCTTATTTTTGAGCATAGCACCTTTTTGTCATCGTTGACGTTTTGTGTGAACAGATAAATCAGCAGCCTTACGGCCAATGCAAAATAAGAAAGTAAACATAGAAGACCTCGGATTGATCGATTATCAGGAAGCTTGGGATTACCAGGAGAAGCTTTTTGCCGAAACAGTGGAGGTGAAACTTGCCAATAAAAAACTAGATAAGCCAGAGCCAACACCAAATAGAATACTTGTTTGTCAGCACCCTCATGTTTACACTTTAGGTAAGAGTGGAAAAGAAGAGCACTTGCTGCTGGATGAGAAAGGCCTAAAACAAAAGGAAGCTTCCTTCTATAAAATAAACCGTGGAGGTGATATTACATATCATGGGCCCGGTCAGTTGGTGGTATATCCAATTCTTGATCTTGATAATTTCTTTACAGACATTCATAAGTACATGCGTTTTCTGGAAGAAGGCGTGATTCAGACGCTTGCTGATTTTGGTATTGAATCTGGGCGAGTGGATGGATACACAGGTGTATGGCTCGCCGAAAACCAAGAAAAAGGTCTGGGAGAGAGGAAAATTTGTGCAATGGGGGTAAAGGCAAGTAGGTGGGTAACTATGCACGGATTGGCCCTCAATGTAAACGCAGATTTGGGCATGTTTCAGAATATTGTGGCTTGTGGAATTGAAGATAGGGCGGTTACCTCTATGCAAGTCGAGTTAGATAGAGAACTAGATTTGAAAAAAGTGGGAGAGACACTCGTAGAGAAATTGGTAGGGTTATTTGAAATGGAGCAAGTATGAGTGGTTTTTTACTTCCTTTTCAACTTCAAAACAGAAATGCTTTTCGGATAGCACACGGGAGCAGGACGGAAACAAGTACATTACTAGTTCAGCTCGAGAAAAATGGTGTAACAGGATTAGGTGAGGCTGCCCACGTACCTTATTATGGAGTTTCTGTTGAGCAATCCATTAAAGATATAAAAGGGGCTTGGAGCGAGATAGAACCTTTTATAGGTAAGCCCTCAAACGAGTTTTGGTCTGTTGCTAACAAGGAATTAGGTCAAAACCATTTTGCTATATGTGCTTTAGACATTGCTCATCATGATTTGCTTGCAAAAACAGAGCGGAAAAGTCTTTCGCAGGCCTTAAATATTGATATCTCAAAAACTCCTAAATCCAGTTTTACAATCGGCATTGGTTCTGCTGAAGAAATGCTGGAATCTATCGCAAAAACTGATTTTCCTATCCTGAAAATCAAACTGGGTTCAGAAGATGATTTTGAACTCTTGAAGCAAATAAGAGGCGGTACAGAAAAACCACTTCGGTTAGATATAAATGGCGGCTGGGATTTGAGGACTACGTTTAAAATGCTGGATTTAATTCACGAATTAGGCGGTATTGAGTTTTTGGAACAACCGCTGGCCAAAACTATAATTGACGAGAACGGTGAAATACGGTCAAAATGTAATATTCCTCTTATGGCAGATGAGGTTTGCATGCGTGAGGAAGATGTAATAAAGGTGGCACCATACTTTGACGGAATAAATATCAAACTAAGTAAATGTGGAGGAATTACTCCTGCTTTAAGGATGATCAGGCAGGCTAGAGAGCTTGATTTGAAAATTATGCTGGGCTGTATGACAGAAAGCAGTGCAGGCATTTCGGCAATGGCACATCTTGCCGCATTGGTGGATTATGTAGATATGGATGGTGCCAATATGATAAAGAATGATCCCGTTGAAGGAGTAGTTATTGATAATGGGACTGCTATTTTTAATGAACGATTAGGTCATGGAGGAGAACTCAAAGAAGACATTGACACATCAGGAATTATTACGCTATGATCGCCAGATCAAAATACCAGAATTTGGCATAGAAGGGCAGGAAAAGCTCAAGAAAAGCTCTGTCTTGATTATTGGCTGTGGCGGTTTGGGGAGTCCTGTATCTATGTACCTTGCTGCGGCTGGTGTGGGTACCCTCGGCTTGGTTGAGAATGATCAGATAGATCAATCAAATTTGCAAAGACAAATACTTTACAGTGAATCAGATATAGGGGAGTCTAAAATTGTTAAGGCAGCAGATAGACTTAAAAGCCTTAATAAAAACATCAAAATCAAGAAGTATTCAGAACGATTAAGCAGTAAAAATGCCCTGGAAATTTTCAAGGATTTTGATGTAATCATAGATGGAACAGACAATTTTCCTACTCGCTATTTAGTGAATGATACTTGTGTATTATTAGGTAAACCTTTTGTTTCGGGAGCAATTTATCGTTTTGAGGGACAAATATCTGTCTATAACTATCAAGGCGGTGTAACCTACAGAGATTTATTTCCTTCTCCTCCAGAAAAGGAAATGGCACCGAACTGTGCCACAGCCGGGGTTTTAGGAATGATCGCTGGAATAGTTGGTACCATTCAGGCTACTGAGGCTATTAAAGTATTGACCGGAATAGGGGAAATTTTATCGGGAAAGCTACTTTTAATAGATGCCTTGAGCATGAATTTTAGAAAAGTAGCAATTACTAAAAATCCTGAGGTACAAGAAATTACCGAATTGATAGATTACGAAGAGTTTTGTGGTTTTGACACTTCACTCGCTTCAATTACTTATGCAGAATTCAGGAGGTTAAGCCCGGAGAAAACTCAGTTAATAGACGTAAGAGAAAAGAGTGAGTTTGAGGTTGAAAACATCGGAGGTTTATTATTGCCTTTATCTGAAATAGAAGAGCATATCCCTAAAATTAAACGAGACGGAACGGTGGTGGTTCATTGTCAATCTGGAATGCGAAGCCAAAGAGCCATTGAGTTACTTAGAGATAAGTATGGTTTTCAGAATCTCGTAAATTTAGAAGGAGGGATGAATGCAGCCAAAGGCTAGAGAAAGCCGTTTTGTTGTTCCATAAATTCTTGAAGAATTATGGTGGCTGCCACTTTATCCAAACTACCTTTCTTTCGACGGTCTTTCTTTTTAACGCCGCTGTTAATTAATGACCGCATGGCCATTTTGGAGGTATAAGCCTCATCCACAAAATGGATTTTCTTATCAGGGTATATCTGACCGAGTTTTTCTGAAAATTCCTTAACGAGAGGTGAAGAATGCGTTTCAGAACCATCGAGATTCAGAGGGTGGCCTATTACAAAAGCCTCAACATCCTCTCTGGCACAATACTCTTTGAGAAAGTCGAAAATCTGTTTTGTTTCTACAGTTTCCAGTGCTGTGGCAATGATTTGAAGCGGATCTGTAACGGCAATCCCCGTTCTTTTTGCTCCGAAATCAATGCCCATAATTCTGGCCATTTTAGTATTGCTCTAAGGCTGAGAAAAAGAAAGAAGCTTCGAGGGTTGCGTTTTCATCAGAATCTGAACCGTGAACCGCATTTTCTCCTTTAGAAGTAGCATACTTTTTTCTGATGGTGCCTTCTTCTGCCTCCGCAGGATCAGTTGCACCAATAAGCTTTCTGAAGTCAGCTACGGCATTTTCTTTTTCAAGAATCATAGGAACGATTGGCCCTGATGACATAAACTCGCATAATTCACCATAAAAAGGTCTTTCTTTATGAACCTCATAAAATAGACCGGCTTGCTCAGCACTTAATTGAGTCTTTTTCATAGCCACTATTTTAAAACCTGCGGCTTCTATCATAGCGGTAATGCCACCGATATGCTGATTTTTAACCGCCTTAGGTTTGATCATTGTGAATGTTCTAGATCCTGCCATTGATTCTTCTGTTTAATAGCTGCAAAGCTAAAATATTTATACAAAATATAGCATTAAGCTATTCATATAAGTACTTATAAGTCTAAATAAGCTTTGTACCTTTGCCCTCCGATTTTAAGATATGAAACAATTATTTACAGAAAATGAACAACTGAAGAGTGAGTTTAAACAACTCTTTGGTTCGCCTCAAAAGATCGTTTTAACGGCACACCAGAATCCTGACGGTGATGCTTACGGTTCAATTTTTAGCTTATATCATGTCTTAAAGAATCTTGGTCATCAGGTTTACGCAATCAGTCCAACTAGTCATGCAGATTATATTGCGTGGATGCCAGGGGTAAATGAGGTGATTAATTTTGAGGATAGCCTAGAAAATGGAAGGGCGAAGAGATTGATAAAAGAGGCCAATGTCATTTTTTGTCTTGATTTTTCAGCTCTTGATCGTGCTAAAGATATGCATACTCCTATCAAGGAATCTAAGGCGGTGAAGGTATTGATAGACCACCATCAACAGCCCGAAGGTTTTGCGGATTATGTGTATTGGGATGAAAAAGCAGCAGCTACATGTGAGTTGATTTTTTGCCTGCTTGAAGATCTGGATTGGCTTGGGGCTTTGGATAAAGATGGAGCAACGTGCCTATATACTGGTATTCTGACAGACACAGGGTCCTTTAAGTTTGATAGCACTACCAAAAGGGTGCATCGTATTGCCGGCGAGCTAATCGATAAGGGTATTAACCCTAACCAAATAAACAGGAGACTTTTCGACCAAAATAGCTTTGATAGGTTACGATTTATGGGTTATGCCTTAGGTGAAAAGTTGACTTACCTTCCGGAATATCGCACAGCTTTGTTCTCATTTACAGAAGAGGAGCAAAACAAATTTAACCTTAAAAAAGGGGACACAGAAGGCTTAGTAAATTATGGTTTGTCCATAGCCGGTGCAGTGATGTCTGCCATTTTTATTGAGAAAGAAACAATGGTTAAAGTTTCCTTCAGGTCTGTAGATGATTTTTCAGTGGCCGAGCTAAGCAGAAATCATTTTAATGGCGGAGGGCACAAGAATGCTGCTGGTGGACGTTCTACTCTGGGCCTTGAAGCAACGGTAGAAAAGTTTTTGAGTTTACTACCTGAGCACAAAGAAGAATTACTAAAACAACCTTAATAGAATAAACTGCATTTATCAATAACAAAAGAATGAACTTAAGAAACACTTTAATTATCGTTGCCATTTCTGGTTTGGCTATATCATGTAACCAGTTTAAAGTTACCGAGACGGCTGACGGTAGTAGAATACAATACCACGCAAAGGGAGACTCAGATGTATCTCCGGTAGAAGGAGATATGATATCCTTTGATTTAAAAATTATTACAGAGCAGGATTCTGTTTTTAAAGATACTTGGGCAGAAGGTAAGCCAATTGAGATTCCTTTACCTAAGGCAGAATTTACACCATCTTTCGAAAGTGCATTATTATCTCTTCATGAAGGAGATTCTGCAACGGTTTACGTTTCTTCTGACTCATTATTTGGGAGAATTGGACAGCCATTACCTCCGGGTGTTTTGGCTGGTTCTGACTTGAAATTCTTAGTTAAGCTTAGAGATATTCAAACTAAAGAAGAGTATCAGGCATCTTTAGAGAAGAAAAAAGAAGAAGAGGCTGATATAATAGCCAAATACGTGGAAGAAAACCACAAAGGTGCTACCAAACTGGATAACGGAATTTATTACACGACCTCTAAAAATGGTAGAGGGGCAACGGTAGTGGCCGGTGACACCGTAGAAGTAAGTTATGTAGGTAAGTTTATGGATGGTAATATTTTTGACCAGAATGAGACGATGACTTTCCCGGTAGCCACTGGTTATGTGATCAAAGGATGGGACGAAGCTCTTCAAACTATGAAAGTTGGTCAGAAATCAACGTTCGTTATTCCTTCGTACTTAGGATATGGAGATAGAGGGATAGGCCCGATCGGTCCTTTTACTCCTTTAGTTTTTGATATTGAATTAAAGAAGATCGGAAGTAAATAATCAGTAATGAGAAACTTAGTCAAGTTGTTAGTGGTGCTGCCTATAATTATGGGCTCTTGTACCAAAGGATTTGTAGAGTCAGATTTTGACAAATACAAGAATGAGAATATTGCGGAGATAGAAGCATACTTGGCTTCCAATAACTTAACAGACTACAGTGAGGACGTAAATACAGGTATTTTCTGGAAAGTGACCCAAGAAAATATTGATGGTGAACAGCCTAGTCTTGATAAACGTGTGCACGTGGCATGGTCTCTTTCTACTCTGGATGGTACAGAGCTTTACAGCGTTCCGGCGGAGGATTCGTTATTCTTTGACTTTAATTTTAGCGTATTTCAAGGATTTACAATTTCCCTGAATACTTTGAGAGAAGGAGAGAAAGGGACTTTTTACATTCCTTCGGTTTATGCTTTTGGTGATAACCCACCTTCTGATTTCACAGAATTAGAAGCTTGGGATCCTGTTAGAGTTGATATCGAGGTGATCCAGATGTATAATCAAGTGGAGATTCTGGATTGGTTTATTGCTAAGAATAATTTACCGGAACCTTTCATTACAGAATCTGGAGTCCGAATTATCAGAACCGAGGATACAAGACCAGAAACGGATGATGTACAAGCCGGAGAATACGTGAATATTGAATACAAAGGATATTTTGTAACGGAGGGTCAAGAGGTTTTTGACGAAGGTTTATTCTCGCACGTAGTTGCCAGTGGAGGTGTAATTGAAGGTTTTGATGATGCTTTAGAGGAGGTCAGATATGGAGAAAAGGTCACTATCCTTCTAACCCAGAACCTGGCATATGGTGAGACCGGATCAGGAAGTATTCCTCCGTTTACGCCTATCGCATTTGACATTGTTGTGACGGGAAGAGCTGAATAAAAAAATTGACGTTTTGGGAGAATTAAAGGAGGCAATTGCCTCCTTTTTTATGTCAATGTCATCAAATAGTTAAATTTCATCTACAAATAATAATGTATAAATCATATCTTGGAATTTGACCAAAGGGGGAAATTAAATTTGGTTTGATTCATATTATTATATCTATTTGTGTTAAATATTCTGCTAATTGTAGAATATGTATTTGTCCTCATAGGTCTAAATTTCTTTCCGATCTGTTTGTTTGCTAAAATCTTCCCTATATATTTGCCGCCAAAATAAGGAGCATTTGCTCTGTTTAACCCCTTAAGATTAGTTGATCATGTCGGAAGTAGCAGAGAAAACACATTATACAGAGAGTGAGCTAGCGGAGTTTGAGGCCATCATTCAGAAAAAGCTAGCTGCGACAAAAAACGAAATCGAGTTTATTAAAAGAACACTTAGTAGACAAGATGACAACGGAACAGATAATACTGCTTTAGGCAGTAAGACGCTGGAAGACGGTGCAGACATGCGTGAAAAGGAGAGGTTGAATCAGTCGGCCGGTAGATTAGGAAAGTTTGCAACGCAACTCGAGGCTGCTTTGATAAGAATTAAAAATGGTACTTATGGTATCTGTAAGGATACAGGTAAGTTGATTCCTGCTGAGCGTTTGAAGGCTGTGCCTCATACGCAGCAAACCATTGAAGCAAAGCTGGCTCGTCAATAATTTTTGACAACCTATATTTAACCCTAACTTGGCCGTCAATATTGAATTGACGGCTTTTTTATGTCTCAAAGGCTAGCAAAAGGATTATTCTTTCTTTCGACTTTGGCGTATACTTTTTTTCTGAAAAGTAGAGAAGACTTTTGGCTGTTATTCCTCTTGGTGGCTTTTCAGTTTCTGGCTTATATACTTGTTATTAAGAGTAAAGGGGAAGAGAGTTTTTTAGAAAGTATCCTATGGATTCTAGTCATCAGCCTTCCGTTCTTCTTTAGTAGCCCGATACTTTCAGATGATGTGTACCGATTCATTTGGGATGGGCGACTTACCAATTCAGGAATAAATCCATATAGTTGTCTTCCATCTGCCGTAGAAGATGCCAGTCATTCTTCCTTATTCCAAGCACTTAACTCACCCGATTATTTCTCTGTTTACCCTCCAGTTAAACAGTATATTTTTAGTTTGACCGCCTTACTCTCTTCTGGTAATGAAGACGTTAACATTACATTGCTTCGTATCTTAGTACTTGTTTCGGTGTTTTGGCTAGCAATATCTATTCGCAAAATATTAGAAGATGCAACAATAGGTGAAGACGGGTCAAAAAATGCACTCACTTCTTTGATCGTTTTAAATCCTCTTTTACTAATAGAGAGTATAGGGAATTTGCACTTTGAGGTTTTAATGGTGGCTTTCCTTTTTTCTTCATTTCTATATCGGAGAAGTCTCATATTCTTCGCCTTTTTATTCTCTGTCGCTGTCTCGGTGAAACTCATTCCATTGATCTTGCTTCCCTTAATTATGAAGCACCTAGGTTTGAGGAAGGGGTTGTTTTTTTCGCTATTTGTTCTGATTGCAAATGTTTTATACTTTTTGCCTTTTCTGGATCAGGATGTCATTTCAAACTTTTCAAACTCTCTTGATCTCTATTTTCATCGATTTGAGTTCAATGCCAGTATTTACTATTTCCTTCGGTATGTGGGCTATCAGTTTACCGGTTACAACACTATTTATTTCTTAGGTACAGCCCTGGCTATAATTGACATAGCCGTGATCCTTTATATTTCTGTGAAAAGTAAGTCATTTTTAAACTCCGTTGTTTGGATTCTCGCTTTACACTTATTGCTTAGCACTACTGTACATCCATGGTATTTGATTCCTCTCCTCTGTGTGTCAATTTTAGCAAACTTCAGATTTGGTATGGTCTGGAGCGGCCTGATTTTCTTGTCCTATTCTGCTTATCAGTATGAGCCGGTCCAGGAGAACTGGTGGTTGATTGCTCTGAGCTATTTTAGTGTTTTTGTCTTCCTGGTATATGATCTGAAGCGTTCGGAGTTGAGGCCTTTCTGATAATCTTCCAATTTTAAGAGTCATTTTGAGAAAATAGTCTTAAAAAAATACAAAAAATGGAAGAGCTTAATTTGCTTTCTTTTAAGGACTTTTTAATTTTGCACTCCGAAAATCAAGAGATACAAGCTTAAATTTATAATAAATGGCAAACATTGGTAAAATTTCTCAGGTAATTGGGCCGGTAGTGGACGTTAGCTTTGAAGGAGAAGGCTCACAAATTCCAGCTATTTTGGATGCCCTTTCTGTGGTAAAACCAAATGGACAAAAAGTGGTTCTTGAAACACAGCAGCACCTAGGTGAAGATAGAGTAAGAGCCATCGCAATGGACTCTACTGATGGTCTTCAACGTGGTATGGAGGTTACCCACCTGGGTTCACCAATCACAATGCCAACAGGTGAAGAAATTAAAGGTAGACTTTTCAATGTAGTAGGTGAGGCCATTGATGGTCTTGGTGAAGTTGAAACCAAAGGGATGTCTATTCACAGAGCGGCTCCTAAATTTGAGGAACTAGCTACAGCAACTGAAGTACTTTACACAGGTATCAAAGTAATTGACCTTATTGCACCATATGTAAAAGGTGGTAAGATTGGTTTATTTGGTGGTGCTGGTGTTGGTAAGACAGTACTTATTCAGGAGCTAATCAACAATATTGCAAAAGCTTACGAAGGTTTATCAGTATTTGCTGGTGTAGGTGAGCGTACTCGTGAGGGTAATGACCTACTTCGTGAGATGATCGAATCAGGTATTGTAAAATACGGTGATGAGTTCAAAGAGTCTATGGAAGAAGGCGGTTGGGACCTTTCTAAAGTAGATAAAAACGCATTGAAAGATTCACAGGCGACCTTTATTTTCGGTCAGATGAATGAGCCTCCGGGAGCTCGTGCTCGTGTGGCCCTTTCTGGTCTTACAGTAGCTGAGCATTTCCGTGATGGAGATGGTGAAGGGAAAGGACGTGATATCCTATTCTTTATTGATAACATCTTCCGTTTCACACAGGCGGGTTCTGAGGTATCTGCCCTTCTTGGTCGTATGCCATCTGCGGTAGGTTACCAGCCAACTCTTGCTACAGAGATGGGTGCTATGCAGGAGCGTATCGCTTCAACTAAAAACGGTTCGATTACTTCAGTGCAGGCCGTATATGTACCTGCTGATGACTTGACTGACCCGGCTCCGGCTACGACGTTTGCTCACTTGGATGCCACCACGGTACTTTCTCGTAAGATTGCTGAGCTTGGTATTTATCCTGCGGTAGATCCACTTGATTCTTCTTCAAGAATTCTTTCAGCTGAAGCATTGGGCAATGCTCATTATGACACTGCTCAGCGTGTAAAAAACATTCTTCAGAGATATAAAGAACTTCAGGATATCATTGCCATCCTGGGTATGGAAGAACTTTCTGATGAAGATAAATTGGTAGTATCACGTGCTCGTCGTGTTCAGCGTTTCCTTTCTCAACCATTCTTTGTGGCTGAGCAGTTTACTGGCTTGAAAGGAGTATTGGTAGATATCAATGACACCATCAAAGGTTTCAACGAGATCATGGATGGTAAGTATGATCACCTTCCTGAAGCAGCATTTAACCTTGTAGGTACCATTGAAGATGCAGTAGCTAAAGGTGAAAAACTTCTTGCTGAAGCGAATAAATAAGATAGAAAGACACAAGACAAAGATGTAAGGATCAAGATTTTTCTTAGCCTTGTATAGATAGTCTGAAATAATAAGATTTATGATTCTTGAAATTATAACACCTGACAAAAAAGTTTTTAAAGGAGAGGTTTCAGTAGTGACTCTTCCTGGCAAAAACGGTGAATTTCAGGTATTAAAAGATCACGCTCCTTTGGTAAGTACTTTGGCAAAAGGTAATCTTACTTACATACAAAATGACAAAGCAGAAACCATTTTGGTGGATGGCGGAGTTATTGAGGTTGCGAATAACAAAATACTGGTATTAGCAGAAGCTGTTTTAGAAGCGGCTTAAAGAATCTTATCATAAATAGAAAGCCCTGTAATGTTGAATTACAGGGCTTTTTTGTGTTTAAAATGTCATCTTAGAAAACAATGATCCCAAGAATTTAGCATTCGATTAGATTGTCTATTGAAAATTAGCAGATTAAGTTTGTGCCAGATTAAATGATCATATGGGAGTCAAGTCTTTATTAAGTAAGCCTTTAGCGGCATATACAGTTGCACAGCAAAAGAAATGGATGGCTAATGCCGTTAAAGTGCAGCATGAATGCCGGGATACATTGATCAAGAATGCGGCCCATACACAATTTGGTAAGGATCATTTTTTCAAGAATGTGAATACTTACGAAGATTTCAAACAGGCTGTCCCAGTCAAAGATTACGAAGGAATTAAGCCTTATGTGGAGCAAATACTTGATGGGAAAACAGATGTTTTGTGGAAAGGTAAACCACTCTATTTTGCAAAAACTTCAGGTACTACTTCAGGGGTAAAATACATCCCAATTACTAAGGACTCTATTGGTAATCATATTGGCTCTGCCAAGAATGCCCTTCTGAACTATATTCATGAAACGGGCAATTCTCAGTTTCTGGATCATAAACTTATCTTTTTATCCGGTAGTCCGGTAATGACAAAACAAGCCGGCATTCATACCGGTAGACTCTCGGGAATATCAAATCATCATGTTCCTGGCTATCTGAAAACCAATCAATTGCCAAGTTATGAGACCAACTGTATAGATGATTGGGAAGAGAAACTGGAAAAAATAATTGATGAAACCATTGACCAGTCCATGAGCCTGATTTCTGGTATTCCGCCTTGGGTGCAGATGTATTTTGACAGGATTCAGGAGAGAACAGGTAAGAAGATCAAAGACGTTTTTCCTGACTTTGACTTGTTCGTTTATGGAGGGGTAAATTTTGAACCCTATCGTGCGAAATTATTCGAATCTATTGGCAAAAAAGTTAACTCTATTGAGCTTTATCCGGCCTCGGAAGGTTTCATTGCCTATCAGGACAAATTTGAATCTGAAGGACTTTTATTGCTTCTTAATGAAGGTATTTTCTATGAGTTTATTCCAGCAGAAGAATACTTTGACGAAAATCCGAGTAGGTTAAGTATTGAAGAGGTAGAATTGAATAAAAACTATGCCTTGGTGATCAATAGTAATGCGGGTCTGTGGGGGTATTCAATTGGAGATACGGTCAAATTTGTCTCTTTAGATCCATATCGTGTCATAGTTTCAGGTAGAATAAAGCACTTCATTTCAGCTTTCGGTGAACACGTGATAGGGGAGGAGGTGGAAAAAGCAATGAAATTTGCTTGTGAAAGACATCCCGAAGTGGAAGTCATTGAATTTACCGTAGCACCAATGGTAACACCATCTGAAGGCTTGCCTTATCATGAGTGGCTCATTGAATTTGCTCAAAAACCGAATGATATGCAGGCTTTTGCCAAAGACCTTGATGATCATTTAGTAAAACTAAACGTCTACTACAAAGACTTGATTACAGGCAGCATTCTAAAGCCATTAGTTATCAAAGAATTGAAACAAGATTCTTTTATTGACTACATGAGATCTATCGGAAAGCTTGGAGGTCAGAATAAAGTTCCTCGACTATCTAACGACAGAAAAATAGCCGACCAGTTACATAGCATAAATGCTTAGGTTTTTCTACATAGCTATTTTCACCTTTGTTGTGAATTCGGCTTATGCACAGCTAAATAAAAGCCAACTACAGCAAGTTTTGGAGTCTTCTTTAAGATACCTGGAAGAAGTTCAAGTCAAAAAAACGGTCAATGATAGCATTTTTGAGGGTGAATGGCCCTCTACAATGGGCCTGAAGAATGGATTCTTGTATTTAGGGAAAGCATATCCTTATAGAGATTCCAATTGTTTTACACAGGCTAATATTTATAACTTATTGGCTGAAATGTATTTGGCTGATACTTCTCTTATAAGTATCAGATCAATGCTTAGTAAAGCAACTCTCGAATTAATTAGTTATCAAGATAGTCTTGAATTTAACTTTTGGAAGAAATTAGAGCCCAATATCCCTTTAAGCCGCAAAGGCCCTCATCCTGAAGACTATCTGGCACATAGACCTACCAACTTTCAGCTCAAAACCCGATTTATTAATAATGCCGCTGACATTGCGAATGATGCAGATGACACTTCAACCGGAAATCTGGCTCTCTATTATCATAATTTGATTTTCGATGAAAAAAGGCAAATAGCTTCGCAAAAAACGTTCGATTTATATATAGACAGAAACCGAAATAATTATCACTGGTTCAATTTCATTCATAAACTGCCAAAAGAAAGTGGTGCCTACATGACCTGGCTGGCACCCGAGGTATATTTTAAGCATTGGAATTTCCCGTGGCAGGTGGCTCATAATCTTGTCTTTTTCTTACCAGGAAGCAGTTGTTTCCCTCATCCTTACACCCCTTATGTACCTTGGGGTTCAAACGATATTGATGCTGTAGTAAATTGTAATGTACTCTACTATCTCGCCAAAACGGGTCAAATCGAGTCTGCAGCTGGTAAAGATGGAGTAGTTAGAGTATTGAAACATGTGGTAAAAAAGGAACGGTGGAGCAGGGCAGGAATCTACTATCCAAATAGGTATTATATACATTATACCTTCTCCAAAACCCTACCATATCTTCAAAAGGAGCTAAAGAATGAATCACTCGAGGTCTTGGACCACTTAATTGCTTCGCAAAACGAAGATGGATCCTACAGTAGCCGAAGGAAGGTCAACAAAAAAGACATTCTTCAAAGCACAGTCTATGCCTTGCAGGCTCTTTTAAATTTCAAAAAACTAGGTCTTGATGTTCCGGATCAGACGATAGAAGCGGCATTAAATTTCCTTGTGAGTCATCAGCGAGAGGATGATGATAAAACGAGTTGGGAAGGTGGAGTGTTTTTCTCAGGAGGAACTGTAGTCAGGAACGTACTTTACTTTAAGTCTGACGCTTATACTACTGCGTTGGTCGCTCAATCTATTCAAAAATACTTAGCCCTCTTTGATAGTCAGCTTTAAGAGGGTTCTGGCAGACCCAATAGCAATAGCCGTATTTTCTGAGGTAAAGATGGTTTCGTAGATGCTGAAATCTTTGTTCAGCTTTTTGCCGAAAAGTTGATAGTTGCCTTTTTTATCTCCGAGTACTATTTGCCCGTTACATGCCGGATAAAGCTCATATTTTTGATTGGCAGTTCTTCCCCAAATAAGCCCCGAATGATTAATTACGACTTCACGGTCATTGAGGTGTAATCTACCTTTTTTACCAATCCATCCACCTGTGGCTATGTAGTCTTTGTTATTTAAGAATTGCACCTCGTGGAAAATGCTGTTTCCTACCTTTTCCACTTTATTCCATTTATCATTCTCAAACTTAAAGAGATGAGTTTTATTGATGGTGTACATGAGAGCATACAATTGACCATCAAATTCATTTTTCTTGACACACCACACCATCTTGAAAGGGTTGGAGTAAACTTCTTTCCAAGTAATGCCGCCATCGGTAGACTCCAGAATGAACCCCTCAGGGACAGTCTTTTTTGAGTGGGCTATTTTAGAATTTCCTCCACTCACATAGATTTTCTCCGGCGAAAGCACGGCGAGATTATAGAAACAGGAGTTTTCGTAACCTTCTATTTGTCTGGATTCCCATTCATTTTTCTTTAAGTCATGAATAAGAATGGTGCCTTTGTCTGCACTTGCAATAACCCGGTTTTCATCGAGCATATCCATTTTGTAGATATCAAGATTTTCACTGGGATAGTCTATGTTCTCCAGGCTGCCGTCTTTTCTATATTTTTTCAGGATTCCGTATTTACCGCCTATCCATAATTCGTCATTGACTTCCAGAATATCATAAAATGAGGAGTCTGCATAGTCTTCACCTTGTTGAATAACCTCAATATCAAGATGTTGGGCAGAGGATTTGATCCAGCAAAATAGAATGCTGAACGTAAAGACTATTTTAAGTTTCAGGCTCAAGTTTAATTATTTTCAGAGGCTACTAAAGGATAGGGTTAAATCTTACAGCCTACAAAAATATAGGTCGTAATAGATTTTCCTAATTTAATATTAAAATACAGCCTTTAAGCTTCGTTTATGGTAGAGTTTAGATTTACAGACGAAGCTCAAAATCATCGGCATCTAAACTAACCGGAAATTTTTTGCGAAACTCTTCCAGCTCTGTTTTAGACAGATGCATTTGGAGCAGGCCTGGGTTGTCTTCTAATTCAGAAATTATTTCGCCCTTTGGGTCAATTCCCTTGGACATTCCGTTGTAGGTAATACCATTTTCATCTTCACCTACTCGGTTTACTCCTATGGTATAAGCTTGATTTTCAATAGCTCTGGCAGTGAGTAAAGTATTAAAGACATTCATTCTGACTTTTGGCCAATTGGCCACATAAATGGCCAAATCATAGTGGACTGGTGAATTTCTGGCCCAAACCGGAAAACGAAGATCATAACATACAAAAGGTCTTATTCTCCAGCCCCTCCAATTAATAGTTACTATTTCCTGACCAGCTGTAAACTGCTCTCCTTCAGTTCCAATACTAAAGAGGTGTCTTTTGTTATAAGGTGAAGTTGTGCCATCTGGCTCTACAAACAAAAACCTGTTGTAGACTTTTGAACCTTCTTTAATTAGAATTGAACCACAAACAGCTGCTTTCTTATCAGCAGCTATTTGTTTCATCCACTTGTGCGTATGAAGATTCTGTGGCTCTGCAAATACTTTTGCTCTTGAAGTAAAGCCAGTACTGAAAGTCTCTGGCAATACGATAAGATCCACCGGTTCTTGTATTTCACTAATCATTTCCTCTAGTTCGGCACGGTTGGCATCCGGGTTTTCCCAATAGATGTCAGGTTGAACCAAAACAACGGAAAGAGTAGTGCTCATAATTCTATTTTTTGTAGAAACGCATTTTGTAATCAGCGTTGATTTTACCTTTGGAGATATTTGTCAATTTCTTTTTCAACATCTGTTTTTTCAACGGGCTTACCAGATCTGTGAAAAGAATCCCATCTATATGATCATATTCATGCTGAATAATTCGTGCAGCTATATCCTCATAAACTTCGGTGTGCTCATTCCAATCGGTATCAAAATAGCGAATCGTAAGTTTTTCTGGTCTATAAACATCAGCTCTCACATCAGGAATACTTAAACATCCTTCTTCGTAAGCCCAGTCGTCTCCGTCTTCTTCCAGAATTTCGGCATTGATAAAGACTTTTTTGAAACCCTCCAGGTGCGGATTAGAAGGTTCACCTTCTTCACGGTTATCATTGATCTGTTGACCATCTACCACAAAAATACGGATGTCTTTGCCTATTTGCGGAGCCGCAAGACCTACGCCGCTAGCTGCATACATGGTCTCAAACATGTCATCAGCTAGTTGTTTTATGTCTAATTCTCCTTTTTCAATATCTCGGCATTCTTTTCTTAAAACAGGATCACCGTATGCCACTATGGGGTATATCATTCGTATTTCGTTGATTTTTCTGCAAAAATAAGCAATTTGAAAGAATGGCTTTATAACTCTTTTTCCAAGATAATTCTGTTCTCTGAAATATCTTGCCGTGATTCTACCTGCATAATATGAAAGCCATTTTTCAGAGCAAAAATGAGCATAGGTTTTAGATAATTCCTGGTCTTGAAGCGAATCTTCAGATATCCATTTTCTTGTGCAATTTTCTCTTGTTCCTTGGCAAGTTTTCTGGCCACGCCTTCTTTACGAAACTTAGGAATAACACCTCCCATCCAGCTATAAAATGTACCCGGCTCTTCACTATCGTATCCAATCTTAAAACCAGCTGGTTCACCATCCATCTCAGCAATTAAAGCGATATGCTGTTTTGCTTCGACTCGCCTGTGATACTCTTCAAGTGAATACTGCCCGTCTGAAAACTCAGGGATTAATTGAGCAATACGGTAACATTCTTCAATTGATGATGGTTTAATTAATAGAGACATTGATTTTCAGGTCAATTATTGGAATATTTTAACAAAAATATCGTTTTGCTTTAACACATTTATTTCATTTCAAACGTAATTGAATTCAACCGATGGATCGGTTTTTGCATTCACTTTTTACTTGAAAATGGCCAAAACCCTATCAAAATATGTTTTGCTAGGCCTGCTATGGATAATCTCTGGAGTAGGATTAAAAGGTTATGCCCAGTTTTATTCAGGTAAAGCTTGTGTATTAGACTTTGAGGTTGACCCTAATACAGGGGAAATTACTGGGTGTCCCGTTCCCACTTATTTTTTCGATACTGATTCTTCTACAACAATCTCTCAATGGAATTTTGGCGATTTAAGTCCGGTGGTGGGAGGAAGAAATGCTTCTCATGTTTATCAATCACCTGGACTTTACTCCGTTTCTCTAACTAAATTTAGCCCTAGTGGTGTAACTACTGTTACAAAACAAATCGAAGTTGGTTCAATGCCGCAAAAGCCTCTTTTCAATGGTAAGCCAACTGCTGATACTACGGTTTGTGCCGGAGGGTCATTGACCCTGAACCCATATGCACCATTAGAAAACCCGACATTGAACTCCTATGATTACCTCTGGTATCCTGGTGGAGACACGACAAAAACGATAGACGTTGATAGTTCTGGGTGTTATATGGTAGAGGTGTTTGATAAGAATACGGGTTGTTCAAGAACAGCGAGAATCAACGTTACATTCTGTTATCAGGAAACTTCAGGAGGAGGCGGAAATGAATCATGGTATTTTGGAAATGGGGCGACTTTAGAATTTGAATTCGAAGCCACATTGGCGGAGAGAGACTCGCTGGCAGAGACGGGTTCTATTTTTGGAGAAGCGGAACAAGATACCATCACATATACTCCGGTTTCGGGAGGATCTAATCCACTAAATAGCGAAACTGCTACTGCTATGGTCTATGGCCCTTCCGGAGGTCTTGCATTCTATACCGATGGAGTTAATGTGTTCAATGGGGAAGATGTAGCCATTCTGGATTCTAACGGAGTAGGAACGCTAGCAGGGAACAATACAGCCTCACAAGGGGTAGCCATCATTCCAAAAAATAACTGTAATGAATGCCCACATCATCAATATTATGTATTTACAAAAGATCTCAATACTGGATTACTAAGTTATTCAGTAATTGACCTAAGATATAATGATGGTGAAGGGATGATAGTGGAACGTAATGTGCCCGTAGCCTATGATGTTTCAGACAAGTTAGCCGTTAGATCTGTAGACGATGGCCTCGGGTTTGAGATAGTGACACATGCAGAAAGAGGAAATCAATTTGGGATATATAGAGTAGACTCCTCAGGCCTGAGCCTAACACCAAGTAGTGTCGGTTTTCCTTTAGATGAAAATTCATATTCTGATGGATACATGGTTTTCAGTGCTGATCAGCAAATGATAGCCCATTCAGTTATCATTGGCGGACAAAACTTTATTGAGATTTTCACAATTGATGAATCTACCGGGCAGGTTATACTGGCCTCTCAGATAAATCTTGGTATTGCAGCACCTCCAACAGTTTATGGTTTATCATTTAATGAAGATGGTCGCTTTCTTTACGCCACTTTAAATGATCCTGCTGGGATTGAAGAGTCTTCATTGATCCAGATACCGATTTTCCTTCTGGACCCTACTTTGATAACCAATGAGATTTCAGTGATCTACAGCTCCAGCACCGAACAATTTGGAGCTCTACAATTAGGCCCGTATGATCCAAATGGTCCTTCGGGAAAACAGATTTATATGGCTGTATTGGGCTCAGATAAAATAGCATACATTCAAGAGCCTGACTTTCAGGGAAATGCTGCAGCCGTTGGTTTTATTGAGCCTGATGATGGTGTAGAACTTAACGGCATTAGTGGTTTGGGTTTGCCAACAATAACTTATGCAGCTCAGGAACAAGGAGGCAGCGGTGTATCTGCTACCTATTTTGGAAACTGTTTCAGGTCTACTACCAACCTTGAGACACAAGGCATTTGTGATCCGCTTAGAAATGAAGTAGAGTGGGAGTTTGAAGATGGTACCACACTAAAAGGAACCAATGTTAACTATACCTTCCCTAAAGTGGGTTGGAACAAATTTAAGGCAACAATTACGGTTTATAATACCTCTCCGATTAAGGGATTTGTAAACAATCAAATTCTTAATCAAATCATAAATTTGACGGAGTCGGAATGTACCCAACTGGTATTGGAGGATTCAGTCTACATAAAGCCGGCACCGGAAATATTCATAGGGGATTCATTATACGTTTGCCTGAGAAGCACCCCGGTAGATCCTGTAATCGTTGACCCTGATGTCACAGGTGGTGATACTTTTGAGTACTTATGGCAAACTTCAACCGGAAACCCGCTTTCGGTAGGAACAAGAGATACCCTTCAGGAGCTTAAAATTCCGGACAATTATATATTGGAAGTAACCAATAACTATGAATGTATTTCTGAAGAGGAGTTTGAGGTTTTGGAAGGTTGCTTGCCAGAAGTAGAGTTTCCAACGGCTTTTAGTCCTAATGGTGACGCCAGCAATCAGAACTTTGCCTTCTACTATAAATTTACGGACAACCCTAACCTTAAAATTTACACCAGGTGGGGTGAGTTGATCTATGAAACGAATGATTTAGATGTCCTTTGGAACGGAACGCTGAAAGGCATACCTGTGCCCACAGGTGTCTATCCTTATGTTCTTACGTATGATGCTACAGACTTTCCGGACTGGGGAAGGCAAAAGGTGGTGGGCTCAGTTTGGGTACTCCGATAATAGAATTAAATAAGGGTCTATACTAGGTGCTCTACAAGCAATTTGTATTTTTGAGCATTATACTCGATACCTGACCTCACATGAGAGAAGATTATTTGAATGCAGACTCCGAAAACTTAAGCCCCATAGAAAAAGATATTGAAAGGGCACTGAGGCCTACGTCTTTTGATGATTTTACAGGTCAGGCAAAGGTATTGGAAAATCTCAAAATCTTTGTGCAGGCAGCTAAGCAACGGGAAGAAGCTCTGGATCATGTCCTTTTACATGGCCCCCCGGGTTTAGGAAAAACCACATTATCCTACATCATAGCTAATGAGTTAAATTCGGGCATAAAAATTACTTCGGGACCCGTCATGGATAAGCCAAGTGACTTGGCTGGCTTGTTGACAAATCTTGAAGAAAATGATGTCTTATTCATCGATGAAATTCATCGTCTAAACCCTATTGTAGAAGAATATCTTTATTCTGCGATGGAGGATTATAAGATTGACATTATGCTTGACAGTGGCCCCAATGCCAGAAGCGTACAGATCTCATTGAATCCTTTCACATTGGTGGGTGCTACCACCAGAGCCGGGCTTTTAACGGCTCCTTTACGTGCCAGGTTTGGAATAAACGCACGCTTGGAGTATTATGATGCCGAATTATTGAGTACAATTGTTGAGAGATCATCTTACATTTTAAAGACCCCTATTACTCAGGAAGGAGCCTATGAGATTGCAAGAAGAAGTAGAGGAACACCCAGAATTGCCAATAATCTCTTACGGAGAACCCGCGATTTTGCACAGGTGAAAGGTGGCGGAAAAGTGACCCTAGATATCGCAAAGATGGCTCTGGAAGCTTTAGATGTGGACGAACATGGTCTTGATGAAATGGATAATCGTATTTTATTCACGATAATTGATAAATTTAAGGGAGGACCTGTAGGTATAAGTACTATTGCTACAGCTTGCGGAGATGAGGCGGAAACTATTGAAGAAGTTTATGAGCCATTTCTGATTCAGGAGGGCTTCTTAAAGAGAACAAGCCGAGGTAGAGAGGCCACAGAGAAGGCCTACAAACACTTGAATATTGTTCCCAAACACCGAACCGGAGACCTATTTGACTAAGTTCCTGAAAACATTGACTACATGAAATCATCTAACGAAACGATTAAGATTGAGCCACGAGCTCAAAATCGGGAAATACTTTTTGAATTGGCCTGGGAGGTCTGTAATCAGGTAGGTGGTATCTACACCGTGATTAGGTCAAAAGTACCTGCGATGGTAGAGAAATGGGGAGATGATTTCTGTTTAATCGGGCCTTATTTCACACAAACAGCTGGTATCGAATTCGATGAGATAGAAGATGATTCGGAGTTTTGTAAGGTAGCACATCAACTAAAAAAAGAGGGTCTAGACGTACATTATGGTCGCTGGTTAGTCACAGGCAGACCAAGAATCATTCTCCTCAATTTTGAGAAGGTACTCGCTAATGTGGATGCCCTGAAGTTTGATCTTTGGGAAAAGCATCAAATCAGTACCATTAATGCAGAACCTTTGGTCAATAATGTGATTGCATTCAGTCATATGATTGAAAAGTATTTGACAACTTTTGCGGATAACTACTCTAAAAAATTATCGATTACGGCTCATTTTCATGAATGGATGTCTGCCATTCCGCTAATTAATCTTAGAAAAGAGAATAAGCCCATTGCCACTGTATTTACCACTCATGCTACTATGCTTGGAAGGTATATCGCAGGTAATGTCGAAGATTTTTATGAACACTTGCCAGGCTATAACTGGAGAGATGAAGCAAAAAATTACGGGATTGAAGCTCAGGCCGGAATAGAGTATCACGCTGCTCAAGCTTGCCACGTATTGACAACGGTTAGTGATGTTACAGCGAAGGAGTGTGAAGTATTTTTTGAAAGAGAGTGCGATTTAATTTTGCCGAATGGCTTAAATATTACGCGTTTCGCCGCAACTCATGAGTTCCAAAACTTGCATGTGAAGTATAAGGAGAAGATCAATCAGTTTGTGATGGGTCACTTCTTTCAAAGCTACAGCTGGGATCTGGATAATACCCTGTACTTCTTTACATCTGGAAGATATGAGTTTAAAAACAAAGGCTATGATTTAACCTTGGAAGCTCTAAAAAGGCTGAATTTTAAACTGGTTAAAAATAATGTAGACACCAACGTGGTTATGTTTATCATTACCAGGAACCCAATTAAGTCTATAAATCCGGAAGTTTTACAATCCAGAGCTGTAATGGAGGAGATTCGTCAAACCTGTGATGCTATTCACAAACAGTTGGGCGATGACCTTTTCTATGCTTCAGCATCCAATACAGATCATACGATGCCAAATCTAAATGAAATGGTAGATGAGTACTGGAGATTAAGGTTAAGGAGAACTATTCAATCATGGAAGGTGAATACCCTGCCCCATACAGTTACACACCTTCTGAAGGGACCAGACGATATTACTCGCTTTTTTGATGACTCAAACCTTAAGAATCACGAGAAAGATCGTGTGAAGTTTGTGTATCACCCCGATTTCATATCTCCTACAAATCCTCTTTTTGGATTAGAGTATGGTCAGTTCGTTAGAGGGTGCCATTTGGGAATTTTCCCGAGTTACTATGAGCCTTGGGGTTATACACCTTTGGAGTGTGTTATTCGTGGAATACCTACCGTAACTTCAGATCTTTCTGGTTTCGGTGACTTTATGGAGCAAATCATGGAGGACTATGAAAGTGTAGGGGTATATGTGGTGAATCGTAAAAAGAAGAGTTTTGATGAGGCCGCAGAGCAATTAGCCGATTTACTATATCAGTTTGTGACGATGAATCGTCGCGACCGAATCATGCAACGTAATAGAACGGAAAACTTCTCGGATATTTTCGATTGGGTAAACCTAAGATCATACTACGATACTGCTCATGATATGGCCATGAAGAAAAGAGGCGTGAAATTGAAATAGGAATATTTTTGTCGACAGAATAATCGTTATAATCAGCTGAAAATGTGGATGATCTGATTTTGTGATCAAAAGCATTTCTCAAAATCATACAATTGTTTACTTTTGCGGCCTGAATCAAAAGAACTGTATGATCGAATTCCTTCCTTTTCTAATCCTGGCCTACCTACTGGGATCGACTCCGACAGCCGTGCTTTACGGTCGGTTCGTTCACGGGGTAGACATAAGAGATCATGGATCAGGAAATGCAGGAGCTACAAACTCTCTAAGGGTTCTGGGTAAAAGGGCAGGATTGGCAGTTCTAATCATTGATGTTATCAAGGGTGTATTGGCCGTTCAGATTCCCCGAATGTTTTTTAGCAATGAACCAGAGACCCTAATCATTTTCGGTTTTGCAGCGGTAATTGGCCATTTATTGCCAATATTTGCCGGTTTTAGAGGTGGTAAAGGAATTGCAACCTCATTTGGAGTGATCCTGGCATTACAACCTTTGGCGGCCCTAATTTGTTTGGCGGTTTTTGCTTTGGTAGTTTATCTGTCGAAGTACGTTTCTTTAGCCTCTTTGACAGCATCCTTCTCCTTTTTGATTTACAGCTTAATTGCTATGCCAGAGTTAAGGTTTTTTCAATTGATGTGTTTGATTCTATTCTTGCTTTTGGTGTACACACATAGACAAAATATTAAACGCCTTTTAAACGGTGTTGAAAATAAATATCCTCCTAAATGACAAAAAACTACACTACTGAAGACATCCTTGCAATACTAGAAAAAGCCTCCCAGGCTATCATGGATGTCTACCATTCTTTTGATCCTGAGAATGATATTGAAATTAAGGGTGATAATTCGCCTCTCACCAGAGCGGATAAAAAAAGCCATGAGTGTATTGTTAGTGTTTTGGAGAAATTGACTCCCGAAATTGTGATTCTATCTGAAGAGAATACAGAAGATATTGAAGGTAGACTTGAAAAAAATCTGTTATGGTGTATTGACCCTCTGGATGGGACAAAGGAATTCATCAAAAAGAAGACAGATTTCTGTATAAATATTGCATTACTTCAAAATGGAATTCCTATTGAAGGATACGTAGCAGTACCGGCCAAAGAAGAGATTTATTGGGCGGTAAAAGGAAAGGGGGCTTTTAAGCAATTAAAAAATGGGGATAAAATTGCTATTAAAACCCGTTCATTTGAAAAGTCGTCATCAGGATTGAAAATTGCCGCCTCGGCTTCTCATTTGAATGAAGATACAAGCAACTTTATAAATGCCTTCGATTCTCCTGAATTGTGCTCAATGGGTAGTGCTTTAAAGTTTTTGAAAATTGCCGAAGGAGAAATTGACATTTACCCTAGAATAGCTCCTACAATGGAGTGGGATACAGCAGCACCTCAAATGATACTGGAAGAAGCTGGTGGTAAGGTTTTACATTATGAAACTCTTAAACCACTTGCCTACAATAAGGAAGATCTTCTAAATCCTTATTTCGTAGCTTTTGGTAATGGAGAATTAAATTGGTAAGCCAGCCGTAGCACAGCGAATTTCATAAGACGAAGCTCATGCCACGATAGTTTCTAACTATTTAAAGGCTTGATTGCAATGTAACGGTGGGATTTTAACTTTCGGGGAAAAGCGGTATTTGCCAGAAATGAAGTGAGTCATTGACAAGCACTTTCCTATCATTAAGATATTTTTGTCTGGCTAAAATGAGTCAAAGACAACTAAAGTCAAGGCTCTGTACCTTTAGATTTTCTTACAGCTGAAGACTAAAAGCCTCTGATTAGGATAGGTCTTAATCCTCTGAGAGTTCAAAACTTCTTTTTTGCTCTCAAAAAGCCTTAGATTTGCTTTCAATAAACACTTATCGATGAACAATTACTTAGAAGAGAATAAACAGCGATTTTTAGATGAACTCATTGAGTTTCTGAAAATACCTTCCGTTAGTGCAGATCCCAAGTTTGATGCTGATATGCAGAATGCAGCAAAATGGGTAAGCACTAAGCTGTCTGAAGCTGGAATGAATACTGTTGAAATCTGTGAAACAGCAGGACAGCCGGTGGTATATGCAGAGAAGATTGTCGACAGTTCTTTCCCTACCATATTGGTTTATGGTCATTATGATGTTCAGCCTGCAGATCCATATGAATTATGGGATAGCCCTCCTTTTGAGCCTGTCGTAAAAAAGACCAAGATTCATCCTGACGGTGCTGTTTTTGCAAGAGGGGCTTGTGATGATAAAGGTCAGATTTACATGCATGTGAAGGCCATAGAAATGATGGTCAATTCAGGAGAATTACCATGCAATGTGAAGGTAATGTTTGAAGGAGAAGAGGAAGTAGGCTCTGAAAATCTTGAAACATTCATTTCAGCGAATAAAGAAAAACTAAAAGCCGATATTATTCTTATCTCCGATACCTCTATCATCGCGAATGATATTCCATCTGTAGAAACCGGTTTGCGTGGCTTGGCATATATGGAAGTAGAGGTAGTAGGACCAAACAGAGATCTTCATTCTGGAGTATATGGTGGTGCTGTAGCAAACCCAGCTAATGCTTTGTCACAAATGATTGCCTCTTTGCACGATGCTGAAGGAAAGGTTACTGTTAAAGGCTTTTATGATAAAGTAATTGAATTGGCTGCAGAGGAAAGAGATGCTCTTGAGGCGGCTCCTTTCAATGAAGAAGATTATAAAGATGATCTGGATGTCAATGCCGTTAGTGGAGAAAAAGGGTACACTACACGTGAAAGAGCTGCTATTAGACCTACTCTTGATGTCAATGGAATATGGAGTGGTTATATCGGGGAGGGCTCTAAAACCGTTTTACCTTCAAAGGCAAATGCTAAAATCTCAATGAGACTCGTACCCGATCAGGATTGGAAAGAAATTTCTGACCTTTTTGAAGCTCACTTTAAGGCTATAGCCCCTCCAACCGTCAAGGTCAAGGTTTCTCGTCATCACGGAGGTCAGCCATATGTCACGCCAACCGATTCTGTTGGCTATCAAGCTGCCTTTAAGGCAATGGAAGAAGCTTTTGGCAAAACGCCTGTTCCTACCCGAGGTGGAGGCAGTATTCCTATCGTCGCACTTTTTGAAGAGGTTCTTGGTCTAAAGTCTATTCTATTTGGCTTTGGTTTAGACTCTGATGCCTTACACTCTCCGAATGAGCACTATGGCCTTTTCAATTACTACAAAGGAATCGAAGCCATACCTTTGTTTTACAAATACTTTGCAGAGCTTTCTAAATAAGAAATATAATGTCTGAGAATATATTAACGACAGAGTCTCCCTCAAATCATCAAGGGCTTGACCAGAAGTCTGTTTTGGAGATTTTAACGGGAATAAATGAAGAGGATAAGTCTGTTCCTCTTTCGGTAGAAAAGGTAATTCCTCAAATAGAAGCATTGGTAGAGGTCACAGTAGAAAAAATGAAAAGTGGTGGTCGTTTGTTTTACATCGGAGCTGGCACTTCTGGTCGATTAGGAATAGTAGATGCTTCTGAATGCCCGCCTACTTATGGTGTACCACATGGAATGGTAGTCGGGATTATGGCTGGTGGTGACTCAGCCATTAGAAAGGCGGTAGAATTTGCGGAAGATGATTTAGAACAAGCTTGGAAAGATTTAAGTGAACACAAAATCTCTAACAAAGATGTGTTAATTGGAATCGCTGCTAGTGGAAGAACTCCTTATGTGATTGGTGGACTTAAAAAGGCGAATGGTGAAGGCATAGTTACTGGTTGCATTGTTTGTAATCAAGGTTCAGAGGTTGCTCAAAATGCTAAGTTTCCTGTTGAGGTAGTTGTTGGTCCCGAATATGTGACGGGCAGTACAAGAATGAAGTCAGGAACTGCCCAGAAATTAGTGTTAAATATGGTCAGCACGGCCGTAATGATTAGACTGGGTAAGGTCAAAGGCAATAGAATGGTAGATATGCAGCTTTCCAACGAAAAGCTCGTAGATAGAGGTACTAAAATGGTAATGCAAGAGCTTACAGATTTGACTTATGATGAAGCCCAAAAATTACTCTTGGAAACAGGTAGTGTTCGTAGAGCTGTATTAAAAGGTCAAAAGTGATTTTACCTGAATGGCTGACATATCGATGGTTTTTGCCCGAAACGTTCCAAAGTTTCATTTGGGAAAAGCCATTTTTTCTTTTTGGTCTGCTACTATTACCCATTTTATTTCTTCTTAAAAACTTATTTTCATTTAGAAAGAAGGAGCAAATAAGATTAAGTCCAGCTAAGGCTACCAAGGGATCCAAAGTCGCCTATTTGAGGTTTTTACAGCCATTATTTTTCTTTTTGGCATTAGCTTTTGCAATAATAGCACTGGCCAGGCCGCAAGTCTTACATACGGTAGAAGAAGAGATTGCCAAAGGCATTGATATTGTTTTAGCCATTGACATTTCAGAATCTATGCTGACCGAAGATATTGGTACGAATAGATTAGAAGTGGCAAAGTCTGTTGCAAAAGAGTTCGTTAAAAAGAGGCAAAATGATAGAATTGGTTTAGTGGTTTTTGCGGGGCAATCGATAACCCTTTGCCCACTCACTACAGATCATGAAATACTGGAGGACTATTTGTCAAATATCAATTCTCAGGATATTTCTTCACAAGGTACTGCCATTGGAAACGCAGTGGCGACTTCTATCAATAGACTTCGTGACTCGCAAGGAAACAGTAAAGTGATTATTCTATTGAGCGATGGAGATAACACCGCTGGAAATATAGGTCCGGAAACTTCAATGGCACTGGCTAAATCTTTTGGGATTCGTATTTATTCAATTGCCTTGGGGTTGCAAAATGCACTTGAGTTTGACACGCAATCATTAAGTGCTTTGGCTGTTAATACAAAGGGAAGTTTTTTCAAAGTCAATTCAGAGGCGGCTCTATCAAATGTCTTTAATGAAATCGATAGTTTGGAACGTAAAAAGTTTGAGAATATAACCATGCGTGATGTCACGGATTACTATTACATTTACCTTAACTGGGCCATCATTTTCATTCTATTGAGCTTAATAGTGAAGGTAAGTCCAGTAGGGAATTTATTGGAGGACTAGGATGAAAGAAACTCAATTCGAAATCTGTGTAATAGGTCTTGGTTATGTTGGCCTCCCTTTGGCTATGGCATTTGGCCAGAAATACAAGACTTATGGTGTAGATATCAATAACAAAAGAATTGAGCAACTTAAAGATGGTCATGATAAAAATTCACAAGTTTCTATTGAAGAATTGAAGTCAATAAACTCTCTACAGTTTGAAACAGTAATTCCTCAAAAGAACTCTGTAAAAAGGTATTACATCATCACGGTCCCTACCACAATTGATGAGAATAAGAAACCTGATTTATCCTATCTGAAAAGTGCATCTGAATCTGTGGGGGAGCATTTGAAAGTTGGAGACATCGTTATTTATGAAAGTACGGTCTATCCTGGTTGTACAGAAGAATACTGTATTCCAATACTTGAGAAAGTTTCAAACCTGAAGTTTAATTCTGAGTTTTATGTTGGTTATTCTCCGGAGAGAATCAATCCTGGAGATAGTAAAAGAAAGCTTCGAAACATTATCAAAGTTACCTCAGGCTCAAACATCGTAATTGCAGATGAAATAGATCAACTGTATCGATCAATAATTGAGGCGGGTACTTTTAAGGCAAAGTCAATTAAAGTTGCTGAGGCCGCAAAATTGATTGAGAATTGTCAAAGAGATGTCAATATCTCCTTTATGAATGAGTTGGCTTTGATTTTTGATAGATTGAATATTTCAACTAGAGATGTTTTAGAGGCGGCAAAGACCAAATGGAATTTTCTTGATTTTACCCCAGGCTTGGTGGGAGGACACTGTATAAGCGTTGACCCTTATTATATGATTGCAAAGGCAGAGCAACATGGGTACTACCCAGATCTTATAGGAGCTGGCAGAAGGATTAATGATAACATGGGTGTTTTTGTAGCCAGTAAATGTGTCAAGCTAATGATTTCAAAAGGCTTAAACGTTAAAGGTGCCAAAGCCTTAATTCTAGGTATAACTTTTAAGGAAAATTGTTCCGATATCAGAAATACTAAAGTCATAGATATTTATAATGAACTTAATGAATATGGCCTTCAGGTGGATATCCACGATCCATTAGCGATTAAATCTGAAGTTAATAAGGAGTTAGGGGTTGAATTAACATCAAGCCTTCATATCTCAAAGTACAGCCTAATAATAATTGCCGTACCTCATAAGGTATATGACTTTGAATTAATGGATTTGTCAACTAATGTTAAAAGAGTGGTTTATGATGTTTACAGTCGTTTTTCTTCTTCAAGTGATGGGAATCTTTAAAGAATAGCGGTTCCGTTAAATAATAATTCTTTCAGGATATGTTGCATCAACATTCATTTTGTGTAATCTTGCGATCAAAATCGAAGAAATCCCCAATGAAGCTACGCAGGATACTTGCTTCCCTGTTATTATTTACCTCGTTGATTGTTTCGGCACAAAGCCCGGTTGATGTTAACAGTGTTACAGATGCCCAAGTAGAACAATTTTTAAAAGAAGCAGAAGAAAGAGGCCTTTCAGAGCAAGAAATTGAAGCTGCAGCCAGAATGAATGGGTATTCAGCTGAAGATATAGCAATTATTCGTGAACGTATTGAACGTTTAAAGTCTGGAGAAAACACTCTTAATAAAGAAACTGTAGGAGATGGCAAAAGAGAGCAGTTGGGTGAAGTAGCCGAACGTACTGATCTACAGGTCGATGATAAAACGGAGGTGGGAAAGAAAACCGAAATATATGGTCGCTCTATCTTCAGAAACAAGAATCTCACCTTTGAGCCCAATCTTCGTCTACCTACTCCTGTAAATTATACATTGGGCCCTGATGATGAATTGAAGATAGACATTACAGGGTATGCTTTTCAACATTACGATGCCAAAGTTTCCCCAGAGGGAACAATTCAGCTTGAAAGCCTTGCCCCTTTTCAAGTAAGTGGTCTAACCATAGAGCAGGTGAAAGCCAAAATTAAAGACCGGTTAAAACTCTTGTTTGGAGGCTTAAGAAATAATTCATTGAGCCTGAATGTTACCCTAGGTGATGTACGTAGTATACAAGTGAATATTCTAGGAGAAATTGAAAAGCCTGGTACCTACACCTTATCGGCTTTCTCCACTCCTTTAAATGCCCTTTATTTGAGTGGTGGACCCACTGTCAACGGCTCTTTCAGAACCATTAAAGTCCTACGCCAAAATCAATTGGTGCAAGAGGTTGATTTGTATCAGTTATTGAGCTCTGGTGAGTATACAAATTTGCTGTTAAAAGATGGAGACGTCATTTTTGTGCCGGTTGCTGAGCGTAAGGTAGAACTGGAAGGTGAGGTAAAACGAGCCATGATTTATGAGCTAAAAGCAGAGGAATCTTTAGCTGACGTTATTCAGTATGCCGGTAACTTTTCTGAGCAAGCCTACACCAAGAGTGTCAAAATCACCAGATATACTGGAAAGGAAAAGAAACTGGTAACTTTAGAAGAGAAACAGTATGCTGATTTCTTGTTAAAAAACGGAGATCATGTTTTCATCGGAGCGGTATTGGATCGTGTGGAGAATCAGGTGGAAGTGCTGGGTGCCGTTTTCAGGCCAGGTTTGTATGCCTTGGATGATCGCCTAAAAACCGTTGGTGATTTGATTAAAACAGCAGAAGGGCTGAAAGAAGATGCTTTTAAAACGAGAGCAATCTTAAGGCGTGAGAACCATAACCTGGATGCCGAAATCATCACCTTGAACTTAATGAACTCCGTTGATTGGGCAATTCCTTTACAAAGAGAAGACATTTTAATCATCAAATCATACAGTGAATTACGAGAAGTTCGTTCAGTTGAAATCAAAGGAGCAATTGTAGAGCCGGGCGAGTATGAGTTTCAGGAAAACATGAGTGTGAACGACCTCATTTTTATGGCTGGCGGATTCGCCGATGGAGCCGAGAAGGGAAATATTGAAATTGCCCGAAGAGTAAAAGAAGGAGACCTGTCTTCAAAAAACGTGGAGATTATTCCTTTCGATACCAGTGATGATTTGATCTCCAAGGAATTGACCCTTCGCCCATTTGACCAGGTTTATGTTCGTGAAATTGCCAATTACGAGATTCAGCAATCAGTTAAAATTACTGGTCAGATCAAATATCCAGGAGAATATGTGATTCAAAATCGTGGTGAAACCATTGCTGATTTGGTAGCAAGAGCTGGGGGGCTTTTGAAAGAGGCTTATGTTGAAGGAGCGAAGTTTTACAAAGAGGAAAAGCTTGTGGCTTTGGATTTGAAGAATGTACTGGGTACAAAGAATAAAATTGGCAATTTGGTTTTGCAGGAAGGGGATAGCCTTTTTATTCCCAAAAAGATGGATTATGTGTTTGTTAAAGGGCAGGTCTTAAACCCTACCATTGTGGCCTATGATCCTGCTTTTGATTTCAATGATTATATTGCTCAGGCTGGTGGTTATACAGACTCCGCCTACGTTAAAAAGGCCTACGTACGTTATGCCAATGGTTTAACAGATCGAACAAAGAGCTTTATGGGCATAAAGGATCGTCCTGATCCGGCGAGGGGAATGGAAATTATCGTACCTACGCGAAACAAATATCGCTGGACACCGGCTGAACGTATTGCGGTCAGTTCGGCTTTGGTATCAATTGCAACAATAATGGTTACCATTGTTAGATTACTCTAATGGAAAGAGAAGAAGATATTATAACGATAGACTTTAAAGCACTTTTGAAAGTCCTTTGGAATGAGAAGTGGTTGATATTTGGAATTACTTCTCTTTTCGTGATTGGAGGAGCTTGGTATGCCTTTACCGCTCCTGAGGAGTTTGTGTCGGAAGGGAAGATTCTGCCGGAGGTGAATGGGGGAGGAAGTTCCTCTTTAGGTGGTCTGGCCAATTTGGTTGGGATAGGCGGTTTTGAACTGGGCCTTAAAAACAATACTGATGCCATCCGACCGGATTTATATCCGGATGTAATCAAAAGTACCCCTTTCTTTTTAAATCTCTTTAAGCAGAAATTTCTGAACAAGCAGGGAGATAGTATACGTTTTGAGGTTTTTTATCATACTGAAATAGAGGAAGGCCAACCCGCCGACGAAAAGGATTTGGAGAGGTTTAAGGGATCGCCTCAAGGTGTACTTGTATTGAATCGATTAACCGAAAATCGGATTAAAGATTTGAAAGAACGCTTAAATGCTTCTATTGATAAGAAAAGCGGGGTGATCTCAATTTCTGCGAAAATGCCAGACCCTGTCATGGCTGCAGAAGTGGCTTCTTTTTCCATGGATTATTTAACCAATTACGTTACTGATTACAGGACTGAAAAGCTAAAGCAGGAGGTTGATTTTTTAGGACAGAAGGTGGCCGCTGCAAGAGGAGAGTTTTATAGAGACCAAAGCCGAAAGGCTACTTATGCAGATCAGTTCTCGGCACCCTCTATTCGCTTACAATCTGCTGATGTTCAGCGTGAACGTATTGAGTCAGAGTATAGACTATCATCAAATGTTTATAACGAGCTGTTAAAGAAATTTGAAGAGGCTAAATTGAAAGTTCAACAAGAGACCCCGATTTTTCAGGTTTTGGAACCTCCGGTTATATCAAATTTTAAAAGCGAGCCTAACAGATTAATGATATTAGTTTTGGTAATGATTTTAGCAACTTTATTTACAGTGGTGATAGCGTTGTTTCGAAATAAGAATTATAAAAAAGTTTTCGTTTAATGGATCTTAATGGTAAGTCTATTTTAATAACTGGAGGCACTGGTTCTCTTGGGAAGGCATTGGTGAGGAGAATTTTTAGTGAATCACCAAATGTCAAAAGATTAGTGATATTCTCTCGTGATGAACAAAAGCAGTTTCAAATGGCACAGGAATATTCTGTTTCAAAATATCCTTCCATTCGCTTTTTTATTGGAGACGTAAGAGACAAAGAACGTTTGATACGAGCAATGTCTGGGATTGACTATGTGATTCATGCCGCCGCAATGAAGCATGTTCCCATTGCTGAATATAATCCGGATGAATGCGTTAAGACGAATATAGGAGGTGCTCAGAATGTGATAGATGCATGTCTGCAAACCGGAGTACAGCGAGTGGTTGCTTTATCAACTGACAAAGCTTGTGCACCGATTAATTTATATGGAGCAACAAAGCTCGCTTCGGATAAATTATTTATTGCTGCAAATAATATTAAAGGTAGTAATCCTATACGCTTCTCTGTCGTAAGATATGGGAATGTAATGGGATCAAACGGATCTGTTATTCCCTTTTTTATGGATAAGCGTAAGGAGGGTGTTTTACCTATAACAGACCCCAATATGACTCGTTTTAACATCTCTTTAAAAGGTGGAGTTGAGATGGTGATGCATGCCTTAGAGCATGCCTGGGGAGGTGAATTATTTGTTCCCAAAATCCCATCATACCGGATTACGGATGTAGCTAAAGCTGTTGCCCCGAATTGCGAACAAAAGGTTGTTGGAATAAGGCCGGGCGAGAAGGTTCACGAAGAAATGATTACCTCTTCAGATTCCTTTAATACCTACGATCTTGGAAAGTATTTTGTCATTTTACCAACTATAACTACATGGAGTCTGGAGCAGTTTACTAAAGAGCATGCTGCGGTAAAAGTTCCTATTGGTTTTGCTTACAATTCGGGTACGAATTCTGATTGGGAGACGGAGGAATCATTAAGACGCTTGATAATTGAGCATCTAGACCCCGATTTTCAACCATGATGCCAATTCCATACGGTCGTCAACATATAGATCAGGAAGATATCAATGCAGTTATAAAGGCGTTGAGTTCTGATTATCTAACTCAGGGTCCTGCCGTGCAATCCTTTGAGGAGAACTTTGCAAAATATGTGGGGTCTAAATATGCAGTAGCTGTTTCAAATGGTACTGCGGCCCTTCACCTTTGTGCCCTCGCTCTCGGGGTAAAGCCTGGTGTTAATGTCATTACCACTCCAATAACTTTTGCTGCTAGTGCGAATTGCGTTCGATACTGTGGAGGAGATGTTTATTTCGCTGATATTGATCCTGAAACGCTTACTCTAGACCCGGTTAAGGTTGAAGAATTAATTCTTAGTAAGCCAGAGGGTTATTTTAGCGGTATTATTCCCGTTGATTTTGCAGGTTTTCCCGTCAATCTTGAAAAGTTCAAAGAACTGACAAACAGGTATAATTTGTGGATCATTGAAGACGCTTGTCATGCCCCGGGGGGATATTTTAGAGATTCAACGGACCTAAAAATAAAATGTGGAGGTGGTTCGTTTGCTAATCTTGCTATTTTCTCTTTTCATCCCGTTAAACATATTGCAGCAGGTGAAGGGGGAATGATAACGACCAATGATGAAAAAATCTATCGACAACTTTTGAAACTCAGAACTCATGGAATTACTAAAAATCCCAATGAGCTAAACGAGAATCATGGTGGCTGGTATTACGAAATGCAAGAGTTAGGGTATAACTACCGCATGCCCGATATTTTGTGTGCATTGGGAGAATCTCAGTTGAAAAAGGCAGATGAAGGCATTAAAAGGAGAAGGGAAATTGCAATAAAGTACGACGAAGCTTTAAAAGACCTGCCTATAACCTGTAGGTCAAATCGATCGGAATCAGGTCATGCTTACCACCTATATGTCATCGAAACTGATCAAAGGCTTGAGTTATATGAATTTCTTAAAACCAGTAATATCTATTGTCAAGTTCATTACATTCCTGTTCACTTACTACCTTATTATAAAGAAAATTATGGAGACCAAAGTTTCCCGAATTCGGAAACCTACTATTCTAGGTGTCTGAGCTTACCAATGTATCCTTCGTTGAGCGAGGAGGAACAGGACTATGTTATTATGAAATTAAAGGAATTCTATGGCTAATATAGCGATAATTCCCGCCCGAGGAGGCAGCAAACGAATACCAAGAAAAAATATAAAAAATTTTCTGGGGAAACCTATTATTTCATACTCAATTGAAACAGTTCTTGACTCGGGTTTGTTTGAACAGGTTATAGTATCAACAGACAGTGAGGAAATTGCTGAGATTTCTAGAAAATATGGTGCTGAAGTACCTTTTCTTAGGTCCGAAAGCAATTCAGATGATTATGCTACCACTGCGGATGTTCTATTAGAAGTTCTTGAAAACCTAAAAGATGAATTTGAATATTTCTGCTGCATCTACCCTACGGCTCCATTACTTCAGGTTAAAACATTGAAAGAAGCATTTCAAAAGATGGTTGATTTCAATTTTGATACGGTTTTTCCAGTTGTACCTTTTTCCTATCCTATTTGGAGGTCGATAATAACTCAACAAAATGGCCGGATAAAAATGAACTGGCCTGAAAACCTGAACAAGCGTTCACAGGATCTGCCTTCAGCATTTCATGATGCTGGACAATTCTATTGGGGCAGAACAGACCGGTTTCTTGAACAAAAAAAACTCTGGACAGATCATACCGGAGCAGTTATTTTAAATGAAATGGAAGTTCAGGATATAGATTCCACATCTGATTGGGTCATTGCTGAATTGAAATTTAAACTTCTGGCTAATGAGAACCTATAAGTGTCTTTCTTGCCAAGAGTTTACCCAGGGCAACATTAGGCTAGTCCCAATTCGTGATGAGGATAAGTATTTGATTATGCAATGGCGGAATGAGCAAATTTACCACTTGAGACAATCAAGAACACTTACCAAAGAAGACCAGGAAAACTATTTTAGAAAGGTGGTGTCAAAATTATTTTACAATAAAAGACCAGAACAGATACTATTTTCTTTTCTCCTAAATGATGAGTGTGTAGGATATGGTGGCTTAGTGCATATCAATTGGCACGACTTGAATGCTGAAGTATCGTTTTTGCTTAAAGCCTCTCTGAATTCGGTTTTTGAAACATTCAGTGATTTATTTAGCATTTACTTGGATTTAATTGAACAGGTGGCATTTAATGAACTTGATTTAGTTAAAATTCATACCACCTTTTATGACATTCCAGAAAGAGAATGGTACAATAGGGTTATAGTTAGAGAAGGTTATACCGAAGAGGCTCACCTACGTAAACATAAGAAGATCAGGATGAGCTTGGTCGATGTTTTTATTTTCTCCAAGTTAAAAGAATTTAAACAATGAAGTTAGGGGTATTAGTATCTGGTAACCTAGGTTTTGAGGTTTTGAAATTTATTTACCCCATACATCGAATAGTCTGTGTTTTTACTGATTCTAAATCAACAGGAATAGTTTCATGGACAAATAAGAGAAATATTCCTTGTTTTGTTGGAAATCCAAGAAATGGAAAGGCTAAACAATTTTTAGATTCGATAAATGCAGAATTTGCCAATGAAATTGAAGTTCTAGTCTCAGTGAATTATCTCTTTTTACTTGAAAAAGATATGATTGAAATACCTCATTTTGGAGCCATCAATGTTCATGGTTCTTTACTCCCGAAATATCGTGGAAGAACTCCACATATTTGGGCTATTATTAATGGCGAAACTGAGACCGGGATTTCCGTTCATTTGATCCAGGAAGAATGTGATACAGGCCCGATTCTAAATCAAGTTAAGGTACCCATTGGTCATAACGATACAGGGGCAGATATCCTAAATAAGTTTAATAAATTATACCCTGAATTAGTTTTGGATGCTTTAAAAAAGATAGAGAGTAAGACATATACTCTTGTAAATCAGGACGAAAATCTAGCTACATTTTTTGGCAAGAGGAGCCCCTCTGATGGTAGAATTATTTGGGATTGGCACAGAGAAAGGATTAGAAACTGGGTCAGAGCCCAAGCTGATCCTTATCCCGGTGCATTCACTTATTTGGATGGAAAGCCTGTAAAAATAAATAAGGTCGAGTTCTCCTCTTACGGTTATAGTTGGGAAATAAAAAATGGAACAATAGTACATTTAGAGAACTCATTTCCTATAGTGAAAACATCTAATGGGTGTCTGAAATTGGTCAATTTCAGCAAAGAACAGGAAATAGAAGTCAGTGTAGATAAACGTTTTGAGTAATGAAAATTTCAAATACAAATATAGGCCTAAAGTCTCGACCTTTCATAATAGCGGAAATGTCGGGTAATCATAATCAATCCATAGAAAAAGCTTTAAAAATAATTGAGGTGGCTGCATCTTGCGGAGCTGATGCAATTAAGTTGCAAACCTATACTGCCGATACTTTAACTATTAACCATCGGGGTGGTTTGTTTGATATTGAAGATACCACTTCATTATGGAAAGGGCGGAATTTATATGAGCTCTACGAAGAAGCACATACACCATGGGAGTGGCATCAAGCTCTTTTTAAATGTGCTGCGGACCACGGAATCATTTGTTTTTCAACTCCTTTCGATGATACCGCCGTTGATTTGTTGGAAGAATTGGGTGCTCCTGCACACAAGATTGCTTCCTTTGAAAATAATCATCACCCACTTTTGAAGAAAATTGCTAAAACTGGTAAACCAGTTATTATGTCAACCGGTGCAAGTACACTAGCCAATTTAGATGAATCAGTACAAGTCCTAAGAGAAAATGGCTGCAAAGATTTGGCTTTATTGAAATGCACCAGTAATTACCCTGCTAATCCTGAAAATTCTAACATTCGTACCATCCCTCATCTAAGAGAATTATTTGCTTGTGAGGTAGGGCTTTCAGACCATACTTTTGGGTCGGGTGTTCCTTGTGCAGCAGTGTCAATGGGTGCCACGTTGATTGAAAAACACTTCTGTTTAAGCAGAGCAGAAGGGGGTGTAGATTCGGCCTTTTCGCTGGAACCAGATGAATTGAAACTAATGGTCGTCGAAACAGAACGTGCTTGGCAGTCATTAGGAGAGATTCAGTATGGCGTACAGGAATCAGAACAGAAAAGTTTATTGTTCAAACGCTCTATTTATGTAGTAGAGGATATTGAGGAAGGGGAACCCTTTACGGAAAAGAATATAAGGATAATTCGGCCAGGTGATGGCATGGCTCCTAAATATTATGAGAGGATGTTAGGTTCAAGGGCCAACAAATTTTGGAGAAAGGGAACACCTTTAATTTTTTAGGATGAAAAAGGTAGTATGGACATTGGTTAGGGGGATAGCACAAATTAGAAAAATAGTTGCGATAAGTAATTTCATTGGAAGGTTTATTGGGTTTATAAATACCTCGTGGGGTATTTATAAAATCTATTCGAAAGTTGCAAATATAGGAGAGGATGTATTTTGTAATTGGATGGTTGAAATAAAATATGGGGAAAATATACAAATTGGGGATAATGTTATTATTGGAAGAAATGTAACATTTGGTGCAAAAAGTAAAATAGTAATTGGTAATAATGTAAGGATTTCTAAAAATGTTATGATTGAAACGGCAGGGTTAAAATTTGGTGACGAATTACCATATCCTCATATTTCCAAACCAATAGAAATTTGTAATAATGTCTGGATTGCTGCAAACGCTACGGTTTTAGGGGGCGTTACAATTGGTGAAAATGTTATTGTTGGTGCGGGTGTAGTTATATCTAAAGATGTTCCACCTAATACTATTGTAGTAGGTGCTCAAAATAGATACCTAAAATGAAAGTTAAAGCTGCGTTGATGAGTGAGAAATTGAAGCAAACTATAAGGTATCTATCGAGTAGTTTTGTTATTCAAATATTAAACTTGTCCTTTTCATTTTTCTTAATTAGAAAACTAAGTTTAGAAAATGTTGGCAGATTTAACTTGGCGAAAACATTAGCCGGTTTTTTTCAATATTCTAGTTTTGGGCTAAGATATGCGATGGATAGACGTTTACCTAATGGGAGTAGAACCACTAATTGGCATTTGCTATTGATTTGTATTCAATTTTCAAATTTTTTCAATATTCCTCTTTTGTTAATCTTCTTTATAAATTATGAGTATAATTATCAATACTTAATTTATTGTTTTGGAGGAATATTATTTTCAAATTTCACCATTTTAAAAGTTTATTATAGGGGAATTGGTAAAGTGTCAAAGTTTATTTGGCTTTCAACTATTGGAGGAATTGTTACTGTTGTATTTCCCTTTATTGGTTTAGCACTTTTTGGTCTTGATGGTGCTATAATCGGCTATACTATTAGCACGGTACTCCTATTCCTATATTATTTTAGATCTCTAGGAAGCATTTTCACAAGGATTTCTTTTAAAGTTTTTAAAGGAATCTATTTTAAGAAGCTCTTTTTCCTAGGTATGCCTCTATTTGTAACCAATGTGTTGGTTTTTTTGGGAGATAATTTGGATAAAATTTTAATAGAGAAGGAGCTGGGTCTAGAGAATTTAGGTATTTTCAGTATTGTTATTCTAGTATATTCCGTATCTGCTATATTACCGTCAATTTTGGTAGAAATGTATTTTCCTGACTATATAAAGTTAAAGAAAGATAGAGAGATTAATAATTTGTTTTTAAGGCACGTTCTTGTTTCTGCGGTATTTATTGTGACTTTAATTTTGGCCACCTACGCACTGTTACCGGTAATAATAAATTATTTTTTTCTGGATTATGTACATATTCTACCTTTGATGAATATAATTCTACTATCCGTGTTTCCTTTCATTATTATTTCTCCTATTTATTGCTACTTATTTGCATTTGATAGAAATAATTTAATTTCTCTTGCGAAAGTGGCCTCGATATTTTTTTATTTTTCTGTTTTAGTTTATATTCTCAAGAATAGCCAATCTTTAGAATATATTGTGATTAATAAGGTTGTCAGCGTATATGTATACATGCTGTTATTAATTTTGTTTTTTTTAAGAACCAGACTAAATGTTAGTTATTCAAAATGAATAGGGTTGTTCTCTTATTAAATAATGCTCCAGAGGTAAGGAATAATATACGAAAATGGTATTCTGAAATTGAGCAAAGTGGAAATCAGCCTATTGTGATTGCCGAGAATGGCGGATTTATGAAAAGAATTCTTGGAGATGTTAAAATAGAATATTGTTTTACCTCTTACTTGGACAGTATCCCTAAAAATAGAAAGCACAATTTATTTGTGAATGTTGACTTAAAAAGACTTAAAATTTGGGAGTCATATTATGCTGATTTTGAAAGGGACATACATTTTGGTAATAGAACCGATTATCACTATCTGGAACAAACATTGATCCATTTGTATAATTTTTTTTATTCTATATTTTCTAAGGAAAAGCCAGTTGCGGTTTTTTATGAAAATGTTTCAAATACCTTTGCATATGCTGCTTTTAATGTAACGAGACTTTTAAATATAAAGTATTTAGGAGTTACAATGGCTCGTATTCCCGGGCGAATTTATTTGCATTCTTCTATATATGACGACTCTTATGGTTATCTGAAGATATTTGATGAAGCTGAAAATAATAATTATAGGTTAATGGATGATGAATTCGAATATTTACATTCTTTTTTGTCGAATTTCACTAGTTCTTCTCCTGATTATATGAAGAGTAATAATCTTGGTTTGGATATCTCTAATTTCAGATATCTAAGGAAAAGTAAGTTGCAGTATTTGTATAATACCTTATTATATGATTTTTCTAGGATAGGTAAGTATCCTGGTTTGCAATCAAAAAACCTGTTCAAATCTGCAATTTTAACTTTTTTAAAAAACGTTAGAAGAAAACTCGTTGTGAGATATTTAGATATCATGTATTACTGTAATATAGATGAGGAAGATAGTTATTACCTTTATCCATTACACTTTCATCCGGAATCTTCCACGTCAGTAATCTCACGACCATATGCGAAAGAATTAGAGATAATTCAGAATATTGCATTTTCACTTCCATTCGGAACGAAGTTATATGTTAAAGATCATCCGAGTGCAGCAGGTTTCATGGATATAGATTTCTATCGACAAATTGCTCAAATTCCGAATGTTAAGCTGATATCTCATAAAGCTCGAACGAAAAGAATGATTAAGGATTGCTTGGCCGTTATTACGTTAACAAGTACCGTAGGTTTTGAGGCTTTGATTATGAATAAAAAAGTTTTTGTCTTTGGTAATACTTTTTACGAAATGCATCCAAACTGTGTAAAGATCGTGGATTTGACGAATTTGTTTGAATATTTCTCAGATATCAATGTTAAGCCCTACAGTCCTTTTAATACGGTCTATGCTTACTATAAGCAGACTTATGCTAAAGATTTAAACATTTCTAATTTCTTATGAAAAAAAAGCGATTGCCTATTTGGATTTATGGTTTACATTTTATTCAAGAAAGAATTCGTAAACCATCCATGCGTAATAATTTCGCTAATACAATAGCAAAATTGTTACCTCGAAATACGTTTTCTAATTCTCATAAGAAATATTTGGATGAATTGGAAATTAACGGTTTTACATTGTTGCCAGATCTGGTTGATGAGTTTTGGATAGAGCGTGTAAAAGAGCAACTTAGAATTGCTGAATGTTTTGATCCATGGGATAGGGGAAGGGGATTATTTAGAATTGAAGATGCACCAGATACTACTCATGTAGCACAGATAAAGGATGTCAGTAGAATTCAGGAAGTAGTCAGGTTAGCCAATAATGATAAAATACTAAGCATTGTAGGCAATTTTTTTAAATGTACTCCTACCTTAGATAGTGTACAAGCTTGGTGGTCTTTGAACGGACATGAAAGTCCTCAAGAGGCGGAATATTACCATCGAGATAATGATGGTCTTAAGTTTGTTAAGTTTTTTATGTACTTAACAGATGTTGATGATGGCTCTGGGCCTCATCTTTTTGTTAAGGGTAGTCATTTAGTGGCGAAAGGTTTAGAAAGAAGGAGATATGATGATGATGAAATCATTGCACTGTTTGGAGAAGAGAATGTAGTAAAATTTACGGGTTCGCGAGGCTTAGCTTTCTTAGAAAATACATATGGTTTTCACAAAGGGCAAATGCCCAATAGGGATAGGAGACTGCTTGTTCAATTTCGATACTCAATATTGCCAACAATATTTAATAATTTAATGAACTAAGTCATAACCTTGCCGTTCAAGTAGACTATTTGTAGTATTAAATCAAACTCTACAAAGTGATTGAAGTTAATTTAGGTTTAAAATTGTCATTCCTGCGGCTACTAATGGTAGTGTTATTTTCTTCTAGTACCACAATGGCACTATTTCTACCTTTTTCAATCGATATTAAACTGAGTTTTTTTCTGAATTCTTTGTTAATATTATCATTAATTCTTATTAATCTAGAAACTAACACAGTAAGTATGTTGCATACTACTTGTTTGATTTTTTTTCTTTTGTTTTATTCTATTTCTCCTCAAATACAGTTAATTAACAACCCTAGCTTTCTGGTTAATACAATGGAAGTCTTACCCAACGAGGTGTTACTTGCTAATCTTCAAATTTTCATTTTTATTTCTATATACGGACTTTCCTATTATCTCTTAAAGGGTTCACCACTTGTTCAAACGAGTAAGCTCAATTTTGAGATTAAGAAGATGATTTTACCATTCATAATTGTTTCTGTACTTGCAGCTTTTATTGCCTTTAAGGATATTGTAGAGCATTTAGGTTCAGGCATGATGATTGATAGTTTCGATTCGGATAGCCTCGTCGCAAGCACATTAAAGGGTAAAATTTTATATGTAATTCCTTTGGTAACAAGTGTCATCTTATTGGAGGTTCGAAGAGTTAAAGGAAAAAATTGGAAGAACTTGACTCTTTTAATTTTCGTAGTTTTATTACTAATATTATGTAAGAATCCAATAATTGATAGGAGGAATTCTCTTGGGCCCGTTTATCTTACTATTCTTGTTTTGTCTACGGGCAATTTATTTACTAAAAATAACGTAAGATTTTTTATTTTAAATTTTATAGTTTTATTAATACTGTTTCCTCTCAGTTCTTTATTAACTCACGTTTCTTTCAATAATTGGTTTCTGAATTCAGGAGGCAGTATTAATGCCGTTGAGATAATAACTAACCATTTTTCTGAATTACATTATGATGCATACTCAAATATTGTTGCAGTAAATAAGTTTATTCGAATTAATGGGCATCAGTATGGAAATCAAATGTTAGGGGTTATACTTTTCTTTGTTCCAAGAGGTATTTGGTCTAGCAAGCCTATATCTACAGGTAATCTGTTAGGGGAATTTTTAATCAATGACTCTTCAATGTGGATTGATAATATTTCCGCAACTTTCATTGTTGAAAGTTTGATTGATTTTGGTTGGTTCGGGTTAATTATTTTCCCAGTCACTTTGGCTTACTCGGTAAAAATGATTGATTTGACTTATATAAAGATTAAAAGTTTTTTGCTTCGATCTTTTATTACATATACGTCTTTTTTTATGTATTTTATCCTTCGAGGAGCCTTGCTTCCAGCTTGGGCCTATTATTCGGGATCTTTTATAGCGTTTCTACTTATACCTTATTTAATCCTTAAAATTCAAAAACTTTTTTCTTTTAAATACCTGTAGCTTGAAATGACTATCTCCTTACTCTGAACTTATTAATTTTTGGGACGAGCTCATTTCATGGTTTGCTGAATTTGTCTCTTTGGAATTATTTAAATAAAACATTAAGTTAATACTACTGCAAAATCCGAGGTAACGTTATAATTTAGCAACATGAAAACTTAATTTGTTCAAAAGTGGAAACATTTCCTGCAAACCGTAAATTATGAATGGGACTATTTTGTCTTATTCATCGAATCCTCTAAAAAGAATGAAAGTTCTATAGGCATGAATAGATTACGATCTTATGGTATAATGGGTTTATTCAAATTAATAGTATCTAAACTTAACACCATGATTTTTTTTTCAAATTCAAGGATTATTAGGTTACCTTACTTTATAAGAGGGCAAAGGTATATTGATTTTGGCGAAGGTTTAACGACTGGAAGGTGTATACGATTAGACGCATTTCCTATTCAGGATTGTAAGCGAAAAATTTTAATAAATTTTGGTAACAATGTTCAGGTTAATGATTATGTCCATATCGCTGCAATTGACTATGTTGAGATTGGGAATAATGTTTTGATAGCTAGTAAAGTATTTATTACGGATCATAATCATGGAAGTTATGGAGGGGTAGAAAACAGTTCGCCTGAAGAGTTTCCGTCAATTAGGAAATTGATGTCCGATCCAGTGATTATTGAAGATAATGTTTGGATTGGAGAGTTTGTTAGTGTATTACCAGGTGTTAGAATAGGTTACGGGGCAATTATTGGTTCAAATTCTGTTGTAAGTCATTCGATCCCTCCTAATACGATTTGTGTTGGAGTTCCAGCTAAACCAATAAAAGTGTATGACAATAAGTCTGGAAAATGGGAAAAAATAAGCGACTGATTATTTCTGCGATTAATATATTTGAAGGGGGACCTCTCAGTATATTGAACGACCTGGTTGAGAATTTAAGAAGTCTTCAGAATATTGTAATTATACTTCTTGTTCATGACAAAAATCTTATCAAAGGTAGTTTGCCTAAAAATATTTTTGTTGTTGAGTATAGCCAGTCAAGAAAATCTTATTTTCTAAGACTTTATTATGAGTATGTACATTTTTACTTCTTATCAAGAAAAGTTTCACCAACTCATTGGTTATCTCTACATGATTCTTCTCCCTTCGTTGATTGTTTAAATCAATTTGTTTATTGCCATAATCCGGTTGTATTTAGAGATCTTAAATTAAAGGATATTTATTTTTCGTTTTCAGTTTCTATTCAAACTCTTCTATATAGGTTCATTTATGCAATAAATCTTAACAGGAATAAAAAGATTATTGTACAGCAACATTGGTTTAAAAGTAAATTCGCCTTATTGTATAAGCTCGATTTGGATAAAATTATTGTTGCTTTGCCTAATTATTCTTTGAAAAACGAGTATACCAATAAGATAGTTAAGTCTTCTAAGTATACTTTTTTTTATCCATCGATTCCTCGATTGTTTAAAAACTTTGAAGTCGTCTGTGAAGCAGCTAAAATAGTAAGAGAGAGAGGCTACACCGACTTTGAGGTAAGAATAACTTTAAATGGAACCGAAAACAAATATTCTAATTGGGTTAAGAAAAAATATCAATCCATTTCGAATGTTATTTTTTTAGGAAAGATTTCAAGAGAAAATGTTTTTAAAAACTATGGTGCATGCGATACCTTGATTTTTGCATCAAGTCTGGAAACATGGGGCTTGCCTTTAAGTGAATTTAAGGAATTTAATAAACCAATTCTGAGTGCGAACGAGCCTTATGCAAAGGAGACTATTGGAGATTACGATAATGTTTCTTTTTTTTCAACAAATAATGCTGAGGAATTGTCAAAATTAATGATTAGTGTAATGGATAACGATCTCCATAAATTTGATGGCAATGTATATCCTTACAAGGATGAGGAGGTTGTTCTTGGATGGGAAAAATTATTAGAAATTTTATTGTCCTACTAAAATGATTCACTCTGCCTCGGTAGTCCTCTACAAAAATGATGTCAAAATGATTGTCGATGTCATAGAATGCTATTTTCAATCCTCAATTAAGGGAATGTTATTTTTGGTAGATAATTCCCCAACGAACCAATTGGAAAGATTGAAGGAACTTAATAAAAACATTGAATATATTCATTTTCCTCATAATCCTGGATTTGGTGCAGGGCATAACTATGTTTTAAAGAGAGTTAAAGGTTTTTCGGACTATCATTTCATAATTAATCCCGATATTACTTTTGATTCAAGAGTAATTGAAGAACTTCTAAAGTATGGGCAATCGGAGAGTGATGTTGGTTTGGTAATGCCGAAAATTGTCTATCCTGATGGGACTACTCAATACTTAGCAAAGCTTTTGCCCAGCCCTTTTACATTAGTGCTTAGAAGAATAGAAGTGTTAAAATTGTTATTTTCAAAGCATTTAAATGATTATGAGCTAAGACTCGATAAGATTGACATACTTGATTGTATTCCTTTTTTGTCTGGCTGTTTTTTGATGGTAAATATGTCAAACTGCGATGATGACCTTCTTTTTGATGAAAAGTTTTTTATGTACTTCGAAGATGTTGATCTCTCCAGGAGGTTTAGTGAAAAAGGGCTAAAGACCATTTATTATGGTAGAGTGTACGTGACACACGATCACGAAGTAAAAACTTTGTTTAAGTTTTCTAATATGAGTATGTACCTGAAATCTGCAATTTATTATTTTAATAAATGGGGTTGGTTTTTCGATAAGAGAAAATCGGCGATTAACTCTGCAGTATTAAGAAGATTAAGGAACATGGAATCGATTACCATTTAATAAAATAGTAGGTAATAATGGATCGAAGTAGTAAATTAGTGTTACTTTCGTTTCATGTACTTCACAAGGAATTCAAATTAATTTTTCTTACTATGAGAGAGACTTTATCTAAATTAGGAGCAATAGCTTGCTTAGTTGTTTCTTGCAATTTTGCAATGGCCCAAGGTGTTGGTATTGGAACAACAACACCTAACGAATCTGCAGTTTTGGATCTACAATCTTCCAACAAAGGGTTGTTAATTCCTAGAATGTCTTTATCTGAAAGAGAAGCGATTCCAAGTCCTGCCGAGGGCTTGATTGTTTATCAAATGGATGATAAGGCTGGGTTTTATTTTTATTCCAAAGGGTTCTGGCAACCACTTTCTGCGAATTCGGTCGCGGCTGATCCAAACGATTGGACCATGAGTGGTAATGCTGCGTTGTCTGGTGCTTTTATTGGTACAACCAATAACATTCCTTTATTAATTAAAACGAATAACGTTAATTCTGGATATATCGAACCTGGAAATCGGTTGAATAACTTTTATGGTTACAGGTCCGGTGAATCAAATATCGCCCCTGCCTCAACAGGAATTCAAAATGCGGCTTTTGGGTATTCTTCATTAAGTTCTAATACAACAGGTAGTAATAATCTAGCTATTGGTGCGTATGCCCTTCAAAATAATAATGCTAACTGGAATACTGCTTTTGGATCTTTTGCTTTAAGAGCAAATACTTCGGGAACTTACAATTCAGCGTTTGGATCGAATGCTCTACTCAATAATACAACAGGTTCTTACAACTTGGCGATTGGTTTAAATACAATGTATAGTAATGATATTGGAAGTAGAAATATTTCGTTGGGAGTTAATGCTGCTTATGACAATAAAGGAAATGATAATGTTTCAATCGGTTATGAGGCCGGTAGGAATAAGAATGGTTCCGGTTCAGTTTACATAGGATCTGGAGCTGGTAAGGGTGCTTCATTAACTGCTGAGTCTAACAAGCTTTATATAGCTAATAGTAGTACCACAACACCTCTGATTTATGGTAATTTCTCTGCAAAGTTCGTTTCTATTGGTGATGTTGACCCTGCAAAAAGAGAAGCTGCAAATACAAGTGGGGGTTATAATCTTTTAGTGAAAGGAGGGATTTTAACCGAAAAGGTAAAAGTGGCTCTTGCTTCCTCGGCTGACTGGGCGGATTATGTTTTTGAACCTAGTTATAAACTGATGCCTTTGGAAGAAGTGGAGTCCTTTACTCAAGAAAATAAGCACCTTCCGAACGTTCCTTCTGCAGATGAAATAGCCGTTGGTGGTTTGGATGTATCAGCTACTTCAAAAATCTTTATGGAAAAGATTGAGGAGCTAACTCTTTATATGATTGAATTAAACAAAGAAGTCAAGGCTTTGAAAGCTGAAAATGAAATTTTGAAGAATAAGATAAACTAGTCTTTGTTTTAAAATTTACAAGCCTCAATCGTTCTCATAATGGTTGGGGCTTTTCTTTTATGAATGATGTATTGATAACTGGAGCCAGCGGTTTTGTTGGGCAAAATTTGATTAATTATCTGGATAAGAGGCTTATTTCTCATAAAGAAATTTCTTTGAGATCAGGTGTTCCTGATTCCCTGCCCGGTGACACTTCGGTAGTGGTTCATTTGGCTGGTCTGGCCCATGATCTTAAAAATGTTCATAAAGAGGCCGACTATTTTCACGTTAATACTGAACTTACTCAACGGTTATTCCAGGCTTTTCTTCGATCTGAGGCAAATACGTTTATTTTTATCAGCTCGGTAAAGGCGGTAGCGGATTCTCCGGGGAAAGAGTTACTTTTGGAAAGCACAATCCCAAGTCCGGTAACGGTTTACGGGAAATCTAAATTAGAAGCAGAAAGAGCCCTTTTAAATCATAAAGAAAATGGTAAAAGAATCATTATCCTTCGGCCTTGTATGATTCATGGCCAGGGTAATAAGGGTAATTTAAATCTCTTATATCGATGGGTGAAATCTGGGCTTCCCTACCCCCTAGGGGCCTTTGAAAATGAGCGATCTTATTTAAGCGTAGATCACCTTTGCTATGTCATCACTGAACTTATCTTGGACCGAACGATTCCTCAAGGGGTGTACCAGGTGGCAGATACCAATTATGTTTCCACGATTGAGCTGATTAAACTTATTAGTCAGGAATTTGGCATACCTGCTTGTATTTGGAAGATTCCTGCACCGACTATTAAGATGCTGGCCAAAATGGGTGATTGGCTTCATTTACCCTTAAATTCGGAGCGATTAAAAAAATTAACAGACGATTATAAAGTTTCTAATGAGAAGCTTAGGTCAGTTCTGGAAAATCCACCTACTTTTGAGGCCTCAGCAGGCCTCAGAAAAACCATACGCTCTTTCGCTCATGAATAATTATTTGACGGCAGAACTCTTTTTGGCCTTTTCGGGACTGGGATATTTGTATATAATTTTTGCCCGAAAACTTCACATACATGATGTTCCCAATAACCGAAGCTCTCACAAGCAGGTAACTGTGAGGGGAATAGGGATTCTCTTTCCAATAGCAGTTCTTTATTATGCTTATATTGCCCAATTTCAATACCCTTTTTTTCTGATGGCCATTTTTGCTCTGGCGAGCATTAGTTTCCTGGATGATCTTCTAACGCTGTCCGGAAAAGCGAGATTGCTGGTTCAATTCATTGGAACAGGAATGATACTGTATCAAATTGATTTGGAGAGCAATCTACTCCTGCTTTTGGCCTTACTCTTTTTAGGAATGGGATTTTTGAATGCATTTAACTTTATGGACGGGGTCAATGGAATTACCGGACTTTATGGACAGGTTGGAGCCATTTCTCTATCTTATATGAATCAAAAAGATGGTTTCATCGATCAGGAGCTGTTAACTCTCATAATAATTGCTCTAGTGGCATTTTTATTATTCAACTTTCGCAAAAAGGCCTTGGCATTCGGCGGCGATGTCGGAAGTATTTCGCTGGCGGCTATACTATTCTTTGGTGCCGTGATGCTAGGTAAGGCCGTATCCTGGAAATATTTGATGTTTTTCTCCCTATATGGGCTGGATACCGGTTATACACTTTTCTATCGTCTGATAAAGGGAGAGGCTGTCTTTGAGGCACACCGTCTGCATTTCTTTCAATTATTGGCGAACGAATTGCAAATCTCTCATTTATGGGTGAGTGTGATCTATGCCAGTTTGCAGTTGTTCCTGAATGCAGTTCTGGTCTTGAGCGATCAGTTGTGGATTGTACTTTTAGTTCATCTATTGCTGCTGGTATTCATGCATAGACTTCGTGCTCGTTTAGGAAAAGAAGTTCGTTTGACGCCGAAGAATAAATAATGTCCTTGGGATTAAAATGAGTAGAAGGAATGGACTAATTTTAATGTCGAACCCTTAATGTATGTTATGGTCCACAAGTTTACATCACGGTTTGTTTCGAAATGGCTGATTCTACTCGTTGATATGGGTATTGTAGCAGCCTCATTTACGTTGGCGGCATTGGCCCGATTTAATTTCGAATTTACTTACGTTGACCCGCAACTTTATAAATACCATTTGGCCTTAGTGGTCTTTTTTCGCTTGATTGGATTTCTCATATTTCAGTCGTATTCTGGTATTGTAAGACATACCAGTTTGGAGGATATCAAGAACCTATTTAATGCCCTGTTGTTTTCCTCCTTGGCTTTATTTGTTTTGTCATTTATTGGACATATTGGGAATTGGTCTACGATCAAAATACCTTATTCTATCCTTCTGATTGGCTTCTTCATAGCGATGTTCTCCCTAACAATAAGTCGTTTTATGGTTAAATCGGTTTATGAACGATTGATAGCAAATCATAAAGACAGCAGACCGGTCATAATTTACGGTGCGGGCCATTTGGGAAGAATTACCAAAAATTCGCTGTATAATGACAAGCGATATAAATACAAGATTCTGTACTTTCTTGATGATAACCTCCAGTTGAATGGGAAGTCTATAGAAGGGATTACGATTCTGAATAAGAAGGATGAGTTAGCTGAGTTTCTGAAACGTCAAAAAAGACTTTTTCCGGGCCTAGAAGTTATATTTGCCATTCAGTCCATTAGTTCTGTATTGAGGAATGAAATCATTGATTCGCTGTTAAAGACCGGTGTCCCCCTTAAAATTCTACCGCCTATCAAACAATGGATGAACGGTGAATTAAAGGCCAGCCAGATTCATGAGATCAAGATTGAAGATCTTCTGGAGAGGGAACCTATCAGTTTGAATAATCGCTTGGTTAACGAATACCTGAATGGGAAAAAAATAATGGTGACCGGTGCCGCAGGTTCCATAGGCTCTGAACTGGTACGTCAGATTTTAAAATTTGAGCCTGAAGAATTGATTTTGGTCGATCAGGCGGAGTCTGCTCTTTATGATTTGGAAACTGAGATTCATCGATTATCTTCCAAGAATCAATCATTGAAGGTTTCTTTCCACATCCGTGATGTAAGTTCTGAACATCGAATGGAGGAGTTATTTCAGTTGTATAATCCGCAAGTGGTATTTCATGCTGCTGCCTATAAGCATGTCCCTCTAATGGAAGAAGACCCCTTTAATGCCGTAAAAGTAAATGTGAGTGGGACGATGAACATGGCTAATCTAGCGTTTAAATATCAGTCCAATCGATTTGTTTTTATATCCACAGATAAGGCAGTAAACCCGACGAATGTGATGGGTGCCAGCAAACGCTTGGCAGAGAAATATGTGCAAAGTCTCAATGCCCATCAAAATACTACTCGTTTCGTGACGACACGCTTTGGGAATGTACTAGGCTCCAATGGTTCAGTAATTCCCTTATTTAAAAAACAAATTGAAAATGGCGGACCGGTTACGGTGACTCATCCTGATATCATTCGTTATTTTATGACGATACCGGAGGCTTGTCAATTGGTTCTTGAGGCAGGTACAATGGGTAAAGGTGGAGAGATTTATGTATTTGAAATGGGCGAGCCTGTGCGTATTGTGGATCTGGCCCATCGGATGATTCGGCTTTCAGGTTTTGAACCGGAAGAGGACATTCTAATAGAATTCACCGGACTTCGTCCTGGAGAAAAGTTGTACGAAGAGCTTTTAGGTGATCTGGAGAAAACAAAAGCAACACATCATCCTAAGATATTAATTGCTCAGGTTAAGCCGGAATCTCATGAGGAACTCCAAAAAGCCTTTATGGAGCTGTTAAAAGAGCTGGAAAGTAAAAGTAAGTTGGAGATCGTCAGACACATAAAGGCTTTGGTTCCTGAATATGTGAGTGAGAATTCAGCTTATTCAAGCCTTGATGAGGCTAAAAGCTAAGCTTTTTAACGACGGACAATTGTACTCCTCTCCTTGACTTCCAAAAATCTCCGACGTCTGTGGCTACCGAAAGTTGATAATGCATGCTACCCGTTTTGTAAAGCAGGCAAATGGAAGCGGAGTGATTCTTTAATACTTGCTCTGAGCCGTATCTACCCGGGCTTTCGATGAAGCTATATTTTGCATGTGCCTGAAGGTTTGGAAGCCAATAAGACAGTGAAGTGTGAATGGCTTTTACACGGTTAAAGTAGAGAAAATTGGGGTTAATTGTGGAGCTCTCAGCGTTTGAGGAAAGCTGATGGAAGGGCATTAAAAAAGGTGTACCCAACGTTCGGCGGAGATAAGTGTAGCCGTCTTCATACAGGCTGTTATTGAAATAATTGTCAAAACCTCTTAACTGTGGAATGACATTTCCAGAACCGGTATTGCCACCTTGGCTTCGGGTGTCTAAATATTCCAAGTCAACCCTTAATCGTGAGCTTTTAAAGCTAAGTCCCAAAAGACCATCTGAAATATTGTTTAAGTAAAACAAAGACCCGTCCTCATAAATGCTTTGACGATAAAGCATGAAAGTACCCAAATGGGTTTTGAAATCAAGAGCGATATCAATGGTTCCCAAATGATTGCCGGCCCGGTTAAAGGCTTCATTAAAGGGTACTCCATCCTTTATTTCTCCAGCATCCAGATTTTTGTTCAGGCTAACACCCGAAACCACATTGATATAAGTGGCAAAGTCTGAAGGAAAAGAGCTAATGATTTGGTCTGTTTTGGCATCATAGAAAGGAACGGCTGGCTTACCCCCCCACTGGACCTGATGATTAAAGCCGGCATAAAATTTAATTTGCCATTGAGGTTTCCCCAAACGGGCATAGAAAGTTTTTTGATGAAGGTAATAATTTTGAACCGAGTCAGTACTTCCAAACCAGCCATGAGCATAGGTACCTTTAAGGCTCAGAAGTTTATTTTTAAGAATTGGAGTATAATTAGGGATACTCAACTGAACCTTGGGTAGTGGTAGTGCATTGCCTGACCAGATATACGAACCTGAGGATAGTGTAGTATCCACTAATCCAATGATCTCTCTACGACGACCTGCAAAGAATTCAAAAGGTCCTGTTCGCCCTTTTAAATAGGCCTCAGTCAATCTTAAATCGATTATACGCCCAACATTACCAACAGCTCTAAGCCCATAGCCCATTGCCATCTTGTTTAACCTTTGATCAACAGAATAGGTACTGTCATATTCATGATGTACGGAGACCATTCCCTGAATTACATTTCCTTCAAACGGCACTTCACCATATTGATTGCTTTGTAACCAAAAAGGCAATTGATTTCCGGTAGTGAGGTAGGTCGAGAGACCAGCTTGATAGCTGTTATTCCGTAGTAGGTTTTGACTATAGGTCAGCACGGGGGTGATGAGGAGCAATATAAGCAGGTTCTTTTTCAATACAATCGACGTTGCCAGGACAAAGATAGACCGATGTTTTGATCATACAAAGTGCCACTGTCCATCATGAATTGTGCTGAAAACAGGTTAGAAGCCCCTGATTTATATCTCAGCTGAAGACTCCCGCTATATTGACTCAAATCAATGGAACGGGAATAGGTTCCAAAATTCTGGCTATACACCTGTTTAAGGACATAGGTCAGTTTGGGCTTGAGGTTTCCTTTCAAAGAAAGGTAACAATACTTTAGACGATTATTGAATCGCCTTTGATTTTGTCCTTCAAATAGAATAAAGGGAGTTCCCAGAATTTGATTTTGGTACGACCAACTTTGATATTGTCCGTGGAAAAAGTAATTATCTATTTCGCCATAATTACTGTCTTGAAGTTTTCCAAATCGATACCTTCCCTGGCTTTTACTGTAAAAAAACTCTCCGGTAATGTTTTGTAAGAGTTGACCATTTATGAAACTCACTCTTAGACCATGAAGCCCATCTTCGATATTATTTAAGTTGTAAAGAGAGCGGGCAAAGTCATACGGCTGTTGTTTATATAATAACCAGACGGTGTTCTCTCCTTTAAATAGAAAGGAAAGATCAACTGAACCTAGTTGATTTCCTATAGCTAAGCCTCCGTCATACCCCGGCACTTTTGTTTGGTCAGGAGGAACAAATTTTTGGAGAAACGGGAGAAGAATGTATTGATAAGAGTATAGAGGGTAGGGAGCAAGTTTACCATCAAGGGTATACTTCTCACCGGCTTCAAGAATTTCCGAATACCCTCCCCACATTACCTGATGGTTAATTCCGACTGTTATTTGAACTTTTGCATTCGGTTGCCCAATTCTTCCATACAGCCATTTCTGATGCAGCAAATGCCCTTGCATCACAGAATCTTTGCCAAACCAACCGTGTGAAAGACCGGCATTAAAACTGATTCTACCCTTTTTACCTAGTGCAACATAATTAGGCGTATGGATCTGAATTTTGGGCATCGGCAATGCATTACCGGACCAGATATAAGAGCCGGAGGTATGGGTGGTATCCGCTAATCCAAACATTTCTTTCCTTCTTCCGCCATACAATTCCCAATGTTTATACCGAAGCTTGATAAAGGCTTCGGGCATAATCAATCGTGTTTGATCGGATTGCTGTATTAGGGCTTGTGCTCCATATCCTAAAGAGAAGGGCTTTAATGCTGAGTTTTTCTGAAAAAGGCTGTCATAGTCTTGCTGTATATCCAGATAGGCTTGTACGAAATGAGGAGCATCTGGGTACTGACCATAATCTTTCGCCCTTAACCAGAAAGGAGTAGAATCGCCTGAGGACAATCCGGCTTCAAGACCCATGTAAATAGCTGGTTTCAGGCTCTTTTGATGCTGACCGAAAACGACAGCACTCAAACCCAGGAACACTCCGAGGAGAGCCAGTCTATTTTTAGCGTAATAGGACCATATATCCATGTTTCCGGATTTCTTCGTTTTGTTTATTGGTGGCTTTTAGGGCATATTGATAGGTGCCACTAGGTAGGGGATTTCCATTGAGTGTTCCGTCCCAGAAATGCTCTGGATCAGTGCTGCGAAAAACTTCAAGGGCCAATCGGTCATAAATATAAAGCTCAAAGCTGGCGAGTGTGCCAAGGTTACCCTTGATTTCAAAGGTATCGTTGATTTGATCTCCGTTAGGGCTAAATGCTGTTGGGAAATAGAGATTGGTACTGATCGGTATGGAGACATAATTAGAGTAACTAATCTCGTTTTGAAAGTTATAGGCTTTCAGTCTGAAGGTGGCCAAATTTTCAAAGGCATCTAAATCAGGAGATAAAGTATTACTTTGAGTTGAGCTTTCGGAATAAATTGAGGTTTCCTGCCCATTTTGTTCATTTGTTTGTTGGATTTCAAAATGACTTACCTCTTCGGGTGAAAAAGAAAGGATATCGGACCATATCAGAGATTGGTTGCCATCGGTCTCTAAAAAAACGGTACATATTTCGGGGGATAGTTTGGAGTAGCTTCCGCATTCATCTTTATAGCCAACTTTAAAGCAGGTTGGATTGGTGTCGGATAAAATAGCGGAGGAGAATAATGCTTCAGTTTGAGTACTATCAGCTAAATAAAAGGTACTGGAATCAGCGTTAGAAAAAAGATAGAACATATCCTTATTCAAAGACCAGCCACTGTTGTCATTGAAGCGAATGATAGATTTATCATCTTCAACAGAGGCATAAAGTTTTGTCAATGAATCTGGTTGAAAAGTTTTTCTTGAAATGCATCTTTCGGCCGATGTAGATTCTCCTTCGAACCTGAAATAATACAACTGACCAGAAACCTTTGCTTTGACGCGATAACAATAATCCTGTTTACAATCGATGGGGTCAATGACTTCATCTGTTACACCGAAAATGGGAATAATCTCATAATTATCGCCGTTTTCAGATTTCAATATTTCTAAAGAGTATAAGTGGTTTCTTCCATATTGTGGTTCGTTGGGGAAGTCATATTGTCTTTCCTTGTATTGTGGGACTTCAATTTTATTTTCCTTTTCCAGTCCTATCGGGAAATTGAAAGGAATAGTACAGATTTCTGCTGATTGTTCGATACCGCAAGCAATAGTTCTGACGGCATAAAAGCAATAGGACTTTGATGAATCGGGAATTTCAAATTCAACTGACCCAGGTTGGACATTTTTCATGGTTGGATTTGCGGAATAGGGCACACCCATTTCTGTACGGTAGAATGAGTATCCGGAAGAACCATAGGCCCCCTGAAACTCCATAATACCTTTGGTCCCGGATTCCATCACTATTGAGTTGATATTAGGGTGATATTCAAGGTCTATACCATAAGGTTGGGAGGAAGGGTTTAAACTTTCAATTAATATTGGATCAATCGTTCCACAGTTTGCGGAACCGTCGGAGAAGTTTCCTTTGAAAATTAACTCAATCGGAAAATTAACGGTGTAATCTTTGTTAAACGGAAGTTGATTTGGTTCTATATTCTCCTCAGTGGAATTGATTTTCAAAGAATAACTGTCAAATGAATTGGCTGAGTCGAGGGGTAAGGAAATATTGAGTGTATTATTGCATATGGTATAGCTAAATTTAGGCTTATCATTCGCCCTCACCGTCACATTCTTACAAGAATAAAACGTCTCCCCACTATCATCTTTACCATACTGAAGAATGGTGTAGGTTTTGTTTTCATCATCGGCGAAGTAGGTGTATTCCGTATTTGCGATTGCACCCAAGTTGTTTAGTTGTGATGCGGACTCACCGTTGTAAGTGTAGATGTATTTGATATCGGAATATCCTGTATTGTCTTCAATATTTACTGTGAATGGGCCGCAGCCACTGGAAGGTCCGATGAAAGAAAAGCCGTCTGAAATTAGTTTGTCATTTGAAGAGCTGCTACACAAATTTTGTCCATTTGCCGCCAAAGCAAATAATAAAACGTAGCCTCCTGGTAGGAACAGCTTTCTTACAAAGAAGTAAATTTGATAGATGATCTTCACTCTAAATACATCTTGGAATATAAAGTTAAGGCTATTTCGCCTTACAGAGAAAGAATTATTATTTAGCGGTGAAGTCTAGAGGTTTAATTCAACTCCTTTTTTCTGCTAACTTTGCACTCTTATAAATCAGCAGCAATGAAGAGACTACCATTTTTTATAACTCTTATTCTTCTTTTTGGCTCTTGTGCCAGAAATGTTGGTGGTCGTTCAGCTAGTGAGATTGTAAATTACGAGGAAGACTTATCTTCTGTACGACCGATTCCGGTATTAACGGTTGAGCCAATTTTGGAAGAAATCGAAAATAAAGAGAAGCAGCCGAATGGATTTATGCCGAGTGAGCCATCGAATGAAAATTTAAGAATAGACAAGGCTGTTGGCGAGATTTCCAAGTACAATTCACAGGCTTCTGAATCTCCGGGGTTTAGAATACAAGTATTTTCTGGGAACAGTAGAGGTGATTATGAAGCTGCTAAAGGATATTTACTTCAACATTTCCCTGAATTGGAAATTTATGAAACCTATAGTCAGCCGACATATAGAATCAAGGTAGGAGATTTTTTAAGACGCATGGACGCCGAAAAATATTATTCCTCGCTTCGGACTAGGTTTACATCATCAAAAATTACAATGGAAGCCGTAAATGTTAAAAACGGACTTCATTTAAATTAATTAAGAAATTTCGAATAAAGTAAAATCGCCCTTTAGCAAACAGGGGCAATTAAAAGGTAAATGAAAAAAGCATTAATCACAGGTGTTACTGGTCAAGATGGAGCCTATCTGGCAGAATTTCTTCTAGAAAAGGGTTACGAAGTACACGGTATTAAAAGAAGAGCCTCTTTGTTTAACACTGATCGTATTGATCATATATACAAAGATTTGCATGAAGCGAATGTGAGGTTTATTCTACATTACGGTGACCTTAGTGATTCAACCAATATTATTAGAATTATTCAGGAGGTTCAGCCTGACGAGATATATAATCTCGGGGCTATGTCTCATGTTAAGGTGAGTTTTGACTCCCCAGAGTATACCGCTAATGTAGATGGTATTGGTACATTAAGAATTCTAGAAGCCGTAAGACTTTTGGGTTTGACAGAGAAAACCAGAATATATCAAGCGTCTACTTCAGAACTTTATGGTTTAGTACAGGAAGTTCCTCAGAAAGAAACTACGCCTTTCTATCCTCGTTCTCCATATGCAGTGGCTAAAATGTATGGTTACTGGATTACTGTAAATTACCGCGAAGCGTATAATATGTATGCCTGTAATGGTATTCTTTTTAATCATGAATCTCCACTCAGAGGCGAGACCTTCGTTACCAGAAAAATTACAAGAGCCGTAGCTCAGATTGGACTAAACGAAAAAGACTGTCTCTATCTCGGAAATCTTGATGCCAAGAGAGACTGGGGGCATGCTAAGGATTATATAGAAGCGATGTGGTTAATTCTTCAACAAGATACTGCAGAAGACTTTGTGATTGCGACTGGAGAAACTACTACGGTTCGCGATTTTGTTAAAATGGCTTTTGAAGAAATCGGTGTTGAACTCGAGTTCAATGGAAAAGAAGAGAAAGAAGAGGCTTACGTCAAATCTTCATCAAATCCTGAATATCCATTGGAAGTAGGTCAAAAAGTGGTGGCGGTTGATCCAAAATACTATAGACCTACTGAGGTAGAATTATTGATAGGAGATCCAACGAAAGCAAAAACGAAGTTGGGCTGGGAGCCAAAGTACGATTTGCCAGCCTTGGTCAAAGAGATGGTACAGGCTGATTTAGATCTATTTAAAAATAGGTCAGGTGTAAATAAAGCAGGAAGACCACTTTAGTTGTGATAATACGCTAAGCTTTAATTCGTTAGATAGTGGCTGCTTCAAGCTAATTTGTAATTTCTTTCGAGTATTTGATTCTTGGAATGAATATTGTAAGTAGCAAAGAGTAATGACAAGTCTTATTCGACTTAAAGAAATTGGCGAATGAAAAAACTGCTATTTTTTCTGGTGACGAGTATTGTATCGGTGAATCTGTATGGACAAGATCCACAGTTTTCACAGTTCTATGCTGCACCAATGTATCATAACCCAGCTTTTACAGGTAGTGGATATGCCCCAAGGATGATTTTCAATTTTAGGAATCAGTGGCCTTCTCTTTCTGCAAACTTTACAACATCTACTATTTCAGTAGATCATTACTTAGAAAGATTCAATAGTGGAGTTGGACTAATGGTTTTGACAGATCAGCAAGGAGCAGCTCGATTAAAGAATACTGAGATTTCGGGATTCTATTCGTATCAGTTGAACCTAATCGATGATCATTTTTTAAGATTAGGTGCTCAGGCAACCCGATCTGTTAGAGGTTTTAATACTAATGGACTGACTTTCCCGGATCAATTTGACAATAATGGGTTTAATGGAAGTCCCACAAATGATCCACTCGCTGGTATTGAGTCAAACGCTCAGTTTATGGATTTTAGCACGGGTATTTTGTATTATAACCCAAGGGCATATTTAGGTGTTTCTGTTCATCACCTAACAGAGCCAGATTTAGGTTTAACTGCAGGTTCTAATGAGGTCTTGCAAAGAAAATATATGGTTAATGGAGGGCTAAATATTCCTCTTAGAAACCCATCGGGTGTGGCAGCAAACGCAGATCGAGAATTTACTTTTATACCAACATTTCTGTACAAACAACAAGGGAAGTTCTCTCAGTTAGATTTAGGGGCATATGTTACCTATAGCCCATTGACTGTTGGTTTATGGTATCGTGGTATTCCTATCAAAAAGAATGGGACGAATTCAGTAAACCATGATGCACTAGTTGCTTTGGCTGGTTTTAGGTTAGATCAGTTTTCTTTTGGGTATAGCTATGATTTGACAATTAGCAGTCTTGGAACTACCTCTGGTGGTGCTCATGAAATCTCAGTGGCGTATCAATTTGAGGCTTTTGAGTCTGAACGAAATCCCCACGTTAGAAGAAGAAAAAAGGCGTTGTCGTGCCCCAAGTTTTAGGCGGTACGACACCTTTGTTTTGACATAAAAAAGGACACTCTAAAACAGTGTCCTTTTTTCATATATTGCACTATTCAAAACTTCAATTATGGCGTCAAATATTTGGGCAAGAAAATCAATCGAGAAACTTGTGGCAGGAGTCACTGGTGAAGCAAATCAGTTAAAGAGGTCCTTGAGTGCAACAAGCTTAGTTGCCTTAGGTATAGGAGCTATTATTGGTGCCGGCTTATTTTCATTAACTGGAATCGCTGCCGCAAACCACGCCGGCCCAGCTGTTACAATTTCCTTTATCTTGGCGGCTGTGGGTTGTGCTTTTGCCGGCCTTTGCTATGCAGAATTTGCCTCCATGATTCCCGTGGCAGGAAGTGCATACACCTATTCTTATGCTACCATGGGTGAGTTTGTTGCATGGATCATTGGTTGGGATTTAGTGCTGGAATACGCCTTAGGAGCTGCCACGGTAGCTGTTAGTTGGTCCAGGTATTTATTAGAACTCCTTAGTTCCTGGGGTATTCATCTACCGACCAGATTGGTTACCTCCCCGTATGAAACATTGACATTGGCAGATGGAACCATTATTTCAAATGGCCTCATCAATCTGCCAGCGGTGATCATCGTCTTCTTACTTTCTTTATTGCTCATTAGAGGAACGCAAGGTTCGGCCAGAATGAATAATGTTTTGGTGGTCTTGAAAATAGCCGTGGTCTTGGTTTTTATCATTTTGGGTTGGAGTCATATTGACCCACAAAACTATGTGCCTTACATCCCGGAGAATACAGGCGTAAGAAGTGAATTTGGCTGGTCAGGAATAGCCACAGGAGCGGCCGTGGTATTCTTTGCTTTTATAGGTTTTGATGCCGTTTCTACGGCAGCTCAAGAAGCTAAGAATCCGCAGAAAGGAATGCCTATTGGTATTTTAGGCTCATTGATAGTTTGTACAATTCTTTACGTTCTTTTTTCTCACGTAATGACAGGTCTGGTACATTATTCAGAATTTGCTAATGATGCAAAGCCAGCCGCTACTGCCTTTGCCAAGACAGGATATGATTTTCTTCAGCAAGGTTTAATTATTGCGATTTTAGCAGGTTATACATCAGTTATGTTGGTGATGTTGCTTGGGCAAAGTAGGGTCTTTTACAGCATGTCCCAAGATGGGCTTTTGCCTAAATTTTTTGGTGATGTGCACCAAAAGTATAGATCACCTTGGAAGACCAACATCTTCTTTATGATCTTTGTTAGCATTTTTGCTGGATTTGTGCCTGTGAGTGATTTAGGGCATATGGTAAGTATAGGAACACTTTTTGCCTTCAGTTTGGTATGTGCAGGTGTATGGCTTATGAGAGTGAAACAACCTGGAATGAAAAGAGCATTTAAAACACCGCTTGTTCCATTCGTTCCTATCATGGGCATCTTGGTTTGCGTCTATTTAATGACCTCATTACCTATTGAAGCATGGTACCGTTTGGCTCTTTGGTTGGGCTTAGGTCTGTTGATTTATTTTGGATATGGGAAAAATCACAGTAAAATAAATCAGGAAGAGGATTAATTCTCAGAACTATCTTATTTGTTTTATCTTGCGAACTTAACTTTTGAATCAACAACCTAAATCTAATTTATGGATCTAAATAGACTTTTAAGTTTTGAACCAGAAAAAGGAATTGACGAGATCATCAATGATGCATTTACGCCGATTGCAGACGCATGGGGTAACATTGTCTTATTTCGTGTTTTTGATATTCCTTTTATTCTGATCCTCCTGGTAGGTGGAGCTTTGGTATTCACCATTTTCTTCTCTTTTGTTAACATCAGAAGATTTCCTTTGTCAATTAACATTGTTCGTGGAAAGTACGACCATATTGAACAAGGGGCAGACCCAGTTACTACTCCAAACCTTAATGTAGTAGATGGTGATATCGTCGATACCATTAGAATTGAAGGGAAAGAAGGTGAGGTAAGTCACTTCCAGGCTTTGGCAACTGCTGTTTCTGGAACTGTCGGTTTAGGGAATATTGCTGGTGTTGCGTTGGCAATTGCCCTCGGAGGGCCCGGAGCTACATTTTGGATGATTGTATGTGGCCTTCTAGGTATGTCTACCAAGTTTGTCGAGTGTACCCTAGGGGTAAAATATAGAGACGTAGGTGAAGACGGTACCGTATATGGTGGACCGATGTATTATCTGACCAAAGGTTTTGCTGATATAGGCAAGTCTGGATTAGGAAAGGTTCTGGCTGCAATCTTTGCTGTATTGTGTGTAGGAGCTTCATTTGGAGGCGGTAACGCTGCTCAGTCAAACCAAGCCGCATCTCAATTGGCTTCATTAGTAGGTATGGAAGGTGGTAGCTCGGGTACTATTATAGGAGTTATCCTTGCAGTTATAGTAGGTATTGTGATCATCGGAGGGATCAAAAGAATTGCTCAGGTAACAGAGAAAGTTGTTCCTTTCATGGCGGGGATATACGTGGCGGCTTGTCTGTTTATCATCTTTTCTAATTTTAGTTTTATTGATGATGCTTTTGGCTTAATCTTCAAAAATGCTTTTACACCTGAGGCCGGATTAGGAGGTTTGTTTGGGGTGCTTATAGTTGGTTTCCAAAGAGCTGCTTTCTCTAATGAAGCCGGTGCGGGCTCTGCATCTATTGCTCACTCTGCTGTAAAAACGAAATACCCAGCTTCTGAAGGTTTAGTAGCATTATTAGAGCCATTTATTGATACGGTTGTCATTTGTACCATGACGGCACTGGTAATCATAATGTACAATAGTGCTGGTATTTTTGAGTATGGTGGCGGAAGCGTAGTTATAGATGGTATGGAGGTAGAAGGAGCAGTTCTGACTTCAATGGCTTTTGAAGCGGCTATTCCATGGTTTCCTTACGTTTTGACTCTTGCTATTGTTCTATTTGCCATCTCCACAATGATTTCCTGGTCATATTACGGTCTGCAGGCCTGGATGTATCTTTTTGGTAAGAGTAAAGCAGCAGATCTTTCCTATAAAGTATTATTCCTTTTATTTATCGTGGTTGGTGCCGCGGCAAATATGAGTGCCGTATGGGGCTTCTCTGATGCAATGATTTTGGCATTGGTATTCCCTAATATGTTTGGTTTATTCTTCTTATTCCCTAAGGTGAAAGAGGAATTAAACAGATATCTGGATGCTATCGGGGTAAAGCGTTTTTTTAATGCTGACGAGTAAATTCATCAAATTGTGCCAATAATTGTTCGGTTACCTTTCCTGGTTTACCAGTTCCAATTATATGATCATCAATTTGAGTTATACCAATAACTTTTTTTGTAGAGGAGGTCGTAAAGACCTCTTCTGCATTTAAGACCTCTGTTAATTGAACATCTCTTTCTTCAATTATAAATTCTTTTGAAGCTAATAGCAGCACAGTTTTACGTGTAATGCCTTTAAGTATGTTTTTAGAAGGCGTAGCTATGGTGTTTCCATTAACTATAAAAATATTACTTCTACTTAGCTCGCTAATCACTCCATTTTGATGATAGAGAACATCAAAAGCTCCATTCTGCTTTAATTGCGGTCGTATAGAGAGAAGGTATTTGTAGTCAGTACTTTTGGCTTCGGGCAAATCTCGAATATACTCACGGGTATCTAACTTAATACCCGTCTTGTATAATTGTGGATCAATGATGGTTATTGGCTCAGAAAAGACCATAAAAGTGGTTTGATCACTATCAATCCCATTTTCTGTCATTCCACCTGTCAGTATAAAGCGTATGGCACACTCATCTGCCTGACTTTTTTCGATGAGCTCATGAACGATTGATAGTACTTCTTCCTTTGATTTTGGTATCTCAATGTTTAGAATTCGAGCTGAGTTTTGAAATCTAGCCCAGTACCAGTCAAACTGAAAAGGTTTCTTTTGGTAGGTTCTGAAAAAGTCAAAAATTCCATAGGATCTAAACAACCCAAGGTCATTTGGAGGGATTTGACATTCAGAAATTGGTAAAATTTTATCTTTGTAATAGCAATGAAACATATTCTTATAATTTGCAGTTGTAATGTAATAAATCGATTCAATAGCGGTTCTATCTTAATCTGAATTACTTTGGATTGTTCAAAAAAACCCCGAGTTTTACAAATTAAATTAAGAACCAAACAACCATAGCCAGTTAATCCAATAAAGCATGGAAGGTGTTACACTAGAAAATGAATACGCTTACATAAAAGACGGTAAGGTATTTTTAAAAGGGTATTTAGATATGCCCGAAAGACAAATAGGAGAAGTTAAAAGAACAGACGAAGAGGCTTTCCAATACTTTGAAAATCGTTATGAAATAGCGGTCAAGAAAGTAGACCAATTAGAGGAAGATATTTCCAATGCTCAAAACAAAGGCTCTTATCTAACCAAACTTATTCAACTCAGAAAACGACTGTTAAATTTTGATGGTATTGGCGATTTTATGCCATTACTAAAAAAGCTAGATGTCAGAGAAGCTTACTTAAATGGGCTGATTGAGGTCAATCAAAAAAACAATCTTAGAGTTAAAACTGAACTCCTGGATGATGCCCGAAAACACAAAGACAGTGAAGACTGGGGTGATTCATCTGATATACTTCAGGAAATCAGAGCTAAATGGATAAGAACTGGTCCAGTAGAAAAAGAACTCAATGATCAGATGGAAGAAGAGTTCAGAGACATTCTGGATAGCTTCTATCAAAGAAGAAAAGCTCATTTTGATGAGCAAAACCGCATCATTGATGAGAACAAGGCTAAGTTTGAGAATCTGATTCAGAAGTCATACGATCTTCATAAATCAAAAGACTTTGATGAGGCTTTTGAGAATATGAAGACTTATCAAAGAGAGTGGAAGGATATCGGTCCTGTACCACCGAAGATGTTGAAGTTTTTATACAAGAACTTTAAGAAGTCAAATACCGCTTTTTATGAGAAATATGCTCGTCATAAAGGGATCACCATTAAGAGACGTGTTGATCCAAGAGTAGAATCTCAAAAGAGAATGATGGCAGAGGCAGAGTTATTGTCTCAGTATGAAAATGAGGCCATTTTTGATGCTACTACAAAAGCTAAAGTTCTCCTTAACCAATGGAAGAATATTAGAGTGCCAGCTCATGTAGCAGACAGAAATGTAGCGGAGCGTTTTAGAGCAGCTTGTGATAAAATCTTTGAATTGAGTTATTTGATGAAGGTAGTGGGTAGAAAACACCCTACTTTTAATTTCCTGGATGATGGTCAAAAAGACATGGTGAAATACCGTGAGATGGAGAACATTGTCAGAAGAGCCAGAAACGATTTGCAAGAGCTGGAGGAGAGCACTCAGCGTGATGCAGGTGCCAATGGTGAAATGGACAGAATGATGTTCAACAACCTTAAAACTCAAAAAAGAAAGCTTTTGATGAAGGAAATCATTTTAGAGGAGCTTCGTCAAAAAGTCAACTAGACCTTATAGAAACTTAGATGGCGATAATTGCTATTCTATTATTCGTAATATTTCTTTGGCTGACACATCAAAATAGCCTTAGAATTTCTCAAAACCCAGAGCAGTATTTTATGTACTGTTTTCTGGGTTTTGTCGTTTCAATTATTCCTTCAGGATATGTTTTAAGTGCCTTGGGTAAAATTAATAATCCGCTCTGCTGGGGAGTGGTATTGTTGGTTGTGGTTTTACTTCAAAGGTTTGCAATCAAACTATTTCCCGAAGGAAGGTACCGTTCAATAAAAGATGTTTGGCTATCAATAACTAATGGATTTGAGCAAATCTGGCTGAACTCTTCACGAATTGAGAAGCTCATATATCTTGTACTTACCTTTTTTACGGTACTTACGTTTTCTATCAATATTATTGTCTTTTGGGTTGGAGTACCCAATGAATGGGATAGTATGACTGGCCATCTTGTAAAGTGTGCTTACTACTTGCAAAAAGGTCATATGGGTATTGTCAATGGCACTACATGGTCAATTGACTATTATCCCAATTCGTTGCCCACCTTACAGATTTTTGGATTTCATCTTCTTGGAGAAAATGGCTTCAAGCTGATACACTTTGCATCGTATTTGATATTTGTGGTCTCCACTTACGGTATTTCAAAGACACTGTTCAATCACAATAAAGGGGCTTTATTTGCTGCTTTTATGGCGGCACTTCTTCCCTCAGCCTTAATTCAAGCTGTCACTACAGAAACAGATATTGTTCAGTCTGCCTATTTAGGTTTAGTGGTTTATTTACTTTTAGAGGTTGGTAAAAATTCGTCTTGGAAGAACATAATTCTATTGGCCTTAGCCTTTGGCGTTTGGATTTCACATAAGGTAACTTTTATGCTGATTGGTCCTGCTGTTTTTATAATTGCATTATACGTCTTGTTTACCTCCAAAGGGCTTGTTAAGAAACTACCGTTGGCCGTTATGGCGTTGATCATAAGTTTGGGCGTTTTTGTAGTGCCTAATGGGTATATCAGAAATTTAAAGGCAGCAGAAAAGTTTAGCTTGGGTGCTCTTTCTGCTCCACCTATTATGATGAAATATCATGGAATTGAGGGGTATTCCACAAAGGATAAGTTGAGAAACTTCCAGTTCAATGTCTTAAGGTATTCATCAGATTTTCTTCAGTTAGATGGTATTAGAAATACTCAGTGGGGTGAAGAGCTCAATGAGAAATTCAGGTATTTGCCAAACAAGTTATTTGACAAGTTTGGTCTGGAACGAGGAGAATTCTGGGTGGTATATCCTTTCAAAATGATGGGGGATGAAGTCATGGCTTTTTATAAAGAAAGACCGTTTTGGGGTATAATTAGTTTTGCTCTGGTATTGCCACTTGTATTGATTTTACTGCTTCGATTTATAAAAAATAGAAAAGAAGTATTACCAGTACTTTTTATTCTGGCAGCGGGTATCCATTTTCTTTGTTTGAGTTTTACAGCCCCTTATGATCCTATAAAAGGCCGATATTTTATGAACATGGCTGTTTGGTGTTTGCCTCTGTTGGCATTTGCCTTCAGAGACTTAAAATGGGGCAGGTATATTTTTGCTTGTTCTTTTATTATAGGTGTTTCGGCAGTGCTGACACTTACCAACAGAAGGTTATATCCTTTATTCGGTGATGAGAGTGTCTTTAAAACAGATAGGATTGAGCAATTAACTTTAAGCCGACCTGAGTTCAGAGATGCGTATTACAAGTTTGAGGAACTGGTACCGGATGATGCAATTGTGGCTTTAGGAACACAACAAGAACATGAGGACTATGTATATCCACTTTGGGGCAGAAACTTTAAAAGAACCTTAATTCCTATTCACCCGTTTAGATCAGAGGTGAAACCAATTCCTGAGGAAGCGGAGTTCTTATTCTACTCCGAAGGGGTGATTCCTTATCAGGAAGGGGATATTCAATTAGGAGAAGGTGATAAAACGCCAGATACACCAGTACCGGAAAGTAAATTCTTTCTACGGAAGCTTTAGTGCCTGATTAGCGTCATACATCTTCTGTGCTTTTTGCGTATTTTTGCCGTAAGTTTATTTAAACATTTTATTGATGAACCAAGAAGAATTTATACAGCTATTTGCCGAGCAATTTGATGAAACAGAACCTGAAGAGTTTAAGGCAGATACTGAGTTCAAACAATTGGAAGAATGGGATTCAATGGTAGCCTTAATGGTAATAGCTATGATTGATGAGGAGTATAGTGTCAAAGTGAGTGGAGAAGATATTAGAAGTTCGAGCACCATCGCGGATTTAATAGGGGTGGTTGAAAATAAAAAATAAAGGATGGCTTTTCTTGAAATACCTAATGTTCAGATTAAAGGCTTAGCTGCTACTATTCCTGCAGATGTTAAGGATAACCTTACAGATCCTTTAGTAAAGGATGCAGAAAAAATTTTAAAGAACACGGGTATTCAGTTCAGGCATTTGGCTAGCGAAAAAATGACTGCCTCAGATTTATGTGCTGATGCCGCCACCAGGCTTTTGTCTGATCTCCAATGGGACCCTGCTGAGGTTGATTGTCTGATATTTGTAAGGCAAACCCCAGATTATATATTACCCGCAACGGCCACAATCTTACAAGATCGCTTAGGTATTTCTCAAGATTGTTATGCAATTGACCTGGCTATGGGCTGCAGTGGCTATGTTTTTGGCCTAAGTAATATTGCTGGATTGATGCAGACAGGCCATTTTAAGAAAGGCTTACTTTTGGTTGGTGATACCATATCTAAAACCTGTTCGGTGAATGATAAGAGTACTTATCCTCTCTTTGGGGATGCTGGTACTGCCACGGCTCTTGAGTATAAAGAAGGGGCGTCTTCAATGAAATTTCATTTTGGTACTGATGGCTCAGGAAAGGATGCTATTATCATACCTGATGGTGGAGCCAGAAGTCCTTTCAATGATTCTTCTTTGGAAGAAAATCAAATCAATGAAGGAATCTCACGCTCACCTTCGCAGTTAGTTTTGGAGGGTATGGATGTTTTTTCGTTTGGTATTAGTAAAGCTCCTTACTCCGTTAAAAACTTACTAAGTCATTTTGAGCTTGATGCAGAGGAGGTAGACAATTTTGCATTTCATCAAGCTAATCTTTTTATGAATGAGAAGATTCGTAAGAAGCTAAAGTTGCCAGAAGAAAAAGTGCCGTACTCCCTGCCAAAATACGCTAACACTAGCTGTGCTACTATACCTTTGACTTTAATAAGTGCCAGGAAAGGTTCTTTAGAATCGGGCATTCAAAAGAATATTGGCTGTGGTTTTGGAGTAGGACTTTCTTGGGGAAGCGTCTACTTTGAAACGGAGAAGATTGTAGTTTCTGACATTAAAACCTTAACCGTTTAAGTTATGTCAAAAGCATTTCTGAAGGCCATATCATACTATTTACCCGAAAAGGTATTGACCAATGAAGAACTGGTCAAAGAGTTTCCAGAATGGACAGTGGAGAAGGTGGCCAAGAAAGTTGGGATAACTGAACGTCATATTGCTGGGCAAGAAGAGTTTGTTTCAGATATGGCCGTTAAAGCTTCAGAAAAACTATTTGACGAGCATAAAATCGAAAAAGAGGAGGTTGACTTTATACTTCTCTGCACTCAAAGTCCTGATTATTTTCTACCTACTACAGCCTGTATCGTACAAGATAGGCTAGGCCTTCCTACTAAAACCGGGGCTCTAGACTTCAATCAAGGATGTTCAGGCTACGTTTATGGTTTGGCACTTGCCAAAGGCTTAATAGCTAGCGGAATTGCCAAAAACGTGCTTTTGATCACTTCGGAAGTCTATTCTAAACATATGCACCAGTCAGATAAAGGCAATAGAACCATTTTTGGAGATGCAGCTTCTGCCAGCCTCATTAGTACTGATGGTTTTGCAGAGATTGGCGAATTTGAAGTTGGATCTGATGGAAGTGGCCATGAAGATCTTATTGTAAAAAATGGAGCCATGAAGTCGTCCAAAAAATCAGTGGAAGGAGAAACTGATATGGATGACCATTTATTCATGAATGGGGCAGGTGTGTTTAATTTTACTCTTGAAGCTGTTCCGGCATTGGTAAAGGAAACTTTAGCTAAAAATGATATTTCAGGTGTTGAAGATGTTAACTGGTTTGTTTTTCATCAGGCTAATTCTTTTATGCTGAATCATTTAAGAAAGAAAGTTGGTATAGATAAAGAGAATTTCCTGATGCATATGCAGACGTGTGGAAATACCGTTTCCTCTACTTTGCCAATAGTTCTGAAAGAGCACCAAGATAAGTTTAAAAATGGTCAAAAGGCTCTTTTGGCCGGCTTTGGTGTAGGCTATTCATGGGGAGGGACAATATTGACCTTCTCTTAATTCATTCAAGAAAACTAATATTATGAAAGAACTTATCATAATTGGAGCCAGAGGGTTTGGTAGAGAAGTGTATGATCTGGCTAAAAACACTCAGGCTTACATAGATGGTGAATATTCAATAAAAGGTTTTCTGGATGATAAAAAGGATGCCTTGTCTCACGTAAGCGGCTATCCTGAAATAATAGGTGATGTAGAAAACTACGAGATAGCTGAAAATGATGTTTTTGCTTGTGCTTTAGGAGATGTTCAGGCCAAAAAGAAGTATGCAGAGATAATTCTTAATAAAGGTGGGAATTTTATTAATCTGGTAGACCTTCAGGCGAACGTAAGGTCTGATGTGAGTCATTTACAAGGTGTTCTGATATTTTCTTTTGTCTTTGTCTCAGTGGATGTGACGCTGGCAGATTTTGTTTCTCTACAGCATTTCTCATGCCTTGGTCATGATTCTAAAGTGGGTAAATGGTCACATATGAGTTCTTATTCAACAATTACTGGATACACAGTCCTAGAGGATGAAGTGATGCTTCAGACCGCCGCCAAAGTAGTACCTAAAAAAACGGTTGGTAAAGGAGCAATGGTAGGTGCTGGATCTTTGGTTATCAGAAATGTAAAGCCAGGAACCTCTGTATTTGGTTCGCCCGCTACTCCAATGTAATTTATGGTGAAAGTAAGCGTAGTCATGCTGACCTACAGGCATGAAAAATTTTTAAGACAATCAGTAGAGGCGGTACTCAATCAACACACAGATTTTGAGTTTGAGCTCATTCTGGCGAATGATAATTCTCCGGACAATACAGATGAAGTTGTAGCTTCTATTCAGAGGGAGCATCCTAATGCTCATCGATTAAGGTATTTCCGAAACGAGGATAATTTAGGAGTCATGAAGAATTCTCGAAAAGCCCTAGAAATGGCAAGAGGAGAATACTTTGCTACCTGTGAGTCTGATGATTATTGGATAGACCCCAAGAAACTTCAAAAGCAGGTAGACTTTTTAGATGAAAATACAGACTATTCGATCTGCTTTCATAATGTTAGAATAGAGTATTTTGAGGACTTCGGGAGTAAAACATCTGATTATCTTCATTCTGGACTGCATAAGGGAGACCTTTTGAATCCTTGGGAAGACCCTAAAACATTTACAATTCACGATCTTATAGGAGAAGAAGAGATATGGTTTATGGCTACGGCAAGTCTATTAATCCGAAGCTCAGCTTTTTTCCCATTTCCTGACTGGTTAGAAGACTCCAAAAGCGGAGATATTCCAATTCTAATTCTTTCTGCCCGAAATGGTAAAATAGGATACCTGCCGGATATTATGGCTGTTTATCGAAAACATGCGGGGGGTGCCAGCCTTACTGATCATAAAAGTGATGAGCGATTCCTAAGGAATAGAATTTACATGTATGATCATTTAAACCAAGATACAGATTTAGTTTTCTCTGATCGTTTTCATAGGGTTTTGGCGGGGTACTACTTTTTACTTTTGAAGTCTGACCAGTTAAATGATCAATATTTAAAAAAGCTGCCGATCGCTTTGAAGTATTTAAAGCTAACTTTTCCCAATGTGCCACATTCCTTTGAATTAATCAGAGATCATTTACTTCCCCCGTTTATTCTTGGTATTTATGGAGCCCTTAAAAAGGCTTTGGGTCTTTGGAAATAAGAATGCGATTCAAATTCACTATTTTCGGCCAAACTTCACTATCATGGACGATTCCTCTCAATTTTTAAAAGCGATTATTCCGAACGAATACTATTTTTCGGAAGATATTTATAAGGCAGAATCTTCATCGATCTTTCAAAACAACTGGTACTACGTCGGTTTAACCAGTGATCTTAAAGAGCATAATGATTTTATAACTCATGAGATAGGGGATAAGTCGGTGGTCATTCAAAACTTTAAAGGAGAACTAAAGGCTTTTCATAATGTCTGTACTCACAGATTTAATAAAATAAAGAGTGAGAAAGCAGGGAATGGCCCACTAGCATGCCCCTATCATAATTGGAATTATAATAAAGATGGAATTCCTTTTGGCATTCCATTAAAGAAAGAATTTCAAGGTCTGGATAAAGAATCCTTGAAAGAGCTCTGTTTACCTCAATTTAAGTTAGATACATGCGGCAGTTTTGTTTTTGTGAATGTTTCAAATGATGCCCCACCTTTAAACGAGTACTTGGGTTCTGCTTCTGAAAAATTGCTCGAAATAAGCTCAATGTTAGGAAGAAAAGCTGAGCATTATGAAATAAAGAATAAGGCTAATTGGAAGATTGTGGTAGAAAACACCCTAGAGGGTTATCATATCTCTTCAGTTCATCCAGATACCTTCCTTAAACAAGGATTTAACCTAAAGTCATCTGTAGATTTTACGAATCACGGTCATCATACCGATATGCTACTGCACTTATCAGAGTCGGCTCAAAATGACAAAAAAAGAGAGAGGTTTCATAAGTTGGTGAAGGATAGGCCATTTCAGCCTGATGGGTTTTATCATCTGCTGGTTTTCCCAAACCTATCTATAGGGTCATTATTTGGAGTTACAGCCTATATCGGATCAATTCGACCAGAGGGAGCTAGTGAGTCAGTGTTTGACTACGATTTATTTGAAACTAACCTGGGAGAAGGAAGGCTTGTTGACGAAGCTCTCTCAGAAGTACTTAAATATTCTTCAATTGAATTCACAAGAACCACACTGTCTGAGGATAGAGAGATTTGTGAGAATGTTCAACGGGGAGTTCAACAGACAGGGAATGATAAAGGGGTTTTAAATTCTTCAGAAAAAAGAATTTGGGATTTTCAGAATACATATATGAAAGTTATAGAACAGGATAAAACAGTCGCGGAAAAAGAGTTATGATGGAAAAGAAATTAACTATTGTAGGTGGAGGAATGACGGGCCTTTCTGCAGCTTACTTAGCTGCAAAAGATGGCTATAAAGTGACAGTTTTAGAGGGGTCGCCTAAAGTAGGAGGACTGCTGAATACATTTGAAATCGGAGGGAATCAATTAGAGCATTATTACCATCACTTTTTTACTCAGGATGCCGAATTTCACTGGCTTTTAAAAGAGTTAAACTTGATGGATTCGGTGGAGTATCATAAGACCACGATGGGTGTATTCAGGAATGGCAAAATCTATAATTTCAATGGCATTATGGATTTACTGAAGTTTAAGCCAGCAAATCTTTGGGATAAGTTCTTGTGGGGCCTGAGTACACTCTATTTGGGTAAAATGGTGAAGTGGGAGGACAAAGAAGATGTGGCTACACTAGACTGGTTTTATAAATATGCAGGCAAAGGGATGACAGATGCTCTTTGGAAGCCCATGCTGAATATAAAGTTTGGTCCTTATGCAGATAAAGTACCCTTGGCCTGGATGATCGGTAGGTTAGCCCAGCGACTAAATTCAAGATCTGGTGGAGATGAAAGGTTAGCCTATATTAAGGGTAGCTGGAAAGTTCTTCTCGACAGAATGCTTGATGAATTAAATAAACTCGGTGTAGTGGTCAAGACCAATGAGCCGGTTGACGAACTACTAATTGAAGGTGGTAAAATTGAGGGAATACGAACCTCAAAAGAAACGTATTCGGGAGGAAAGTATCTTATAACTATTCCTTCTGTCTATTTTGAAAAAGTAAGAGGGTTAAATCCGACTTTTGGTGGAGAGGGTGTAGAATACTTTGGAGCTGTGTGTACGATTCTCGAGTTGAAACACCAATTCAGTGATATTTATTGGATGAATGTGGCTGATGATGGTTATCCGTTTGGAGGAATCATTGAGCATACCAATATGATTCCAAAGGAAGAATATAACGGTTCGCATATCCTGTATCTTTCACGCTATTTTGCCATGTCTGAAGATTTAGTAGACATGTCGGAAGCTGAAATAAAAGAAAGGATGATTCCGCCATTAAAGAAAATTAATCCGGACTTTAGTGAAGATTGGATTAAGGATGTTCACGTCTTTAAAACCAACACTGCGGCAACTGTCTGTGACTTGAACTTCTCAAAGAAGGTGCCTTCTTGTCAAACTGACGTTGAGGGCCTATATGTAGCCAATATGGCCCATATCTATCCAGACGAAAGAAGTACAAACAACTCCATAAGAGTGGCAGCCGAGGCATGCACGGCAATGGGAATTAACACCGATGCTGTACCTTATGGTGCTAGCCTCTCGGGAAAAATTGGTTTCAAGAAGTAGTGTCTGCTTAGGCTGCAGGTTTTAAGCCTCTTTTGAGAGCTCTGCTCAAAAGGAAAATGCCGAATGCTACCATCGGTATGCTTAGCCATTGACCCATGTTTAAAGCCATGCCTTCTTCAAAGTCAACTTGATTTTCTTTAAGGAACTCGTAGAAGAATCGTAGAGTAAATATCCAGATAAAGAATAGTCCAGACAGTAATCCGTCTGGAAGCCTTTCTTTGTATTTATTCCAGATGCTGTACATGATTACAAATAGTAAGAGGCAGCTAAGAGATTCATAGAGCTGAGCAGGGTGTCTCGGTACTTGCGAATATTCAAAGTTCTGTTTAAAGACAAAAGCCCAAGGTAAATCGGTAGCCTTGCCAAGTATTTCTGAGTTCATCAAGTTTCCAAAACGAATGAAAGCTCCTGTTAAAGCTACAGCAACCGACATTCTATCCAGGAGCCAGAAAAATGGCTGATCAGGACGTTTTCTTGCATACAACCACAGTGCGAAAACAATACCAAAGCCACCACCATGACTAGCAAGCCCAGCATATGGTGGAATCAGCATTTCCATGATAAATTTCACCGGATCTTCAGAAAAGTGATTGCCTTCATAAAATACATAGTGGCCAATTCGGGCACCTAGTACTGTTGAAATAATCATGGTCAAAAGAAGTGGATCTAAGTCTTTCTCAGGTTTACCTTCTGTTCTGAAAATACGGGTGAAAACCAGATAGCCTAATAAAAATCCTCCGGCAAAGCACAGGCCATACCATCGTAGTTGAAAGCCCAGAATTTCAGTGATTATTGAATCTACGTCCCAGATTATTTCGGTGAGTAGCATAAATGCGTCGTTGTTTTGAGTAGGTAAAATTAGGTCTTTCTTTATAAAACGAATTAAAAACCTTGCGTTTCTTCAAGCCATTCTAGAATTTTGCGAAGCATTATGAGCAATAGTCAATTACATACTTCATCAATTACGAAGTTTACGCTTCGACGAATCTGCCGTGTCTAATCATTAGATGCGGTCAATTTCTTTTCTACTATTTACTATTCATTTGACTAAACAAATTCTTCAATGCAAAGCATAAAAGTTGGGATAATAGGCGGTGCCGGATACACAGGAGGCGAGCTGCTAAGAATTCTTATTCACCACCCACAAGTTAGTATTCAATTTGTGAATTCTCAAAGTCAGGCAGGAAAGGCGGTTTGGGAAACACATAAAGACCTTTTCGGCGATACAGACCTTCGATTCACTTCTGAATTTCCTTTTGAAAAAGTCAATGTCATTTTCTTGTGTTCAGGTCATGGTCAATCGGTAAAATTTCATGAAGAACATGATTTGCCGCAGGATTTAAAGATTGTAGATCTTAGTACAGACTTTAGAGATGAAAGCAATGGCTTTACTTATGGTTTGCCAGAACTTCAAAAGGTGAAAATTAAGGAATCTGGCAAAATTGCCAATCCTGGTTGTTTTGCTACCAGCATTCAGTTGGCATTATTGCCTTTGGCACATTCATCATTGATAAAAGAAGATGTTCATGTGAGTGCGATTACCGGTTCTACCGGAGCCGGACAAAAATTGAGCCCTACCGGGCATTTCAGTTGGAGAAACAGTAATGTTTCTGTGTACAAAGCTTTTACCCATCAGCATTTAAAGGAAATAGGTCAAAGTTTAAACTCACTACAAAGTGACTTTGATCATTCAATTCATTTTATCCCTTATCGCGGTAATTTCACGAGAGGGATCATGGCAAATGTGTATACTCGTTTCGAAGGTTCTCTAGAAGAGGCTTATTCACTTTATCAAAAGTATTATGAGGATGCTCCGTTTACACATATAACTGAAAACACGCTTGACCTCAAAATGGTAGTAAATACCAATAAGTGTATCATTCAATTGCAAAAGGAGGGAGATATGCTTTTGGTCACGAGTGCCATAGATAATCTGGTCAAAGGAGCCTCAGGTCAGGCCGTTCAGAATATGAATCTTATGTTTGGTCTACCAGAAGAAGAAGGCTTAGGTCTTAAGTCAGCAGGGTTTTAAATTTTAATAATTGACTACAATGATGGATACGTTTAATGTATATCCGGTTTATGATATTAATCCTGTTAAAGGCTTAAAATCTGATATATGGGATGATAATGGAACGAAGTACCTTGATTTATATGGAGGCCATGCGGTGATTTCTATTGGGCATTCTCATCCAAAATATGTTAAAGCCATAAGTGAGCAGGTGGGTACCCTGGGCTTTTATTCGAACTCTGTTCAGATACCGCTTCAGAAGAAACTGGCCGCTAAATTGGGAGAGATGACCGGGCTTCAGGATTATCATTTGTTTCTGGCCAATTCAGGTGCCGAGGCCAATGAAAATGCTCTAAAATTGGCTTCTTTTCATAACGGGCGGAAAAAGATCATTTCATTTAAAAAGGGTTTTCATGGTAGAACGTCAGCTGCCGTAGCGGTAACGGATAATCAGAAAATTAAAGCACCTATCAACTTTGACGAACACGTAGAAATTCTTGAATTCAATAATGTTGAGGCTGTAAAAGCTGCTATTGATAATGAAACTTGTGCTGTAATAGTAGAAGGGATTCAAGGGATTGGCGGTATACACGTGTCTACCGATGCTTTCATGACAACGATTAGAGAAAAGTGTGATGAAACTGGTGCTGTATTTATTCATGACAGTGTACAGTGTGGTTATGGCAGGTCTGGCCGATTTTTCTCTTATGAGTATTCTGGAGTAAAGCCAGATATCATCTCCATGGCTAAAGGTATGGGAAATGGTTTCCCGATTGGGGGTATTCTTATATCTCCGAAGTTTGAAGCCAAATACGGTATGTTAGGTACCACTTTCGGTGGTAATCACCTGTCATGTGCTGCGGCTTTAGCTGTTCTGGAGGCAATTGATGAAGAAGGATTAATTGATAATGCTGCAAGTTTAGGAGAATACACCATAAATGAGCTTCAAAAGATTGAAGGAATTAAAGAAGTAAGAGGGAAAGGTTTGATGATTGGGATTGAGCTTGAAGAGCCTGTGAAGCCAATCAGAGAGGCATTACTCTTCAAGGACCATATTTTTACCGGAGTGGCGGGAGCTCATATTATTCGTTTATTACCTAATCTGGCGGTTGCCAAGGAGGAAATTGATCGTTTTTTAGTGGCTTTTAAGAAAAGGCTGGAGGAGCTAAAATAATACTTTATTGACTTGATAATCAATGATTATGGTTGGTAAAGTACTATATATATACAAATGTAAATATTGAACTAGATTAATTTATCCTGTTTTGAATATTAATTGCTAACTTGGAAATAATCCAAAAAGTAATGTTCGGTCAGAACAGACTTTTTCTGGGGTTAAACTCTTCTAGATTTTGATAGAGGGTAATAGCTAAGAAAATGAAAAAAGCTCCTGAAAAGGAGCTTTTTTGTTTGAAGTACCGGGGACGGGGGTCGAACCCGTACGAGCGTTTCGGCTCACAGGATTTTAAGTCCTGCGTGTCTACCAATTCCACCACCCCGGCGGGTGGGATACCCTACTGAAAAAAAAAGCCCCGTTTGAAGGGAGCTTTATTTTCGAGCAGAAGACGGGTCTCGAACCCGCGACCTTAACCTTGGCAAGGTTACGCTCTACCAACTGAGCTACTTCTGCTTGCAAATGTGGGTGCAAAGATACTTGAAGGTTCTTATTTGTCAAGAGATTTTGTAAGAATTTTTCTTCTTTTCTTTCTGCCTCTTGTACTTTTGCAGGCATACAAGAAAGCATATGGATAGGAAACCTAATTTCTCAAAAAACGCAGACGGATTGTTACCTGCTGTTATTCAGGACCAATGGACCTTAAAGGTACTCATGTTGGGCTACATGAACCAGGAAGCGTTCGATAAAACTTTGTCTGAAAAAAAAGTCACATTTTTTAGCAGAAGCAAAAACAGACTTTGGACCAAAGGAGAGGAATCGGGTAACTTCCTGAATTTTGTTGATGCCAAAATCGACTGTGATGAGGATGCCATTTTGATTACCGCTAATCCTGTGGGGCCTACTTGCCATACCGGCGATGATACTTGCTGGAAAGACGAGAATAACGGTAAAGTAGGCTTTCTGGAGCATTTGAGAAAAACGATCAAAAGCAGAAAGGAAAATCCATCTGAGAAATCTTATACCACAAGCTTATTTAATAAAGGATTAAATAAAGTAGCTCAGAAAGTAGGCGAGGAAGCGGTAGAACTCGTAATTGAAGCTAAAGATGACAACAAAGAGTTATTTCTTGGCGAAGCAGCAGATTTGATGTATCACTATCTTACTTTACTTGAAGCCAAGGACATTGCCCTTGATGAAGTCATCGATACTTTGATTACTAGACACAAATAAGATGACAAATTACATTATTAGACTTTTGCTGGTAGGCTTGGTGGTTTATCTCATTCCTCAAATTCTACCAGATATTCAGGTAGCGAGCCTTACGTCTGCAGTTATCGTTGCTTTCGTAATGAGTTTGCTGAACACTTTTGTGAAGCCTATTCTTACCTTGCTATCATTACCTATTACAATTCTCACACTCGGCCTTTTTTACTTTGTAGTGACTGTGTTTATAGTCTACGTGTGTGATACCATCGTTGGTGGTTTTAAGGTGCATGGTTTCTTACAGCCTTTAATATTTAGTTTTATTCTTTCATTGGTCAATAGTGCCGTAGGTTCATTTCAAAAATGAGGTATTTCATTCTCTCTTTCCTGATGCTCGGGTTGATATCATGTGCATCTGATCCTTTTGAAATTAGTAAAGATATAGATCTTGAAAAATTCAAGTCAGACAGGGGGGGATGTTTAAATCATCGTTCTGGAAGTATTGATGATCTAAAGGCTATCAAAGATGAAATACTGACTCATTCTGAGAATGAAGTTCTGGCTACCTTCGGAAGATATGATTTTCAAATACTGGATAAGAAGAACCAGAAAGTCTTTGTCTATTATTTAGAGGAAGGGCCACATTGCGAAGCCATTCAAAACGAATCTTCTGCTACTACAATGGCCATCTATTTCAATGCCGTCAGTTTGGCAAAAGAGGTGACCTTTCAAATAGGTATTCCTTAACTCCTTAGGGCGTGCTTGAAGGTATAGAATACCACAAGACTGTAGCCTAGTACTACCATAAAATGAAAGGGTACCATACCCCAAAGGTTCTTGCTGATGTCAAGATACAGCATGAAAGCGAATAGAATAGCCACAGCGGCTTCTATCCATGTTAGTAGCCCAATCTTACGTACAGAATAGACATTGCCCCTCCAGGAGTCTTTTTTGTTGGTTACATTAAACTTTGGTGTTCTTACGAAAGGTGTTTTTCTGCCGAGGTAGCCCTCTATGACGGCAATGGAATTATGCAATGAGAGCCCCATCATGAATACCAGAAAGAGGAAGAATTGCTTTGCAAAGGCTAAAAGACTTCGATTTTTATTTCTAAAAGCCAGCCAGTAAAAGGAACCGAGAATTAACCAATTGATCTGAAAGAGGAGAGTGAGGTTTATAAATCGGTGGAAACGTGAAAAAATATTGGTGTTTAGCACCAAAGGGATACTGGTAATAGCCAAAGCCAATACACTTAAGAAGATGGAGCTATTGAGAAGGTGATAAAAGCCATGAAGTTTACTGGTCAAAGGCATATTCTCAGAACGAAGGACTTTTTTGGCATTCTTAACGAAGCACTCTGCACCACCTTTCATCCAGCGGTACTGTTGAGATTTTATGGCTGGCAAGCTAACCGGTAACTCTGCTGGTGATGGCAGACTTTTAAGATAGTTGAATTTCCATCCTTTCAGCTGAGCCCGGTAACTGAGGTCTAAATCTTCAGTTAAGGTGTCTGGAGACCAGCCGCCGGCATCATAAATGGTTTCTTTTCTCCATACGCCTGCTGTTCCATTAAAATTGATGAAATGTTGACCCGCCGATCTTCCCGTCTGTTCAATATAGAAATGTGCATCTAGTCCAAAAGCCTGGAGTTTTGTTAATAGGGAGTAGTCTTCATTTATATGAGCCCAGCGGGTTTGAACCACACCAACTTTACGGTCCTTAAATACCGGAATGCTTCTTTTAAGGAAGTCGGTTTCAGGGATAAAGTCTGCATCAAAAATGGCAATAAATTCTCCTCTGGCTATTTCTAAACCATATTTTAAAGCTCCCGCTTTGTAGCCTGATCTGTCTGCTCGCCTGACCAGATTAAGATCAAATCCTTTCTCAGAATATTCTTTAACCTTTGATTCCAGAATTTCAGTGGTTTCGTCATTGGAGTCGTCAAGCAACTGAATTTCTAACTTGTCTTTTGGATAGTCAAGCTGAGTAATAGCATCTACCAAACGCTCTGCTACATACTTTTCATTAAAAAGTGGTAGCTGAATAGTAACCTGCGGCCATTCGTTGATATTCGCAGAGATCTCCGGCTCTTTGTATTTGAAATGTGAAAAAATAAGACTTGCCTGCATCAGGCAATACCCAAAAATAAGGGTCAATGGAATGAGATAAAGTATGATGAGGACAACTTCACTCATATTATGATAAGGCGTATTTAAAAATCCATGAGAGAATCTTATAACCTGCCAGTACGGTTCCTTTCACCGTTCCAGACACTTTTGATTTACCAATTCTCCTTTTATAATTGACAGGTACTTCTGTTATTTTAAGCCCGTTCTTTGCAGCCTTTAATTGCATTTCTACTGTCCAACCATAGGTTTTGTCCTCCATGTTTAGTTTTTGAAGTGCTTTCCAGCGGATAGCCCTGAAAGGACCAAGGTCAGTGTAAGAAACATTGAAGAAGAGTTTGATAAGTCTGGTGGCTAGCCAATTTCCAAAAACCTGTTGTGGAGTCATGGATCCATTTTCTTTTTGACCCAAAACTCTGCTACCAATCACCATGTCTTTTTGCTCTGCAATAATTGGTTTCAATAGCTTAACCATTTCCTCAGGGTAATCTGAATAGTCAGCATCCAGGAAAACAATTATTTCAGGATTCTTAGTGGCAGCATATTCCATTCCTTTCAGGCAGGCATAGCCATAGCCCTGCCTAGGCTCGTCCAGAACAGTGGCTCCAGCATTTTTAGCCACAGCAGAGGTGTGGTCACTGGAGTTATTATTGACCACAATAATTTCTTCAACACCCGCAGGAATTTCCAGTATGACCTTATCTATGGACAAAGCCTCATTAAAGGCAGGAATAATTACAAAAACACCTTTTGGTATCAAGGTTTGGGAGCTAAAACTCAGTTTGGTTTATCGATGTATGGGCAAGTTACGATAAATCTTAGTTAGTAGTTTCAGGCGTGTAGTCTTCGCAGTAGGTATCGTACAGAGTAAAAGCCTTTTGCTGATCTAAAATTTTCAACTGATGATAGTCTTTGCAGGCTCCATTCGTATTTTTTCTGTAAATGTTAGCTGCGGCTCTCAGATAATAAGCTTCTATCAAGTATGGGTCATTATCAATGGCTTTGTCAAGATAGTAGATGGAAGATTTGTAGACTTTTTCACCGAAATAGTACTTCCCATATGATAGATACTCTTCTGCTACTATTTTTTTGTTTTCATCTGCAGGGGGTGTGTTATTGACTTTGGTGTAACCCAAATCAAAATTATACTCTACTTCACAGTTTACATTTTCACCCTGATACTTTGCTGGCAGCCACTTGCCTTTGGTCTTTTTGACCGCTGCAATAAGTCTATTGTCAAATTTGGTATCTGAGCTGGCAACCATTCTTAGGCCTTCCATTTTGCCATCTTCCGTGATGACAAATCGTACTACAAAACCACCCTTTTTGTATTCCGGAAAACGGAAGTCTGAGAAGATCTTGGTCATGGCACTCATGTTAGGATGAATAAACTTCGGCTCTACCACATCAGGTTGGTAGATGTAAACCAGGTCTTCGTTTTTGGCAAGGTAAGTCTGAGGAGTGGTACTCAGATCATAGATCGGCTTATAGAGGAATTTTATGGTTAGTGGCTCTACATCTTCAGGTTGGTTTACCTGAACCAGTTCTAGGATCGGATGATCCAGACGAGCTACTTTATAATGCTGGTTTCTGTAAGAGATGGTGCTATCTGCAATGCGGTAACGTTGCACAGAGTTGATGCCATCTAAGGAAACTATTAGGCTATCATGACGAAAATCCAGCAAAAAGCTGGATCTCGTCACTGAAAGATCATATACAGGACTTCCGTCCTCCAGAGTTACTTCATCTTTTATCCATTCTCCCTGAAGGGCATCTTTGAGCCCTTGCTGGGCATTGGCCGCCAGGCTTAGGAGTGATGTAACAAGTAAAAGTGAAGCGGCTTTAAATTTTCTTTTCATTTAACGTTTGCTCAGGTAATCAGCAGCAAAGCTAACCCAGTCAACCTCATTGCTTGGTACCTTAACGTCTGGCTTGATACCCTTATTATCGATATCCTTGCCTCTCATACTTTTAGCCATGCCCAGAGCTAGTCTCCAGCCATATGCCGGCAGACCCCAGTCTCTTACTTCGATGTAATCGGCAAGACCCTTGGTACGGGTACCCATGATGATGGTTTTGCTGCTTTGCTTGGCTTCTAAAGTAACACTTTCTGCTGTACTTGCCGTGTTTTCATTCACCAGAATTGCCACTTTTTTAGGGAATTCTGTTGGCTTCACGTATTGGAAAACCTTGTCTGGCCCTTGTACATACTCACCTGGCTTACTCTTCATAAGCGAGATCACCTTATTTAATTTTGGAGCTAAAATTCTCTTGAATTTAGGATCACCTTGTATTGATTGAAGCTCATGACCTAGTAATACAATGTTCTCTTCAGAAGATCTGAAAAGTCCGCCTTTTCTTACGATTGGCTTATCAGCAATATATGGATATAATGCTGCAAATGCGTTTTCGTTTCCACCTGGGTTATTTCTCATATCCACTATCAAATTTTCAGTAGAGCTGATCAATGGGCTGTATTTAGTTACCATTGACATGATAACATCATCTGAGTCATACATGGTGAAAGGAGGTAGTGTTATCAATACCGTTTTATCGTCAATTTGCTCTACACGGTAGTCAGGAAGTCTGGTTAAAATATCCATGTTATTGACCTCTTCTTTTGGCTCAGGATAAACCTTTTTCAATTTATAAATTCCTTCAATAACCAGGTAGTTTTTAATCTTACGAGCAAACTTAGTTTCTGAGGTAAAATCAAAATACCTGTATTCAGCCTCGAAGTGATTGTCGTAAAGCTCACTAAGGGTAAACTTAGATTTTCCGGCAGTCCAAAGTTCGTCTTTGGCTTCCATTAAGAAAGCGTTGAATTCTCCTTTGCCATTGTTTAACACACCAAGGCGGTAGTTGCTATCTTCAGTTTCCCATATACCTACCAAGTCATGATGATTAGACTTGCTATCTAAGAATTTTCTGAACTGATCTTCATTCCTATACTTTACTGAACCTACTCTGGCCGCTCTTTTGGCTCTTTCTTCTTCAGGCTCAGGTTTTTGATACGGATTCGGGATATTGATAAACAAGTGGCCGTCTTCAAAGAATGAAAGCCAGTCATTCATCATGAAATAACATTCGGCAGGTTCGTTTACGTTACGTACTCGCTCTCTGGTTTCTTCAGTAAGTTTGGCGAATTTCTTTTTGGCTTTGCTTGAGGATAATTTCTCATGCCAGCCGGCGTAGTTGTTTTCAATTTTTTCGTAGGCATCTTCAAATACCAACGTACACTTACTTTTAGGCTTCTCTGCCTGCTCGTCCTGAGCAATCGTAGTGTTTAAACTTAATAGGGCAGCACCTATTAGGAAAGTAATTTTTTTCATCTTAGGACACGTTTTAAATGATCTTCGATGAAAGCCTCTCTAATATTGTGCCAAAAATTTAAACTCGTTTAATCTTCATCGCCTTCTGGTAATTCAAGAGATTGGATGGGAGAGATGGCGTTCCCTGCAATTCCTTTAATGCTGCCATACATATCAATGGTATTACCAATAACCTTTTCTATTTGAGCCTCACGTTCTTTCCAGATTCTTTGCATGGCTCTTTTTTCTCGATCCAGCTCACTCTTCAAGTTTGAGAAACCTTCTACAATGGCCTCCATTTGCTGTTTAAACTGACTACTGGTAAGGAAGTTATAAAGTAGCCCCATTTTGTCAGCTTTATTTTCGTTGACAGATTTAGCTTGTTGTGATTTGATCAAAATTTCTCTCAACACAAATACCAAACTTTTCACTTCATGAAATCCGCAAACCCAAACGCCTTCTTTTTCGCCAAAACGTTCCATGTCTTTTGGCATTGTTTGGGTAACCAGTACGGCTATTTCAGCACCCGTTTCTCTTTGGTCATTTTTTAATTTTTCTATCCAGTCGCCTCCCCAGTTTTGTGTTCTTTTACTTTCAAAGATGATTTTTCCGCAGATTTGCCCGAATTCATTCATCACCGTTTGGATAGCATCAGCACCTCTTATTCCTTTTTTTACTTCTACGATCTCATCGTACGGGAATGTTCTTTCCAGAATGGATTCAATTTCCAGTTCCTGTATTTCTCCTTGAAGCTGCATAGAGCCTTGCTCGGCTTTGCGTTGCATCTCCTTCACCAGGTTCATTTGGGTCTCCAGTTTTTTCTCGTATTCTTTTTTGACCAGTTCAAATTCCTGATCTTTTTTCTTTGTGGCCATTTCAGCAATGGCAGCCTCTTTTTCCAGGAACTCTTTTTGAAGCCTTATTCTTAGCTCTTCCTGACTAGACTTTAATTCGTTTTCTTTTTTGAGTAGCTCCAGTTCTTTCTTTTGAGCATCCAGAATTAACTTTTGCTTATGTTCATTGTCTTCCTGAAGAGCCTTTAGCATAGTAGCATTTTTTTCATCTGCTCTTTTCTGGGCCTCAGTTTGGGCTATAGCCCACATCTTTTTTTTCTCTTCCTGCTCAAAACGGGCTTTTTCTTCCTGAAGCTGTTTTTTGTATTGTTCCAGCCTCAATGCGTTTTGCTTTTCCTGATCCTCAATCCTTTTCTTGAGTTCTATTTCCATATGTTTTTGAAGTGCCTCGCCGGCATCAAAAATATGTCCACAGTTTGGGCAGGTTGTTTTGTTTTGCATCTTATTCAGTAATATATCCGTCTTTCGGGTATTTAACGTGGTACCCAAGATTAAATGTCTTATTTGTGTTTGGTGGAACGGTAGTTTTCCAGTTTACGGTTCCCGAGGTGTCATTGATAGTGGCACCTTTGGCTTCTTTATCAAAAACCTCCACCTCTTTATTTCTACTCAATGGAAACTGATCAATCACTTTTAAGTCAATGGCGGTACTTTTTGTATTTCTAACAAGTATTTCGAATTGAAAAGACTCTTCAATGTCGTTACCCAAAATTTTATTTTTTGCAGAGCTTTTGAGTAGTTTTCTGCTTACAAAAACGCCAGGATCTTTCCCTAGTGAAATATTTAAAGTGTCTGATGTGGGAAGCTCCAGGTCAATTACACCCAGGAAAGTCCCTTCTGAATAAATGCTCGCTTTGCCTGGCATTAAGTTCAGCGACTCCCAATCGGTAATACTGGCATTTACAAAAACTGATTGCTCAATTTTTGGGACCGCTACATGTTCAAAATACGCGGGTATCTGTAACTCTTTTAGATCAATTGACCGTGTTTTACCGCTTGATTCTAAAGTGGTTTTATTAGCCAGAGTAAATTGAAGTGAAGTAGGTGCTTCCTCTTCAATAATGAGTTTCTTCAATTCTTGTCTTACGCTTAATGCTGAAGATCTATCTCTTTTGATGTTCGAGGTGGGCATAGATTTTTTATGCATTTTAGCGTAACCCATAACCACAACTTCTTCTAATGCGTTAGTGTCTTCATTAAGTTTGATTGTAGTGGGGATTTCTTTAGCATTTAAGGTTAATGGAGTGAATCCAACAAAACTGTAGGAGATGAAATTGTTTAGGTTTTGTCGGTCGGGTGGTATGGTTATAGAGTAATAACCGTTTTCATCGGTGGTTGTGCCTAGAGTAGTCTCTTTTAGAATAATTGAGACTCCACGTATAGGTTCATTTGAACTTTCCTCCACTACGAAACCCGAGATTTGTCTATTGGAGGTGGAGTAGTTCAGCTCGTCATTTGGTTTAGAATAATCATTTGGGATTCCCCAAACCCAAGGTTTTATTTCTGGGAGATTAGCCTTGGCATTTGGCATCAGATTATTGAACGTCAAATTGACATCATTCCAATTTTCACCTGTGTACTGGTAAACCTCTGCTTTGTATAGCAACTGAATGGGTAAGTTGAAGTCATTTGCTTTAATATCATAGGTTGGGCTCCAGCCGGCATTGGGTGTAAAGTATGAAATTTCAATTTTTTTGTCTTCTAAGTCATTTTCAGAATATATGGTAAAAAGAATTTCTGAGAGCCGATTACTCTGCTCTATCATAAGCTTGTTCAATTCTTTGTTCAGATCTCTTATGCGATCATCGAATGTTTCAAGCTTTTGAGAAATTTGATTCTTTTTCTCCAAAATCTCCTGCATTCTACTTTTGAAAAAATCAACCGTATTTTTCAGGTCTTCCGGCTTCATTCCAGAATAGGTGCCACCTACTTTTTGATTACTCAGCAATAGTTTTTCTTCACGCTCAAGAACCGTGAGGTCTATTTTTAATTGGCTTTTTTCTTCAATTATGGTATTGATCTCTGTTTTTATCGCTGTATTTCTTTTTTGGATTTCAGGGTTCCTTAAAAAGGAAGTTTGAAAACTTAGGTCAGAAATATTGAGGTCATTATCAGAAAGGTTGATCTGGATACTCTCAATGCTTATCTCATTGGAAATGCCCGGTAGAACGAAAGGATTATCCCCCTTTTTAAGATCGGTAACTACTTCTCTAAAGACCTGTGCCCCTTGAGGATAGATATTGACCTTCTTGACTTTAGATTCCAGGTTTGATTGTGCCCAGGCGAAAGATGGGAGGAAGAGTAGGAATAGTTTAAAGAATCTCATATCGATAGTTGTGTTAGGTGAAAAACAGCTCTCAAGAATAGAGTTCTTGAGAGCCTTAATATTATCCTTTATAAGCTTCGGCTGTTTGTTTTTGAACGCCAAGGCCGTCAATGCCTAGTTCAATGACATCACCTGTTTGTAAGTATTGAGGAGGATTAAAGCCTAGCCCAACACCGGCAGGTGTTCCTGTAGAGATAACATCGCCAGGAAGTAAAGTCATGAAATTGCTCAGGTAACTGATGGCTTCGTCGATATAGAAAATCATATCGTCTGTGTTGCTATCCTGAATGACCTCACCGTTTCTGCTCAACCAAAGTCTTAGTTTATGAGGATTGGGTATTTCATCTTTTGTAGCCATGAAAGGGCCAAGTGGAGCAAACGTGTCGTTTGACTTTCCTTTTACCCATTGACCTCCTTTTTCCAGCTGATATTCGCGTTCGCTGTAATCATTATGAAGACAGTAGCCCGCTACATAATCGTAGGCCTTTTCTTTTGAAATGTACGAGGCTTTCTTTCCAATGACCACAGCAAGTTCTACCTCCCAGTCAGTTTTTTTAGAGCCTTTTGGGATAATGACATTATCATTCGGTCCGCATAGTGCGGAGGTAGATTTGAAGAAAATAACAGGCTCTTCTGGTTTTGCCATGCCTGACTCTTCGGCGTGTTTGGCATAATTAAGGCCAATACAAATGATTTTGGATGGTCTGGCAATACAAGGCCCCAACCTTACATCTTCTGTAACCTGAGGACACACAGCATTGTTTTTTTTCATCCATTCTGTGAGTTTGGAAGGGCCATCTTCAGCAAAAAACTTTTCGTTATAATCTTCTACAAATGCTGAGACATCCCACATTTTGCCTGAATCATCCAGCAAGCCTGGTTTTTCTTGACCTTCTTCTCCAAATCTGATAAGTTTCATCGAGTATCTTTTCTTTAATTTAATTATGGTGTATTTAATTTGACAAAGCCCCCATCTATGAGGTAGTCTGTTCCTGTTAAGAAAGCGGCTTCATCTGATGCCAAATAAACGGCCATGGCAGCTACTTCAGCTGGTTTGCCCATTCTGCCTATGGGTTGAGTTTCTGATAATTGTTGAAAGACTTCAGCTTCTTTTCCCGGATACTTTGAAGCAATAAACCCGTCAACAAACGGCGTGTGTATTCTGGCTGGTGAGATACTATTGCATCTGATATTTTCTTTTACAAAATCTTTGGCGACCTGCATGGTCATTGTATAGACAGCACCTTTAGCCATTGAATAGGCGAAACGGTCAGGAACCGCCACCGTAGCTGCTACTGAAGCCAAGTTTATGATGGAACCACCACCGTTCTTTTTGAAATGAGGAATGACACAATGGATGCAATTGTATACACCTTTGATGTTAATGTTGTAGATTTTATCGAGGTCCTCTTCGGTAGTTGTTTCAGCTGTGCCAATATGAGCAATCCCAGCATTATTGACCAAAATATCGATGGCCTGTACCTGATTGATTTTATCAATGGCTTTTCTGACCTGTGCCTGTTTTGATACGTCAACTTTATGAATATAGGCTTGTCCGCCGGCGGCAATAATGAGATCTGCCTCTCTTTCTGCCTGATCCATATTTAATTCAAAAATATGTACTGTAGCTCCCTGCTTGGCAAAACTTCTTGAAATCTCGAGGCCAATACCACTAGCTCCGCCGGTTACAACGGCCACTTTATTATCTAGTCTAAACATTCTTATTCATCAGGATTAAATGTGGATGCAATTTAAAGAGGAAAAGAACAAAAAGATCATGTCAAATAGAAGATGTGATTTTGCTTAATTTTTACCCTTTTTGTTTTGTAGATTATATTTAATGAGTTTACCTTTGCACTCCATTTACACGGAGGTTGTAGCTCAGCTGGTTAGAGCACCTGATTGTGGTTCAGGGGGTCGTGGGTTCGAACCCCATCTTCCTCCCTCCTGAAAAGCCTGATTCGAAAGAGTCAGGCTTTTGTGTTTTAAGGGTTAATGTGAATTCAAGAATGAGAGGATAGTCAATCTTTTGAAGGACTTCAATTGAGTCTCTACAGAAATCTCTACTTTTGCAGCAAACAATCAATCAATATTCTATGTCTAACGGTTTACTTCAAGGTAAAAAAGGGATAATTTCTGGTGCATTAGATGAAAATTCAATCGCCTGGAAAACGGCAATCAAAGCTCATGAGCAAGGTGCAGAAATCGTTTTAACGAATGCTCCAATCGCTATGAGAATGGGTAAAATCAATGAATTAGCAGAGCAGGTGAAAGCTGAGATTGTTCCTGCAGATGCTACCTCAGTAGAAGATCTGGAGAACCTGTATACAAAGTCTACTGATATTTTAGGCGGTAAGCTTGATTTTGTTCTACACTCAATTGGTATGTCACCCAATATTAGAAAAGGTAGAGCGTATGGCGATCTGAACTATGATTGGTACATGAAGAGTATTGATATCTCAGCGTTGTCTTTTCATAAGTTTATGCAGGTAGCTGAAAAACAAGATGCTTTAAATGAGTGGGCATCTATAGTGGGCTTGTCTTACATAGCGGCACAGAGAACATATCCGTTCTATACCGATATGGCTGATGCTAAAGCCGTGTTGGAGTCTATAGCCAGAGGGTTTGGGTACAGACTGGGTAAAGCAAAAAATATTAGAGTAAACACTATTTCTCAATCGCCTACACCTACTACCGCGGGTTCAGGTATTGGTGGATTTGATTCTTTCTTCGACTTTGCAGAAAAGATGTCTCCATTAGGTAATGCTACAGGTGAGGATTGTGCAAATTACATCGTATCCTTATTCTCTGATTTGACAAAGATGGTGACAATGCAAAACCTTTATCATGATGGTGGATACTCAAGCACCGGTATCTCAGAAGAGATTATTGATATGATGAAAGGGGAGTAAAAACAATATATTATACTTTATGAATGGCGAGGTGCAGAAATGTACCTCGCTTTTTTATTGGCAAATAGTACCGTTGGGTAAATAAAGTTGCCTCAACAATACCGCTCGATAACTAATGCACTTTTTGTCTAAGGTGCGGCACGCCAATTGCAATTTTAGTCACCGAAATGATTTTTTTACTTTTTACTAAGTCTACACACTCATCAACACAAATTATACTTTATAACAGGTCGAAATTGTTTAATCAACAACTGAAAATCGAAAATGAAATGGCTGCCTCAGGGTGGCCATTTTCATTTGTCGACCAAAAAAGTCATATCTAATCTTTGAAAAGCAATACTGCTTGAAATTTAACGACAAATATGTTCTCAATGCTTTGGAAATTATGAGAGCAAATCTATTCTTTGTATCGAATTTTGAACAATTAGCGAATATTCGCAAATAGCGTATCTTACAAAATGGCAGAAAAACTAAACAAGTTTAGTAGTACTCTTACTCAAGAAGTCAGTAATCCGGCTGCACAGGCAATGCTCTATGCTATTGGCCTTACAGAAGATGATATGAAGAAGCCTCAAATTGGTATTGCAAGTACCGGTTATGAAGGTAATCCTTGTAATATTCACTTGAATGGCCTTGCGGCCCATGTGAAAAAGGGGATTCAGTCTAACGATATGGTCGGTCTTGTGTTTCATACCATTGGGGTATCTGACGGGATGACCAACGGAAACGATGGTATGAGTTACTCGCTGCCAAGTAGAGATATTATTGCTGACTCCATAGAGAATGTAGTTTCTGCTCAATGGTACGACGGTGTAGTGGCCGTGGTAGGTTGTGATAAAAATATGCCGGGTGCTATTATGGCAATGGCTCGTCTTAACAGACCAGCTATAATGACTTATGGTGGTACGGTGAGATCAGGTAACTGGAAAGGAAAGAAACTGGATATTGTTTCTGCTTTTGAAGCTTACGGTCAGAAAGTGGCAGGTACAATTTCGGATGAAGATTATAAAGGAGTAATTCAAAACTCTATTCCAGGTCAGGGAGCTTGCGGAGGTATGTACACTGCAAATACCATGGCTTCTTCAATTGAGGCAATGGGGCTTAGTATGCCGTACTCATCATCTTACCCAGCTACGCATGAAGGCAAAGTGAAAGAGTGTGATGATTTAGGTAAGGCTATGAAAAATCTTTTGGAGAAGCAGATTCTACCTAGAGATATTTTAACAAAGAAGGCTCTTGAAAATGCCTTGACTATTGTAATGGCCTTAGGTGGATCGACAAATGCGGTATTGCACTATATGGCTATTGCACATTCTGCAAATGTGGATTTGACGTATGACGATTGGCAGAGAATTTCTGATCGTACGCCTTTCATAGCTGACCTGAAACCATCAGGAAAGTACTTCATGGAAGACATCCTTTCTCTTGGTGGAGTGCCGGCCATTATGAAATACTTGCATAAAAAGGGTCTGATTCATGGAGATTGCTTGACTGTAACCGGAAAAACAGTAGCTGAAAACTTAGAAGATGCTCCTGATATTGATTTTGAAAGTCAGGATATCATTAGGCCAATCGAAAAACCAATCAAGTCGACAGGTCACCTGCAAATGATGTTTGGTAACCTGGCAGAAAATGGTGGTGTAGCTAAGATCACTGGTAAAGAAGGGACCAAGTTTGAAGGTATAGCCAAGGTCTGTGATAAAGAAGAAGACATGTTAGATGCCTTTGCCAAAGGAGAAATAAAAGCAGGTCAGGTAATTGTGATTCGTTATGAAGGTCCTAAAGGAGGACCCGGTATGCCGGAAATGTTAAAGCCGACCTCTGCAGTAATGGGTGCAGGACTTGGAGATAAAGTTGCCCTGATCACTGATGGACGTTTCAGTGGAGGTACGCATGGTTTTGTGGTCGGACACATCTCACCTGAAGCTTATGATGGTGGAGCCATTGCCTTGGTAGAAGATGGAGATAAAATCACAATTGACGCTGAGACCAGAGAATTGAAACTACATGTTTCTGATGAAGTTTTAGCTGAGAGAAAGAAAAACTGGAAGCCGCTTACTCCTCCTTTTGTGGAGCATGGGGTTTTAAGAAAATACATAAAAAACGTTTCGCCGTCTCATGAGGGCTGCGTAACAGATAAATAGAAAGATTATGGCAACAGCAACAAAAAGCATTGGAGTAGAGGATTTGACAGCCACTAACGGGAAAGCCCTTACTGGTGGACAGGCACTCATGGAATGTCTATTGGCTGAAAATGTCGATACTATTTTTGGTTACCCTGGTGGTGCCATTATGCCAGTCTATGATGCCCTTTATGATTACATGGACCGTATCGAGCATATTCTGGTACGTCATGAGCAAGGTGCCTCGCATGCTGCTGAGGGCTATGCACGTAGTAGCGGTAGAGTTGGTGTTTGTATGGCTACTTCCGGGCCTGGTGCTACCAACCTTGTAACGGGTATCGCTGATGCTATTATTGACTGTACGCCAATGGTGGCTATCACAGGTCAGGTTGCCTCTTCTCTGCTGGGAACTGATGCCTTTCAGGAAACTGATGTAATCGGGATTACTGCTCCTGTTTGTAAATGGAATTATCAGGTAACTAATGCCGATGAGATTCCAGAAATTATGGCGAAGGCTTTCTACATAGCTCAGGCTGGAAAGCCTGGCCCTGTTTTGATTGATATCACGAAGGATGCTCAGGTAGCTTTAATGACAAAACCATTTAGTTATAAAAAGGTAGAAGGTCTGCCGGGTTATCACCCGAGGATCAAACCTAAAATGGAGCAAGTGGAAAAGGCAGCGGAGCTGATCAATAATGCGAAGAAGCCTTACATTTTGGTAGGTCATGGCGTGTTGATTTCTGAAGCCATGGATGAGTTTAGAGCCATGGTAGAGAAAGCTGATATTCCGGTAGCCAGTACACTTTTAGGTCTTTCAGCTTTGTCAATAGAGCATCCAAACTATATGGGTTGGTTGGGTATGCACGGTATGTATGCTCCGAATGTGATGACTGATGAGTGTGATGTGTTGATAGCCATTGGGATGCGTTTTGATGATAGGGTGACTGGAGATGCCAGCCTATTTGCGAAGCAAGCCAAGATTGTTCACATAGAAGTGGACCCTGCTGAAATAGATAAGATTAAAAAAGCAGATGCTCCAGTGGTGGGCGATGCCAAAGAAGCTCTGGCTATGCTTCTGCCATTATTAGAGCAAAAAGAAAGGTCTGACTGGAAACAGGAGTTTAGAGATCTGGAGCCTGCTGAGATTGCCGCTGTAAACGACCGCGATTTTGCGATGCAAGACAAAATCAAAATGGCGGAAGTGGTGAAAATGGTTTCTGATAAAACCAATGGTGAGGCTTGTGTAGTGGTAGATGTAGGGCAGCACCAGATGGTGACAGCCAGATACTATGACTTCAAGAAGCCACACTCTTATATAGCTTCTGGTGGACTAGGGACAATGGGTTTTGCTATTCCTGCAGCTTTTGGGGCTAAAATGGGTGCTCCGGACAGAGATGTTATTGCCTTTATAGGTGATGGATGTTTCCAGATGACTATTCAGGAGTTGGGTACGATAGCTCAAAGTGGCAAGGCTGTGAAGATGATCATTTTGAACAATAGCTTCCTGGGTATGGTACGTCAATGGCAACAATTGTTCTTTGACCGCAGATACTCTTTTGTAGACTTAGAAAACCCTGATTTCATTACCATTGCTAAAGGCTTTGGCATCCCGGGGCATACTTGTAAAGAAAGAGAAAACCTAAGTGACTCCATCGATACATTACTGAATACAGAAGGTTCATACTTGCTGGAAGTCATTGTAGAGAAAGAGGAGAATGTATTCCCGATGGTGCCGGCAGGTAGAAGCGTTTCAGAGATCAGATTGAAATAAGAGAATAGACGAAAATGAAGACATACACGATATGCGTTTTTACTGAAAATAGTATCGGTCTTTTGAATAAGATCACGATTATTTTCACACGCAGAAGACTAAATATTGAGAGTTTAACGGTTTCTGAAACAGAACGAAAAGGTGTTTCTCGCTTTACTATTGTGATAAAGCATGAGCAACGCGAAGCTGTAGAGAAGCTGGTTCGTCAGATCAGAAAGGTAGTTGAGGTTTTGGCCGTATTCGGTTATCTCAATGAGGATATTGTTTTTAATGAAATCGCTCTTTTTAAAATTCCTACTCCGCTGGATTCAAAGCCATTGGATATGGAAACCATTAACAGAGAGCATAAAGCATACATCGTTTACTGGGGACTCGATTACGTGGTACTTCAAAAAACGGGAACAGAAGAAGAAATTTTTGATTTCTTCAAATTCATCAAACCTTGGGGCATTTTAGAGTTTGTAAGGTCTGGTAGAGTAGCTGTTTCTCGTACACCAAAAGGGCTGGTAGAGTACCTGCCTGATGAGGTGGAGTGGGAGTATTATTTGTAATACAGTTTATTCATAATCAAAGAAATAGCGGATTATGGGAAATGTGGAACAAAGCACTTAGCTTTGCAGCCCGAATTGCCAGAGTCGGTAAAAGGAAATCTAAATAGAAAGTATAATAACAATCATAATCAAAAAATGGCAAAACTAAATTTTGGTGGTGTAGAAGAGGAAGTAGTAACAAGAGAAGAATTTCCTCTGGAGAAAGCCAGAGAGGTGTTGAAAGACGAAACTATTGCGGTGATCGGATACGGTGTGCAAGGTCCTGGTCAGGCAATGAACATGAGAGACAATGGTTTGAATGTAATTGTTGGACAGCGTAAAGGAAAAACGTTTGACAAGGCAGTTGCAGACGGATGGGTACCTGGCGAAACACTTTTCGAAATCGAAGAGGCTCTACAAAAAGGAACAATCATCTGTTACCTTCTTTCAGATGCTGCTCAGATTGAGCTTTGGCCAACTGTGAAAAAGCACCTTACTGCTGGTAAGTCGCTTTATTTCTCACACGGTTTTGGTATCACATATAAAGAGAAAACGGGTATCGTACCTCCTGCAGATGTAGATGTATTCTTAACTGCTCCTAAAGGTTCAGGTACTTCTCTACGTCGTCTATTCGTAGAGGGTAAAGGTTTGAACTCTTCATTTGCTGTTTATCAAGATGCCTCTGGCAAAGCACGTGAGAAGTGTATTGCAATGGGTATCGGTGTGGGTTCTGGTTACCTTTTTGAAACAGACTTTTATAATGAAGTAACTTCTGACCTTACTGGTGAGAGAGGTACTTTGATGGGATGTATCCAAGGGATCTTCGCTGCTCAGTACGAAGTATTGAGAGAGAACGGCCACTCTCCATCTGAAGCTTTCAACGAGACTGTTGAAGAGTTGACTCAATCATTAATGCCACTAGTAGCTGAAAACGGTATGGACTGGATGTATGCCAACTGTTCTACTACTGCTCAGCGTGGTGCTTTGGACTGGTGGAAACCTTTCCGTGATGCTACAAAGCCGGTATTTGAGAAGCTTTACAACTCTGTAAAAACTCAGAATGAAGCTGAAATCTCAATTACTCGTAACTCTCAGCCAGATTACCGTGAGAAACTTGAAGCTGAGCTTGCTGAGCTTCGTGACTCAGAAATGTGGCAGGCTGGTAGAACTGTAAGAAGTTTGAGACCAGAGAATAACTAAGAATTAGTTCTTCAATATATTGGAGCCGGGAAGTATTTCACTTTCCGGCTTTTTTATTTTTGCCCAGAGAATTTAAAACACTTCCTTCAAACTGATATTTCATAATGCAAAAACCTCAATTTAACCAGATTCTGCAGGCTGCTGAACGTTTGGCTCCTGTGGTTAAACATACACCTCTGGAAAAGAGCGAGACCCTCTCTGCGAAATATGGGGCCAATATCTATCTCAAAAGAGAAGATTTGCAAACAGTACGTTCGTATAAACTTCGTGGTGCCTTTAATAAAATGTCTTCACTATCAAAAGTAGAGCTGAGCAAGGGAGTGGTTTGTGCATCGGCGGGTAATCATGCTCAAGGTTTAGCATGGGCTTGTAATTTCATGGAGGTAAAAGGGTACATTTTTATGCCCAATACCACTCCAAAACAGAAGATTAGACAAGTTAGGTATTTTGGGAAGGAATGGGTAGAGATTATGTTGGTGGGTGATACCTATGATGATGCCTCGGCAGCAGCATATGCTTACACAGAAAAACATGGTAGTACCTATGTGCACCCGTTTGATGATATACAGGTGATGGAAGGACAAGGTACTGTTGGTTTAGAAATCCTGGAAGATGCTGATCAAGCCATAGATTATGTGTTTTTTGCCATTGGTGGAGGTGGTTTGGCCTCTGGAGTATCTACCGTTTTTAAAGAAAGAAGTCCTGAAACTACACTCATAGGAGTAGAACCTGAAGGTGCTCCTTCAATGAAAAAGTCTTTGGAGATGGGAGAGTTGATTACACTGCAGTCCATGGATAAGTTCGTAGATGGAGCTGCGGTGGCTCGGGTGGGAGAATTGACATTTGAGGTGTGTAAAAACCAATTGACTGATGTTTTGTTGGTTCCTGAAGGAAAAGTCTGCTCTACTATTTTAGATCTCTACAGTGAGGATGCCATTGTGGTGGAACCTGCCGGAGCCTTGAGCATTGCTGCCTTAGATCAAATGGCCGACAAGATCAAAGGTAAAAACGTCGTTTGTGTCATCGGTGGAGGTAATAATGATATCCTCCGGATGGAAGAAATCAGAGAACGGTCTTTGATTTATGAAGGCCTAAAGCATTACTTTATCCTGCGTTTCCCACAAAGGGCAGGTGCCTTGCAAGGCTTTCTCAGTGATGTTTTAGGACCTACAGATGATATCGTCTTTTTTGAATACTCGAAGAAAACTGCTAGAGAAAGGGGACCAGCTTTAGTTGGAATAGAAATCAGAAACAAAGAAGATTTTGAAGGTCTATTGCGTAAACTTGAAGCATCGGGCTTTCAATACACCTATATCAATGACAAACCGGAGTTGTTTGAGTTTTTGATTTGATGGCCCTATTGCTAGTTTGAGTGGAGTCGAAAACAGACTTGATGAAATACCAATGTTCTGGAAATGTAAGTTTTCTTGGAATAGAACTTTATTGATTTATCCCTTTCAATTTCAAATACAACCCCGCCACAACTTTAACATCTCTTTCGCAATAGTCCATAATTCGTTTTAGGTCTTTGTCTTTATGATAAACGCGGCTCACATCGGCTCCGGTTATGTCAGATTTGCTGGTGGGGATATTAAAAACTGCGGCAAGTAAATCTAAAGAAGTGAAGTTTTTATAGTCTCCGAATTTCCATAATTCCATAGTGTCAATATGATTGACTTCCCAAGGCTTTTTACCAGAGAGGTCCAGAGTATAAGGCAACTTTAATCCATTGATAAGCATTCTTCTGGAGAGATACGGGAAGTCGAATTCTTTGCCATTATGTGCACAAAGTTTTAAGGACTCTTTGGCTTTGTGTTGGTCTAAAATAGAGGCGAATTGCTCCAGTAAGTCCTTCTCCGTATTACCAGAAAGCGTCTTGCTTTTAAAAGCAAGCTGTTTGTTTTGGTCTAAATAATATGCACCGATTCCAATGCAAATGACTTGTCCGAACTCAGCGTAAATGGCGGCTTTGTCTTCATAAAGTTCTTCGATGTTTAGCTCTTTATCATTGGGTAAGTAACCTGCTTTTCTATCCCATAAAGGTTTTAGCCTTTCCGGCATATCACTGTAGTTCTGATAAGCTGCGGCTGTTTCAATGTCCAGAAATAAGATGTTGAAAAGCTGTGGGTGCATTTAGGGTTCTTTAAACTCTCAATTTAGTCAAACCGAGCCTCTTTCGCTACAATAGATTCCAGAATCTGCTCCGCATGCACCCTAGAATTTTCAATGAATAGGCTATGTGTATTCATTCCGCCGCAGACTACTCCGGCCAGATACACATTTGGTAGGTTCGTTTCCATGCTTTGCTCACTGTATTGAGGCTTCATGATTTCATCTTTTGAAAGCTCAATGCCCATTTTACTCAGGAAGGGGAGATTGGGTTGATACCCGGTCATGGCTATCACGAAGTCGTTTTCTACGCTTATTTCTCCTTCAGGGGTAGTTATCACCACTTCCCGTTCTTTGATTTCTTTGACCTCAGAATTAAAATAAGCTTTAATAGAACCTTCTTTGATTCTATTTTCTATATCGGGTTTAACCCAATATTTGACTCTCTGACCTATCTCTGCATTTCGTACCACAATCGTTACTTCTGCACCTTTTCTCCAGGTTTCCATGGCGGCATCCACAGCAGAATTACTAGCTCCTACTACCAGTACCTTTTGAAATGCGTAGTAATTCGGGTCTTTATAATAATGAGTCACTTTGTCCAGCTCTTCGCCCGGCACGTTCATGAGATGGGGAATGTCATAAAACCCGGTGGATACGATCACGTTCTTAGCCAGGTAGTCCCCTTTTGAACTTACGATTGAATAACCTTCATTTTGAGGTTCAAAACTTTTAACCTCTTCAAACAGTCGTATGTTTAGCTCCCATTGTTTGGCTACTCTTCGGTAATATTCCAAAGCCTCTGTTCGAGTGGGTTTTGGATTTACACTCATGAAAGGTACATCACCAATCTCCAATCGCTCAGACGTACTGAAAAAGGTCATATTAAGCGGGTAATTGTACAGAGAATTGACTAATGCACCTTTTTCCAAAATTAGGTAAGACAAACCTGCCTTCTTGGCCTCAATTCCACATGCTAGTCCTATTGGCCCACCTCCTATGATGATGATATCGTACTTCTTCATTGCTCGCAAAATAAAGTTTAAAGCCTAATGAAAACAAACCGCACTCACTGCTTTGCCGCCCAATGTCTGATTAAGATCTCAAAAAAGCTACCATAGATGAACAGCGGCCTGCCTTTCTTCGTTCTAAAGTTGGCTCTATTTGATTATCAGTCAAAAGCCATTGATTTATGTATAATAAAAGCGATTTTTGCTGGCTGATTATATAAAACAGAATCAATCAGCGTTTTGATTCACTGGCTTCTTTTGAAATGAAGCTTTCCCTACAACTAATAGAAAGCCTGGAATAGGGATCAGGCAGCGACTTATGGAAGGATTAATTATGGCTGGTCAGCTTCTTTTAGGCTTGACCATTCTTGTTGGACTGCACGAGTGGGGGCATTATATCGCCGCCAGAATCTTCGGAATTAGAGTAAACAAGTTTTATATATTTTTCGATTTTCTTTTTCCCATGCCTAATGTGCTAAACTTTGCACTTTGGAAGAAGAAAAAAGGTGATACTGAATATGGTTTAGGGTGGTTCCCAATGGGTGGCTACGTAGATATTGAAGGGATGATTGATGAAACTAAGGATTCGTCAAAACTAGCTTCTGAACCACAGCCTTACGAGTTTAGAGCTAAGCCAGCATGGCAAAGACTGATAGTGATGTTAGGTGGTATCATTGTTAATGTAATTCTGGGTGTTTTGATCTTCTGGGGTATTACCTACAAAAACGGTGATAATTTCCTTTCAATGGAAGAAGTCAATAAACTAGGAATAGTGGCTCATCCAATAGCAGAAGAGGTGGGTCTCAAAACCGGAGACAAAATCATCAATGTGTCTGGTCAGGAAGTAGAAGAGTTTTCAGATGTAATGAGTTCTGATGTAATCTTGGGTGAGAATGTTTATTTCACTGTTGATCGTGCAGGAGAGACATTGGAAATTCCATTGCCGAATGATCTTTACGAAAAACTTTCTGATGAAGAAAGTGAAGGTTTTATAGATGCCATGCAAACTTTCAGCATTGGTGAGGTAACAGCAGATACTCCAGCTGACGAAGTAGGTTTAGAGGCGGATGATAGAATAGTTTCTTTCAATGATAAGCCGGTGGCATATTATCACGAATTTGTAGATATGGCTACTAAAAATGCTGGAGAGGAGGTAGAACTTGGCATTTTGAGAGGTACAGATACCTTAATGGTAAATCCAACTCTAACCGAAGATGGTAAACTTGGTTTCCTTGCTTCAGCAGACTTAAAATATGAGCACGTTGACTTATCTGTGGGAGAATCATTTATGATTGGTTCTGGTAGAGCTTTCTCGGTGATTACAGACAATATCAAAGGCTTTAAGAAAATCTTTAGCGGGCAAGTTTCTGCGGGTAAGGCTATCGCCGGGCCGGTAGGAATTGCAAGAAGATTCTATGGTGGTGTATGGGATTGGAGCAGGTTTATGCTCATTACCGGTATGCTTTCAATGGCATTGGCATTTATGAACCTATTGCCGATTCCTGCCTTGGATGGAGGACATGCCATCATCCTTCTATATGAAATGATCAGTGGCAGACAGCCTTCAGAAAAATTCATGGAGCGTACGCAGCAAATCGGGATGATTATTCTTCTGAGTTTGCTGGCTTGGATCATGTTTAATGATACAGTACAGGCCTTGTTCTAAATGAAAGGCTTGAGAAACATATTTGCACTAACAGGACTAGCATTAGTCCTGTTTTGCTTTACATCAAAGCATGATTTCCACACCTCACTGGCAGAAGTTAGACTTAACGCCAAAGCCAATACTTATGAGGTGAGTATCAGGGTATTTTCAGATGACCTTGAGTCTGCTATGCAAAAGCATACGGGAGACGAAAGTCTACGATTAGGAAATCCAAAACTTGACAAAGCCTTGGGTGATTATCTCAAACGTCACTTTGCTTTTGTCAAAGAGAAGGAAGTAGAGTTTGGTTATTATATTGGTAAGGAAATAGAACTGGACGTCACATGGCTGTATATAGAGTTTGATGGAGCTCAAGGTCTTAGGGAGTTTAAGCTTCTGAATACCATATTCTTTGAGCTTTTTGATGATCAGACAAATGTGGTGAACTACATCTCAAAAGATGAAAGACACACCTTACTCTATTCTCTAAAGGATAAACTACACCCCAATCCTTTATAAGTCCAAAGATTTCTTAGAATAGTATGCTTGCATAATAAACAAACAGAGCTAAATTTGTTTATTATCTTTTCAGGTAGCACCAATTCATGAAGAAAGAAGAAACTATAGACTTCCATATCAAATGGACCTGGCATGCCATATCAAGGATGTATAACATCTATGCCGGTCAAAACGATATGACGATGTCTATTGGTTATGTACTTCTCAATATCGACTTGGAGAATGGAACTCCGGCTACAAAAATTGGCCCATCTATAGGAATGGAACCAAGGAGTTTAACCCGAATGCTCAAGTCTCTGGAAGAAAAAGGATGGATCTACCGTAAAACAGACGAAAAGGACAAGAGATTCGTCAATGTCTTTTTAACGGAAGCTGGTAAAGAAAAAAGAAACTTTGCCCGTGATGGGGTAAAGGCGTTTAATCATACCATCAGAGAAGAGATACCTGCAGATAAACTTGCCATTTTTATGGAGGTGGTAGACAAGATCAAAGACGTGGTAGAAGAACGCACAGAGGACACCAGATCGGGTCTTGAAGATCTTAAAAAGGTAGAAGTGGTACATTAATCTTTCCTAACTTGCGGGCATGAAAGCTCGAAACCCATTACTATTATTTCTTGGTCTGACTTTGATTGCTTTCAAGGCAAATTCTCAGAGTGTAGCGTACTATCCATTTAATTCTGTTCTCTCAGTATCTACCAATCCTGATGCATCAGTTTGGCTTGATGGGCGATTTCAAATGAACTCTTTTTTCTCCTCTCTTGCTACAGAAGTAGCTCCGGCTGTAAACTTAAATGCCAATCCAAAAGGTAGATATTATCTGGGTGGTGGAGTGCGTTTTAATGCTCTTGCTGCTCTTGCCGATAATCGCTTTATGGAAGGTTATTTCCTGAACATTGGCGTAAGGTCAGCACCAATAGAAAAATACCCGCAAATACAGTTTGCATTTGAGCTAACCCCTTTCGTGGCCTCAGACTTCGAGAGTGGCTTGTTCCGCTCCAGATTGGGCGTAGCCTATAACTTTTCTCGCAAATAGTTATTTTCCTAGTTTCTGAGCATCAGAAAAGTGTTCTAATGCTTCTTTAACCGCCTCGTCATCTTTATTTACCACCTTATAGAAAGAATTGCTTAAGCCAGCTCTGTCTTTCCATATGGCTCTGGCAATTAACGCTTTCACTTGTCGCTGAATAAAGCTTTTCGATTTATTGAACTCAGCCTCTGAATAGTCAATAGATAATGCTGAAGCATTCTTTTTGATTTGAGAAAGCATGCTGTTATCAACTGCAAAGGTTTTTACGTATTGGTCAATACTCAGTTTTTCTAATTGCTTCTTGTGATCATTTGCATAGGTGGTAGCATACTCACGAATGATGTTTTTGCTGTAAAGTTCCATCAGATAGCGACTGATATGTGATGTATCTCGGCTTATAAAGATGTCAGGTGTAATACCACCACCGCCGTATACTGTTCTACCACCCGTAGTCTTATAAGCTTTGTCTGTATTGGTCTGTATACTGTCCTTATTGAAGTATTCGCCGTGGTCGCCACGCTCCATTAATTCGCCATAATAGTCTTCCAGATCGCCATTGACATAAGGTTTCTGGATACTTCTTCCACTGGGGATATAGTATCTTGAGATCGTTAATCTCAATTCTGAGCCATCAGATAGGGCTATGGGAGCCTGAACCAAGCCTTTGCCAAATGACCTTCTACCGACTATGAGGGCACGGTCATAATCTTGTAACGCACCGGAAACAATTTCTGATGCCGAGGCAGAACCTTCATCAATAAGCACCACTAATGCACCTTCTTCAAACTCTCCTTTATGACGTGCATATATCTTACGGTCATTTCTGTCATCTTTGCCATCGGTATAAACGAGAACTCCATCACCAGCTATGAACTCATCAGCAATATTGACAGCTCTTTCCAGATAGCCACCAGGGTTGCCTCTTAAGTCTAAAATCAGACGTTTCATGCCTTGCTCTTTCAGTTCTTTCAGGCCTTGCATAAACTCAGAATAGGTAGTTTCTGAGAATCTGGTGATTTTGATAAAACCTGTCTGCTTGTCTTCCATGAGGTAAGCAGCATCTACTGAGTATGTAGGTATTTTATCTCTGTAAACAGTAAAATCAAGTAATTCGGCATAGCCTTTCCTTTTGATTTTCATATCTACCTTAGTGCCTTTGGGGCCTCTTAGCGTATTGAAAATTAGTCGTGTATTTAGCTTTTCGCCCGTGAGTTCTGTTTCATTAGCAGATATGATAGCATCACCGCTCTGAATACCAACCTCTTCTGATGGTCCACCCGAAAGTGGAGTTACCACATAAACGGTATCATTATAAATATTGAATTCCACTCCTATGCCGTCAAAGCCGTTTTGCAACTCAGACATAGCTAATTCAGCTTCTTTTGCTGGTAAATAAGCCGTATGCGGGTCAAGCTTTTCCAGCATTTTGGCGATACCGTATTCTGCCAAGGAGTCAGTGTCTACCTCATCTACATAGCTTCTATCTATGTAGGTCAAAATTTCCTTGAACTTACTTGAGGATTTGACTACATCACCCACTACAGATTTACTTCCAAAAAACTTAGCTCCGATTTGTATACCTGCGGCCAAGGTTATGGCAATGATGATTGGTAACCTTATGGCGAATTTGCTGTTATTGACTTTCTTATTACTCAAGATCTTTCTCCTTTATCTCATTAACTAAACACAATGTATAGTTATTCTGTTTGAATGGAATAAAAAAATATTCGCGTAAAAAGCTTTATTGGTTCTTTCTAAGCGTAAGGAAATAGTAGATGATGCCTAAAAACAAGGATAGGATTAAGCCCCAGAAGATGGTTTGATTGGTAGCTGAAGTCAGTCCTTTGGCTATCTGTACCATTTCGTAGGAAAGGTAGATACTCAATACTCCTGACCATAGAATAATAAACGAAAGTAGCTCTTTAGAAATGGTGTGAAGTCTTGATAGGTTTTCTTCAGTTTTTTTGACTGGCATATTCATGTACTGCGGGTCCATATTTTTTACAGCCTGTAGTACAATCATAACTATGCCAAATACTACGAACGCGATGATGGCTTCTGTCTTACTACCAAAGCGGTCGGGTTCGCCAGCGGCATTGAAATGAACAGGTATTTTTCCGTCAAGAGAAGAAAAAGCAAAGAGAAAATAAGCCATTGCCAATAGGAACAAGGCAAATCCCGTATAGGTGAATATCTTCTCTTTGCTACTCATAAATACATTACAAACCGAATTTGGCTGAAATCTCCAGCATTTTATCGATCGGTGCTTTGGCTGCTTTAATGACGTCTTCCGGCAAGATGATTTCCGGAGTCTCGTCTTTCAAACAATTATAAAGCTTCTCCATAGTATTCAGTTTCATGTGCGGGCAGTCTCTACATGCCTGGCATGCTTGTCCATTTTTAATCGAAGGTGCCACATGAAATTTCTTATCCGGAGAGGCCTTCTTCATCTGGTGAAGTATTCCTGATTCGGTTCCAACAATAAATTCCTTTGAAGGGCTGCTCATCGTGTATTTCAAAAGACCGGTTGTAGAGCCGATATAACTGGCAATGTCCAATACAGGTTTTTCACTTTCAGGGTGAGCGATAATTTCTGCTTCAGGATGCTTTTCCTGCAATTCTTTTATCAGTGTGGCTGAAAAAGTCTCATGCACCATACAGGCCCCATCCCATAAAATCATATCTCTGCCTGTCTTTCTGTTGAGATAGTCTCCCAGGTTTTTGTCAGGGGCAAAAATGATTTTCTTATCCTTTGGTACACTCTCTACTATTTTCACAGCATTTGTACTTGTACAAACGATATCTGTCAGTGTTTTTAATTCTGCAGAGCAATTGACATATGAGATAACAACAGCTTCAGGATGCTGAGCCTTGAATGCTGCAAATTTATCGGCAGGAGCAGACTCTTCCAGTGAACATCCGGCATTGATATCAGGTAGAACTACTTTTTTGCTTGGCGACAAAATCTTGGCTGTTTCTGCCATAAATTTCACCCCCGCAAAAACGATCATATCAGCCTCTGTTTTAGCTGCCTGCTGAGAGAGACCGAGACTATCACCGATATAATCAGCGACGTCTTGAATGTCTGCGGTCTGATAATAATGAGCAAGAATTACGGCATTCTTCTCCTTCTTGAGGCGATTAATTTCCGCCACGAAGTCAATTTTTTCTGCGATTTCCATAGATATTTAGTTCGGGCAACTGTACTCCCAGCTTAGCTGGCGTACGGCTACACCTTCTTTATTAAAGTGATTTTCTTCTGTCTTATTTCCGAATAGATCAAAAGTCCTCTCGATAGTGGTGAGATCTTCTCCGTTATAGACAAAAACTTCTTTTATGTTATTTCCAGAGGCATCATAACTGTAATTGATGATGTATTCCAGTTTATTATTTCGACCCAATCTTGTACGTTTGGTCACATTTTGACCGTCATATTCGTAAAGGGTTTTTGCTATAGGTTGTCCGTTTAAAGTAGTGCTATCACGCATTAAGAGTGCATTCGGGTCGTAGGTGTAGAATGTTTTCTCAAGCATGTTTCCAGCTCTGTCATCTCTTATCAAAATGCTTATGTCACCGTTTGGATTGTACGCATAGGAAGAAGAATGATTCACCTTCCCTTCGGCATTTACGATTTCAAAAAGTAGTGGTTTTCCCTCTGATGTTTCTTTTCTGATTTCTTTCCCGGAAACACTTCCATCAGGTTCAAAAAATAGTTTTTCACTCTCTCCATTCAGTTGGATCGCTTTGGCATTAAACTTCTTGGTAAAATCTGTAGAATCCCTTGATTCAGACTCAGAGATTAGATTACCTGCGAGGTCATAGATATAATCTCTTCGTAAACGGAATGATCCATTATGCAATTCGGTAACCGAGAGCGGCTGACCTTTTTTGGTATACGTGAAGACTTTCTCGTTAGAGTAAGCTTCTCCATAATGGGTCAAATGAAACCTTTTTTCAGAGATGAGCAGACCATTTTCATCGTAAGTATTTCGTTGTTCTAAGTCTTGCCTTCCATTCACTATAGACGTATGTTTGGTGAGTAGACAATCATCCTGAGCAATGCCCGCAAGCGTATAAAAAAGGAAGAAAATAAAGCCGATGGTTCTTAACATTGAGAGATGCTATGTATAAAGTGCGTCAAATTACAAAGTTTTGAATTCTCTTCATAAATTGGCGGTTTGATAATTGTATAGAACTTATTTGCCGTTTCAGAATATCATGATGAGGCTCAAAATAACAGGGATAATTATCCTTTTTTCTGCAATTGCATTTTCTTGCGGAAGCCCGGTTAAAAAGAAAGAATTTAAATCACCAGAAGAAATGTACCCCGTACTTTTTGAAGATATACAGCTAGGAGGAGTGTTTTCTGACTCCAAAACTTTCGTAGACTGTGTACCTAAGTATAGTCCGGAGGAGATTCTTCTACGTTACACTGAGCTCAAAAAAGATTCAGCTTTTGTGTTGGCTGAGTTTGTGGAGCAGCACTTTGAGGTGCCAAAAGTCAATGAATCGGGGTATAAGTCTGACTTATCTCTCAGAGCCGATGAGCATATCAATAAGTTATGGCCGGTACTTACACGTGAGCCTGAAGATGATGGAGGAACGCTAATTCCTTTACGTAAACCTTATATAGTTCCGGGAGGGCGTTTTGGTGAGATTTATTATTGGGATAGTTATTTTACCATGCTGGGCTTACAGGTAGCAGGGGAGGATGCTCTCATTGAGAATATGGTGGTGAATTTTGCTCAGCTTATTCAGGATTTTGGGCATATCCCAAATGGTAATAGAAGCTATTATTTAAGTAGGTCACAGCCTCCGTTTTTTGCCATGATGGTAGAACTACTTGCTGATGTAAAAAATGATGAGCAGATATTGGTAGAGTTTCTACCACAAATGCAGAAAGAATATCAATATTGGATGTCTGCTACCACCAAAGAAGAAGCCTCCAATCAAAATGAAAGCAGAAACGCAGGAGAAGCGGCCTATAAGAAGGTTGTGTTCGTTGATGAGGATAATGTTCTGAACAGGTATTTTGACGAAAGTGCTACACCTAGACCTGAGGCCTATAAAGAAGACATACATACAGCTGAGCTTAGTGGTAGAAATAAAGAACAGGTTTATCGTGATTTGAGGTCAGGTGCAGAGTCTGGCTGGGATTATACCAGCAGATGGCTCAAAGATGGGATCCATATGGAGACTATTCATACTACAGAAATATTGCCAGTCGATTTAAATGCTCTCCTTTATCACATGGAGGACGTGCTTGAAAAAACATGTAGACTGGCAGGTAAAGATCAATACGCCGATAGTTATAAAGCACTGAAAGAGAAAAGGCTTGCGGTGTTCAATGAGTATTTCTGGGATAATGAGTCTGGCTTCTTTGTGGATTATGATTTTGTGGCTCAAGAGAAATCACCGCATTTATCATTAGCAGCGGTATTTCCATTGGTTTTTGAAATGGCCTCAGAAGAACAGGCGGAATCGGTAGCCCACCTGATCAGACACGTCTTTTTAAAGCCGGGTGGTTTGGTAAGTACTTTAGATGAAACTGGTCAGCAATGGGATTCTCCCAATGGGTGGGCTCCTTTACAATGGCTGGCAATAGAGGGTTTGAGAAAATATGGTTATTACCAATTGGCAAACCAAATAAAGGCGAATTGGGTGAATAATTGCCTTCGGGTGTATCAGAACACTGGTAAAATGGTTGAGAAGTATAACGTTTGTGATCTTAGCTTACTGGCCGGTGGAGGTGAATACCCCGTTCAAGATGGCTTCGGCTGGACCAACGGTATACTTCTCAAATTACTTTCTGAAGAAACAGAATAAGCTTACTCTTCTTCTTTATTGTCTTCATCAGAAGCTTCAAAAAGCTCAGGCATATCTGCGGAAAGCAGGTTATACCACTGAATTAGTTTTTTGATATCTGAGGAATACACTCTTTCTCTGTCAAAATCTTCCATGATTTGAGCGAAAAAATCAAAGAATTCTTCCTTTGAGGCAGATTTAGTATCAAAGTCGATTTTTTCGCCATGCTTTTCACGCATGGTCATAAAAATCTCTGCAAGTGGGGTGGATTTGTTAAACTCTTCACTGTAGATTGAGATATCTTTCAATACAGAGACTTTGGCGTTTACGCTTACAATTTCACGCTTCTTATTGCCATCCATTGATTCTACAATCACCCCGGCTCTGCCTGGCTTAACAATTTTAAATAAACCAGGTCTTCCTGCAATGTGAGCTACTTCTTGTAATGCTTCCATTTATTCTTGATCTCTTTTTTAGTTCTTTATTCAGGCGGCAAAATTATGAAAACTTTTAACTCTGTAAGGCAGATGTTTATTGTATCGTTTAGATATCACCCTCCAAAGGACGCATCACTATTTCTTCAATCAAAGCAGAAGGGGAAAGCGAATATGCAGCCCAAACTGTATCTGCAACGTCTTCAGAACTCATAAATCTGCTTTCTGGTAAATCTACGCCTTCCCAACTACTGGTATAAGTGGCACCTGGCATCAGAGAGGTTACCTTTATGCCATCTGGCTTAAGCTCTTCTCTTAGCGATTTGCTGAAACCCAGTAATGCAAACTTTGTGATGCTGTAAGAGCCAGATCCTGGGTAGGCCTGAAGACTGGCAATGGAGCAAATATTGAAAATATGTGCTCTTTCTGCAGCCTTTAACTCACCGATTAACCCGCGAGTGGTATAATAAGCTGAATAAAGGTTGGTATTCATCTGGTGTTCTAAAGCTCCATCATCTTCGGTCATTAAAGCTCCTTGAACAAAGGTGCCTGTATTATTGACGAGTACATCTATGGTTTTGCTTTGCTTCGCAATAAAAGTCGTGAACTTATTCACCTCACTTTTTTGACTGAGATCACAGGCAATAATGTGACATTGCGTTTGAAATGACGTTTCAATCTCTTCTTTGAGCTCTTTTAGGGCAAGTTCAGTTCTGGAGGTTAAAATAAGGTCAAATCCTTCGCTGGCAAATTTGAGGGCAATGGCTCTGCCAATTCCTTTTGTGGCTCCGGTAACTACAGCTATTTTACTCATCAATTGTAATTTTTTGTACTATGTCAAAGCTAACAAATGAATTAGTCTTGTAATTCATTGAATTCTTTTTCAGGAACTGATGCTCTCTTAACCTTGAGGTTCTGACATGGTTTGGTTTTTGTACAAAACTACATGAAATCAATGGATCGTTTTTAATCTAGCTATGCTACATCGATCTATTTGTTACCTTTGTGAAAGCCTTAAAATGATGCTTTATGCTATCAATAGCCGGAAAATTTTTCCTCTTTCTCGGAAGTCTTTTTGTTAGACGTGAGACCTTCAAAGTTTACTGGGAACGCTTTATCGATGAATGCGTAAAAATTGGTACCAACTCGGTATTTATAGTTGCCATTGTAGCTGTATTTATCGGTGCGGTGACATGTGTGCAGATCTATGCCAACTTAGTAAGCCCTTTCATTCCGAATTATATCGTTAGTAATGTGGTAAGGGATATGGTTTTGCTGGAGCTTTCCTCAACATTCATGTGTGTGGTTTTGGCGGGTAAGGTTGGGTCTAATATTGCCGGTGAGTTAGGTACCATGCGAATTACAGAGCAGATAGACGCACTGGAGGTAATGGGTATAAACTCCGCCTCTTATCTGGTTTTGCCAAAGCTTTTGGCTGCAGTTGTTACGTTTCCTTTACTGGCTATATTATCTGATTTTTTAGGAATAGGAGGAGGTTATCTGGCGGGTACTTTAACCGGTATCCTGACTCCGGAAGAATACATTTATGGTATTCGCTTTTCATTTGTTCCTTATAATATCATTATTGCTATAGTGAAGGCCTTTGTGTTTGGTTTTTTGATAGCCACCATATCTTCATATAAAGGATTTTATACCAGAGGAGGGGCATTAGAGGTAGGTCAGTCAAGTACCGCAGCGGTTACGAATAGTTGTATCGCCATACTTATTGCCGATTATTTATTAGCAGAACTTCTAACCTGATTTACCATTGATAGAGATTAAGAATATATCCAAATCATTTAAGGGACGTCAGGTACTACATGATATAACCGGCACCTTTGAAAAAGGAAAAACGAGCCTGGTAATTGGTGCATCGGGTACCGGTAAGAGCGTTCTCCTCAAATGCATGCTGGACCTCATTAAGCCGGAAGAAGGACAGGTGTTATATGACGGCCGTAGGTTTTTAGTACAGGCAGAAGAGGAGAAGAAGGATATTCGTCGTGAGATGGGCGTTCTCTTCCAGGGAGGGGCTCTTTTTGATAGCAAGACTGTTGAACAAAACGTCCGTTTTCCGCTTGACATGCTTACCGAAATGTCTGAGGCAGAGAAAAGAGAGCGTGTTGATTTTTGTTTACATAGAGTAGGCCTAGATGGTACGGGTAATCGTATGCCATCAGAAATCTCTGGTGGAATGAAAAAAAGGGTGGGTATTGCCAGAGCAATAGTCATGAACCCGAAATACCTTTTCTGTGATGAACCAAACTCTGGTCTGGACCCATTAACGGCTATTAAGATTGATGAACTTATCAAAGAAATAACCGATGAGTATCAAATTACCACAGTGGTGATCACGCATGACATGAACTCTGTACTGAGCATTGGAGAGTATATCATGTTTTTATACCAGGGCAAAAAAATCTGGGAAGGAGATAGCCAATCTATCATGAAAACCCATATCAAAGAGCTGGATGAGTTTGTTTTCTCAAACCATGCTTTGAGACAGTTAAGAGACGGAAGTTGATAGAATTATTGACTACTCTATAGTAGCAAGTAAACTTTCTGCCTCATTGAATTTAGATCCATTAAGGTATTCAAAAACCTGATCTAATTTGCCCTGGGCATAGGTGTCTTTTGCAAAGGCCTTCCGCTTAACATACATTTCATGCACGAGTTCTAATTCGGAAACAGAATAAGGAGAGCCGGTAAATTGCTGAACCATCTCAAGAGCTTTATAGCCATTGGCTACTGTTGGTTCAATCGAATTACCAGAGCGATAGTCATTCCACGTATCAATGAAGTAGAAGTCACTATTGAGTTGGTTAGATAAGTCCAATGACTTCTGAAACCATTCGCCTTCATTAAAAGGAACAAAGCCATCATCTCCGAGGTTTTTTAAATAGTGCATTTTTGAAGGACGAATAATGCTAGAACATTTCAGGTTCGGCTTACAATTATCCCTTTTAAGAGATTCTGATAAGGAGAAATCTAGCTCATCATTAAAGTAGCCTGATGGGTCATAAGTTATAGCCGAGCCATTATCAAATACTATTTCCGGAGTATTGTCAGGAAATATTATTTGGCCATTTATCATAAACTTCGCTTTGTCTTTGAAGCTCTCGAAATATATTTCCTTATATACATTCTCGTGCAGGCCTTCGTAAAACAAATAAGGGAGTCCATCTTCTTTAAAGTAGTTTTCATCAGAAAAAAAGTTCGTTTCATATACATTATACAAAGCCTCGTTTCTTTCTTTTTGCACCTCCTCTGGGAAAGGATCAAACCCAAAATCCAGTCCATTTTCTCGTTGACTAATGAAATACTTGAGCCCCACCTTTTTAAACATCTCCTTGGCCAAGAAAGTATCCCCTAAAAAATGAGTAGGCTCATAACCATAATCGCTAGAAACAATAGGAGCCATAAGTTGCACCACGTTTATTCCGCTCAGTTTCATCATAAGAGCGGCATACTCCAGATAAGCGGGGTCGCCTCCGTCATACACGTCTATCAGGGGTGTATGGTGCCATTGCGTTTCTTTATAGCCATCGGCACCTGTTACAATACTGTTAGCGTTATTAATCCCAGCCCAGTAGTGCCAAGGCCCCCTATCGTTGGTATCAAAATTAGGGTCGTAATACTCGTCGGTATTCATTCTATTTTCAAAAGTAACCATTACTGTTTTCGGAGCCTTAGTTACGAGTGGGGTGACAGGTACCGGCGTCACCTGAAACTCTGGGAATTCAACTTCATAGTAAATAGAAAATGTGCGAACCACACCACTTTTAGCATCTGTCACATTGAATTTCAGACCGTTTTCATAGGCTTCGGATTCAACGTCAATCTGAAAACTATCTCCTGTACTGAAATCTGAAGATGATGCTCCAGATACTTCAAAAGTCTTAATAGTAGCAGTGCTGTTTTTAGATTCATAAGGTATTTTAGAAGTTAACCTTCTCGCAAAATCACCGGCGGCATCACTGCTGAAATCTGTACCATCAATGGTGAGAACAAGATTGGTAAACTGGAGCTTTCCACTACCAGCAGGGGTTTCATTTTCAATATCTTCCTTAGAACAAGAAATAATGAATGCAAAAGCTATGGCAAGGAGTAGTTTAAGGGGTTTCATGGGTTGATTTAGTTTCAATTCAGGTAAACAAGATACATTCGATAGAAATGCTGGTTGGCCCCTATAATTCGGGTTGTGTTGGAGCTACCTAGTATTCTTTCCGAGGTAAATATAGTATAACTTGCTAGTAATATGCAAGATAGGTTTTTGCTGGTTTTAAATCACAAAGCCTTCTTTGTGCTGAGGTATTTCTACAGAATTAAAGCCGATACTTTTCAGTCTATCTGCAAAAGCCCTTTGAGTGTCTAGTTCACCATGAACAAGGAATACTTTTTTCACCTTGGAGGCGTCCTGGCATTTCAGGTAATCCATCATTTCTTCATAATCTCCATGAGCAGAAAAAGAATCCATGATTTCAACTCCGGCATTGAGGTCTAGTTCATCACCAAAAATTCTAAGTTTAGGGGCCTTGATCTTAATCTGATAGCCCAAAGAACTAGGTGAACAATAACCTACAATCATAATTGTGTTTTTGGCGTCCTCACAGTTGTTTTTGATGTGGTGTTTAATTCTACCAGCCTCTGCCATACCAGAAGATGAAATGATCACACAAGGCTTGTCGTAGAAATTAAGGGCTTTAGAATCATCAACTTTGGTGATATAATGCAATGTTTCAAAACCGAAAGCATCACCGTCTCTTTTGATATAATCAAGGATGTCTGGATTAAACTCCTCTTCATGCTTACGCATCACCAATGTGGCTTTTACAGACAAAGGACTGTCAATGTAAACAGGGATTTTTGGCAACTTGCCTTCGCTTTCTAAGATGTCTAAGGCATAAATGAGCTCCTGTGTTCTATCTACACTAAAGGCCGGAATAATCAGCTTTCCACCTTTCTCCACACAGGTATGCTTTACCACTTCCAAAAGCTTAGCCTTCATATCCTCAGATGGTGTGTGAAGGCGGTCTCCATATGTAGACTCACAAATGATATAGTCGGACTGTGGAAAAGCTTCTGGTGCTCTCAGAATTTTATCGTTTGGCCTGCCAATATCGCCAGTAAAGAAAATGGATTTGGTATGCTCGTTTTCTGTGTACTCTATAAATATACCTGCACTACCGAGGATATGCCCGGTTTCGTAAAAGCTAAATTTAAGTCCTTCTTCTATCTCAAATTTGCTGTGATAACCTACGGTTTCCATAAGGTCAATGGCCTTTTGAGCATCAGCCTCCTCATAAAGAACTTCAAGTAATTCACGTCCTTGTCTTTTCCTTCTTTTATTGATTCTTTTTACGTCATTCTCCTGAATTCTCGCCGAATCCATCAGCATTATTTCACAAAGACTTTTAGTGGCCGGAGTACAATAAACTTTGCCGTTGAAGCCCTCTCTTACCAATCGCGGCAGTAGGCCCGTATGATCAATATGAGCATGAGAAAGGATTACAAAATCCACTTCTTTAGGGTTGAAGGCAAAAGATAAGTTTAGCTCAGTGGTGCCAATGCCCTGAAAGAGACCACAGTCCAGTAAAACCTTTGTCCCTTTTTCTGAGGTCAATAAATGTTTACTTCCGGTTACTCTTCTGGCGGCTCCGTAAAATTGTACTTTCATAGGGGTGAATTTTAAAGGTAGAATATAAAGAAAAAGGCCCGGATGTTATGAAACCGAGCCTTTTGAAGAGATTTTAATGTAAGAAGTGACGAACACCCGTCATTACCATGGCTACACCGTTTTCATTACAGTAGTCTATACTCAGCTGATCTCTGATAGACCCGCCCGGCTGAACCACGGCTGTAATGCCTGCATTATGACCTATCTCTACACAGTCCGGGAACGGGAAGAAAGCTTCAGAGGCCATAACAGCACCGTTAAGGTCAAATCCAAATTCTTTGGCTTTGTCAATGGCTTGCTTCAGGGCGTCTACTCGTGATGTTTGACCAACACCACAAGCCAGTAATTGCCCTTCTTTGGCCAATACCACGTTATTTGATTTTAAGTGCTTACAGATTTTCAAGGCAAACTCCAAAGCTTTCACTTCAGATGCAGAAGGCTTTTTGTCAGTTACTTCTTTGAAATCTTCCCCACCTTCTACGCTTAAGTCTTTGTCTTGCTCCAGCACACCATTTAAAAGAGTTCTGAATTGCTTATCAGACGTTTTTACATCTTTTCTGATCAATAAACGACGGTCTTTTTTCTTCGTTAAGATATCAAGGGCATCCTGATCAAAAGCAGGTGCAATCAAAATTTCAAAGAAAAGAGAATGCATCTCGTTTGCAGTAGCTTTGTCTACAGTGGTATTGGTGATAATCACACCGCCAAAGGCAGAAACAGGATCACAAGCCAAGGCATTTTTGTAGGCTTCATGTGCTGTAGCAGCAGAAGCCACTCCACATGCATTATTATGCTTCATGATCACAAAAGTGAGATCTTGAAATTCGTCAATTAGTCTAACAGCCGCATCTGTATCTACCAGGTTATTATAAGAAAGCTCTTTACCATGAATCTGGTCAAACATGGCATCCAGATCTCCATAAAATTTGGCAGATTGGTGAGGGTTTTCGCCGTACCTTAAACTTCTGGATTCGCCAGCTCTGAAGTTACCCGCATCTTCTGCACCAGAGAAATATCCATGAATGGCGGAGTCGTAATGAGAACTTACTCCAAAAGCCTTCATTGCAAACTTCTTACGATCTTCCAGTTCTGTTCCACAGCCTTTTTCCTTTAGGATATCGTACACTTCATCGTATTGGCTACGGTTAGAGACTATCAAAACATCCTGATAATTTTTAGCTGCACCTCTGATGAGTGCTATTCCACCAATATCTATCTTTTCAATGATATCGTCTTCAGAAGCTCCTGAAGCTACGGTTTCTTCAAAGGGATATAGGTCTACAATGACCAGATCTATCGCTGGGATTTCAAACTCCGCAGCAGTTTTTACATCGTCGTCATTTTCTCTTCTGTGAAGAATGCCTCCAAACACTTTTGGGTGCAAGGTTTTAACTCTTCCACCAAAAATAGAAGGATAAGATGTAAGGTCTTCAACGGCCGTAACCGGTATCCCCAAATCTTCAATAAACTTTTGGGTACCGCCTGTTGAGTAAATCTGCACATCATTTTCATGTAAAAGCTTAGCTATTTTATCTAAGCCATCTTTGTAGAATACAGAAATAAGTGCCGACTGAATTTTCTTTGCCATTGTAGTTTTAGATTCTTATTAAAAATAAGCCGCAAAAATAAGACTTTCTGCTTGTCTTGTTTAAATAATTAGTGAGTTTCAATCATTTAGCTTTTTGGGTTTTCGTTTTTTAAGCATCTTTATCAGATGCTAAGAATTCTGACCATATGTCTCTTGACAGCTTTGCTGATCAACTCAGGGAAGGCTCAGGATTTTCGTGTAACATTGCCCGAATACAAATCTGTTTATCAGAGAAATAATGAAAACATCGGTTTTGTAAAGGTCAAACTTGAGAACCTTCAACAGGTAGATTCCATTTCTTTAGCCGTTTTTGATCGCCAAAGCGACTGGTCTCATGAATATGATTTGACCAGCAGTATTTCCAATCAAAAGGTTTTTACCTCAATAGCTCTCGCTGGCGGATGGTACAGGTTTAGTTTTACTTTTTATTCAGGAGGCCAAGCTTACAAACAAGAAGTCTCTCATGTAGGAGTAGGAGAGGTGTTTCTGGTTGCCGGGCAATCCAATGCACAGCGAGAAGGCCCTTCACCAAAAGATGAAAGAGTAGTAGGGGCTTTATTTGATGGGGGGAGAAATGGGAGACCAAACTTCTTTTCAATCAATACTACAGAATACAAGAAGTGGCTTTGGCCAAGTCCACCCGGTACCTCATTTGTAGGAGTGCTTGGAGACTCTCTTGTAAACCGATTGGGTGTGCCTGTTTTATTCTTCAATGCTGCTGCTGGTGGTACGTCAAGTGGTGATTGGTATCAGTCGGCAATATATAATGAACCTCCCTATTTCTATGTCGATTTGTTGCTCCATAAGTTCACATTTGATTTGGGAATGAGAGGGGTTTTGTGGTTACAAGGGGAGTCTAACTCCAGAGTAGATAGTTATCACCCGGAGGCTGAGGTCTATCAGACTCAAATCCAGTTTATGGTAGATAAGATGCGTGATACCCTACATTTTCCTGAGTTCAATTGGGTGGTTTCTTTGACTTCCTGGAACAAAGCCGGAGCAGATACGCTTACCGGTTTTGATCCGAATCCAGATTATTTAAGAGAGCAAACACGTAATGGCCAGCAATTACTCATCGATGAAGATCAAGAGATATATCAAGGGCCTGATACAGATGTTTTAGAAGGGTATGCAAATTCAACATTAAGATCTGATGGTACTCATTTTACTTCTGAAGGCTTTGTCTTTGTTGGAATCTTCTGGAATCGATCATTGAGTGATCAATACTTTGCTCAATCTAAGCCTTACTTAGGTAGGCAAATTAATATTATCAGTCCGCAGAATTCTCAAACGGAACAATTTGTCACTCTTGAGGATTGGGAAGTACCTTCTGATTGTCATTGGCACCCATTACCAACCGTTATCGCTAAAGATTTACCCGTGTTTTTTTCCGTCAATACTTCGGAACTAGCTCAAATAAAAGGTGATTCTATTCAGCTAACCGGAATATCAGGGAATTTGGAACTTCTTGTATTTAATTACGGGAATGAGGATTTTCTGCCATTTGGAGATACTTTAGAATTTGAGTTAGGTCAATTGGTGAGTAAACCTCAATTGATTCATCCAGTTGAATCATATATGAAAGGAGAAGTGGTTGAATTAACAGGTAGTTGCAGCAATGGTCAAATTGCCTGGTATGCTGATCATGACCTTCTGAATCAGCTATCAGCTAAGAGTTCATTGAGATTCATCTATAAAGAAGAAGATATAGTCTATGCCAATTGTGAAAACTTAGGCTGTGTTAGTCAGCCGGCATTAGAATTACCATTAAATGAAAAGGAGTGTGAAACGTCCGACTTCTCGGTGTTTGACCCTAAAGAATATTTTATTTTGGATCATTTGATCCGTAAAATTGAGGGCTTTTCTAAAGAGAGCCTGATAAATGCTATTATTGAAAACAAATTAACTGAAAAAGTCTATTTACATGAGTCTCAGGAAGGCATGATTTCGATGTCGTTTCAGGGATGTCAAATCAACTAATCTATGAAAAACAGAAGAGAGTTTATTAAAGCAGGTTCTGCCTTCGCGGCCTTGAGTTTATTGTCTTGTGAAGAAAAACACGTACAAAATGCACAGTCGAAGCCGATTCTTCCCGTCTCTATTGCTACCTGGGGACCAAATAAGGAAGCTGTAGACGCCGCTATGAAAGAAATAGAAAATGGGAAAACAGCCTTAGATGCTGTGGAGGCAGGTGCCAAAGTGCCTGAGGCAGACCCGAAAGATATGAGTGTGGGATATGGTGGACGACCAGACAGAGATGGCAAGGTTACTTTAGATGCCTGTATAATGGATTGGGAATTGAATGCGGGTTCGGTGTCATTTGTCCAGGGAATAAAACACCCGATTTCTGTAGCAAGGAAAGTAATGGAGGAAACTCCTCATGTGATGTTAGCCGGAGAAGGAGCCAAGAAATTTGCCGTAGAGCAGGGTTTTGAGGTTGAAAACCTTTTAACTGAAGAGGCGGATAAGGCTTATCAGGAGTGGCTTAAAACTGCTGAGTATAAACCAAAGGCCAATATTGAAAGGCACGACACTATTGGAATCATGGCCATTGATAAAGACAAGAAAATTGCTGGGGCATGTACTACAAGCGGAATGGCCTTTAAGCTTCACGGTAGAGTGGGTGATTCTCCGGTGATAGGAGCAGGAATGTATGTGGACGATGAAGTGGGAGGTGCTGTAGCCACAGGCGTAGGTGAGTTAGTACTCAAAACCTGCGGTTCATTCCTAATTGTAGAATTGATGCGTCAAGGCTTGAGTCCACAAGAGGCTTGTGAGGAAGGCGTAAAAAGAATTGCGGCAAAGGTCAAAAACTTTGAAGAGTCTCAAGTGGGTTTTTTAGCTATTAATAAGGAAGGTCATCATGGAGCTTTTGCCATTTTGAAAGGCTTTAATTATGCATTGAATCAAGGAGGAGAGACCAATGTTTATGAAAGTGATTATTTGGTAAAGTCATAGACCGAGAAAGGCCTGATCTTTTATTCTTATATTTGAATTTTTAAGAGCCCCTTAATACCCAACAATTTGACATTCAAAGAATTACAACTTGACGATAAACTGCTTGAAGGTCTGGATGCCATAGGTTTTGAAAATGCCACTCCTATTCAGGAGTTGGCTTTGCCTAAAATTCTTGAAAACAAAGACCTGATTGCCTGTGCTCAAACCGGTACTGGTAAAACGGCTGCCTTTCTGCTTCCTGTTTTGCATAAGATTGTCAACATGGACGAAAAGGACAGACACCTAAATACCCTGGTTATTGCTCCTACCAGGGAGCTGGCAATTCAAATAGACCAGCAGGTAGAAGGATTGTCTTACTTTACTGGTGTTAGTTCTATCCCTGTGTATGGAGGTGGTGATGGCGATGCATTCATTACTCAAAAGCGTGCTTTAGAGGCCGGGGCAGACATTGTGATCGCTACTCCGGGTCGTTTGATAGCTTTGATGAACTCAAAAACGGTAGACTTCAGCAAGCTGCAACATCTTATTTTAGACGAGGCGGACCGAATGCTAGATATGGGCTTTTTGAGTGATATACTTCGTATTACATCTCAGCTGCCTACTGAGAGGCAAACCTTACTTTTCTCGGCTACCATGGCCCCGGAGATCAGAAAGTTGGCTCAGAAAATATTGAAGGAACCAGATCAAATCAATATTGCGATTTCGAAACCTGCAAAAGGAATAGATCAGCAAGCATACGTTGTTTATGATACTCAAAAATTGCCTCTTTTGGTTTCCTTGGTTGCAAACCAGGATTTTAAGAGCATCATTGTTTTTTCTTCTTCAAAAGAGAATGTAAAGAATATTGAGCGGGAGCTCAATAAGAATAAGTGCGGAGCCAAAGGTTTTAGTTCAGATCTGGATCAGACGGCACGTGAAGCTTTAATGAATCAATTTAAAGCTGGTAAAGTCCGTGTTTTGGTAGGTACAGACGTGATCTCCAGAGGTATAGATGTAACAGGCATTGATTTGGTTGTCAATTTTGATTGTCCGCCAGATCCGGAAGATTATATACACCGAATAGGAAGAACAGCCAGAGCTGGCACAGCGGGTACAGCTATTACCTTGATCAATCAGAAAGATCAAAGGAAGTTTTTCAGAATCGAAAGCTTGATAGGAGAGGATATTCCGAAGAAAGATATTCCGGAGGAACTAGGTAAAGGACCGGAATATACGCCTAATAAAAAAGGAGGCTCTAAGCCAAAAAATGGCCAAAAGAGAAGAAATAATCGGAAGAATTTTAAAGGTAATAAGAGGCGTGGGCCAGGTGGAGGACAGCACAGAAAAAATGGAAACTCCGGCAAGCCTAAATCAGAAAAATAAGAAAGGAGCAGTTTCAAAGAGAAGCTGCTCCTTTTCGTTTAGTAGCTAACAGATGCCAGCCCGATTAGTATTATGATGCCATAAACGGCCAAGACAGAGATACCCATTACAAGGCAGCCAACAAATGCTTTTTTCACAGCAACTTTATTTTTATCTGTTAGAATTAGCACAATGAGAATTCCCCAGATACCTAGACAGAATCCCCACCAGAAAGGAGGGATAATTGTGTCACTGGAATCCAAGAAAGCTGCAGAATTATCCTCTGTATGATCTACAAAATTATCCATTAACTCAGGGGCACTTTCTTTGAGTGTCTGATAGTCTAAATTAGGTTCATTTAGAATCAAGGATTCCAATTTTTCAGCTTTTGATAAATCAATTTCGGATTCATCGAGTTCTAAAGGATTATTCCCAAAGCTTAAGACTGGAATAAGAATGATAAGGGATAGAAAGAGATGTTTCATTAGTAAATAAGTTGTTTCGGATCATTGAGCAAATAGAATGCCTAGTCAATGTTGGGGTCTATTAAAATTCAATTTAAAGGACGACTCCAAATTCGTCTTTTTAGTCGAGTCGACTTTATGAATTCAGCATCAATTACTTAGCTTTAAATCTACCTTATTGAAAAGAAATGAATTCGAGAAGAAAATTTTTGACAGATGCGGTCAAAGCTTCTGCTTTTCTGCCTATGTATGGTCGTTTTGGAGATCGCTTTTTCTCTAATGACACGATTATTGAAGATGTCCAAATATTAAAAGTGAGTGGCCGATTTTCACGGGAGCATGCCGGCATTAATCGGCAGTTACAAAGTCACACTAATGATATTTATGAAGAATTGAGACCTGTAGAGTATAGAGATAAGCCTAACAGTCCTTCCTCAAGCTATACTTTAAACCATATTTTCTTAAAGATTATCACTAAAGGTGGTATTGAAATAATTACTCAAACGAGTTCTAAAACCCCTTACTATTCCCCCCATCCACAGGCAAAGAAACAGAGGTAATATACTCTGAAGCATCAGAACCGAGGAAAACGGCAGCGTAGCCGACGTCTTTGATTTGACCCCAACGTTGCAAATGAATCTTATCATAGGCCTTCATTTTACGTGAAGGGTCAGAGTTCATTGCGGTGAGCATCATATTGGTTTCAATAAAACCTGGTGCAATGGCATTGACTCGGACTCCAAAAGCTCCAAACTCTGAGGAGAACGCCATCACCAAACCTTCAACTCCATTTTTGGCTGCTGTATATGAAACTACACGATCAATACCGTAATAGGCCGCCATACTAGAAATCATAATGATGGAGCCACGTTTACGCTCGGTCATGTATTTCCCGACTTCACGGGTAAGGGCAAAAACCCCATAAAGGTTTGTTTGAATGATACGGTCAAACTCTTCATTTGTGGTTTCAAGTGCAGGCTTTTTCTGGTTTACACCGGCATTATTTACTAAAATATCAATAGCACCAATATTCTCTTCGATGTCTTTGACCAAGTTCGGCAGACTCTCCAGATCAGTAATGTCATTCACACGAACATGGACTTTAGAGCCTAGTTTGGCGGCTGTATCTTCCAGAACCTCCTGACGCCTTCCCGTTATGATTACTTCAGCTCCGGCCTCTATAAAACATTCAGTAATAGCTAAGCCTATTCCTGCTCCACCACCGGTGACTAATGCGATTTTGCCGTCTAAAGAGAATTTTTTCATTGTAATAGGTTCTGAGTATTATTGGTCATGATTTCCCATGACCAGATATTAACGTAAGTGATATATTTTTTCTAAATCTTTAACATCTTCAAGAGTTCTGTTCGGCTCTTGCAAACCGGAAGGAAGTGGCAGTTTAGAAAACTCTTTGAAATAGAGATAACAAGCATCACGCCACCATAAAGCTTCTTTTTGCTGTATGGCTAATCTCCCTTTAACATTTTCGAAAGTCTCTCTGTCTATCTTTCCTCCAAGCGAATTCCACTCTTTCTGTAACTCTTCTACTTCTTTTACTCCTTCATAATATCTGGTCATAAGTTCATTCCAGACAGTTTGGCCCGATGGGAGTTTATAATCCCAAGGTAAATGATGAAACCACATCAAATAGTTTAAATCCATCTTTTGCGGGTCATTCCATTTTTTCTGAACCTCCGGGGCGTAAAGTTCAAGTGCATCACTCATCTTACCTGTTCGGTCAAAACCTATTCCGTCTTCAGCCGCTCGATGATAGTAAACAGAAGTCCAGTCTGGCCTTCCACTTTTGGCAAGCCAGGGCTGGGGACCGTAATGGTGACCTTCGCCCATCATATGATGAAGACCTAGCGGGTATGTATATTTGACATATGTTGGGAGAGACCTCATCATGAGGTCAGAAACCTTATTGACCACCTCGTCATCTTGAGAGAGGGTCATTTTTGTCCATTCTGTGGCTATTTCTTCTGCGGTTAAAGTGTGATCCCAAGCCAATCTTCCAAAAGCATACCAGTTAGACTGACCAAATGGGTGGCCTGTCCAATTGGCATCAGAGCCTGTGTTCGCTACACCAGCCATTACTGTAACAGGGTAGTTATGTAGTGATCCATCTACCACTTCCCCGACTGTGCTGCCTGGTCCGTTTGCATAAGTATCGGTATCAAGTGTTTCCTCGTACATGGGGCCCAAATAAGTAAAATGGGTAGAATGCCCCAGATACTCCTGAGTAATCTGAAACTCCATGGCCAATGGTGTTTTTGGGAAAGCACCGAACATCGGATGAAACGGTTCACGAGGCATGAAATCAATCGGGCCATTTTTTACCTGAACTATAACCTTTTTGTCAAAAGTGCCGTCCAGGGGTTTGAATTGATTGTATGCTTCTTTGAAACGATCGCCATTGGGGTCGGCCTTGTAAACAAAGGCTCTCCAGATAACCACACCTTCATAACCTTTAAGAGCATCTGCAAGCATATTGGCTCCATCGGCATGGGTTCGTCCGTAGTCTTGTGGGCCAGGCTCTCCTTCAGAATTTGCCTTTACCAGATAGCCCCCGAAATCCGGGATAAAGCGATGAATTTCTTCTGTTTTAGCTTTCCACCATGCTCGTACTTCCGGATCTAAAGGGTCGGATGTGTCGAGGCCTCCCAGCGTTCTGGGAGACCTGAAGTTAACTGATATGTAAACTTTAATACCATATGGTCTCATTACATCTGCTACCGCTTTAATTTTTTCCAGGTATTCGGTGGTCAGGAATCGGGAGCTGGCATTTACATTATTAATGCTAGCTCCGTTAATACCTACAGAGGCATTGGCTCTGGCATATTGAATATATCTTGGGTCAATGCGATAAGGAAGCTCAAACCATTTCCAGATCGAAGAACCGGCATACCCACGCTCTACAGTACCATTCGCATTATCCCAATGATTCAACATTCTGATTTGGACCTTTGGGCTATCCGTAAAAGTGAATTCAAGAGGATTTTGAGTTTGTAACTTTCTAATAAAAGCAAATGCACCGTAAAGAAGCCCTTTGGAAGAAGGAGCGGTTATGGTTGTGCCTTTTTTGCTGGAGATGATTTCAAATCCTTCCTCATTTTCTACTCCATCGGGCCTACCAATTCTCAGGACAATAGCTTTGCTGGTGCTAAGGTCACTTTGCAAAGCAGTAACGACTAACGGAGATTTACCAGTTAACCCTTTTAGGGCAAATGCCAGCTCATTGGCGGCTACTTTTGAGGTTTCAGAGTTGTCGGTAAGAATTACCTTTTTGAAAGCTTTTGACACTGACTTTCTGTAGGCTTGGTTTTCAAGTAGATCGTATTTGAGCCAAAGCCTAGATCCGTCATCTGCTTTTAAAGCAAATGACCATAGAATCAGCACCGTCAATAATCCTAAAGTTTTTCTTACCATACTTATTTAGTTGATTTGTCGCTTTATAGCAATCTCCATTCCTCGCAGTTCTGCAAGACCTTTTAGACGACCTACGAAACTGTAGCCCGGATAATATTTATTTTGCATATCGCACCACAAATGATGACCATGATCTGGCCTCATCGGGATACTTTTCACCTTATTGCCAGTCTTTTCTCTGTCTTTCTCCTCCTCTAAAAGAGCTTTGATGACATCATAGAAGTCAACATCACCAGCCATGTGCGGGGCCTCATGAAATACCCAAGGTGCACCTTCACGAAGGGTAGTTCTTAAGTGAATAAAGTGGATTCTGTTACCAAACCTCTTGATTATGCTTACGAGGTCGTTGTCTGCTCGTACACCAAAAGAACCTGTACAGAATGTTACGCCATTTGCAGGGTCGTCATAAGCTGCCATCAGCTGTTCTACATCACTTTCTGTAGAAAATACACGAGGGAGCCCGATCAAAGGTCTTGGAGGATCATCGGGGTGAATGCACATATTAACACCCACTTCTTTGGCCACTGGCCCTACCTGTTGGATGAAGTAATAGAGGTTGTCGCGTAGCTCTTTATCACCTATGTTATTATAGGAATCAAGCAACTTCTGAAAAGCAGAAAGTTCGAAAGCATCATCTGATCCAGGAAGCCCCTGAAGCATCGCACCTTTGAGCTTTAATTTATCTTCTTCAGTCATTTGCTTAAAATGCTCTTCTGCCTGAGCTATTAAGTCTGCATCATAGTCTTTCTCTGCTCCAGGTCTTTTAAGAATAAAAAGATCGAAAGCTATGAAGTCAACATAGACAAAACGAAGGGCGTAAGAACCGTCTGACATTTGATGTGCTAACTGGGTTCTACTCCAGTCAAGTACGGGCATGAAATTGTAACATACCGTAGTTACTCCACATTCCGCCAGGTTTCTTAATGACTGCTTATAATTTTCAATGTATTGCTCTCGGGAAGGTATGCCTTTTTTAATGTCTTCATGAACAGGAAGACTCTCTACCACATCCCATGTGAGAGGACTGAATTTATCATTGTCTTTCTCAACTATAGAGATTCGTTCTTTGATATCTTCAACTTTCCAGATGTCACCTACAGGGATTTGATGTAAGGATGTTACCACACCAGAGCACCCCGCTTGTCTAATGTCCATCAAAGTGACCCCATCTTTAGGGCCGTACCATCTCATGGTATGTTTCATGTTATTTCTTAAGAGTTGATTGAAATACAATATTACAGTTTTACAACTATGTATTTTTTGACTTAAAACACTAGTTGTGGTATTTTTTTGACCTTATGAGAAGCTCTTTTTGGTCTCTTGTTTAGAGTCAACTGGAATATGTTTTAAAATCAACGACTTATGGTTTAGAGTTTTACTCATTAGGTTAAATAAAAATGATCAGTGGTAATTACCACCAATCATTCAAATAATTACTAACCTATGAAAGCCTTTCTAACCTAATGATGAAGAAAAGACTTGATTGCAAGTTAATAATATTTATCTATTTCAACCGATTGCAATTGGTTTAGGGCTATTTTTTTTCGCTATTTTGGATTCGAGAATGTTTGACCTGTAAAATCCTGATGAAAAAAGAAACCACTATTTATGACCTGGCAGAGCACCTGAGCTTGTCTCCTTCTACTGTTAGTAGGGCATTGAATGATCATCCGGCTATCAATCAGAAAACAAAAGAAAGGGTCCATAAAGCAGCAGTGCTTTTTGATTATCAGTTAAATACGTTTGCTAAAAACCTCAGGAAAAAATCTACTGATACTCTGGGAGTTATTACTCCGAAACTAGACTCTACATTTATGGCGGCTGTTTTGTCAGGGATGGAAAAAGTAGCAAATCAAGCAGGCTATAACCTTCTGATTACACAATCTCTTGAATCTCACGAGAAAGAGGTGGCAAATGCCAAAACTATGTTTGATTCTCGGGTAGATGGATTAATGGTTTCAGCCTCCACAGAAACCGGAAGTCTCGATCATTTTGATCAATTGATCAACAAAGGCGTACCCGTACTTTTTTTTGATAGAATTCTGGATGATTCTAAAACAGTGAAGGTGGTTATTGATAATAAAAAGGCAGGAAAACAAGCTACCAACCATTTGATAGAACAAGGGTGTAAAAGAATTTGGCACATAACCGGAGATATGAAAAGGAATGTCTATAAAGACAGGTTTGCCGGTTACAGAAAAGCTCTTAATCAGGCCGGTTTATCTTATAACGACGACATGATGTTTGAGTCGAAGCTTATTCCTGATGATGTAGAGGAAATAGTAGAACAGGTCAAAAATGCCAAAGAGAAACCAGATGGGATTTTCGTAAGTAACGATTTATATGCAAGTAGTCTGTTGATTGCTTTGAAACATTCTGGTTTCAAAATACCCGAGGATATTGCTATCGTTGGATTTAATAATGATCCTATCAGTAGAATTATAGAACCCAAGCTTACAACGGTGCATTACCCAGCATACGAAATGGGTGAGTTGGCTGCCAAAACCTTGATTGATCATATCAAAGGTGAGATCAATATGAATATGCAGGATACGCTTATTTTATCTCATAAGCTGATTGTAAGAGGCTCTTCAAATAGGCTAGGGGAGCAGGAGTGAGGAATCTCCATAGCTTAAAAACCTAAAGTCATTTTGCATAGCAAAAGCATATACATCTTTCCATTTGTCTCCTATAAGTGCTGAAATGAGCATCAATAAGGTTGACTTTGGCTGATGAAAATTTGTGATAATTCCCTTACAAACACGGAAGGTATATCCTGGGAAAATGAAGATTTCTGTAGCACCAGTAAGAAAATCTAAACTGGAGGCCTCCATATATTTTGCAATAGCCATAAAGCTTTCTGTGAGATCAGGTAGTTTTTCATTTTCCCATTGATAGGGATAAAGTTTTGGAATCTGAAAAACCTGATTTTCTTCTTTTATTAATTTGACTCCAAACCAATACAGGCTCTCTAAAGAACGCATAGAGGTGGTGCCTACTGGAATCACCGTTTCGTGGTTCGTAATCAAATGATCAATAAAGCTCTTTTGGAAAACCACCTGTTCTGAGTGCATGTCGTGATCCAATGCATTCTCGGCTTTGACTGGTTGGAAAGTTCCGGCTCCTACATGAAGTGTGATATAAGATAAATCAATATGTTTCTTACGAAGATCATTGAAAACAGAGTCTGTGAAATGCAGGCCTGCAGTAGGAGCAGCCACTGCACCTTCTTTTTCCGAATAGACTGTTTGATAATCCTGCAGGTCTCGTTCTTCTGTATCTCTATTCAGGTAAGGTGGCAAAGGAATTTTGCCAAAAGCGGTTACCACTTTGGCGAAAGTAAGATTACCGTTCCAGCTTAATCTAACATGGTTCTGTTCTCTATCAATCAGTTCTGCGGTAACGTGGATTAGTTGATCATCAATCTGTAATTGATAGTTTAAAGAATGATCCTTCCATCTTTTTTTATTGCCAATCATGCAATGCCAGACCGTGGAGTCTGAAGCTTCCATATTCCGTGTGATCTCTCCTCCATACGAAACTGGGTTTAATAAAAAGATCTCAATAACGGCTCCGGTTTCTTTCTGAAAGAATAGTCTTGCAGGTATAACTTTCGTATTATTAAACACCAAATGAGCTGATTCAGGAAGATGGTCTCCTATAGTCTTGAATTTACTCTTGCTGATTTCATTGTCTTTGAACAGCAAAAGCTTAGAAGAGTCACGAGGATCTACAGGATATTTGGCTATCCTTTCTTCGGGTAAATCATACGAATAATCCTCAATGTGAATGGGAGAAAGCATTCTATTACTTCGGATCTGTGAATAACAGTTTAAGCGGCACGTAGAAAATCATGATGATTAAGGCTACGGCACCGGCAATCAAAAACCAATCATAATTTCTGAAAAGGTTTTGACTGGCTTCACTGTTGGTCTCCTTTATGGCTAGGAGTGTAAATAGTAGATAGACATTGATGACTGCCAGAAATACATCTGACCAACCGCCCAGGAGGTTCTTTAATTTTTCAGGAGCCTTTGCCCAGGTGCTTTGTGGGTTGAGCTTAGAAAAATCGGCTTTAACCAATGAATTCTTAAGCAAGCCAAAGAGCAGATATAACCCTACAATGACTGCTACACCGACGTAAAAGAAGTTTTGCTTGTCAATGAATGCTGTAGGTCTTCCTATTTCATTATGCGTGATGGCGATAGAATCAGGAAGCTGTATATAACACAGCATGAGCATGATTAATACAATGGCTAATGAAGAAAACTTGAGAATTCTGGTAATAACGTCTGTCATCGAAGTAAAGGCCTTTTGTATCAGGCGATTTTATGCTGCAAATTTACGACTCAAAGAATCTTAAACCTAACATTTGTGTATCATCTAAGGAAGGACGCACTAATGATTCTGATCAGGTGTTCATCATAAAAAGATAACAAAACATGGCTAAAATCTATACCAAAACAGGAGACCAAGGAAAAACAGGCTTGATCGGAGGCTCAAGGGTAAGTAAAGGAGAATTGAGAATAGAGGCTTATGGAACCGTGGATGAGCTCAACTCTTGGATTGGCTTACTTAGAGATGTTTCTGAACAAGAAAACCGAAGAGCCGTTCTGAAGAGTATTCAAGACAAACTATTTACCCTGGGAGCTGAGCTGGCTAATGAGACAGCACTGGCAGATCAACCAATTCAAGATTTAGAGGAATCTGATATTGATGTATTGGAGAATTTGATGGATCAAATGAATCTTCATCTCAAAGACTTAAGACATTTTGTATTGCCAGGTGGACATGTTCATGTTTCATACGCTCATCTGGCCAGAACAGTTTGCCGCAGAGCAGAACGCTGTGCCATCAGACTGCATGATGAAGCGGGAATCAATTTTATGATCATCAAATACCTCAATCGACTTTCTGATTTTCTTTTTGTGTTAAGCAGGCAAATTGCTGCCGAGCAAGGCGTGGAAGAGGTAAAGTGGAAGGGTTAAAAGCTTATTCCTCCGGTATCATAAAGAGACAGTAATTTGATGTTTAAACTATCTGCTTGAGACTTCAGCTTTTCTATTCTATACCGACTATTTGTATCGTCAAGAATAAGAAGTTCTGGTGGATTGGGTAATTGTTTTGAAATATTATATATCGCATTATTGGAGACCATGATTTTATCGAAAGAGTCCTCAATAGGATCATAAAAGAATTCTCTAATCCATAAGTTTCTTTTCTCAGCAAAGCTGAATTCGATCATTTTCTGGTTCTTATCTCGGCCAATAATCTCGTACCGTTTTACGCCTTTGGCGTCGTAGTAATTCTTTAGGTGAAAGTCATAAGCTCTTGGATTAGCCACGGTTGAAGAATCTGCAATGAAGACAGCACTTTTGGAATTAATCATACTGATGCCGCTACCTCTCGGAATGAAATGAAACGTCAGTTCCTTTTGACTCATTTGATCTATATCAGAAGAAACAGAGAAGACAGTTAGGCCAATCACCAGAAATAGACTCATGAATAAAAGATTTGGCCTTTTCTGGATAAAGAAAAACAGGATTAAAAGAAGGATAGAGTAGAGAAGTAGTACCTCTATGCCTTCAAGATGGTACCCTGATGTTTTTGAGAATGGAAGGTTACTTACACCTTTAATAAACCAATTGAGCACTTCAATGGTCCATGAAAGAAGCTTCCCAAGAAAATCTGAGACATAAGGTACTCCAGATAATATGAGGTAAGGGATTCCAGTAAAAAGTATTGCCGAGCTAGCTAGCGTAACCACCGGATTTGTGAAGAGGAAGTAGCTAGGGAATTGATGAAAATAGTATATGCTCAAGGGAGCAGTAAATAGTTGAGCAGAAAAAGAAACGATGCTAATTTGCCACAGACTCGCAATTAATCGGTTTTTTGGTTCCCAAAGTCTATTGAAGTAAGGGTAAAGAAAAAGAATACCAAACATAGCAAGGTAAGATAATTGGAAACCTACCTCGAACAGCCAATTGGGTTTAATCATGAGAAGTATCAATGCGGAGGTGAATAAAACATTGATGCTGTTCTTATCTCGATGCATAAAATTGCCCAACTGTAATAGGGTAAACATCAAGGTGGCTCTAACTACACTTGGAGATAAACCTGTAAAAAGAGCATAGATCCACAAGAGAAGGACAGTTACCAACCCAATAATAAGCTCTCCTCTATTCAGGAACTTCAAAAAGCTCAGGCTATAATTAATAAGCAGCATTAAAATACCAACATGTAAACCAGAAACGGCCAATATATGAACAGCACCGGCTGTGGCGTAGGCTTCTCTGGTTTCGTGATCCAAATCCTCTTTGATGCCTGTGAGCATTGCTTCAGCAACAGCTAATGCTTTCTGGTCTGAAATGGCATTTTTTAGTGCTGATCTTGCTTTGGAATTGAGACCATAGGCAAACAGTGAAAGTTTAGATTTGGGAGCATTTCCAGCTATTGTGTAGTCTTCATCTTGAAGAAAGTGGTGTAATCGAACCTGTTTCCTTTTCAAGAAGTTTTTGTAGTCAAATTCAAAGGGGTTTTTGACGGGTTCAATCTCCCTAGGGGCTTCATTGACCAGAAAAATATCACCGTAGTTTGGTTTTACAGAATCCTGATTATTGACGTATAGAAGGATATTTTCATGGTGCTTAATCCAACTTCCATTGATTTTTACTTTTTCAATTTCGGCCTGAATTTTCCATGATTTGGGTTTTGCCTCGGCATTTCCAACTGCTCTGGCGAGATAGGCCTGAAGGTTTTTAGCTTCAAATGATGGTTCTGGAGTTTGGTAATGGTGAATGAGAAACCCTAGACAGCAGGTTAATGAATAGATACTAAGACTTAAGAAACCTTTTGCTTTTCTATAAAAACTGAAGGCTATCCCAACAAGGGTTAGTATTAAACCAATGATGAAAAACTCCTCCTTAATTTCAGATAGTTCTGATACAAGGATACCACAGATAAAAAAGAGAAGTGGCCGGAAAACCGGATAGGAACTTAAAGTCATGGATTTAGCATGGTATTATGCTAAATGTAACTAAAAGTCTATATACAAGTCAATTAGTAGCTTTCCTTCTCATTCGGGAAGTCGCCTGACTTCACGTCATTGATATAGCCAGTGAAGGCATTTGTCATTTCTGAGTGGAGGTCGGCGTATCTTCTCAAAAATCTTGGGCTAAAGTCTTTATTGATGCCCAGCATATCATGAACTACCAGGATCTGGCCATCACAGCCATTTCCTGCACCTATACCTACAGTAGGGATACTTATGCTTTGGGTTACCTCGGTGGCTAGCTCTTGTGGTATTTTTTCTAATACTACTCCAAAACACCCAAGCTCTTCCAAAAGCTTGGCATTTGAGCGAAGCAAGTCTGCTTCTTCGTCCCCTTTGGCTCTTACGGTGTATGTCCCAAACTTATAAATGGACTGTGGTGTAAGCCCTAAATGACCCATAACAGGAATTCCTGCACTAAGTACTCGGCTAATTGATTCTTCAATTTCCTCTCCACCTTCCATTTTTACCGCATGTGCACCAGACTCCTTCATGATTCTGATAGCTGATTTGAGAGCTTGAGTAGAATTCCCTTGATAACTACCGAATGGTAAGTCGACTACTACCAATGACCTCTGTACTGCCCTTACCACAGACTGAGCGTGGTAAATCATTTGGTCCAACGTAATTGGTAAAGTGGTTTCGTGGCCTGCCATAACGTTAGAGGCTGAGTCTCCCACCAGTATAAGTTCTATACCGGCAGCGTCTACCAGTTTTGCCATGGAGAAATCGTACGCGGTAAGACAGGCAATTTTTTCGCCTTTCTTTTTCATAGACCTCAGTACGTTGGTAGTTACTCTTTTGACTTCGTTATGTACAGACATGCGTATTTATTTTTTACAAATCTAAGAATTATGACGGCTTACTTTCTAGCGAGCCAGCTCTCTGGGTTTTGTTTGGTAAACTGATGCCAAACCTGGAAATTGATTTCGTATTCTCCGTCTTTTTGCCCTGCAATACCAATTAGCTGTCCGGCAATCACATCTTGATTAATGGAAACATTAACGCTTTTCAGGTTCGCATAGACCGTGAAATACTCGCCATGTTGTATGGCTACAACATTATTTAGACCAGGTATTTGGGAGATGTCAAGTACTTTACCATCAAAAACAGAGCTGACACGGGCGTTTGGTGAGGTCTGAATGTCTACTCCGTTATTATCGATTTTGACATTCTTTAGAACAGGATGGTTCTTAACGCCGAAACGATCGGAGATAAACCCATTCCTTACTGGCCACGGTAATTTCCGTTTGTTGTTTTGGAAAGAGGCAGAAAGTTTAGTGTTTACCACTGCTTCATTAGGTGCAGCAGATCTGTTTTTACTAACAGATTTACTTACAATCCTACTAATAAGATTATCCAAACGCTTGATCGCTTTTTTGGAGTCAGCAATCTCACGACGGAGCTTTTTCTCTTCTGAGGCCAATAAAGAAACAGTTCTTGATTGCTGGCTTTTAAGTGAGGTGAGTTTTTTAGTCTCGGTTTGTTTCTGGGCAATGACCTTTTGTTGATTCCCAATTTTGGTATTCAGTGCCAACTGTTGCTCTTCCAGAGACTTGGCAACAGCATTGATTTGAGCCACTTGTTTCTTTCTGTTATCGGTGTATTGTTCCAGATATTTATACCTCATCACCAGGTCATTGAATGATCTGGCGGAAAAGAGGAAGCTAAGTTTATTGATTTTACCACTCGATTTTGAAGCAATAAATAGCATCTCGGCATACTCTTTTTTTAGGGCATCGAGTTTACGCTCCAGCACCTTTTTGTTTTCTTCCAGCTGTGCAATTTCCTTTTGAATCAGGTTAATATCTTCAGTGATAAGGTCAATTTGCTTCGACTGGTTTTTGATCTGCGTATTTAAGGCTCTTAGCTTACCGATGGAGGCAGACTTTTTACGGCTTGTTTGGTTCAGAACACGCTGTGCACGTTCTATTCTCGCCTGATTTTCTTGTTTCTCTCTTTCCAGCTGCTCACGGGTTTTCTGACCTGAGACATTTAAGGAAATCGTCAGGAGTGAGAATACAAGGAAAGCTAGAAACTTAGCAGGCTTCATATAGTAAAGTTAAAAGACAATTTCGCCTTTTGTATAACTCTTAGGGATAGAAAACGGAAAGCGAAGGCTTTGATCTAAAAACTCGAATTTGGTATGCTTGAATTCTAGCGTAGTGGTTTTTATCTCTTCTCCCTTAAGCACATCAATTTTTGTGAAAATGGAATGTGGAATAAGTTGACCGTTAAGTAAAGTGATGAAATCGGCATATGATATTCCTAATTTACTTTTCCCTTTGCTGTCTTCAGCCAGAATGGTGGTCAGCTTGTGCGTAACGTTATCTATTTGATTTTCTACGATGATATTATTTGCTCTTTGAAACAGGCTCGAGTATAAGGAGTTCGGTTCGATAAAATCGCGTTCTGTCCGTTCTAATGGCAAATTTCCAATAAGTAGAGATTGCAAAAGTTTAAAGTCGAAATTAAAGTTGAATTGTTTACTCAGCTCAGCAATACTGATAGAATAATAAGTTCTATTGATTCTGTCAAGGCACTTTATGCTGTCTTGTGTAATCAAACATCTGGCGGCTTCTATACCTACGGATACAGAAATCCAGATGATGCTATCTTTTTGAATATGAACATTTGCAGGGAAAGACTGGCTGATAGCATCAGATTCTAAATCAACCTTACTTTTAAGTTTCAGATAGTTGAAGTCTGATTCCACAACTTCAAAATTTATTACCTCCTCAATTTTCAAAGAGTCGTTCTGTTCGACGTCATTTTTAGGAATCTCGGCAATAGACTTCTGAAGTTTGTTTCTTTTACAACCCACCTGGAATATGATGAGTATGAAAAGAGATAGCCAGGCTAAAGTATTTATGTTCATTAGAGGTTTATTCTACCAAATAGAGTTTCTGTTCAATCTTCTTATCGAGTAGTGGAGAATGTTGTTTCGAGTTTTTTGCCAGATTCCAAAATTGCAGAGCTTCATCTGGTCTTTGAAGTTTTGATAAAATATCGCCGTAATGCTCCAGGGCTGTACCGTTTTTAACATTTCCGGAGATTACAAAAGGTCTTAAATGAGCTTCGGCCCCTTGATAATTCCCCTTTTTGAAAAGCACCCAGGCATATGTATCGTTAAATTCAAGGTTTTTGGGTTCCAGCTCAATTAGCTTTTTCGCCATTTGCTCTGCCTTTTCCAGGTTTTTGCCTTGAATCGCGAGATAATAGCTGGCATTATTCAGTGCCGGAATATAGTTCGGGTCAATTTCTAAGGCAGAGTTATAAGCTCTCTCAGCATCCGCATATTCTTTCATCTGAGCATAGGAATCACCCATAAGTGTATGGATATGCTTTGATAGGGTTTCGTTATTGAAAGAAAGAAACTGTGCTTCTTCCAAAGCATAAATAGCTTCATTAAAATCACGGGCTAAGAAATTACCATAGCCCAAGTGATACCAGAAGAAGGCCTGATTTGGGAAATAATCTGCGGCTTCCTGAGCGTGTTTTATCAAAGAAGGTATGTCACCCAGTTGCGTGTCTATTTCCACAATAGCCATCCAGACCTCATAATGCGATTTATCAAATCGGGTAGATTTCAGGTAGTTGGACCTTGCACTTTCCAGGTTCCCCTTTTTCATCTGAAGATCGGCCAGATAAATATAGCCAGCAGACTTTTCCGGATTCTGATCCAGGATAGTTTCTGTCAACTGAATGGCCTGATCTATCTGAGAGGTTACGGGATTTTCATTGACCAAACTGACGAATGTACCTAGTATTTCCAATTTCACTTCTGCATCCAGAAGCGGATTTTCAAATGCCTTTGTGAGTTCCTGATTACATGCCTCAATATCACCGGTAGCTCTATATACTTCGGCCAGCATCACATGAGCTTCACCTAAGTCTCCACTTTTCTCAAGATGGTTTTTCAACAGCTTTTCGGCATCTGCATACTTCTTATTGCCAATCATGATTTGTGCTTGCTTGAGCACATACTCCGATTCCAGGGGCTGCGATTCTATCAGTTTATCACCTTCCTTGATGGCTTCTTCTACATTGTCTTGTCGTAAATAAAGCATCTGTTTACGGTGTGAAATCTCCTCATCTATACCCAGATTCTTTTCTACCTCATCGTAGATTTTGATAGCATCTTTAAACTCACCCAAAGAGACGTAAATGTCTGCTAACTCCAGATAGTTTTGTACACGAAGCGGGTTTTCCTTTATCAGCTTTTTGTAGCTGTCTATAGCAACATCATGATTTTGTAGAGAGACTTCAATTTTTGCCAGATACTCTTGATAAAACGTATTGTTTTTGTCGAGTTTTAATGACTCACGGGCAGCTATTTCAGCTTTACTGTATTCTTTTTGTTCCAGATATGATTTAGACAGCATGTGGTAAGCACCTGCGGTGGGATCATAGTCTTTCACAACTTTCTCAAAATGATTAGATGCCTGGGCATAATTCTCTGCCATGAATTCTTTCATTCCGTTCAGAAATACGCCTTCGCCAGCCAGCCTTTTATCAATAGCTGATTGTTTGTCTTGAGCCTGAGCCAAAGTGACCGAACAAAGTAAGAAAAGAAGAAGCCTGTAAAGCATCAATTGACTGATTTTAAAAGATTTTGAAGCACCATCATTTCACTAACTCTTCGGACTCCAAAAACAGTATGCAAATGTCCCTAATTTGTTAGAGATCGCCAAAACAACATTTTTGATTGAAATTACTTTATTTTGGAACAATAACTGATAGTAGACATTACATGGCTAAAAAGAAGGTTAAAAAACAAAAGGTTGCTCATGCGGCAAAGGCAGTGGAAAGTCCTCTTGAGATTGCTGAGACTAATGAATTTGAACCAAAGCTCTGGTATGTGGGGGTGGGAATGCTGGTGGCTGTCTACCTGGCATATGCCTTAATATGGCAAAATGGACTTGTATGGGATGATGACCCTTATATCATTTTGAATGATGCCGTACAGGAATTTAATCTCACTGAACTTCTATCAGGGTTTCATGTAGGTAATTATCACCCATTAACCATGCTCTCATTGGGTATAGAATATCTCATAGCTGGAGAATCACCTTGGATATATCATTTTAATAACCTCTGGCTACATGCTTTGAATAGTACCTTGGTATATCTGCTTTTACGTAAAATTTCGGTTTCCACTTGGGTGGCACTTTTTACTGCAGCTTTTTTTGCCCTTCACCCTTTACATGTGGAGTCTGTGGCATGGGCAGCTGAACGTAAAGATGTTCTTTATACCCTGTTCTTGCTGCTATCATTTATTTTCTACATCAAATTCAAGGATACGGATATCAAAAAGTATTATATCATCTCCTTGTTGATGTTTGTCCTTTCTTGTTTGTCAAAAGGTATGGCCGTGGTTTTGCCAGCATTATTGATCATAACTGATTGGTGGTTTTTAGCTAAAGAAGAGAAAGCCTTTTCAAAGAATGTATGGTTGAATAAACTGCCTTATTTCGCTATTACGTTATTTTTTGCTTACATCGCCACTACGGCTCAAAAGGACGCTGGGGCTGATGCTTCAGAGGTGATAGGTTCTGCCTACACAGGTTTTGAGCGAGTGAGAATTGTAGCTTATTCATTCTGGTTTTATTGGGTCAAAACTTTAGCCCCTATTGACCTTTTACCGTTCTATCCTTATCCGGGAAGAGTGGATGGAGATATACCAGGAATTTATAATCTGGCCTTGGTCGGCCTGATCGTGGCGACCATTATTGTTTTTATCCTCGGAAGAAAGAACAAAAAAGTTTGGTGGGGAGTCTCCTTTTTTACGATTGCTGTGTCTACCGTTTTGCAGATTTTACCTGTTGGTAGTGCTATCGTAGCAGATCGCTATTATTATTTGTCTTCCATAGGGCCATTGTTTTTACTTAGTTTACTCATTGTACATTTAACAAAAAGGTACAAAGGGATACAGTATTTGGGTTTTGGTCTTGTCTTGATTTGCGGAGCATTGACCTTTGCTCAGGTGAAACATTGGAAAAATGGATATACCTTGTTTTCTCCTGCGGAGGAGGTTTACCCGCAAGACGCCATGGTGCTTAGTAATATTGGCTGGTACCATTTAGGTGAAAAGGATTTTGCCATGGCAAAGCAATACTTAACTCAAGCCGATAATAATGGCTTCAAGAATGCAGATGTGTGCCGTACACTGGCCTCAATGTACATAGATGAAGGTGAGTACGATAAAGCAATTCCATATCTGAATAGGGCGTATCAATACATGCCCGTTAAACCTAGAACAGATTGGTTAATGGCTATGGCTTTGTCAAAACAAAGTAGATATGAAGAGGCTCTTCCCTTTGCTGAAAAAGCTCATAATAGTGAACCTGATAATGCGGAATATACAGATACCTATGCCTCAGTGATGGCCAATCTGGGAATGGGCGAACAATCTCGCCAGCTATATGATCAGTTAAAAGTAGAATCTGGAGAGTCGCCGGCATACCGATTAAATGCCGCTTATTCTTATAAAAAAGAAGGCGACATAGAACTTGAAATAGAGCTTTTGAAAGGAATTATCAATGATCACCCTGATTACCTTCCTGCCTATCAGAATATCGGTGTGAGTTTGTCTGAGCTAGGTAGACATGACGAAACCATCTCGTTTTGGGAAAAGGCCGCTGAACTAGACGCCAGTGGAGACTATGAATACAATATTGGTATTAATTACGCCAATAGAAATATGGTAGATAGAGCTATTCCGTGGTACCAAAAAGCGGCTAAGAAAGGCAAATCAGAAGCTGTAGATATCCTTACCAGAAACGGAGTAGAATTCTAACGATACTGTTCTATAATTCTATTCAGGGCTTTCTGGGTATTCAAACTAGGGAAGAATCCATAAACTTGCTCATGAGCGTCAAAGTTTATGCTTAACCCATTCTGTAAGTATTTATAGGCTTCAGAATAACTACCATCAAAAATCAAGTAAACCGTAGCCCTGTAATGTAAATCGGCCTGATCAGGGTTTACCTCTATGGCATCATAAATAATTTCAAAGGCCTTATGGTAGTCTTCATGCTCAAAATAGAGCAAAGACCAGTTTAACCAGATATCAATATTCTCCGGGTCTAGGTTAGCGGCTTCATTATAGGCTTCGATAGCCGAAAGCATATTCCCTAACCTTGATTCTATATCTGCCTGAAGTAGCCAATAATCGCTATTGACGTTATTAAGGCTCGTGGCTTTTTTGGCAAAATGAGAAGCCTCTAAATACTTTTGTTTTTCAAATAGAACGGAGGCCATACCGTACCAGGCTTCTTCCCAAGTAGGCTCGTCTTCTGTGGCACTCTTATAGTATTTCAGAGCCTCGTCGTGTTCACCAAGTTTCTCACATGAAGCCGCAAGGTATGTTAATACTTCAGCAGAGCTTTTTTCTAGGTCCAGTGTTCTGAGGTAAGCCTCTTTAGCACCTTCATGGTCATCTGCATTCATTTTAGAATGCCCAAGATTAAACCAACCACTGGCAAAGTCATCTTTGATGATTACCGAGTAATCAAAAGCTCTGATGGCTTCATCCAGCTTTTTCAGTCTGCCACAGGCTATTCCAAGGCCAAACCAAGCCAGATAAGAATATGGGTTGGCATCTGTAAGTTTTCTCAGGTACGGGACGATCTCCTCGAGCTTATCCTGAAAATCGTAACAGAAGACTAATTCGTAATAGATGAGTTCGCTACCATAACCATTGGCAATAGCCTCTTTATAGTAGTTAGCCGCCTTCTTAAACTCGTTCTTATTTTGATAAGTCTGTGCCAGCTGAAAATAAACTTCATCTTTATTGTCTGACAATGAAAGGGCTCTTTGAAGGGCTTCAATGGCTTCATCGAAATTGCCACTTAGATTAAGAACCACACCTTTCATATAGTTGACTTCCTGATCTGAAGGGTAAAAAGTCTCTGCCTTCTCAATCAACTCTAGAGCCTTATCATAGGCCAAAATATTGACATACAATTGGGATTGATTCAGAAGCAACTCCAGAGAATAGGGGTATTGCTGAAGGCCAAGCTCACAAGCTTTCTCAGCTAAGTCCCAGCGATTGGTGTCTATATAAAAATTAGAAAGGGACTCAAACGTGATCTCATCCAGATAGTGAGATTCGTTGTTTTGAATCATGTTTTCAAATTTCTTCGCAGATTCTTTCAAGGCAATGCCATCAAAATCATCATAGCCTTCATTAAAGTTTCTTTCCATTTAGATTCATCTCGGGAAAAGAGTAGAGATCTACTGGTTTTCCAGCCTAAGGTTTGATAAAAGTAGAGAAATATCTATTGGATTTCAATGCGTTAAAAGCTGAACTTATCCACAGGAATCTCTCTGTTTTACGATGTTTTTACGAAATAAACGGCATTTAGCTTGCTAATCTTGCCATGTATCCATTTGATTCGCAGAAATATTTTAGAACTCATGACCAAACATATTCTTCTGATGGAAGGCCCTGATGCCAAAGGCCTTATTTTTCATGTTACCAAAGTGCTTTATAAAAACGAGTGTAACATTATCAGACAAGATGAGTATGTGAGCCCAAGCGGTCAGTTCTTTATGCGTACTGAGTTCGAAGGTCAGAACGAATTGAACCTGTCAAAAGTTCTGAGTGATTTAAGAGAAAGGGTTCCTGATGAAAGAATCAAATTCAGGACTAACCCTAAGAAAAAGAAGGACGTGGTGATTTTGTGCACCAAAGAGCACCATTGTCTCTCAGATTTGATTACCAGATTCCATTTCAACGAGCTGGAAGCCAATGTATTGGCGGTAGTAAGCAACTACGATATTCTGGAGCCGTATGTCTCAAAATTCGATATTCCTTTTCATAAAGTAAGTCACGAGGGCTTAAGTAGAGAAGATCACGAGAAAGAAGTTTTGAAGGTGATTGCCCAGTATCAGCCTGAATACCTGGTCCTGGCAAAATACATGCGGATTTTGACACCTGTGTTCGTAGAGCAATTCCCAAATAAAATTGTGAATATTCATCACTCTTTCCTCCCCGCTTTTATAGGAGCTAATCCCTATCGTCAGGCACATGAAAGAGGAGTAAAGATTATTGGTGCTACAGCACATTTCGTGAATAATGATCTTGATGACGGACCTATCATTGCTCAAGATGTGAAAAATGTAAGTCACCGATTTACGGCCAAAGACATGTCAAGAGAAGGAAAGGACGTAGAGAAGATGGTGCTGACCAAAGCCCTTAAGCTGGTTTTCAATGATCGGGTGTTTATTCACGATAACAGAACCATTATTCTTTAAAAGAAGAAACCAAATCGTAACAAGAAAGGAGAGTTATTACCACCTAGGCCCTGAGGAGAAATAAAACCCCGGTCATAAGAGTAGCCCACATTATACATGATGGAAATGAAGCTTCCTCCTTGTTTACGAGTTCTACCTTGGTAAAAGCCCAAACCTACTAAAGGAGAACCTTCCCATTTTCTACCTACATCTATTCCTTGACGATCCTGATTATAAGAGTAAAATTGGTTTTCAGGGGCATTCATGATTTCGTATTCTGCATGTGCAAAAATACTCCTCCATATAGGCTGACGGATAAATAGTCTCGGACCAGCCATGGCTGTACCTCCACTATTAAAGGCACCTTGATATATAAACGTAGCTCCAATACCCGCGGTGGTACCAATGTCTGTGATCTCGTAGCCGACCATTGGAGAAACATCTGCATAAAAAGCTCCGAAAAAACCTAGCCATACATTACCTCCGTAGTGAAGTCTTTCTTTGAATTCAGATTTAGGTTGCTCAAAATAAACGGGTTCTTCCTCGGGTTGAGGTGATTCCTGACCCAAGGCAGAAATTGAAGAAAGAACAAGCAAGATGTATAAAACAGGTTTTCTCATAATTGTAGTTTGTAGTCTAACGAACAAGTTGCACCAGTTATTGGTTTGTAGTTTTTTGACGCTTCTTACTAGAATTAGTTACGTAATTTATGACTTAAAAGTGGTGTAACTTCTTCTCCCATATATGACAATTACCAGAAAGCATACCAGCGGCACTACAAAGCTCAGCTTTACATTGGCATTATCAATGATATTTGCCTGAATAAGCGGTATAAGTGCACCACCTCCTATAGCGGCTACTAAGCCTGCGGCTCCCAGTTTGGCATCATCTCCCACACCTTTGAGGGCAATACCATAAATGGTTGGGAACATCAATGACATACAACCTGAAATAGCTATTATGGCGTACATTCCGATCATTCCTCCGACAAGAATAACAGGAATGAGAAGCAGACAAGCTATTATGGCCAGAACCATTAAAAGGAAACCAGGCGTCGTAAATTTCATCAAATAGGTGAATACAAATCTGCTTGACGCAAAAAGTACTAAGGCATATATCTGTAAACCACTGGATTTTTCGGCGGCTGCAAGCTCGTCCAGCCCTTGTGCCATAAATACTTCAGTACCGTATTGAACAATAAAAGTCCACATGGTGATCTGGGCCCCTACGTAGAAGGCCTGGGCTATTACTCCCTCACGGTATCTCAGATTTTTGAATAAGCGTTTAAAGGTATCTCTTAAGTCTAGCCCTTTGCCAGTATCTTTCTCCTTGTATTCCGGCATTTTGATCACTAGAAATAATAGAAACATGATCGTCAAAACTACTCCTATGATCACATATGGATTTTTTATGATTTCCAGGTCGGCCATTTTTATGGCTTCAAACTTTTCTTCTGGTAAAGCAGCTCTCTCGGCTGTACTCAATTTGTTCATTTTACCCAATATAAAATTGGTGGCGATGTATGCCCCTGTAATTGAGCCTATGGGATTGAAAGATTGAGCAAGGTTTAGCCTTTGTGTGCTGGTGTCCTCCTCTCCCATAGCTAAAATGTATGGGTTGGCACTTGTTTCTAAAAAGCTAAGCCCGCATGTCATGACAAAATAAGCCACCAAAAAGGATTGAAAAAGCCCGAACTGAGCAGCAGGGATAAATGCCAGACAGCCGAGACCATAAAGAGCTAAACCGACTAGTAAGCCTTTTTTATAAGTAAACTTTTTTATGAAAATGGCAGCCGGAATGGCCATGAGACAATAACCCCCATAGAAAGCTACTTGTACAAAAGTGCTGATGGTTTGACTTTGGTTAAAAATTGTTCCAAAAGCCTTAACGAGTGGATTGGTTATGTCATTTGCAAAGCCCCACAATGCAAACAAGCATGTGGTAAGTACAAAAGGTAAAATAGGCGTCTTCTTCAGCATTCTTCAGTTAGGATAGGGTTGAATTCTACGCTAAACATAAGAAATAAAAAGAACGACACGGTTCATGCCGAAAATAATATGGACTAGGCTGTTCTAGTAAATATCAATTTTCTGGATGATCTCCTTTTCTCTATCTGTTAGATCTAACAGTGCTTTTCTGTTTGAACCAGTAATCACTGCCTCATCGAGGATGTCTACGGTATTTTTCCAGTTCGATTTATCGGTAGGCTTTATGATAAGAGTCCAGTTCTCTTCTTTAGGGGCATTGGCCTTCATCTCCATGATGACTTTTCTTACTCCCGTATGACCGTAAGAAGTCTCAATGAGGTCTTTCTCGGTTACATCTTGAAGTGGTTTTTGGTAATAGAAAACGCGGTCATCTCCTGTTAAAATAAGAGTGATGGAATTTTTAAACTCAACAGGACTCGTAGCATTCGGCCCTTCCTTTTTAGGAGTAGCAAAGCCCATAATGGCTGGTTTATTAAAAGTTGTTGTATAAATGAAAAATGTGATGAGAAGAAAACCTAAATCTACCAAAGGTGTCATATCTGGTTTTCCAGCTTTCTTTTTGTTGTCTGAAATATTTACTTCTGCCATAATCTAGTTGTTTAATAAGTGAATATACATAAAACTAAAAAAATAGTTATAAAACTAAGAAAATAGTAGAATGAAAGGTTGGCTCAAATAAATGGCCCGGCAAAGCCTTCTCCAGAAGCTCCTCAATCAGGTCTAGAAATGGTGTAGAATAAGCTTGCGATCTGAAAGAAGGTGAAACCCGTTTTCCTATTTAGGAGTTAGGGCTTGATCTCTAATGGAATCGCTTGCCAACTTAATCATGGTAGGTTCATGCTCTTTTCTTTCTCCTATAAACAGTGAGAACTTATTTTGACAAAAAGAGTGCTATCCCATACAGTCAAATTCGTTTAAGTCATAATTAGTTGTCATGACAACTAATTTATTGTAATTTTATCACACATCAACAAACGAGTACAATAAGACATGAAATTTTGGAAGAAAAGATCTCATTCAGAGATTCAAGAAAGAATCTCCCGGGCTCTTTCAGAAAATAGCAGTTTTTATGAAGAGCCCATTTTAGGAATGCCTTGCTCTCACTTAGATAGCAAGATATTTCCTGGTAATAGTCCCATTTTAGCCAACGCTCCATTTTTACAGACCTTAATTAACAATCCAAATCATATTGGATGCCATACGGTAGCACAGTCAGAACCTACATTTGCCGGAACACAGGAAATGGAAAGGGAACTGCTGAATATGATTGCGTGTGACATTTTCAAGGCAGAGCCAAAAGGATATGATGGATATGTAGCCACAGGCGGTACCGAGTCAAATATTCAAGCCCTGTGGATTTACCGGGAATATTATGCTAAAGAGTTTGGATTTAAGCCTGATGAGATAATCGTTTTGTGTTCGTCTGATACACATTACAGTATACCCAAAGGCTGTAAATTGCTTGCATTGGACTTAGCAAAAATTGAGGTGGATGAAGAAAGTCGAAGAATGAAACCAGAGGTCATTCATGATACTTTGAAAGACTGCAAAGTTAAAGGTAAAAAGGCAGTGGTGTTTGTTTCTAACATGATGACAACCATGTTTGGTAGTGTAGATGAGATTGAGCCAATTGCTTCGGAACTACAGAAATCTGGTTTGGAGTTTAAAATCCATATAGATGGTGCGTATGGAGGGTTTTACTATCCGTTTACAGATGTAGAGACTAATTTAGATTTCTCAAACCCGCTGATCAATAGCATTACCATTGATGCCCACAAGATGGTTCAGGCTCCTTATGGAACAGGCATATTTTTGATCCGTGATGGTTTTATGCAGTACACCCTGACTAAAGACGCTTCTTATGTGAAGGGAGAGGATTATACCATAGTAGGTAGCCGATCTGGAGCAAATGCTATAGCCGTTTGGATGATTCTATCGGCTCATGGGCCGCACGGCTGGCGTGAGAAAGTTTATTTATTGAAAAGAAGAGCTGACTGGTTTGCAGAGCAATTATCTCAAATGGGCGTTGAGTTTTTCCGAGAGAAAGAGTCAAATATCATTACGATCAAATCGGGAGGACTACCAAAGGAGATTATTGATAAATACTATATAGTTCCTGATAATCATGCTGACCCAAAATGGTATAAGATTATCATTATGGAACATGTAACTACAGAGTCTTTAGAAAGTCTGCTGGAAGACCTAACAGAAAAAGCGTAAAAAGAAAGGGAAGCTTTTGGCTTCCCTTTTTCTTAAACTCCTGTGTAATTAAAAGGCGATATGGCCTTTAATTCATATTTAACTTTATCTGAGACGTCTAAACTCTCTATGAAGTTTCTGATGGATGTCTCTGTTATTTTTTCGTTTTTACGGGTCAAAGCCTTTAGAGCTTCATAAGGTTTTGGGAAACCTTCTCTTCTTAAAACGGTTTGAATAGCTTCAGCTACTACAGCCCAGTTTTCTTCAAGGTCTCTCTCAATTGCCGCTTCATTCAGCTGTAGTTTGCCAATACCTTTATCAAGAGATTTCAAGGCGATCACCACATGTGAAATTGGTACACCAATATTTCTCAAAACAGTAGAATCTGTCAAGTCTCTTTGTAGTCTGGAAATTGGGAGTTTAGCAGCAAAATGCTCCAACAGGGCATTGGCCACACCCAAATTACCTTCAGCATTTTCAAAGTCAATTGGATTGACCTTATGTGGCATTGCAGAAGAACCTACTTCACCTTCTTTAATCTTTTGCTTGAAATACTCCATCATGACGTAAGTCCAGATATCTCTGGAGAAGTCGATAAGGATGGTATTGATTCGTTTCAGAGCGTCTGAGTAAGAAGCCAGATTATCGTAATGCTCTATCTGTGTTGTTTTTTGACTTCTGGAAAGTCCTAAAATTTCATTTACAAAGCTATTCCCGAAAGCCACCCAGTCATGATCTCCATAGGCTACATGATGAGCATTGAAATTACCTGTAGCACCACCAAATTTAGCGGAGAAAGGAATTGACTTTAGTTGATCATATTGCACTTGTAGTCTTTCTACAAATACTTCAATTTCCTTACCTAAACGAGTAGGAGATGCCGGCTGACCATGTGTTTTGGCTAGCATTGACACTTCTTTCCAGTCTTCGGCCAGTCCACTTAAGGTCTTTATCAAATTTTCAAGAAGCGGAAATAAAACAACTTCTGAGCCTTCTTTGAGAGAAAGAGGGATAGATGTATTATTGATATCTTGTGAGGTAAGTCCAAAGTGTACAAACTCCGATTGACTTTCAATGCCCAGTTCAGCAAACTTCTCCTTGATGAAATACTCTACAGCTTTTACATCATGATTAGTTGTCTTCTCAATTTCCTTGATTTGCTGAGCATCAGCCTCAGAAAAATCTTCATAAATCTTACGTATTGCCGGGTACAAAGCTTTATTAAATCCTTCTAGCTGAGGTAAAGGAACTTCACAAAGAGCAATGAAGTATTCAATTTCTACGCGTACTCTGTAATGAATTAGACCGAACTCTGAGAAGTAAGGAGCCAGGGGCTCTGTATGTCTTCTATATCTACCATCTACCGGCGAAATAGCCGTAAGTGTGTTTAATGCCATCTGATTATAATTAAGCCGCAAAATTACTAAATTGCCTACATATAACCCTATAACCTTACAAAATGGAAACAACAAACTTTATCGGTGAGCTGATAGGCACCTTTATGCTCATTCTTCTTGGTGCCGGCGTTAATGCCAATACCACACTAAATAAAACCTACGGTCAAAATTCAGGATGGATAGTTACAGCTACAGGTTGGGGTTTCGCGGTAGCGATGGCCGTTTTTGTGGCTCAAAAATTCGGAAGTGAAGGAGCTCACTTAAATCCTGCTGTGACGGTGGCATTAGCAGTTCATTCGGGTGATTTTACCAATGCTGGTTCATTTATACTGGCACAGTTTATCGGGGCATTTTTAGGAGCTACTACAGTATGGTTGATGTATCTTCCTCACTGGGCAGCTACAGAAGATCAAGGTGCCAAACTAGGGATTTTCTGTACAGGGCCGGCCATCAAACATACCTTAGGCAATATGCTCAGTGAGATCATCGGGACTTTTGCTTTAATAGTGGGTGTTATGGCTATTTACGCCGAGGCCACGAGTGGATTGAAACCATTTCTGGTTGGAGTTCTGGTTTGGTCTATAGGTCTTTCATTAGGTGGAACTACGGGTTATGCTATTAATCCTGCACGTGATTTGGGTCCGCGACTTGCCCATGCAATACTACCAATTGCCGGTAAAGGCGGCAATAACTGGTCTTATGCCTGGCTACCAGTAGTAGCTCCATTGATAGGTGCCGTACTGGGAGGCCTGTTCATGCTTTTGTTCGGACTTTGATAAAAAATATCAATAAAGTGATAGCTAGAAAATTAATAATTGTATCTTTGACACTTATTAATCAGAATAACATTAATCGATAAAGATGAGCCATTTAAATCTTACACTGGGAGAAAAAGAATATTTCCCATTTGTAAAGGAACCAATCAAGTTTGAAGGACGTGAGTCTGACAATCCGATGGCCTTTAAATTTTATGACGAAAACAGAGTAGTTGCTGGTAAAACAATGAGAGATCACCTGCGTTTTGCGATCTCTTACTGGCATACATTCTGTGGAACGGGTAATGATCCTTTCGGTCCTGGTACTCAGGTTTTCCCATGGGATGCCAAGAAAGATGCTTTAGCTGCGGCTCATGATAAAATGGATGCGGCTTTTGAATTCTTTACAAAAATTGGTGCCGGCTGGTGGTGTTTCCATGATGTTGATATGTCTCCTGAAGGCTCATCTACTGCAGAATACGAGAGTAATCTTCGTAAAATGGTAGACTATGCTAAGCAAAAGCAGGCTGCTTCAGGCGTAAAACTACTTTGGGGTACTGCTAATGTATTCTCTAACCCAAGATACATGAATGGAGCATCCACTAACCCTAACTTTGATGTAGTAGCACATGCTGGTCTTCAAGTGAAAAATGCGATTGACGCAACTATAGAGCTAGGCGGAGAAGGTTATACATTCTGGGGTGGTAGAGAAGGCTATATGTCTCTCTTAAATACCAATACTAAGGCCGAACTAGATCACTTGGGTCAGTTCTTGAAGATTGCTTCTGAGTACGGTAGAAAGAATGGTTTTGAAGGTAAGTACTATATTGAGCCAAAGCCTGCCGAGCCTACAAAACACCAATATGATTTTGATTCTCAAACAGTAATCGGTTTCCTAAGAAGCCATGGTTTGGATAAGGATTTTGCGATCAATGCTGAAGTAAATCATGCCACTTTAGCGGGTCATACTTTTGCTCATGAATTACAAATGGCAGCGGATGCTGGTATGTTGGGTTCTATTGACGCTAACAGAGGTGACTACCAAAACGGATGGGATACTGACCAGTTCCCTGTAGATATATATGAGACTACAGAGGCTATGCTCGTAATTCTGGAAGCGGGTGGTTTTGAAACTGGTGGTGTGAACTTTGATGCCAAAACAAGAAGAAACTCTACTGACCTTGAAGATATCTTCATTGCTCATATCGGAGGTATGGACGTGTTTGCACGTGCTCTTTTGATTGCGGATGAAATCTTAACAAAGTCTCCTTACAAGAAAATGAGAGCAGATAGATATGCTTCTTTCGATTCTGGTAATGGTGCCAAGTTTGAAAAAGGAGAATTGACTCTTGAAGATTTGAGAAATATCGCTGCTGAATCTGGTGAGCCTGCTCAAATCAGCGGAAAACAAGAGTTGTATGAAATGATCTTGAATCAGTATATTTGATGCACTTATTTGCGAAAGCAATTGAGTACAACAAAACAAAAACCCCGGCTCTATAGTCGGGGTTTATTTTTTAAGTCCTTACAAGGTTTTACCAGATATTCTGAAGGTCTTTTGCCTGATAGGTATGATTCCTCTCTTCGTAATTGCTATTCTCGGGAGCCTTCAGATGAAGCTCATCAGACTTCTTAAATATTCTCATCAAAAAAGCTATTGGAGTCAAAAAGATGAAGAAAATAATGGTCAATAATATGCTTCCATTAATTCTGCCCAATACTTCTGCCAGTTTTAGCCAGAACTTTGTTACCAGACCGGCAAAACTGTCAAATAGCAAACCAAGCACACCTACTACTGTGGCTACCCATAAGAGCCAATCTGCCTTGAAAATGGCAAACAAGACCAAAAAGCCCACTGTAATGGATAAAATAACCTGAGATTTATTCTGCTTCTCCATAGGTTTAGAAAAGTGTATAAATGAAAGGTGCAATGGCTGAGCCACCGCCAAGTACAATGATCACACCGATTAAAAGGAGAACAATGATTACTGGTGTTAACCACCACTTTTTACGTTCTCTGAGAAAATTCCACAAGTCTTTTAAGAAATCCATAATCTATTAGTGTTAGTCTAGCACAAACTCTTCTTTCCAGTTGTCTTTTTCAAGCCACTCAGGCTGTTTGGTTTTGTCAAATAAATAATCGCCTACTACCAAATAATCCATTTCTGTACGCATAAGGCAGCGATAAGCGTCTTCCGGAGTACACACAATTGGCTCTCCTCTCACGTTAAAACTTGTATTAACTACAACACCCACGCCAGTATTCTGTTTGAAATCAGAAATAAGCTGGTAATACCTGGGATTAGTCTCTTCATGCACTGTTTGGATACGAGCAGAGTAATCAATATGCGTGATAGAAGGTAAGTCTGATCGTAAGAAATAGAGCTTCTCCATCATAGGTAAAGCTTCGTAGTTCTCGGGTGTCTGGTTTCTTCTTGATTCCTGAACTCCGTGAACAAGAAGCATATACGGCGAAGGCGTTTCACACTCAAAGTACTCTGAAACATCTTCAGCTAAAACAGAAGGTGCAAAAGGCCTGAAGCCTTCACGATATTTTATTTTCAGGTTCAGCTTCTTCTGCATTTCAGGATTTCTTGGGTCTCCTAAAATACTCCTAGCACCTAAGGCTCTTGGACCAAATTCCATCCTGCCCTGAAACCAGCCGATCACATTGCCATCGGCAATCAATTCTGCGGTTTTTGAAGAAAGACTTTCAAAATTTTCGAAATGCTCATAGTGAGCTTTGTACTTTTTGGCAGTCAGTTCAATATCAAGGTCAGAGAATCTAGGGCCCAGATAGGATCCCTCCATGGCATCTAATTTTGAGCTATTTGTGGTTCTTTCCTGATCAAAAGTGATAAAATGTGCCGCCAATGCCGCACCCAAAGCTCCACCTGCATCTCCTGCAGCCGGTTGGATATAAACGTTTTTGAAAATATTCGCTTTCTGAAGCTTACCGTTTGCTACACAATTCAAAGCCACACCACCAGCCATCACCAAATTTTCTGAACCCGTGATTTTTTTGGCTTCTTTTGCCATCAATATCACAATCTCTTCTGTTATCTCCTGAATGGCCAAGCCCAGATCACAATGATGTTGCTCCAGTAAAGTTTCTGCATCTCTACGAGGGAAACCAAATAGCTTTTCCCACTTGTCATCATAGACCATTCTTAGGCCTGTGGCGTAATTGAAGTAGTTTTGATCAAGCCATAAGGAGCCATCATCATATATTTTGATCAATTGCTCTTTGATGATTTTCTTATACTCATCTACTTCTTTTGAGCCGTGGCGACCATAGGGGGCCAGGCCCATCAGTTTGTACTCGCCTGAGTTTACCTTAAAGCCCAAAAAGTAGGTAAAAGCAGAGTATAATAAACCCAGCGAGTGTGGGAATTTTAACTCTTTTAAGATTTCAATTTTATTACCTTTTCCGTGGCCAATAGAGGCTGTAGCCCATTCGCCTACACCATCGAGTGTAAGGATGGCGGCGTCATCATAGGATGATGGATAAAAGGCTGAGGCCGCATGAGAAAGGTGATGTTCAGGAAAAAGCAATTTGACCTTCTTCTTGTCAAATTTTTCTATCTCAAATAGCTCGGTGTAGAGCATTTTCTTGAGGAACATTTTTTCCTTGAGCCAAACTGGTATGGCTGTTAGGAAAGACCTAAGCCCTTTTGGTGAGAAGGCATAATATGTTTCCAGTAGCCTCTCCATTTTTAGTAGGGGCTTATCGTAAAACACAATAGCATCTAATTGGCTGAGTGAGAGTCCAGCATATTCAAGACAAAACTTTACCGCGTTTGTGGGAAACGCCGGATCATGTTTTTTTCTGGTGAATCGCTCTTCTTGTGCAGCAGCAATTATTTCTCCATTTTCAATAATAGCAGCAGCCGAATCATGGTAAAAGGCCGAAATTCCTAGGATTTTCAAGGTCTTAATTATTTTTTCAAATAAGATTCAATATTACTGGGTCAAGCTTGAATTAACAAGGTAATTTTATTTATCGTCACCCAGAAAGAGATCAATTTTAGAATTAGACAGATATTATAATCTAAATTTAATGTCGTCAACTAATCTTACTCCATTTGACGGCTTCAGATTTGGTAGAATTCATGTGATTTTTAATCATTTCATGCTCTGCTTTTTTCAGTTTGGGATCTTTATCAAGGATTTCTTGAGCAGACTCTCTGGCAAAGCTCAAAATTTTCGTATCAGTGGCCAGATTTGCAATTTTTAGATCAACTATTCCACTTTGCTGGGTACCGGTAATGTCTCCCGGGCCTCGTAATTCCAGATCTACCTCAGATATTCTAAAACCGTCATTGGTTTCCACCATAGTTTGGATTCTCTTTCGGGAGTCATTGCTGAGTTTGACTCCTGTCATGAGTATGCAGTAGGATTGCTCCACTCCTCTACCTACACGCCCTCTTAACTGGTGTAATTGGGCTAAACCAAAACGTTCTGCATTTTCGATGATCATCAGACTGGCGTTTGGTACATTAACTCCAACTTCAATGACCGTTGTGGCAACCATGATTGAGGTCTCAGCTTTAACAAAACGTTGCATCTCAAACTCCTTATCCTGTGGCTTCATTTTGCCATGCACTATACTTAGTGCTTCTTCCGGAAAAGCCCTGGCTATACTCTCATAACCATCCATGAGATTCTTATAGTCCATCTGCTCAGACTCCTCAATTAAAGGGTACACGATGTACACCTGTCTGCCTTTAGCGATCTCATCTCTTAGAAACTGAAAAACCTCAAGCCTTTTTGAATCATACCGGTGTACAGTTTTAATGGGTTTTCTTCCTGCAGGAAGCTCATCTATGACTGATACATCTAAATCACCATAAAGCGTCATTGCTAAGGTTCTGGGGATTGGCGTAGCTGTCATCACCAGAATATGCGGATGTATTCGTTTGTTTTTATTCCAGAGTTTTGCTCTTTGAGCTACTCCAAAACGATGCTGCTCATCAATGACACAAAGACCAAGGTTTTGAAATTGGACTACGTCTTCTAGTAGGGCATGGGTACCTACGATTATTTTGGTAGTACCGTCTCTTAGCCCCATATGAATCAGCTCTCTTTCCTTCTTTTTTGTGGAGCCGGTGAGGAGATCAATTCTCATACCGAGTAAATCAGCAAACTCTCGAAGTCCATTAAAATGTTGGGTGGCCAGAATTTCTGTAGGAGCCATCAGACAGCACTGGGCATCGGCGTCAATAGCCATTAACATACAAATGAAGCTAACAATGGTTTTACCTGAACCCACATCTCCCTGCAAGAGCCGATTCATTTGTTTGCCGGATTTGAAATCGGCAAAAATTTCTCGGATCACTTTCTTTTGAGCACCTGTTAGCTCAAAAGGAAGATGTTCTTCATAGAATTGGGTCAAAAGCTCGGTCTTCTGAAATAAGTGACCTTGATTCTCATTCTTTTTAACCAGCTTCTGATTGATGAGGTTGAGCTGATTATAAAAAAGTTCTTCAAATTTCAGCCGTCTGCTCGCATGCCTCGTATGGTTAAAATCCTTTGGATGATGAATAAGGTGGAATGCCTGAAAACGTGGGATTAGTTTAAATTTATTGATCAGGCTCTCAGGTAGATTTTCAGGAATCTGGCTTCCAATTTCCTGCAGAGCATTAAAGGTGATTTGCCCGATGACCTTGCTGTCGATAAACTTTTTTCGCAGTTTTTCTGTGAGAGAGTAGATTGGCTTAAAACCACCTGTTTTACTATTGGTAGGAGTTAAAATGTCAATTTCCGGATGGGTGATGTTGTATTTGCTCCCAAATCTCACTGGCTTGCCGTAAACCAGATATTCTCCACCTACTCTCAGTTTTTTTTCTACCCATCTGATGCCCTGAAACCAGACCAGTTCCAGACTGCCGGTATGATCAGAAAACTCTACCACCAAACGCTGTTTACGGGCAGAACCTATTTTCTGAGTGCTGACAATTCTACCTTTTATTTGGGCCGCTTCCATACCTTCATGGATAGACGAAATGGTATGAAATTGAGATCTGTCCTCATACCTAAATGGGTAATACTGCAGTAAGTCCAGATATGTAAAAAGCCCTAATTCAGTTTTAAGTAAATCGGCTCTTTGGGGACCTACTCCTCTCAGGTATTCAATGTTTTTGTTTAAAAGCGAGGACATGAAACAAAAATAGAAAGCCATTTGGTAATTTCACGCATAATGAAAAATAAGGAAGAAAGGTATTATCAGCAGAGGCTGAAAAAGGTGCAGGAGGAATATGCCAAGGCCAAAAGTAAGGTGAATAGAGTTTCTACTTACAGATTACTAGCCATCATAGCTTCCGCCGTGATCTTCTATTTTCTTTTAAAAACCACCATACTATTTACCGCAATAGCGGGTGTTTGTATTCTCTTTGGCTTTTATAAACTGGTGAAATACCACGATAAACTTTCAGATGATCTGGAGCTGAAGACTTTGCTTTTAAAAGTTATACAAAATGAAATTGGTGTCTCTGATGGTAAGAAATCAATTTATGGTAATGGGGCGGCATTTGAAGATATTAAACACCCATACACGGGTGACTTAGATGTATTTGGAGAGTTTTCCTTGTTTCACAAAGTCAACAGAGCTAAAACAGCGGGTGGCTTGCTAGCTTTGGCGAATTCATTTCTCAAAAATGCGGGAATTGAAGAAGTATATCAAAGACAAGAGGCGGTAAAAGAGCTGGAAATTAAACCAGAGTGGCGTCAGAATTTCCAGGCTTCATTATTCTCCATAGAAAACGCTGGAATAGAACAGTTATCTGCTCTAGAAAAGCCTCCTAAACTGAAGTTTGAAGGATTAATTAAAGCTTATTTTTATATAAAATGGCTTGTGCCATTCCTGATTGTTGCGGCGTTTTACTTTGTAGGACTTACGGTAGGAATGTCTTCGATTGCGTTTTTCTTATTTCTGCATTATGGTATCTCAGGAGCAAATAAAGAACTAACAGCACCCTATTTTTCGAAGATAAAAGGAGCAAGCAGAGAACTGGATCAATATCGGCTGGCCGTAGATCTAATTTTAGATGAAAAGTGGTCTTCAAGCTTACTCAGAAACGGAAAAGAGAGGATACCTGAGACTCACTCTGGTCAGAACCCGATTCTGAGTTTTAAAAACATTGTCAAGAAAATAGAAATGAAGGATAACCAGTTTGCGGCTTTCTTCCTTTACCTGTTTTCACCGTTTGATTTAGTGCAGCTGGTACAGCTAAGAGAATGGATTAACAAGAATCCAGAGTTTTTTGAGAAGATATTATCAAGCATTGCTCGTTTTGAGCTTTATGGGAGTTTGGGTACCCTGGCATTTAATGAGAAAGATTGGACGTACCCCGTTATTGAAGAAGATAACAGAGTCAATATAAAAATGGTACAAGCAGGCCACCCTCTTATAGCTGGGGCGGTGTGTAACGACTTTGATCTGGGGAAAACGAATCAACTTAGCCTGATCACAGGCTCCAATATGTCTGGTAAAAGTACTTTTTTGAGGACCACTGGCTGTAATATTTTGCTGGCTTACCTGGGGGCTCCGGTTTGTGCAAAGGAGATGATCGTTTCTGAAGGTATTCAGCTTTATTCTTATATGAGGATTAAGGATTCCTTACAGGAAAATGCATCTACATTTAAGGCTGAAATTGATAAAATCAGGATGCTGCTGACTGCTATGAACTCGCCTAAGGCACTAGTATTGGTCGACGAAATGTTAAGAGGGACAAACTCAGAGGACAAGCTAAAAGGGTCGATTGCATTTCTGGAAGAAGTCATCAAGAAAGATGCCTTTGCCATGGTGGCTACGCATGATTTGAGAACTACGGAAATTGCCGAAAGATATCCTGAACAGGTTAAAAACTTCTATTTTGAATACGACTCAAAAGATGGTGAACTCACCTTCGATTATTTACTGAAAGAGGGAGTTTGTCAAAGCTTCAATGCCTCTGAACTTCTGAGAAGCGTTGGATTGAACGTCTAGTCCAGCTGATCAAAAGGAGGGATGGTCTTCAGCAAATCATACTCCGTTTTTAGGATCGAGAAGGTGTAGGTGTCTCGGCCTTCACATGAACATGCCTCACAATAGGATTTATTATCACTGCTGAGTCTAAAGCTTTTGATTTCTGTGATCCCGTTTGTGAAAAGGTATTCTTTAAACCGATCGACGGCCTCCCCCTCTGAGCCATTAAAGTCCCATGGATTGGCACACTGAGTAGGTTTAAATTTTACTTTCTTGTAGGCTCCAATGCTCACAGAGTCGCAAGAAAATAGAAGGGTTATGAACGAAAGAAGGAGTAATTTGTTCAAGGTCATTTTAATTTAATAAACGAGATTTCTCAAATAAGGTTGCTTAAGGCAAAAATTGTTTCACATAATTTCTGCTGGTCAAGATAGCTTTCTCAATGTCGGCGGCAGAGCCTTCAAAGGCTTTGTCCTCCACTTCTATAACCACCGGTCCCCGGTATCTCACATCTGTAAGTGCCGCAAAAAAGCCCCGCCAATTGACATCTCCCAGGCCTGGTAGTTTCGGGGAATGGTATTCTAAAGGGTTAGCCAGAATACCCACTCTATTCAGTTTTTCTTTATACACTTTTACATCCTTGATGTGTATATGATGTAACCTTTCTTTGTAATCATAGATAGGTTTTATTTCATCCATCTGCTGAAAAATCATGTGCGAAGGATCATAATTTAAGCCAAACAAAGGAGTAGGGAAGGCCTCAAACATTTGATCCCAAACGGCAGGGCTTATCGCCAGATTTTTACCTCCCGGCCATTCATCATTTGTGAAAAACATCGGACAGTTTTCTATACCAATTTTTACATTTTCCTCTTCCGCGACTTTAAGAATAGGAGCCCAAAGCTTTCTGAAAAGCTTTAAATTTTCCTCCATATTCAGCAACTGGTTTCTGCCAATGAAGGTATTCATCACCGGGATCTCCAATTGAGCACAGGCTCTGATAACTTTCTTTATATGCTCTACGTAGAACTCAGATTTTGCTTTATCTGCATCTAAAGGGTTAGGGTAATAGCCTAAACCAGAGATGATTACGCTGTGGCTTTTAAGTGTCTCTTGAATTGCTGATTTATCAAAATTGTCGACGTCAATATGCGTGACCCCCGCATACCTTCTGGTGTCACCATTACTCCCGGGCCAGCACATGACTTCTACGCTTTCAAAATCGTTATTGCCGGCAAAGGCTATTAATTCATCGAAACTTCTGTCTTCCAGAATAGCAGAAACAAATCCTAATTGAAACATTTATGTATAAGCTTTGGTCACGAATATAGGTAATTCTAAAGTCGAAATTGAAACCATCTCAGAATTCACGGGCCTTAAAAAGATAAAGGCTTAGGAAGAATATAATTGCCCTAAATTTGCGATAGATGAAATCTAAAATTGAACCGTATCTGCTCTCATTTGATACCATCAAAGGCCTGGTTTTGACGATTTCCTTGGTGATACCTGTGACCATTGGATTTCAGATCGATGAATTTTACAAGGGTTTTGCTTTTGCCTTAGGCACACTCTTTACCTTTCTTCCAAATACCGATGGTAGTAATCGACACCGTTTTTGGGGAATTCTTTCAGCCTTGGCCGTTGCCTTGTTGATCGTTGGAACCGGCGGTTTACTACGTCAGATCTCTTATTCTGTTTTTGTCATTTTCTTCGCTTTTGCCTGCTTTTTCGTTTCCATGTTATCTGTGTATGGTATTCGAGGAGCTATGGTAGGTTTCTCTGGTCAGCTGGCCATTGTGATGAGTTTTGCTTTGCAAAAAAGCATGATACCTCTTTTTGAACAATTGGCCCTTATAGCCGGAGGAGGTTTATGGTACTTGGTACTGGCCGGTATCAGCCATAAGGTGTTTGAAAAAAAGAATATTGCACTCAATTTGGCTCAATGCATTGAAGACACATCGGAGTATCTGAAAACAAACTATCAGTTGCTTTGGAATGAACCAGACAATGCTTTGGCTCTGGAGAAAAAGTTGCTAAACATTCAGGTGAAGATTAACGGGCAGCATGAGTTGCTAAGGGAGTTACTGTATCAAAAACGAATATCCTCAGGTCAATCAAACAGAACCAATAGGTATTTGCTTATTTTTTTGGAGGTACTGGATATTTATGAGTTATCACAGGCTCAAGGAGTAGAGAAGGATCTTTGTAAAGAAATATTTAGTCAAAACGGGGAGATCATGAACCCTCTGAAAGACCTCTCAGCAAAATCGATCGTTCACTTGTATGCCTTGGCTGAGGCCCTTAGAAAGGGAGATGATTTACTGCTATCTCAGGAAGATGATACGCATGAGGAAGCCATTGAGAAAAGTATCGGTGAATATGTTCAAAAGGTTGGACTTCCGGAGGCCAGGGAGGGAGTGCTTCTTTTGAGAAATATCATTGATTCAGAATCTAAGAAATGGGAGAAGATCAGCCAGGCCAAGCGTATTTATAATCGTCTTTTGGAAAATACGGCAGTCACCATCGGGAAGAAAGATCGTAAACTTTTTATCACCTCTCAGGATTATAGCTGGAATACGATTAAGAACAACCTGAGTTTTGAGTCGAATACCTTTAAGCATGCTCTTAGGTTTACTTCTGCAATGATGATTGGATTAGTCATCGGTAGCCTGATGAATCATCAGAACTCTTATTGGATACTCCTGACGATAGGTGTAAGCCTGAGACCAAACTTTGGATTGACCAAAGAAAGAGTGGTGAACCGAATAATTGGCACACTCATAGGTGCTGCCATAGGATTTATCATAGTGTATATAACAGATTCGCCATTGGTTTACGGGATTCTGGCTGTGCCTGTGACATTTATTGGTTTCAGTTTTTTACAAAAAAACTATAAAGTGGCGGCCACGTTTATCACTTTGATTGTGGTGCTTTTATATGCTCTATTGGTTCAGGAAACCTATCAGATTATTGGTTACCGGGTGCTGGATACATTAATTGGTGCTGCCATCTCTTTTGCTGCCATTTATGTGCTTTGGCCCAGCTGGGAGGGAAATAATATCAAAGGCAGTATGGTCAAATCTCTCAAGGCAGTTCAGGAGTATTTTGGGCAAGTAGACAGAATTTACCAATCTAAAGAAATAGCAGATACAGGGTATAGACTTTCCAGAAAGAAGGCCTTCATAGAAACTGGTAATCTCCTGTCCTCATTTCAGCGGTTAACAGAAGAACCCAAATCTCAGCAGATCCATACGGCTCAGGTACAGGCCATGGTAGTGCTGGTGCAAACTTTTCTTAATGCCACTGCGGCCATGGGTACTTATATTCAAAACCATATTACTACTGAAGCTTCTGAGGCCTACAGAACTATGGTTAGGCATATTGGACTTAACCTTGAGAATGTCATAGAAATATTGCTCACCGGCAAAGAAATGACCACACATGATGCCGAAGAAACTGAGGACGCCAGTAAAACTCTTGAATCAAAATTTAAGGATTTGGAAGAAGTGCGTGCACGGCAGTTAGAGCAAGGGGAACTCGCTTTAAGTCCGGAAATGCGTAGCAAACTTCAGGAAGGTAAGCTCATTACCGAACAGCTCAAATGGCTCTATAATTTGAGTGATAGTATGAAGCAGGTAACTGCTTATCTTGACTAAGATTGAAAAGCCTTCACCAGCTCTTCGCGGTCATCAAAATGATGTTTTACACCTTTAATCTCCTGATAGTCTTCATGGCCTTTGCCGGCTACTAAAATGATGTCGCCTTCATTGGCCAGCATAACTGCTGTTTTTATGGCCTCCCGGCGGTCAGAGATAGTGAGAACCTTTTTGCGTCGGGTAATACTTACGCCCTCCTGCATATCTTTTAGGATCTCCTCGGGTTCTTCATTTCTGGGGTTATCAGAAGTCAAAATTACTTTATGGCTAAGCTCTGTCGCTATTTTAGCCATTTGCGGTCGCTTGCCTTTATCTCTATTGCCGCCGCAACCAACAACTGTGATTACCTGCTGGATATCTTCCCGAAGGTCATTGATAGTTTCCAGGACATTTTGCAGAGCATCGGGCGTATGAGCATAATCTACAATCCCCACTTTACCGTCTGCTGAATGAATCTGCTGAAATCTGCCAGGAGGAGGTGTTAGTTGCGATAGCTCAGTCAGAACATCCTCAGGGTTTTCGTCTAGTAGTACAGCTGCACCATAAACGGCGAGCAGATTATAGGCATTGAATTTTCCGATCAATTTAAACCATACTTCCTGCTCATTGATGGTCATTTGAATGCCAAACAAACCACTATCCAGTACTTTGCCTTTGAAAGTACCAACTCCCTTGAGCGTATACGACTCTTTTTGTGCTTTGGTGTTTTGAAGCATCACCTTTCCGTTTTTATCGTCGGTATTGGTGAGGGCAAATGCCGTTTTGGGCAAAAGGTCAAAAAAGCCTTTTTTGGCCGCTATATAGTTTTTGAATGTCTGATGGAAATCCAGGTGGTCCTGGGTAATATTGGTAAAGATACCCCCGGCAAAATGCAGTCCAGCGATACGCTCCATCACCACAGAGTGTGAGCTGACTTCCATGAACACAAATGCACAGCCCTTTTCCACCATTTGCTGCAGCAGTTTATTGATGCTCACAGAGTCTGGTGTGGTGTGTGTAGCATGAATCACATCATCTTCTATCTGATTTTGCACCGTAGACAGTAAGCCGCACTTATAGCCTAACTTTCTAAAGAGGTTAAACAGAAGCGTCGCTACCGAGGTTTTACCATTTGTGCCGGTAATCCCTACGAGTTGTATTGACTGAGAGGGATGATCATAGAAGTTGGCCGCGGCCAGACCCATCGCATGAGCTGCGTTTTCAACTTTTATGAAAGTGGCTCCTCCTACGTTTTCTTCCGGGATTTTCTCGCATAAGATAGCTGAGGCTCCAAGCTCCAGAGCCTTTGGAATATAATCATGGCCATCTACCTGTGTGCCAGGTATGGCTACGAAAAGGTTTCCCTTCTGCACTTTTCTACTGTCAAACTCAATCTTTTGAATTTCAAAGTCAGTTTTACCCGAAACAGTGAGAAGTGGAATCTTATACAGAATATCACTTAAAAGCATGAATTACGAAATGGTTTTAAGATTTGAAAACGTGTGACGTTCTAAGAAATATATAGCGGCTACAAATAAAATACACTGGAGAATATGAAAGGCAATATTGACCCCAAAGTTCTCAATGCTGATATAAGAATTAAAGATGATTATTACTGCGGCAGCTATTAAATAAATGATTACTCTCAGTGTTTCATAAGGTATGGGATAATGCTTTTGACCGAAGTAATAACTTAGGAAAACCATTAAAAACGAGCTGATGACAAAGGCATAAGCACAGCCCAGATAACCGAAAGCAGGAATAAACAGATAGTTAAGACCTATGGTGACCACCATACCTGCTACAGTGATGTAGGTTCCGTAGATGGTTTTATCTGTCAGTTTATACCAAACAGACATATTACCATATAACCCTATGAAAAGGTTGGCTAGCAGAAGCCACGGGACGATCACTAAACCAGATCTGTAATTTTCTCCAAGAAGCAGACCTATCCAATCTAGATTTAGAGAAACGGCCACCCAAAGGACAATACAAGCGAGAGTAAACCACTTGGTACTTATAGCTAGCATTTCAGGAGAATTTTTGTCTCCCATTTTTGAAAAGAAAAACGGATCGGCCGCGAATCTGTAAGCTTGAACGATCAGCGTCATAAAAATGCTCAGCTTATAGCAATTAGCATAAATACTGAAGGCATCATCTGTGGTAAGTCCGGGGTAAAAGCCATCCGGCAAAAGACCACGCAGCATGAGTCTGTCAGCCGTCAGATTTATACTTCCTGCCAATCCCAAAAATATCAAGGGGTAGGCGTATTTGATATACTTCTTTAGCTCCTTGCCATTCCATTTGAATCGGAAAGGTGCAAACTCTTTCCAAAGGAATAACAAGGTTAAACTACTGGCTACATAATTAGCGAGGATGATATAATCCGGCCCAATTTCAGGATTGTAAATTTTACTGATGAGACCATAGAAGTTAGCCTCTGGCCCTTCCTGAAGAATAGGCCAACAAATTAAGAAGAAGAATAAGTTGAGACCAATATTGACAAACAAGGCCGACATCCTTACTCCAACAAACTTCTTGACTTGGTTGTTAATTCTGAGTTTTGCGAAAGCAATGGCCGAAATAGCATCAACACCAATGATGATGGCAATCCATTTCAATAAGTGTTCTTTACCCGGGAATCCCATTGCTTCTACTAATGGAGTAGCGAAGAGGATAATTACTCCTGACAATACAAGGCTTAAAACCAGAATAAAACTAAGAATCTGATTAAAGACATCCTTTTGGCTTTCTGGTTTATTACCATACCTAAAAAAGGTAGTCTCCATTCCAAAAGTGAAAAGTATATTCAGCGGAATGACGTAGGTGTAGAGGAGGTTGTTTTCTGCAAGTACCTCGGGATTTAGAAAAACTCTGGTGTGAAGAGGCACCAAAAGCCAATTCAATAAACGCCCAACTATAGTGTTGATTCCATAGAGAACGGAGTCGCCTGCGAGTTTTTTGAGGAAAGACATCTTTGCCAGAACTAAATTCGCTACAATGTTACGATATTATTCAGCAATCTGCCTGATAACCATAAGGACATCGTCATTTCTGGCAATAATAAAACACTGTTGACCTTGAATCATTATTGGAGTGATTGACCTGGCTTGACCTTTGATCTTTAAGTTATTCAGATCGGAATGATTGATTTTTCCATCATTCATTGACAAAAGACCACCGTAGTAGCCATCGTATCTACCAAACTGAATATTGCTTTCGTAGAAATTGCCAAGCATTAAAATCTGACCATTGGTTACCTCACCAAATGCCATTTTAGGCCCGTACTGTGAAGCTTTTGGAAGTTCTCTCAGCTCAAAAGAACTACCGGTATTCAATAGTAAGGCGTTCTTAAAATAATTGGCTTCAAAAACAGTAGCATTATCAATTTTATCGCGACCAAAGACATCTTTAAAGTAAGCTTCAGAGAAGTCTCTGGAGAGGTTATACTTTTTGCGAATGAAGGGCATCTGCTTTTCCAATTCTTTTTTGTCAGCAAAAATGACTTCTTCGCCATTCATGTAGTGGGTAAGGATCTGATCTAGTCTTCCGTTTTCGTCAATATCATTGACATAGAGCCTTACCGGTTCTTTTTCTGAAGCTTTGATTCTGCTGTTTTCCCCTAGGTTGCCAAGCAAAATATCCTGATCTCCGTCTTGGTCAATATCTGTTAAGTAGAGTGTATTCCACCAGCCCTTTTTGTCAGTTAAGATCGTTTTCTCAAAAGAGCCTTGATTATTTATAAAGGCGAAGACACCATCCCATTGACAGGCCAGAATTAAATCTTCGTCGCCGTCCTGATCCACATCAAACCATTTTGCAGAGTGAACCATTCCTATGTACTGAAGTTCTTTCGGTGTTTGATCTGAGAATTTTCCTCGTCCGTCATTAATGAGCAAGTATGATCTTGGGATAGCTCCGTATTTCCACGAAACTGTTTTGCCGGCAAGGAAGATGTCGAGGTCGCCATCTTGATCAACATCAGAGGTAATGATATCCCCTTGGGTTTCAAATATTTCTGGTAAGGCATCAGATTTCTTGCTTAGGTTTCCTTTACCATCATTGACAAAAATTCGGGCTTTCAGGTATTCTGTCTTTCCGTAGTACTCATTACCGCCTGAGGCCAGGAGGAGGTCTGGAAATGAATCTCCATTTATATCCGCCCAAGTGGCAGAGGATTCTTCGTAGGTACTATCTGCCTCAAGGCCTTTTTGAGAAGTTGTGATAAATGTGCCGTCTTTATGCTGAAGTAAAACTTTTGCTTTCTCCCATTTTGAAGACCCAATGAATACATCTTCCAGTCCATCACCATTGATGTCTTTGACAGTGATAGCCGGGCCCGCAGATGAGTGCATGAATGGCTTTAAAGCCTCTCTGTCAAACTCATTGAAGACGTTTTCATAATGCTTAATGTTGAGCTTTGTTTGCTGTGCAATATCCTCGAAATGTAGAGTATGACTATTCTTCTTTGCAAGCAGTTGATAGTTGTAGGGTTGAAGACCTTTTTGATATGTAAATTCTATCTGACCTGAAGAAATATCAGGTTGAGTATGAATCTCAGAAGTATTATCTGGCCAAATCACACGAATAGAGTCAACTCTTATAGAATCTCCAAGGCCAAACAATAGTGGCGTCTCCATGGAAGATTGAAACCCTCTTACAGGAAATTTCTCCTGATATTGAGAAGAGCCATTTTGATATAGGAATACTTTAGCTCCGATGGCATTTATATTATCCTTATCTCCTTTAAGCTGTATGGTTAGACTTTTGTTGTTGGTTGTCAGATTTTCATAAACGAAGACTTCGTCATTGATATTATTGGTGACTAAATCCAGGTCGCCGTCATTATCCAAGTCGGCATAGATTGCCCCGTTTGAGAAAGAATTAAAGTTATTCTCTACAGCAGCATTGATTTCTTCAAAACCGACGTTTCCATTATTTCTAAAAAACTTGTTAGGGATCTTCACCTCAGGAAGGAGGTCTGTAAGCTCTTCGCTTGATTCGTCAAACTCTTGTTTGTTGATTTTTTCCTGGATAGCATCATTTGACACATACTTCATATAGTCGGTGTCATTCATTCGTTTGCTAATGCCATTAGAAATAAAGAGATCTTTTAAGCCATCATTATCAAAGTCAAGAAACAAAGAACTCCAAGACCAATCTGTGGCGTGAATGCCGCCATTCATGGCTATTTCGGTAAAGCTGTTATTTCCATTATTTAGCTGAAGAGCATTTCTGGAATATTGGAAATTATAACCCTGTTTTAGCTTAAAGTTGAAATTGTAGAATACGTCCTCTCCATCGGCTTGCTTAATAAGTTTATAATCCCACGGGAGCATATCCAACGAGACTATATCTGGGAAAATGTCATTATTAAAGTCGGCAATATCTACACCCATACTAAATCGACTGGTATGGGTCATGTACTTGTCAGTCAAGTCCTCAAAGGTCCCTTTGCCCTGATTAATGTATAGGTAGTCATTTTCATGAAAATCATTCCCCACATAAAGGTCTGGTAGGCCATCTAGGTTGATATCACCTACCGCCAGCCCAAGTCCATACCCAAGGGCATTGCTGTGTATATTTGATTCCTTTGTTTTGTCAATAAACTGACCGTCTACATTCTCATAATAACGATCACCGGAAAGTGGGTGATAGGTATCCAGGAAGTTTGCTCTATTTCCAAAAGTGCCAATGCTATGCACGGAGTGATTCAGCTGGAAGAAATCGAGATCTCCATCTTGGTCGAAATCAACAAAGGCGGCCTGCGTCCCAAAGCCCACTAAATCAAGTCCATATTCTGCCCCTTTTTCAATATATATAGGTATTCCGTCTTCAATTTTTTGACATTCAAAAAGCTGGTTCTTCCCTTTTAAGTTTTGGTATTCACCGACTTGCGAAATATATATATCAAGGAGTCCATCATTATTGATATCCACTAGAGAAATACCGTTTGACCAGCCACCTTTGGTATCAAAACCGCTTTGAGATGTAATATCTTCAAAGACCATTTTACCTTTATTCAGGTAAATCTTGTTTTCTTCAAGGTTAGAGGTGAAAATAAGGTCTATTAGTCCATCATTGTTCAAATCTCCTGAACCGGCTCCGCCTCCATTATAGAAATACAGATAAGTGAAGATGTTCAGGTCTTTTCTTGGTTCTACGCGGTTTTGAAAAGTGATACCTGTTTGTTGTGAAGAGAGTACTCTAAATTGTTTCTCTACCTTTTGCTCTTTCTTACATGAAAAGACGAGCAGGCCAAATAGTAATATGACACCTAATTTCCTCATTGAAGTGTGTAGGTTTTAGGCTTGCTATTGTTCATTAAGACCAAAAGGGTTTTCTTGTTGAGAAGTTTCAGGTCTCTAACATCACCTCGTAAGTTCAGACCGGTGTTTTTGAGATTTGTAAACGAATTTCCTTTTTCGTTTCGAAGTATAATTCCAGAACAAGCATCGAGTGTACCGAATTGTGGAATCATTTGGGTGTTATTGCCTGCCAATATTAACTCAGGAAACCCGTCATTATTGATGTCCTTTGTAAGTATTTCATTAACACAGCTTAACTGGGTTTCTGTAGGTAATTCTTCAATTGAAAAAGTGCCATCACCATTATTTCTGGCAATGATTGATTTGAGATAGTTTAACTCTTTTACAACTGAGTTGTTTAAAATATCTTTTTCAAAAAGCTCTTGAATGGTTTTTGAGGCGTAATCAGCGTGTTTTAGGTTGGCATTTTTTAGGGCCGGGAATTGATCCGTAATATCTCTTTTCAAGAAAACGGGCTTGTCTTGCCCATCTATTGTTTTGCTAAAGACCTTATCTAAAGTTTGATTTTTATCAAAATCAGCAATCCAGACTTTGAAAGGATGATTACTGTTGACTTCAAATGAGAAGTTTTCGCCAATATTTCCTATGATTAAATCCGTGTCTCCGTCCTGGTCAATATCTGTGGCTTCCAGAGCAGACCAAAAGCCTTTCAATTCTTCCAGACCTGTATTTTTTTGCGGAGCAAATTCATTACCATTCCATTCAAAGACTTGAGTACTTAGCCATTCTCCTGTGATGATAAGCTCCGATTTCTGATCACCATTAACATCAGTCCATTGAGCATCAGTGACCATTCCTAATTCGGTAAGTTTTTGAGCGATTGAAAATTCACCTTGGCCGTTATTCTGGAGGATATAAGAATCCGGACTTAAACCATATTGTAATGGCTGGTTTCTCCCTCCTACAAATAAATCAAGGTCACCGTCTTTATCATAGTCATTGGCCCTTACCACGGAGGTATTGATACTGATATTTGGTAGTCCTTTAGATTTTAAGGTGAAAATTCCTTTACCGTTATTCAGAAAGAGGCGATCCATAAGTTCTCTGGAGCCTGCTTCACTTTCATTTCCACCAGAGCCAATAAATAAATCTAGGTCTCCGTCCTGATCTGCATCAAATAATTCCAGGGCTGTATCCTCGAATCCGATAAACTGGTTGAAGCTTTCCTGAGCAAGTATTTTGAATGTATTTGAAGATCCTATGTATACTTGAGTAAGTTGGTTTTTTGCCCCTGCAATAATTACATCTTCCCGTCCATCATTATTGATGTCACCTATTACCGCTTTTGGTCCTTCTGCCGATAATTTAAAGGGTACGTTCTTCTCGTTATAGTAGTCTATGTATTTGTTTTCCTCGTGTTTGTCAAAACTATTGTTGGTCTCGGCAAATAGATTTTTTGAGTTGTGTTGTTGTGGTATGAATGTTCTATTGGCGTAAGCAATATCAAATTCCAATGTGGTATCTGCATAAAACAAACCACTAAAACTCATTTGATCGTTTGGCCATACGATTTTTACGGAATCAACTTCATCACTATCACCCAAACCAAAATTTAAGGTATAATCAATACTGGATTGAAAGCCTCTTGAAGGCATCAATTGCTGGCTAAGTACTTTTCCCTTTTGATAAACATAGACTTTAGAGCCAATTGCTCTCTTATTATTTGTAGGCCCTTTCAGCTTTATTTTCAAATAATGATTTAAGGTGTCTGTGTTGTTTTTATAGATGAAACTTTCCTGGTTTACATTATTGATGGCCAAGTCAAGATCTCCATCATTATCCAGGTCTACATACACAGCTCCATTAGAAAATGAGGGCGTATGAAAGCCAAATTCTTCTGATTTAAAATCGAACTTGAGATTGCCCTTATTCTTAAAGAAACTATTGACAACCGGAACACTAGGCATGCGTTCCAGTATTTTATCAATACTTTCTTTTTTACCACTCATCGCCATTTTTTGACTGAGTTCATCCGCAAAAAAATCGATGAAGTCCTGGTCTATCACATCGTGTCTAATGCCATTACAAACATAGATATCTGTAAGGCCATCATTATCCGCATCAAACATTAATGCTCCCCAGCTCCAGTCGCTTTTAGCCACGCCCGAGAATTGGGCTATTTCAGAGAATTGACCGTCTCCCTTATTTAGCTGAAGAGTGTTTTGCATAAACTGGTTATAAAAACCTCTTTCCTTCTTCAAGGAATAGATATAATGGTTCTCGTAAGATGCGGTTGTTTTCAGTCGTTGTTCGGTTTGCGGTAGCATATCGGTAACAAAAATCTCAGGCTCGCCATCATTATTGATATCTGCCATATCAGCACCCATAGACGCCAGACTAGTGTGGGCCATTCTGCTTTCCAGATCTTCTTTGAAGGTTCCATCTTTTTGATTGATGTAGAGGTAATCTTTCTCAAAAAAGTCATTGGAGACATACATGTCAGGCCAATTGTCATTATTGACATCACCTACAGTTATTCCTAAACCGAAACCGATCAGACTTCCATAAATACCAGCCTCTTCGCTTACATCCACATATGTTCCGCCATCGTTACGAAGCAGTTTATCACCTCCGCCTTTCAGAAATTCACGAACTGGCCAATCTTTGGCTCGCATTTCACGGTTATTGGCATAATTAAGAGTATTAACGGGGATGAAACTATTATTTAGCACGTAGGCGTCCAGGTCTCCGTCTTTGTCATAATCAAAGAATGCTGTATGTGTGGTGTAGCCATTATCATTTAAACCATATTTCGCTGCTTTTTCAGAAAAAGTTAAGTCGCCATTATTGATAAAAAGTGCGTTCTCTGTACTGACTCCTTTTTGATAACCAGCATTACAGATGTAAATATCCAGAAGGTCATCATTATTGATATCTACCATCACTACCCCGGTACTCCATTTGCTTGCTTCAGCTATTCCAGCCTTTTCGGTAATATCTTCAAATTGGAAATTACCTTTATTGAGATATAATTTGTTACTGCCCATATTGGCGGTAAAAAGGAGATCTGTCAATCCATCGTTATTGATATCCCCGGCGGCTACTCCACCACCGTTATAAAAGTTGCGGTAATTGAAAATATTGAACTTCTCTGTATTGTTGATGTCATTTCTAAAGCTAATCCTTGTTTCATCTGAACTCATGAGAGTAAATAGATGGTTTTCAGGTTCTTTTTGACAAGAACTTAGGGTGATCGCTACTAGAAAAAAAGCCAGGGATAATTTATTCATTAATTGAAAAAGTAAGAGCCTAATGTTTCAGGATTTAATGCAGGGGGTTTCTTCCAAACTATATAGCCATTTATGGGTTTATTTACCTCATCATTAAACGGATTTTTCAGTATACCATGTACTGTTATAATGCACGCCTCTTGATTTAATTGTACCAATTCAAAATTTCCTTCCTTCAAGAGATAGCCTTCTCCCTTAGTGTCGTCTCTTCTGCCAATTAAAAAGGAGCCATATAAGTTGCCTTCTGTAGGAAGAGCCTCTTTGAAATTGATTTTTTTGAGATCTGCCTTGTACCAGTTTTCTTCCTCAATACTTACGACTACATTTCCACCTTCTGGGTTTTTTAAGTTGACAAAGCAGGCTTGATCATTCACAGAGATAGTGCCTTGAAATGGTAGATCTAAAGGGTAAAACTGTTCACCTCCTATTTCAATATCGACAATCATTTTCCCGGCTTCTAGTTTCTGCAAAGCTTCAAAAACCTGATTGTCAAAATTGGGTTCAGTATTACAGCTAAATAAGCTAATAATCGAAAAGAATAAAGCGATTTTTCTCATCATGCTTATACTTAAATCAAAAATGCCCGAAACGAGTTCGAGCATTTTTGAATCATATTTAAAGACAACTAATTCTTAGTATCCGTCGTTCTGCGTCAAGTTAGGGTTTGATACAATTGCTGGAGATGGAATTGGATAAAGTACAGTGTAATCATCCTGAATTAGTGTACCTGTTCCGGTTGTAAACTTACCAAAGCGAACTTCAGTAGTTCTTTTACCACCTTCCCAGTACATTTCACGTCCTATTTCCTCGAAAAGACTATTTTCATCTAAAGAAGATAGTGTACTAGCACCTCTCTTAGATCTTAGTTCATTGATTGCTGCAAGAGCACCTGCACTATCACCAGCTCTCATCATCGCCTCAGCTTTCATAAGGTATGCTTCTGCATATCGCATTAAGATATACTTACCGGCTGTAGCAGGGTGATACTTAATTACTCTGATACCTTTATCAGTAGGAGTACCAGCTAAAGTTACGTCTCTAGTGAACTTCAACAGATTCTGGGATCTTGAATCAGTAATAGGATCTCCATTGTCATTATACTGTTGACCAATCAAGAAACCATAACCAATACCAGACATATCAGTTCCATCAGCTGCAGCAGGAAGTCCTTTACGAACGTCTTCATCACTGAAAGTATCGTAGAAGTCTGCCAAAGTAGTGAAACCATTCCAACCAGATGGATTTTGATCATAGTGAAGCGTCATCATCCAACGGTTCTGAGGAGTACCTTCATTTGAGTTAAGGATAGTCTCAGTGGTAGCATCTGCAGAGAAGTTACCAAAGAAGTCATCGCTTAAGGTATAACCATCAGCCTCAATTGCTTCTACATGCTCAATTACTTTTGCCATATCAGCAGCATCGTGATTGTACGGGCCTGCAGGAGTAGAAGAAGTAAATACAGCTTTGTTAAGATAAAGCTTCGCCAATAAGAAATTAGCAGCAGCTTTAGAAGCCTTAGGATTCAGTGCAGCTGGTCCAAGGTTTTCAAGACCCGAAAGAGCCTCGTTTAAGTCTGACATTACAAAATCAAAAGCTTCTGATCTTGTAAGAACTCTTGGATTCACATCTACACCATCGGTCACTTCTCTAAAAGGTACCTGACCCCAGTAATCCATTACATGGAACATGTTCCATGCTCTTAGGAACTGAGCCTCTGCTTTTTCAGCAGCAGACGGGTTAGATGCGATAATCTCATTACACTTATAAATACGCTGGTTCAGTTGGTTCCAGGCATTGATGATACCAGAGTGCGTAGCATCCCAGGTATGCTGATCAAGTGTACGCCATACACCGTTATCACCCCAGTCAACCCCTCTTGTAGGAGGAATCATTTCGGCTGTCGGGTGCTGACCAAGTGCATAGATATTCGCCTGGTCTGTGTATGCTCCTAAATCTTTGTAAGCAGATACCAGAAGTTCGGTTGGGTTACCTGGAGTAAATCCGCCGCCGCCTTCGTTTGCTCTCACGATGGAATCTTTCTCATCGTTTATCAGGTCTGTACAAGAAGCAAGCATCATGATACTTAAACCTCCTGCTATAATTTTTTTGAAATTTTTGTTTTTCATTTTCTAAAGTCTTTTAGATGTTTTTAGAATGAAATGTTAGCTCCAATAGTCCACGTTCTAGCTCTTGGATAAGCCGTATAGTCAATACCAAATGAAGGAATACCGTTAAGAGACTTATTAGTACTTACCTCTGGATCCTGACCACTGTAGTTAGTGAAAGTCATTAGGTTTTGACCTGTCAAGAATACTCTCAAGCTTGAGATTGTATTATTAGAAACAGGAACTCTGTAACCTAAGTTCAAGTTCTGCAATCTTACGAAATCACCTTTCTCAAGGAATCTTGTAGATACATCCGGTGCGTTCCACGGACCTTCATCAGAACCTACTACGTCTCTTGTAACGTTTCTACCGTTGTTCAATGAACCTTTGGTAAAGTAAGCGTTAGCAGTGTTAGAGTAAATGTAGTTACCAAATACACCGTTGAAGAAGAAGCTTGCATCAAAGTTTCCGAATGTGAAGTTGTTGGTTAAACCAGCTGTAACTTTAGGAAGCGGGCTAGCTCCTACGAACTGCTGGAAGTCACCATTTGGATAAACAGATACACCTTGGTCATCATATCCACCAAACTCACGAAGGAAGAAGGCAAACATTGGCTGACCAGCAGCAAGACGCTGAGCAAATGCTCCTGTCAAACCTTGACCGTTGATTTCACCAGTATCATAAACCCCTTCAAGGTCTTTGATCACGTTACTGTTATAAGCAGCATTACCTACTATTTCCCAAGTAAAGTTTGTCTTATCTACTGCTACTACGTTTAAGCCTAATTCTACCCCTCTGTTCTGGATATCAGTATCAAGGTTTTTCCAAACGAATGGCGTAGGAGCCGGCTGAGCAGAAACTACTTGGAATAATAGGTCTTTCGTGTGCTTGTCGTAGAACTCTACGTTACCACTAACTCTATTGTTCATTAAACCGAAGTCTAAACCAATGTTTAATGTTGAAGTAGATTCCCATCTTAGGTCAGGGTTGTTAAATGCTACTGCATTCAAACCACCACCAGAGATGTTATCTGCACCTTCGTTAGCACCCCATCCAGAGTAACGGTCACGTCTGTCGTAAAGGTTGTGAGGAATGTTTTGGTTACCTACCAAACCATAACCTACACGTAGAGCTAAGTCAGAGAATACATTTCTAGGTACAAAACCTTCTTCAATAAGCTTCCATTTGAAAGCACCAGAAGGGAAGTAACCGTATTTGTTGTTACCACCAAATCTAGAAGATCCATCCACACGAAGAGTACCAGTGAATAAGTACTTATCGCTTAGGTTCAAGTTCACACGTCCGAAGTATGATTGTAACTCATCTCTTTCAGAAGAAGAGTTTGTAATGAAGTTATTCTGAGGCTGAGAAGCGTCAGCAGAAGCAGCGTTGTTGATCATGATATCAACATCGTTGGTTGCAAAGTTTGCAAGGCTGGCTGCTTTATAATAACCATCAAAACTCTGGTATGAATAACCCAATAGGGCATTGATAGATGAATTACCCATTTCCTTATCGTATGTGAAGTAATTCTCCCAAAGTTGGTTGTCAGACTCAATATCAGTGATATAAAGACGACCAATATCAAGAACACCTCTTAGAGCAAGGTCGCTAGAGAATGCATTCTTTCTACTAGAAAGTGACTTGTCAAAACCAAGAACTGTTTTGAATTTCAAACCTTCAATGATTTGAAGCTCAGCAGCTACGTTACCAAGAGCTCTCAAAGTGTTCGTTCTATCTTTGTTATAATCAACTATAGCACGAGGGTTAGGCTCAGTAGTAGTAGGCTGGTATAGAGAACCATCTGTGTTATAAACCGGCCATGTTGGGTTTGTTTTTAAGATGGCAGCTAATAAGTCACCTGTAAAACCTGAGTTTTCAGAAATCGCAACACCTCTATCGTTAGAGTTTGCAAGGTTAACATTTGAGCTTAAAGTCAATTTGTTATTGATAAACTTCTTAGAGCCATTGAAACCTACAGTGTATCTTTTGATACCTGAAGTAACTACGATACCCTCCTGATCTAAGAAACCTAGAGAGAAACGGTAATTTCCTGAAGCATCTCCACCACCGAAAGCTAAGTTATGCTGGTGTGTTTGAGCTGTTTGGAACATTACATCTTGCCAGTCAGTATCTCCTCCTAAATCCTGAGAAGGGTTAGCTGCTGCAAACTCATCAGCAGAAAGAAGATCATACTTCTTAGTGATGCTGCTGAAACCAAGGCTATATCCGTAAGAAAGTGTTCCCTTACCAGTTCCTTTCTTTGTTGTGATTAACACAACCCCTTGAGCACCACGAGCACCATAAATGGCTGTTGCAGATGCATCTTTCAGGATATCAATACTTAAGATATCATCAGGGTTTAAGAAGTTCAATGGGTTTTTAGCCGGCTGACGACCAATACCTTGTGAATCACCACCTGCAGAAGTGTTTCCTCCACTAAGAGGCACACCATCAATTACGAAAAGTGGGTTATTACCACCATAAACAGAAGATGTACCACGAATACGGATGTTGATTCCACCACCTGGCTCACCAGATGTTTGTGTAATCTGAACACCAGCTACACGACCTTGCATCAATTGCTCAGGAGAAGTAACGATCCCTTTTTGGAAGTCCTTCGTTCCGATAGCGTTAACTGCACCAGTCGCATCTTTTTTCTTTACTGTACCATAACCTACTACAACTACTTCTTCAAGTACCTGATCATCTGCTTGTAGAGTTACGTTAATTACTGATTGACCTTGAACGGCCACATCTTGTGGTTGCATACCCACAAAACTGTAAACGATAGTTCCGTTAGAAGGAACGTTAGACAGGCTGTAAGATCCGTCTATTCCGGTTGAGGTTCCGTTGGTAGTTCCTTTTACCTGAACTGTTACGCCAGGAAGTTCACCACCATCTTCATCGACTACTTTACCCGTAACATTAATGTTTTGGGCGAAAGTAACTACTGTCATGAATGAAAAGAGAATTGCCAGAATGGTAGACTGCATTCCCTTACCTGTATTGAACCTCCCAGGATTCAATTGGTAGTTTTGTTTCATCATTAGGTTTAAGTTTAAGTTAAGTAAATCATTTTTTCAGCTTACTGACTTGTTGGGATATATTCCCGATAGTTTTGGATTATTAGCTGAATTAGGCCGTAAACCTACAAAAACATGCTCCCATAATCCAAAAATGATTGAAGCAAAAATGTATTATCGGCGATATAATTTTCTCGAAATCGTTTGCGAGGCAATTCGCAATCGTTTGCGGTTTTTTGAATTGGATTATTTAAAGGTAGGATTGGCTTAAAAATGTCTAAATGACACTTGTTTTTTGCTTTTTCCTGAAGCCCCTTCAACGATTTTTTCCCTTCCTTTTTTGACTTATGTTCCACTTCATGATCGGAAGGTTTATCTTTGACCACTTTTTGAGTTGAAAAATAACAGGTAATGGATTTCACAAGACTTAAGTCTAAACTGAAAGGAGAATTTCTTGACGACAAAATCACAAAAACACTTTATGCTACTGATGCATCTGCATACCGAGAGGTGCCTTTGGCTGTAGCTTTCCCTAAAGATGCAGATGACATCAAAGAGTTGATTTTGTTTGCCAATAAAAAGAAGGTGACATTGATCCCCAGAACAGCCGGTACATCCCTGGCGGGTCAGGTTGTTGGTAAGGGTATTGTGGTTGATGTTTCCAGAACCTTTACCTCTATACTTGAGGTCAATAAAGAAGAATCCTGGGTGAGATTGCAGCCTGGTGTGGTGAGAGATGAACTCAACATGCACCTGAAAGACTTTGGTCTGTTCTTTGGACCAGAAACTAGTACAGCCAATAGAGCCATGATTGGCGGAATGGTAGGTAACAACTCCTGTGGTACCAACTCAGTAATCTATGGCAGTACACGAGATCACCTACTTGAGGTCAAAGGTTTTTTGAGTGACGGTTCTGAAGTAACTTTTAGCAATCTGAGTGTAGATGAATTTGAAGAAAAGGTTGAGAGTCTCCATTTAAAGAAAAAGCTGACACTCGAAGACCAGGTTTATAAGCACATTACAGAGTTATTATCGTCATCTGAGGTGGCAGAAAATATCAGAAAGGAGTTTCCCAAGAGAACGATCCCTAGAAGAAATACGGGTTACGCCATAGACGAACTTCTGGAGACCAAACCTTTCACGCCTTCGGCAAAAGATGATTTTAACTTCTGTAAGTTGATTGCCGGTTCAGAAGGAACATTGATGTTTATCACCGAGATAAAAATACAAGTCAATGAATTGCCGCCTAAGCATAAAGGAGTAGTAGGTGTTCATTATGATAGCATTGATGATTCATTGAGAGCCAATATTATTGCTCTGAAGTACAGCCCATCTGCCGTAGAGCTCATGGATCATTACATTCTGGAATGTACAAAAGCCAATAAAGAGCAGATGGCCAATAGGTTCTGGGTAGAAGGCGATCCGAAAGCTATATTGGCCGTGGAGCTTTACGGTGAGTCCATTGAGGAGGTTAAGGAAAAGGCTGCTGCTATGGAGGCAGAAATGAGGGCAGCAGGTTATGGATACCATTTTCCGCTTCTTTTTGGTGATGATATCAAAAAGATCTGGACTCTTAGAAAGGCCGGCTTAGGTTTATTGTCAAACCTCCCGGGAGATGAGAAGGCTGTTCCGGTTATTGAAGATACAGCCGTGGATGTCAATGACCTTCCTGAGTTTATCAAAGAGTTTAACGAGACTCTGGCTAATAGAGGTCTTAGCTGTGTACATTATGCTCATGCAGGTACAGGAGAGCTTCACCTTAGACCAATTATCAATTTAAAGACCAAAGAAGGAAATCAACAATTCAGAGATGTAGCTCAGGATATTTCTGACTTGGTTAAAAAATATCAAGGCTCTCTTAGCGGTGAGCATGGAGATGGTAGATTAAGGGCGGAGTTTATTCCTCAGCAAATAGGGGAGGAAAATTATCAATTGATAAGAAAACTAAAGTATACCTGGGATCCCAAGGGCGTTTTTAATGCCAATAAAATAGTGGACACCCCTGCCATGAATGAGCAGCTGAGGTATGAGCCAGGTCAGCAGACTCCGGAATTCCAGACCGTTTTTAAATTTAAAGATCAGGATATACTTCAGCATGCAGAGCAATGCAATGGGAGTGGTGACTGTAGAAAGACATATCTGAGTGGAGGTACCATGTGTCCGAGTTATATGGCTACCAAAAACGAGAAAGATACCACACGTGCCCGTGCCAATATGCTTCGGGAAGCTCTCACCAGAAAAGACGGACAGATTTCGTTTGATCCGGTAAGTGGAAATGGTATTGACCGATTTGACAATAAAGAGGTGAAAGAAGTGCTTGATCTCTGTTTGCTGTGCAAAGGCTGTAAATCAGAGTGCCCGAGCAATGTAGATATGGCCAAACTCAAAATGGAGTTCCTGTACCATTATCAGAAGAAAAACGGGGTGCCGACTCGTTCAAAACTAATTGCCAACTTCTCAAAAATGAGCAAGCTGGGTTCCATTGCTCCCGGCTTTTATAATTTCCTATTCAAAACAGATAGTCTGAGAAGAGTTGGCAATAAACTGGTAGGTTTTCACCCGGATAGAACCATGCCTTTGCTTCATAGTACTACACTTAAAAAGTGGTATGATAAAAATGCCGAAGAACTTCAGAAAGGTGGTAAAGGGAAAGTGTATTTCTTCTGTGATGAATTTACCAACTATAATGATGTGGAGATTGGTCAAAAAGCAATTCAACTGCTGAATGCTTTAGGATATGCCGTCATCATTCCTGATCACGTGGACAGTGGAAGACCATACTTATCAAAAGGTTTGTTAGAAGAGGGTAAGCAGAGGGCTTCGCAAAATATTGAGATGTTGGCAGATTTGATCACATCAGAAACCCCTTTGGTTGGTGTGGAGCCAAGCTGTATTTTGGCCTTTAGAGACGATTATCCAGAATTAGTTCCTGAAGAGTTGGTGTCAAAAGCCGAAGAGCTCGGTAAAAATGCTTTGATGATTGATGAATTTATAGCTCAGGAAATGGATGCCAAAAGAATACATAAGTCGTCATTCAAAATTGAAAAGCGTCTGATCAAACTTCATGGACATTGCCAGCAGAAAGCGGTGAGCTCACTTGTTCCTACCAAGAAAATGCTTTCTCTGCCAGAAGGCTATGAAGTGCAGCTGATTCCAAGTGGCTGTTGCGGTATGAGTGGCTCATTCGGTTATGAAAAAGAGCATTACGATATCTCGATGAAGATTGGGGAGCTAGTGTTATTCCCTACAGTTCGTCAGCAACCTGAAGAAGTAATTATAGCAGCACCCGGCACCAGCTGTCGCCACCAGATTCATGACGGTACAGGCCGTGAGGCCAAGCACCCTGTGGAGGTGCTTTGGGAGGCTTTGATTTGATCCATAAAATCAAATTTATAGATCGTAATCTGCCAAAATGTGATCTAAAAGCCAAAAGAATAAGATACTCCAGCCGAGCTCACAAAGAAATATTGACCTGGGTCAAAGATGCTTTCTTGACGTGAAACAGACAGACTTAGGCCAACGACATGGTTGACGCTTTTAATTTTGAAGTTGTTCGCAATTCCCAGCTTCTGTGATTTGAGGTTGATAATGGGTAAGGTCTCGGCATTGATACCGAATCGGTTAATCTCAGGTGAAAAGCCCATTCCAGCGGTAATAGCCCAGAAGATGTCCTCATTATCTCCGTAATTTCTGAAAGTTATATTCCCGGATTTGCTCCAACCTTCGTCAGATGGGATGAGGTAAGGCGTGAAAAACAAAAATGAATTACCCATATATTTTCCCAATGAACCGGTAAGTATATGAGTATAACTCTCGCTGAATTTCAAAGACCTAATTCCTACCGAAGCTTCAAAGCTTTTAGGTAATGATTTATATAGCTGGAAACCGTATCGCCAACTCGGGAAAATGGAAGACTGAGAATGACCTACATTCACGTAGGCATACAGACCGTTGGCTATGCTCGGATAAGAGTCGATCTCAAATTGAGTGCCCGTTGTACCAAATTTTTGATTCACATTCATTTTACCAATGATACTGCCCAGCGGTGTATCTCTGTTATATGAAACACTGTAATAGTGCATTGGGTCATAAATCTGTGTAAAATGATCAATTGAATAAGAGGCGGAAACCTGATTGAGTACAAAGTTCTTTGTTAGCTCGTCATAGAATTTAAGCATCGTCTCATTTTGAGGATACTTTTTTAGGAATCGTTTACATGTGATTACTGCCTTACTAAAGTCTCTGTTGTCACGCTCTGCCTCGGCTTGATAAATAACAAAATCGACATCGTCAGGAAAAAATTCCAAAGCTCTTTTGGTAAGGTTTTTTGCCAGATGATATTGTTCTGCCCACATTTCATTTCTAATGGCTGCCAGCCAATATTGTTTGTCGCCAGGATCTTGCTCCAGCAAGATTGTAAATTCCTTTCTGGCTAATTTATAGCGGTCTTCCCATCCATAAACAGTGGCCAGGAACAGACGTACTTCGCCATAAGTAGGAGATTTAGCGGTAACCTTTTTCAATAAGTCGATCGCCTTTCCTCTTTGTTCATTAAAGGCCAATTCTCTTGCTTGGGCAAAGGCCTCATCTACTCCTACCGTTAACTCCTGTGCTCGTAGACTGAAACAGCAGATACTGATCAATATGACAACTATAACTGATCTCATGGCTGGCTTAGGTTAAAGGTAAGTTGCTCTCCCATGACCACTTCTTCCTCAAAGTCTTCAGGGTCAAACCTTTTCATTTTTTCTTCCACGGTTCGTAAAAACTGTGGATTATTTTGAAAGCGTTGCAATGCAATTTCTTCAATTTCCAGAGCTTTATCTCCAAGGCTGTTCCACCAATAAAGATCAAGAAGTGCCGAATAGGCGTCTGTATATAGTGGGCTTCTTTCTATTACAAAATGAAGAGCCTCTTCAGCTTTTTCTGGTTGCTTATTCCAACCGTAGATTCTACCTCTCAATGTACGCCCATCGAAATGATTATAATTGAGATTATTAAGGTGATCTAAGAGTAAAAGGGCTATTTCATACTGTTGATTATGAGCAGAGTCTCTGGCCATGAAATAGATCTCACTTTGGTTTTTGCCTTTTATTAGGCCTTTGATTCTTTTCTGGTCAGTTGCTGAAATTTCTATGAGGTTAGAAATATTCATCTTAAGCTCTGGCGGAATCATCTTGTTTTCACTTGTTGTATATCTATTGACCTTTTTGGCATGTGCTAAAGCATTTTGTACCAAAGATTTTCTTTCAGGACTTTTGACTTCGGTCAAACTCAAATGTTCTTCAATCTCATATGTTTTTCCCTGAGCCAGAAAAGTGTTACCAACCACATAATCACTAAAAGAACCTTTGTACTTCATGAAAGGGATTTCCCTTTCCTGATTCTTAGCCAAGCCTAAACCAAGCCATGGAACATCCTTGGGGGTTTTCATATGGTAAGCTTCTGCCAATAGGCCTGTGATAGCGGGTGTTAAGTCCATATGAGAAGAAACTGTATTGATTTCTTTGGGCTCATTTACAAGTGGACTGTAGACTAACAGCGGAACATGGTACCTGCAGATTTGATTTTTCATGGCTACAGGAATTAGTCGATGGTCTCCGGTGATCATGACAATGGTATTTTCAAAATCCGGACGTTTCTGCAGACCTTCCATAAACTCTTTGATGCTGAAATCGGTGTAAAGTAGACTGGCGAATACTTCGGGATGCTCTTCAATGGTCTCTTTATAGCCATTTAAAGCTGGATTGGTTTCTATCATTTTTTTGACCGTGGCCAGATATTTCTCTTTGTAAGGGAAAGAAAATGGCTCATGATTTGAAATAGATAACACTACATCTAAGCGAGGCTGATTTCCTTCAGGAAGTGAGGCCAATGTCTTTCTGTAGATCTCTGAATCAGGATATCCCCAGCTAAAGCCTTCTTTTGTAGAGTTGGTCTTTTGATAATTTTCATCGAAACTATTTTCATCGATAAGGTTATCAACGCCTTCATTCACCAGATACCTGTTTTTATTGTCAAAGGCTGAATTTCCCCCTTCGTAGTATGAAGTTTCATAGCCGTTTTGCTTCAACACAGAGATTAATGACATGTGTTCAGGGAGATTCTCAAGCTCCAGGAAGCCGTTTTTGCCGAAAGGGGCAGAACCCAAAATAGACGGTAATGCACCGAAAGACCTTCCCGTATTACTCATAAAGCGAGTGTAATAAAGCGAATGATTGCTAAGTGAATCTAAATAGGGTGTAAAGCCAGGATATTGGGCTGTTTTACCCATAAAGTCTCCTCCAAGACCTTCAACCACCAAAAGAATGATATTTGGTTTGTTTTCACGAAGTGTCATGTGTTCGGAAAGTCCGTTTTGACCAGATTCGAATTTGTGCATTAACGGGAATGGACTCCCGTCAGCTAAAAACTCTGCATTATTTCCAAGCCTACTATCTTGATAATATTGTCGGGCATCATTGAGAAAGTACGCAGACTTTGACTTTTCTGTCAGGTCATCTGCCAGGAAGGAAATAGTCCCAATAGATAGCAGAAACAGGCCTATTGATACATAACTTATCGCCTTTCCCTTTAAGCTCATTAGCAATAGAACGTAACAGGCCGGAAGTGTCAGGAAAAGCAAAATGGTGCCGGCGGATATCTCTGCACTGGAGCCCGTGATAAATAATATATCATCAAGTTTATAACCGAAAAGGTCACTACCTAGAGGTAAATGGGTTTGAGCCGCATACTGATTTAAGCCCAAAACAGCCAAAATGACAATTATGTTTAGGGAGATAAACAAGACCTTTGCCAGCAAGCGATTCAACAACTGAAGTGGAAGAAATACTCCAGCAAATAAGATTGTTGATATCCCTGCCAGGACAATATTAAATGGAATAGCAGAAGATAACACTTCAAGAGTATTCAAGTGCTGGTCCTTTACTATAAAGAGTTGATAGATTGTATCTATAGCTATTAGTATCAGGCTCATAAAGAGCATGCTACTTAAGAGGAAATGGATGTTTTTCTGAGTAGTGTTTTTCATTATTAGGTGCTTTTAATTCCAACCCGGGTCATCTCTCCCCAGGTCTTTTTTCCTTTGATTTTATCGATATGCCCTCTAATAGCTGACCAGACTAAAAATGGATGGTAAAGAACTGGTTCGGCTATGGCTGAGATCACAAGTCTCCATATATCTTTAGGATCTTTGTATTGATAATAAGTTATCTCTTCGGCATAAATGGCGAGCATATTTAGCATGAACGCAAATGTGTATATGACAGCAGTTATAGCATAAAAAAAAGGCCAGTTCACCATTCCTAGAAGGGCTAAAATTAGAAATAGTATGAGCCCTCCAAATTCAAGTAAAGGAGCCAGAAACTCAAAAAAGAACCAGTACGGATAACTCAGGATGCCTATTACTCCATATTTGGGGTTAAAGAACATTTTACGATGAATCCAAAGCGTTTCTATAGTTCCTCTAGTCCATCTGTTTCTTTGGCGACCAAGAATTTTATGGCTTTCCGGAGCTTCAGTCCAGCAAAGTGGATCGGGAATAAATCTAACCTCATAAGGCTGTTTTTGTTCTTTCATGAATCTTCTCATCCTTACCACAAGCTCCATATCTTCACCTACAGTTTTGGTGTCATATCCACCTACAGCCTTTACGATTTCCTTGTCAAACATCCCGAAAGCACCGGAAATGATCAGGAGTCCGCTTAGCTTACCCCAGGCCATTCTGCCTAAAAGAAAGGCTCTCAAGTACTCCAGAACCTGCATTCGGGCAATCTGATTTTTAGGAACATGAACTTGAGTGATAGCCCCGTTTTTAACTTCACAGGAATTGATAATTCTAATCACCCCGCCAGTGGCAATGACTCTTTTCTTACTGTCAAGAAATCTTTTGACCAATTTTAAGAGAGCATCTTGCTCCAGAAGGCAGTCTACATCTATGCAGGCCACATATTGGGCCGAGGATACATTGATCCCAACATTTAGGGCATCTGCTTTCCCTCCATTGACCTTGTCAACTACTATCAGGTTTTTAAACTCAGGTAATTTGGATTTATAAATATGCTTAACGGGCTTTCCTGGAATATCTTCTGCATATTCCATATCAGAAACTACCAATTTGTAAGCGTTGATGGCTTTTTGTAGCGAGTCGTCTTTGCTCCCATCGTTTACAATTATAACCTCGTAATCAGTGTAATGTAATGACAGAAGTGATCTTATGTTTTCTACAATTGTAAGCCCTTCATTATATGCCGGAGCAATGAGTGAAACTTTAGGAGTAATAAATGAAGGAAGCAACTGCTCGTAATTTGTATACTTTGCCTTCTTTAAATAGGCTTTTAATGCACTTATAGAAATGATAGACAGTATCACATAAGAGGAAATGATAAATACCGAATAAGCGATAATACCATATTTAAGGTAAAGCAGGCCATATGACAAAAAACTGTTCATGGTCTTAAATAGCCTTAAGTTTTACGCTATTCGGCAAGAGGTCAAAAACCGGCGTCTCTGATTGTTTTTCCTTAATGCTTTCACAAATACTTCTAACAGCATTTTTTGCCAGCTGACGAATTTCCTGACTATTTTCTCTGGCACATTTGATCATGAAATCTAAGCTGTCTACCATGTGGAAAGAGGTAATGACTTTTATGATTTCACATTTATTTGCAACAGGCTCATCTGCATAGATTTGAATTAACCTTGGGTAAATGCCTACATGGTAAATTTTGCCGAATGTCTTTATCGCCTCTTTTCTGACACTTTCGTTAGAATGAGTCAATAGTGTAGCAAGCTCCTTCGTTTCAGTTTCTGATTTAGAAAACGCTTTTAATCGGCATCCAAAAATCTGATAGCTATCTGCTTTTATTAGCCAGCTGGCCAGCGGCGGGAAAATATTTACATTTTGAATTTTAAGGGCCTGAAGAGCCTGCACCTGAAACCAATCTGACAAATAAAATTCGCTCTTGAGTAGTTCGTCAAAAGCTAGTTTATAATCTAATTTGATCAAGGCCAATGCACTGTTTTCAAGGATCTCTGTATTATTGGTTCTTCTCTTTAGATTGATAATAGTTCTACATGCTCCCTGATAATTCATTTTTGTTAGTTCAAACAAGGCTGAAATGACAGAGGAAGATTGAAGAGAGGAAAGTTTCTTGTAGGCTTCTTTATACAATTTTTTCTCAGCGTAGTATTCGTCAAGTACCTCGGCAGATTCTCCTTGAAGCGTCGATTTTAACTTCAAAAGCTCTTCTACAAGGACTTTTGAGCCAAAAGAACTTTCAAGTAACAGCTTCTCTGTTTGTTGGCTTTCTTTTGACAGGCTTTCTTCAAAGAGTACTTCAGTAATCAACGGCTGGCAGGCTTGTCTTAAATCTTCTTTTTTAACTGCCATCACCGTTTTTTTCTTTCTGCTGTAGAAAACTATAGACAAAAAGCATATACCAGACACCAATAAGATCAGCGAACTAAGCCAGAAAATGGGGATGATATTTTGGTCAATGTTCAATTGAAACACTATGGTATTATTTGGCAAGTGATATTTTTCTGGATTGACGGTTTAGTCTTAAACCAATTTTTTTAACTCTGATTAATAATTCATTGGGACTAAAAGGTTTAGCCAGGAAGTCATCGGCACCTAGTTCAAAAGCCTCAAGGACGGTTTTCTCTAAACCTGCAGAGCTTAGGACAATAATCGGCGTCTCAGATTCCAGTTCGTTTCTTACTATACTCACGAGTTCTAAACCATTTAGAAATGGCATCATGATATCGGTGATAATAATATCTGGCAGCTCCTCCTGTAGTTTTAATTTAGCTTGATGTCCGTCTGAGCAGGTAACCACCTCATAGCCCTCTTTCTTAAATCTGAATTCAAGAGACTTAAGTAGTAATAGTTCGTCTTCAAAAATGTAAATCTTCATAATGGTTTAATTTCTTAGTCTACTTGATTATAATTTGTGTCGAGTTCTTTCTTTATAGCCTTTCTGTATGTGGCGTATTTGTGTTTGACAGAATAATAGAGGTTCTCCAGATCCTGATAAACTTCAATATTGTCATACTCTAATCGGTCTAACTCAGCTTTGGCATCAATACCTACTGTCATAAAAGTTGATTTAAGCTTATGAGCTATTTCAGAGACCTTCTTTGCATTCATTTTCACTACGGCGTCGTTAAGCTTTTCCAGTTCTTCTGGTATGGCCACTAATGAGGTTTCGAGTATTTCTTTTTCAAAACTCTTATCCTCATCACTGAGTGATTTCAGATAACTTAAATCAAGTTCTATTTCAGGTTCGTCCTGTTGTCTCAATAGAGGCTCATCAGGCACTTCAACCGTTAGGTTTTTGATTTTTCTGAATAGCTCTTCTTGTTCAAATGGCTTTGTGATGTAATCATCCATTCCTATGTTGATGCACTTCTCTTTTTCACCAACCAGTGAGTGAGCAGTCATGGCCATAATTGGGATGGTAGAACGCATCTCATTTCTAATGTACATCGTGGTTTCATAGCCATCCATTTCTGGCATTTGAAGATCCATAAGTACCAGGTCATATTGGGTCATGCCTACACGTTCTATTGCCAGAAGTCCGTTTTCGGCTATGTCTACGTTTATGCCCTTTGATTCTAAAACCTTTTCGGCCAATTTCTGATTGAAAATATTATCCTCCACCAGAAGAACTTTTAGCTGTCTTTCAAAAACGATATCTTCTGTTTCGACACTGTTTGAATTAGAATCTGATTCTTCCGCTAGGTCAAAAGGAAGAGAGAATTTGAACGTAGAGCCTTTGTTTTCAGTACTGTTTACTGTTATCTCGCCACCTTGAAGTTCTACTAAAGATTTTGTGATACTTAAGCCAAGGCCCGTTCCGCCATACTTCCTGGTGGTACTGGAGTTGGCCTGAATGAACCTGTCGAAAATATTTTCAAGCTTGTCCTCTGGAATACCAATACCGGTGTCTTGTATTTCAAAATTGACTGTGACCTTGTCTTTTTGGCGTTCGTCTTTTTCTACATAAAGCCTAATATGCCCTTGCTCAGTGAACTTTATGGCATTATTCAGAAGGTTTACTAAAACCTGACTGATTCGAGTGGGGTCACCCATAAGGCGGTCCGGAATATCTGGCTCTATCAGGAATTTAAACTGAAGGCCTTTTCTTTCAGCACTTGGCTGTAGAATTTTCCAAACGTGATCTATCTGTTTTTCCAGACTGAAAGGAATCTTCTCAATCTTAATTTGACCAGAATGAATTTTGGAGAAATCAAGGATATCGTTGATGAGATCCAAAAGAATAGAAGAGGCCATGTTAATAGAGCTCACATATTCTCTTTGTTCGCTGTCAAGGTTTTTAGTTTCACTCAGTAGCCTTCCGAAACCTGTAATGGCGTTCATTGGAGTACGTATTTCATGGCTCATATTGGCCAGGAACATCTCCTTCATTCTGGCATTCTGCTCAGCATCTCTTTTAGCAGATTTGAGATTATCTTCCAGATTTATTCTATCCGTAATATCAGTGACGTTTCCTATGACATACTTGGTGCCATCGGTATCTTCAGCCACCACATTATGGTACATCCAAGTTACCTTTTTCTGATCACGATTCATGATCTGCATTAGGCCCTTAGACTTTCCTTTAGATTTTAATTCTTTCAGGTAATTATTCAGGCTCTTTTTGGTTTCCATTGGCAAAATATCCAACAGGTTTCTACCCAAAAGTTCGTCTTCATTATAACCCAATAGGTAGCAGCCTTTTGGGTTCATACTTAGAAAATTTCCATCCAGATCATGTGTGTATAAGATCACCTGAGAGGTGTCAAAGAATAATCTGAATCTATTTTCACTGTCTTGTAATTTACTCTCTCTTTCTTTTTTCTCAGTTACATCCAGACCAATGAGAACATAGCCGGTAAGAATTTCAAAGTCGTTTTTGACGGGAGTAATAGACGCCTCTACACTGATTTCTGAATTATCTCGACAGATATAGGTGTATTCCTGAGTATCAGATACGTTTTGTTTGGCTCTGTAAGTAAGGCAGTCCACACCTGGTTTTATTTCGGCGTCAAACTCTGATTCAAGTTCATGTGACTTTTTAATCAGGTCCATTGGGTTATGGAAAATCACCGGAGTGTGCTTTCCTACTACCTCGGCTGCCGAATAACCGAGCATAATTTCGGCTCCTGAGTTAAAATAAGTGATAGTACCGTGTATGTCCATCGCTATAATGGCGACCTCGGTTCCCGCCTCCATAATACCTCGTATATTGGTATTGAGACTTTCAAGTTCTATTTGACTCTTCTTCTCTTTGTTGATATCCTGAATGGTACCTATTACACGAACACATTTTTTATTCTCAAAAACGGGTTGTCCTTTGGCACGTACCCATTTTCTATTGCCCTTGGCAGAAATTATCTCCAGCTCTACGTCATATGGTTTGTTAAATCTGGTGGCCCGTGTCATCAGCCTTTCTATTTCCTGTCTGTTCTTACCTTCAGGGTAGAAATTGATGGCTCCATCTAACTGAGGTTCAAAATCCTCAGGTACTTCATGGATTTCTTTAGTAACTGAGGTCCAGGTTAACTCATTGGTTATGGCATTAAACTCCCAGCCGCCTATTAAAGCAATTCGGTTGGTTTCCTCCAGCATAGACTTTGCTAGCTTTAAGTCTGAATCCGCCTTTTCGATTTGTGTAAGATTTGTACCAGTACCGTAAATGAGTCTGTTGGCTATATCTAGTTTCATATGCCACTCCAGCAAGACATAATCGTTCTTTTTCGTTTTGAATCTGGCCTTAAGCGTATGGGAAGTATTTCTTGAGTTTAACTTTTTAGATGCCTCAGATAATAGTTTGAGGTCGTTTGGGTGAACCAAATCCCAAATGATCTTTGAAAGAAGCTCCTTCTCTCCCCATAAGAGTGTTCTTCTAAATGCCGGGTTTACTGACTTTAAAATGCCATCAAAATCAGTGACTACAATTAGGTCAGAAGAATTATTGACAATATCCTGATAGTATTTCAGATTACTTTCTTCAATTTCAGGTTGTAGGCATTGTTTCTCATTGGTGAATTGCTGAATCAATAAACCTTTCACATTATATAACCTTTTTGAGGAAATCAGAATAAGCTGCCCGTCTGCTGAAAATCTCGGTCTTGCCAGAGCCGTTTTAAACATATATTTCAGGTCAGGATAAGTAGGACACCAACTATATTTTTCGGGTGAAATACTTCTACTTGTTAAGGGCTCAAAAAGTTTACTGTCTTTTGCCTTAAAGCTTTCAATGAATTCTTTCTCTGTGAGTAATTGATGGTCATATTTCTTCTCACAAATGATGACTGGATCTGCTTGATGCTCGGGTATAAAAATGGCAACTTCGGCTTCAGTAATTTTTTTCAGTTCGGTAAGGCAAGCCATCATTTCTTCTTTGGTACAGTATTGTTCCAAAGTCTCTGATTCTGATGTCTTTTTTTGTAGTGTAAGCGGCATAATTTTCCTGACTTTTAAATGAAAATTACTAGTAGTTTTTGCTCAGAAAATTCCCAAGTTTCATGCCATGCCAAGTGCCATTTCCTACCTCTAAATAGTGAATTGATAGCCAATAAAATGCCTTTTATGCATGTTATGGCCTTGTTTATACTTACAAAAGCCCATTTGGTGTCTAGAATGCAAGGGCTCTAGGTCGTAAAAGAATTTCTAAAAAGTTAGCAAGCGGATACGTTTTGAGATTTATTGAAAACTGGCAAAGAGAAAGATTGCTTTAAAAGCCCTACTTTTGAGCCATCTCAATAATAAAAATAGTATTTCATGCTCTTTCAATTAACCTCACAAAAGCCACAATCGGGTCACATCATATTACCTTATTTTCAGTCTGAAGACTTAATAGATAAGATATGTGAGAATTCTCTTCTCCATGACCAAAGAGAAACTTTGAAGGCAATAAGTTTTAGTGCTAAAAAGGGTGAGCAGTTTACCTTTTTAACTCAGAATTTGGGTTATCCTCAAGTGACCCTACTGGGCTTAGGGAAAGTAACAGCGGATGAGACTCAGATGATAAATCTTTTCAGGTCAGTTTTCTCAAAAAACAAGTCTGACTGGAGAGGAGAAATTATTATAGACCTTCGGGGTTCGAGTGAGCAATTGGCTCATGCCGTAAATGGAATAGAACTGGCCTCTTATGAGTTAGGAATGCTAAAAACTAAAAAAGCTGAGAAGCCTGATTTATTTTCAGATGAGAGTAGCTCTATTACTTTTTGGGTAGAGGCGGTGAATGATCAACTTCAAAATGCTCTTGAAGTCGGACTGAAAACGGGAGAGACTCAAAAGAACATCATGGCATTGGTAGATTCACCATCGAATTATAAAACGCCTGAGATAATGGCGGAGTATATCCAGAAGTCAGGAGCCGCAAATGGCTTTGAGGTGACCGTCTATGATGAAAAGCAATGTGAGGAATTAGGTTTTCTTGCCTTACTTTCTGTTGGAAGAGGTAGTGTGGATAGACCCGCCAAAATGGTGGTGATGGAGTATAAAGGCGGAAACAGGAAAGTAGGATTTGTAGGGAAGGGCGTCACTTTTGATACAGGGGGTGTTTCGCTGAAGCCTGGAAGCGGTATGGAAGACATGAAAATGGATATGGGAGGTTCGGCCGCTGTAATCGGTGCTGTGGAGCTGACTGCTAAATTAAAGCTTGATGTCCATTTAATCGGGATTGTGGCCCTAACAGAAAACTGTATCGATGCTCTGGCAATAAAACCTGGTGATGTCATCAATTCTTATTCTGGTAAAACCATAGAGGTGATCAATACCGATGCTGAAGGTAGACTAATTTTGGCCGATGCCATCAATTATATGGTGAAAACCTATGACCCTGAGCTCATGATAGATTTAGCTACGCTAACCGGTAGCTGTATCAGAACGCTGGGTCATGTTTCTGCAGGCATGATGACCAATAATGAAGATTTGGCAGATTTACTTAATACCGCAGGATTAAAAACAGGGGAAAAGGTGTGGCGTTTGCCTTTGACAGATGACTACCGTGATGAACTGAACTCAGATGTGGCAGATATCAAAAACCTTGGAGGACCATACGCGGGAGCTACTACTGCCGGTAAGTTCTTAGAGTTTTTTACAGAAGAGCATAAAAACTGGGCTCATCTTGATATTGCAGGCACAGCTTTTAAAAAGTCAGAGTTCTCAAAAGGAGGTTCGGCTACGGCATATGGAGTCAGATTATTATCAGAAGTGTTAAAACAATTCTAGTACACCATTTGCTACCCGATTTTCAAGATCGAGTAAATAGCGTTTGTTTGGTAGCCCACCGGCATAACCAACCAGGCTTCCGTTTTTTCCGATAACCCGATGACAGGGGATAATTATACCGATTGGATTCTTGCCATTGGCAGAGGCTGCGGCTCTGATCACTTTAGGGTCTCCAAGTCTTTTGGCCATCTCATCATAGGAGATGGTTTTGCCAAAGGGTATTTTAACGAGCTCGGCCCAAACTCGCTTCTGAAAATCTGTTCCGTCAAGGTCTAAAGGGAGGTCAAATGCTGTTCTTTTCTCATTAAAATACTCCTGAAGTTGAGACTTTAAATCTTGCAGGCATTGAGGAGGTTCGGGACTTTCTTCACCAGCTTCTTTTACAAATGTGACTTCTTTGACACCGTTTTTTGAGCAAACAAGCTCTATCGGGCCTCTGGGAGAGATATAATAGGAGGTAAAGATTTCCATATGATCTTGAATTTAGAAAATTAAGACGAACTTTGAAGGCAATAATCTTAGCAATTAAAAATGACCATTGAAGAAATATACCAACGCTTCAAAAACTCCAATAAAGTCTGTACTGATACAAGAAAAATTGAGAAATATGACCTCTTTTTTGCTCTCAAAGGAGACAATTTCAATGGGAATAAATTTGCAAAGCAAGCAGTAGAAGCAGGAGCAAATTATGCCATTATTGATGAGGCTGAATTTGATTTCGGACCACAGTGTATTTTAGTGGAGAATGTATTAGAAACTCTTCAAAAGCTGGCAACTCACCACAGACGTCAGTTTGATATCCCTGTTATTGGTTTGACTGGTTCAAACGGAAAAACCACCAACAAAGAATTGCTAAAGGCTGTATTGGCCAAAAAATATAAAGTACATGCCACAGCCGGCAATCTCAATAATCATATTGGTGTGCCTTTAACTTTGCTTTCTATGCCTGAGGATACCGAAATGGCCGTTATTGAAATGGGAGCAAATCATCAAAAAGAAATAGAATTGCTCAGTAGTATCGCTGAGCCAACTCACGGTTTTATTACCAATATTGGCAAATCTCATTTGGAAGGTTTTGGTGGAGTGGAAGGTATTCGAAAAGGGAAAGGTGAATTATATGACTATCTCAAAGCTAATGAAGCCTATGCTTTCGTGAATGAAACCAACGAGACATTGCTGGAGATGGTCAAAGAGAAGCAGATGATGTTGACCATTTATTATGGCAAAGATGAGTTTGCTTTGAGAATGTCTGCGGAGTCTCCGGAAGTCAAGTTTATTGAACCCGAAAACGGTATAGAATATACCTGCCATATCTCGGGTGCATATAATTTTGAGAACATGCAAACGGCATTTAGTATTGGCCGATTTTTCAATGTGCCGGTACAGGATGCAGCCGAGGCCATAGCCGCATATAGTCCTCAAAATAATCGATCACAAAAGATAGAACAGGGTTCAAACACCATTTTTCTTGATGCTTATAATGCCAACCCTTCTTCTATGGAAGCATCGGTCAAAAACTTTATGGCTTTGGAAACGGAGAAATCTAAAGTGGTGATTCTCGGAGACATGTTTGAGCTTGGTGAGGCTACAGAGGAAGAACACGAAAAGCTAGGTGCACTCTTAGCCACGGGTAGGTTTTCTACGGTGGTGTTATTTGGAGAGCATATGAAATCTGCTTTACAGCATTTGCCTTTGGCATTTTACTTCACAGATAAGTTTTCTCTTCATAACTGGCTGTGGGATAAAGCTTTCTCAAATACGGCTTTTCTGATTAAAGGAAGTAGAGGGGTGGGCCTTGAAACTACCTTGAAGTTTATTGGTGATGGCCATACTGCCAAATAGATAAATGATCTGCCATTTCTTTTGTTAATAGAGAATTTACATAGTGATTGGTTTATTGTGTAGATAATATTCGTTAATTTTGGCATCGTTTTAGATAAATTCTATATCGAATTCAAAAAATTGTAGATAAAATAACTTTTCCAATGTCAACAGAAACGAATACGTATCTTCCTTACAAAGTAAAAGACATTTCATTGGCAGACTGGGGCCGCAAAGAAATTACTCTTGCTGAAGCCGAAATGCCAGGTCTGATGGAAATCAGAAAAGAGTACGGACCTTCAAAACCATTGAAGGGTGCTCGTATAGCCGGATGTTTACACATGACTATCCAGACGGCAGTTTTAATTGAAACATTAGTAGAGCTAGGTGCTGAAGTAACCTGGTCTTCTTGTAATATTTTCTCTACACAAGATCACGCTGCTGCTGCCATTGCAGATGCGGGTATTCAGGTGTATGCATGGAAAGGAATGACAGAAGAGGAGTTTGACTGGTGTATAGAGCAAACACTTTTCTTCGGTGAAGAGAAACAACCGTTAAACCTAATCTTAGATGATGGCGGTGACTTGACAAATATGGTATTAGATCAATACCCTGAGTTGGTTGCTGATATCAAAGGGCTTTCAGAAGAAACCACTACAGGTGTTCATCGTCTGTATGAAAGAATGAAGAAAGGTACTCTAACAATGCCTGCAATCAACGTTAACGATTCAGTTACAAAATCGAAGTTTGATAATAAGTATGGTTGTCGTGAGTCATTGGTAGATGCTATTCGAAGAGCTACCGACTTAATGCTTGCTGGTAAAGTAGCTGTAGTGGCTGGTTATGGTGATGTAGGTAAAGGTTCTGCGGAGTCTTTAAGAGGTGCAGGATGTAGAGTCTTAGTGACAGAGGTTGATCCTATTTGTGCACTTCAGGCTGCCATGGATGGCTACGAGGTAGTGACGATGGACGAAGCTGTTACCAGAGCCCAGATTTTTGTAACTGCTACAGGTAACTATAATATCATTCAGGAGAAGCATTTCTTGAAGATGAGAGATAAAGCCATTGTTTGTAATATTGGTCACTTCGATAATGAAATCGATATGGCTTGGTTAAATAAGAACTTTGGTGATACCAAATCTACTATCAAACCTCAGGTAGATCTTTATAATGTGAATGGTAATGACATCATTGTATTGGCAGAAGGTCGTTTGGTAAACCTAGGCTGTGCCATGGGTCACCCGTCTTTTGTTATGTCATGTTCATTCTCAAACCAAACACTTGCTCAACTTGAGCTTTGGAACAATACGGACGCTTACGAGAACAAAGTATATGTATTACCTAAGCATCTAGATGAGAAAGTAGCTGCTCTTCACCTGAAGCATGTGGGTGCTACCTTAGAAAAAATGACTCCTGAGCAGGCTGAATATATTGGCGTAACTGTTGACGGACCATACAAGTCTGAAATGTACAGATATTAAGAACGACTAATCGTTTAAACCATAGCCCCGGCTCAGTTGAGCTGGGGCTTTTTTAGTTATTTATTATGAGATTTTTTGTTGAGTAGAAGTTGAATCCAAAGTACTTTTGAATTCAGATATTACTTATGAACAAACTTCAAATCACCATTGCCAAAACAGATCAGGAACTTCAAGGAATTCTGGATCTTCAAAATGCGAACCTTCGAAATAACCTTAGTCCTGAAGAAAGAGAAAATCAGGGTTTTGTAACCCTGGAGTATGATTTCGATTTCCTGAAGGAAATGCCGGCGGAGCATCATCATGTGATTGCTAAAGATGGTGATAGGGTGGTAGGTTATGTATTGCTTATGGATCCCTCAAAAAATCATTTGATGAAAGTAGGAGCAGGCATCTTTCCTATTTTCGATGAAATGGAATACTTAGGCAAGAAGTTTAAAACCTATCATTATTGTTCTGTTGGTCAGGTTTGTGTAGATAAAGATTATGCCGGCAAAGGTCTTTTAGGTCGAATGTATGCTCATTACAAGGCACTATATGCTGAGCATTATGATCTGGCCATGACGGATATATCTTACAGAAATGAAAGATCTTTAAAAGCCCATAAAAAAGCCGGTTTTCAGGTTATCACTCGTTTTGATGAACCTGATGCAGGAGAACCTTGGGATATTGTCATCTGGGATTGGGTGAACTAGATATTGATCAGGTTAAACCTGAAATCAAGTGGGTCAAAAGCCTCAATTAAAACCGAAATGAGGTCAGACCTCTTTTCTAAGAAAGGTATGATATTCTCTTTTCTTTCCTGAAGACCACCTCCCGGGAAAGCTAGCTCCTTGGCTTTGGCCAGTTGATTCATGGAATCAGTATGCTGCCTTTTCTCTGCTCTTCTCAGCTTCTTTTCCAGTCGTTCCAGAAGGTTAACAGATTTGGTTTGAAATGCTTCGGTGGTTCTTTGAAGAGTTGGATCTATGGTGCCTGCTTTTTGTAGCAAAGAGTCATAAAGTGCTTCAAGCTGTTTCAGCTCAACACTCAAGCCAACTTCATTTTGGGAGTTTTTCTCAATCCACTCTTTCTCTAATACATGAAGGGGTTTGAAAATCTCCTCTGAATCTATGGTGAGCTTTTGACAAATGCCTTTGAGCTTGTCATCCATTAACAAACCAAAGTTTCGAGGAATCAAAGCCGGGAAAGACTCCTTATAAAAGTCAAAAACGGGTTTTAACTGTAGCCAATAAGGCACCTCTGAAGGTCCACCGATGTAGGCCAGGTTAGGAAGTATAACCTCTTCATACAGCGGTCTCAGCACCACATTTGGGCTAAATCGCTCCGGCTCTGTATCTATTAGCTTTAGAATTTCATCTTTAGAAAATTCTATTTCGGTATTCAGTACTTTGTATCGCTCGTCCTCTTTGACTATGCGTTCCCTGAGACCTTCTTCCAGATAAAAGAAGTTGATCTCACGAGCTGAAATTTGTGTTTTATAGCCTAGCTTTTCAAGACTTTCTGTTTGACCATTGACCAAGTCATAAGCCTTGTTTTCCAAAATATCTGATTTGATGACTTCAGAAAATACAGCTTTCAAATCTCTATCGTCTGCGTCTAAAGTGATTAGACCATACTCACCAAATAGCTCATGCATGTAGGCTCTTACCGCCCCTGCTAAAGTGTCGTTTTCCTGATACGCTTTTCTAAAGATATCGGCAGACTTGCCTAATGTATTTGCCAGTTCGGGTAGACCATTAGTATTCATTCTACCTACCGCACCTGTCTGAGGAGTATCCCAGAAAACCTTATTACTAAAAGCCCTTGTGAACTGTATTTCCTCTAGGTCATGATCTTCAGTCGCCATCCAATAGATAGGGACAAAATTATAATCCGGATTGGCCTTTTTCAGCTCTTGAGTCAGATTGATAATTGTGATAATCTTAAAAGGAATGTACAACGGCCCACTAAAGATATTGAGCTGATGACCTGTAGTTACCGTAAACGTATTTTCTTCGTTAAGGAGATCAATGTTGGGGAGCTTGTTTATTCCTTCGTATTGCTTTTTTAAACTTGAGACCAGCACTTCTCGTTTGTTTTTCGAGAATGACTTGGCGTCAATCAGCTTTTTGAAGTTTTCAATTTTGGGAAATTCACTGTAGAAGTTTTGTAACTCTGGCTTTTCGCTCATGTAATCCAGAAATAAATCTGAAAATGCTCCGGTTTGAGTAAGGGGTAATCGTTGACAGTGATATTCCACAAAAGTTTTTTTCTGAGATGATTTTTAAACGTACGAAATTAGACAAGCGTTCGAAATAATCGTTGCTTTTAGCAGGATTAAGAATTTGAGTGCCCGTCAGAGGAAGTTGAATTTAACATCTTTTAGTCCAATTTTGACCTAAAAATCTTTGCTAGATACCAGTAAATCGACTGAAAACGCCAACTTTGCAGTTACTTCATTAACATTATAAAATATCTTAAAAAGAGCCTACTACTGAGCAATTTGACAGTGAGCTAAATTTTAAGGTTTGTCAATTTAAAATTTAAAAACACATGAAATTATTGAAAATGCTAGTGGTCCTTTTGGCTGCTGCTTCATTGGCTACTGCTCAAGAGTATAAATACAGCCTGGACCTCACAAATACCATTGACGATAAGTTGATGGTTGAATTAGAAGCACCCAAGTTAACAGGCAAGAGTGTATTGTTTTATATGCCTAAGACAGTACCAGGTACCTACTCTACAGATAACTATGGTAGATATATTGAAAACCTAAAAGCATTTGATAAAAGAGGGAAAGAACTAAGTGTAAAGAGACTTGATGATAATACCTGGAGAATCTTTAAAGCGAAAAGGGTGGCTAAGTTGACCTATTGGGTCAATGACTCTTTTGACGAAGTAAAAGACGGTGGAGCTATCTTTGAACCAGCAGGTAGTAATATTATCAAAGACGAAAACTATGTGATCAACACCCATTCATTCTTTGGCTATTTTCAGAATAGAAAGCAGCTACCTTTTGAATTGCGTGTAAAATATCAGGATAACCTGATAGCCACTACCTCAATGATTGATGAGGATGCTTCAAACGAAGCAGACCTTTTTAAAATGCCTTCTTATAATCGTTTGGTGGATAGCCCAATCATGTATGCTAAGCCTAATAATGCTACAATAAATATTGGTGAGAGCATTGTTGAGATAGGCGTATATTCTCCAAATGATGTTGTTTCTGCAGATTATCTTGCAGAAAACCTCAAGAAATTATTAGATGCACAAGTGGCTTACATCGGTGATATGCCGGTTAAGAAATATGCATTTATCATTTATCTGACAGATGGACAAAGTCTTTCCGGTGCCCAAGGTGCATTGGAGCATAGCTATTCTTCATTTTATTTCTTGCCGGAGATAGCTGGTGATAGAGCTCTTCCATTTATCATGGATGTTTCTGCACATGAGTTTTTCCATATTCTTACGCCTCTGAATACACACTCTGAGGAGATTCACTATTTTGATTTTAATGATCCTGAAATGAGTGAGCACCTTTGGCTATATGAAGGTTCTACAGAATATCATGCTCACCTGGCCCAGACCAGATATGACCTGAAAACGCGTGAGGATTTTTTGAATGAAATCTCAAACAAGATAACCGCTTCTAGAACCAGATATAACGATGCTCTTTCTTTTACAGAAATGAGTAAGAGAATTTTGGAAGAGGATTTTGAGCCACAATACGGCAATGTTTATCAAAAAGGAGCTCTTATTTCACTTTGCATAGATCTTATACTACGCAAAAACTCTAATGGTGTTTACGGCATAATTGATATGGTCAATGACTTATCAGATGTGTACGGCCCTGAGAAACCATTTAAAGATGACGAGCTTTTTGATCAAATAGAGAAATTAAACGGAAGTGAAGTACGTCAATTTTTAGAAACATATGTGGCAGGCTCTGAGCCACTTCCCTTGGAGGAAGTACTTTCTTGGGTAGGGGTGAATTATATTCCTGAGATGCAATCAGGGGATAGTACAGTAACGCTAGGCTCTATTCGTTTGGGTTTAAATGAAAACAGACAGCTAAAGGTAGATGACGCCTCAGGTGTCAATGAATTTGGTAAAGAAATGGGTTATCAGGATGGTGACGTTCTTTTGGCTTTGAATGATCAGGAAATATCTATTACCACATTTAGAACTTTAATTGCTGATCTAAACCAGAATGGTGTTACAGGCACGCCTCTTACTATTAAAATCCTGCGAGATGGTGAGGAAATGATGCTTACGGCTCCTTTGACCAGATTACCAGTAGTGAATTATAACGTTCTGGAGTTTGATGAAAATGCCAGCGAAGAGCAAATAGAACTAAGAGAGGCTTGGTTGAGTGCAAAATAAGGATATTCAAAATATAAAATTGACAGCTGATGGGAGCACTACTGTTTATAGTCAGTGCTTCGATCAGCATTATCATTCCATTTTCGGGGCTGAAAAAGAGTCTGAAGTCGTTTTTTTGGACTTGGGCCTAAGTTACGCTCTTTCCATATTTGAGGAGTTGAATATACTTGAAATGGGTTTTGGAACAGGCTTAAATGCTCTTCTTACATTTCAAGAAAGTAAGAATACGTCAAAGATAATTAGTTACACAGGTTTAGAGGCCTTTCCTTTATCGTCTGAAATGGTAGAGGAATTAAATTTTGATGCTTCGCAATTACATGACTTACCGTGGTCAGAAAAGACGGCTCTAAGCTCCAATTTTGTATTTCAGAAAGTTGAGTCCAAACTTCAGGACTTTATTACAGATCAAAAATTCAATTTGGTCTATTATGACGCTTTTGCCCCGGAGTCTCAGCCAGAATTATGGACACAGGAGATCTTTGAAAAGTTAGGTTCATTGTTGGAGACAGGAGCAGTGTTGACTACCTATTGCTCCAAGGGTTATGTACAAAGAAACTTAAAGGCTGCAGGTTTTAAGGTTGAAAAACATCCAGGGCCTCCAAGAAAAAGGGAGATCTTAAGAGCCATCTATCAGGGCTAATTCCAGCCGAATTTATATTTCTTCTTGCAAATGTTATGCAAGCATACTATTTTTGATTAATTCAATTCAAAAGCATAACATCTATGGAGAACGTCGGTTTTACAGTGCCTACTATGGCCGGTTTAATGGCTCAGAATAAAGAGCCAGAAATTCTTTTTTGGGTCGGTTGTGCAGGAAGTTTTGATGATCGCTATAAAAGAGTGACTGTGGCTTTTGCCAAAATCCTGAATAAAGTAGGTGTGAACTATGCCGTTTTAGGAACCGAGGAGAGTTGTACCGGCGACCCGGCAAGAAGAGCTGGGAACGAGTTTACTTTCCAGATGATGGCCATGCAGAACATTGAAGTACTGAATGGTTATGGTGTAAAGAAGATTGTTACGGCCTGTCCTCACTGTTTTAATACCTTGAAAAATGAGTATCCTGAGCTTGGAGGCGAGTATGAAGTAATTCATCATTCAGAGTATCTTAGTCAACTGATCAAAGAAGGTAAGTTAAAAGTCTCTGGTGGGGATTTTAAAGGTCAAAAGATCACTTTCCATGATTCATGTTATCTAGGTCGTGCCAATGATGTTTATGAGGCTCCCAGAGATGTAATCAAGGCTTTAGATGCAGACTTGGTAGAGATGAAAAGATGCAGAACCAAAGGGCTGTGTTGTGGTGCAGGTGGAGGTCAGATGTTTAAAGAGCCGGAGGCTGGTAAAAAAGACGTAAACATTGAGAGAATTGAGGAGGCTCTTGAAACAGGAGCCAAAACAGTGGCTGTAGGCTGCCCGTTTTGTATGACCATGATGGCAGATGGAGTAAAGAATAAAGAGAAGGAAAGCGAAGTTAAGGTTTATGATTTGGCGGAGCTTCTTATAAATAATATCGACTGATTTTAAAGGTTTAAAACGCAGAAGGGTCGTCTGTTTCAGACGGCCTTTTCTTTTTTGGGTAAACGCAAGTTTTCCACATAAACCAACTATTCTAATTTTTTTAGCCTCTATAAGGAATGAAAACGCTCTAGTTTTGCGTTGGTATTTTGGCTTTCAATTAAAACCACGATTATGTTTCAGGATTTTGAAAAGATGTCATTAAACTCCAGAGTTTGGATCTATCAGGCCAATAGAACTTTGAGTGCTAAAGAAGAAAATGTTGTTCAATATTCATTAAAGACAGCTATAGAAAACTGGAATGCTCACAGTACACCCTTATTAGGATCGGTCAATGTGATAGACTCCCGATTTGTGATAGTAACTGTAGATGAAGGTCATCAAATGGCGAGTGGTTGTAGTATAGACGCGTCCACGAAATGGCTTACAGAACTTGGTTCTCAGTTAAACCTGGATTTCTTTGATAGGTCTATTGTTTATCAAGGTGATACAGGACTTTCCTCTATTGCCCCTTTCGGTATTAAGTCAGCTGTTGAAAAAGGCCAGATAAAACCAGAAACAGTTATTTATAATAATAATGCCATACAGACGATTGCAGAGTTGCATAGCAAATGGCGAATAAGGGCAGACAAGAGTATATTCTTCAAACGATATTTTGAAAAACTAGTTGCATAAAAAAGGGCTTCCAATCGGAAGCCCTTTTCATTAATCAAGCATTAGATATGCTTTGATAAATTCATCGAGGTTGCCGTCCATTACTCCTTGTATATCTGAAGTTTCATGTCCAGACCGGGCATCTTTAACCAGCTTGTAAGGATGGAAAACGTAGTTTCTGATCTGTGAACCCCATTCTATTTTCTTCTTTGAAGCTTCTATATCGGCACGTGCTTCGTTCCTTTTCTCCAGCTCTATCTGATATAGTCTGGATTTTAGCATGTTCATCGCATGCTCCTTATTGGCCAGCTGGCTTCTCTCCATTTGACACACGATAACGATACCTGAAGGTTTATGCGTTAGCTGTACCTTGGTTTCTACCTTGTTTACATTCTGACCACCTGCACCTCCGGAGCGTGAAGTTTGCCATTCTATGTCGGCATCTTTCACTTCCACTTCTATGGTGTCATCTATAACGGGGTAAGCATAAACTGAGGCAAATGACGTATGTCTCCGAGCATTGCTATCAAAAGGTGATATTCTCACTAATCGGTGAACACCATTTTCTGATTTGAGATAGCCGTAGGCCAGGGGCCCATCAATCTGCATGGACGCCGATTTAATACCGGCTCCGTCTCCGTCTGTCCAGTCTATTTGAGTTACTTTATAACCATTTTTTTGAGCCCACATTAGATACATGCGGTAAAGCATACTGGCCCAGTCCTGGCTTTCTGTACCTCCTGCTCCTGAATTGATTTCTACAATTGCAGAGAACTGATCTTCTTCGCCGGAAAGCATCTTCTTGAGCTCTAGTTCTTCTATGATTGCTTCGGTTTTGGTGCCTTCAGAATCTATTTCTTCTTCAGATACCTCACCCATTTCATGGAATTCATAGAGGGTTTCCAGGTCACTCATACTGGTTTCCATCTTTTCATAAGACTCAGTCCAGTTTTTAAGACCTTGTATTTCTTTCATGACTTTCTGAGCATGCTCAGAGTCATTCCAGAATTCTGGTTGTGCTTGTTGGTTTTCTAAATCGCCGAGTTTTTCTTTTCTACTATCGTAGTCAAAGATACCTCCTCAGGGCCGTCACTCTGGCTCTCAAATCTTTCAACGCTTCTGTTGTCATGATTTCCTTTTGGTTAATAATCGATTAAATAAAAGCCCTTCCTAAAATACATTAAGAAGGGCTTCAAGGTCCCCCTAACTGGAGGTATGTGTTTTGTTAACTGTCTTTCAATGCTTCTGCACCACCAACAATCTCAAGAATCTCAGTCGTAATTGCTGCTTGTCTTGATCTGTTATATTGAATTTTCAGATCTTTAAGAAGCTCTCCACCGTTATCTGTTGCTTTATCCATTGCCGTCATACGTGCACCGTGCTCAGAAGCATTTGATTCTAACACGGCTTTGTATAAATGCATTTTGATAGCCTTTGGCATCAAGTCAAGAATGATTTCTTCTTCAGAAGGCTCAAAGATGTAATCAGTATTATTGGCAGATTCTTCTTCTACTTCAGCAGAAAGCGGAAGCATAGTTTCTGTTCTTATAATTTGCGTAGCTACGTTCTTAAACTCGTTAAAAACAAGAACTACTTCATCATATTGACCATTAGCAAAATCTTCCATGGCTTCTTCGGCAGCATCACGAGCTGCTGAGAAACTAAGGTTTAAGAAAATTTCTGAATGATTGCCATTGACATCAAAGCCTCTTTTATTGAAAGCCTCCAGACCCTTTTTACCAAGAGCTTTGATGCTTACATTACCTGCTTTAGCTTGAGATGCATATTTATCATTGATCAAAGCTTGAGTGGCTTTGATAATATTTGAATTAAAAGCTCCGCAAAGACCACGATCAGAGGTAACTACAATTAATAATACCTTTTCAACTGATCTAACAGTTGTGTAAGGGCTTTGTGCACCTACTTCAGTATTAGCAGAAACCGTAGCAATAAGTTCATTCAACTTATTGGCGTAAGGTCTCATCTGAATGATAGCATCCTGAGCTCTTCTCAATTTTGCAGCTGCCACCATTTTCATGGCTTTGGTGATCTGCATTGTTGAGTTTACAGAGTTAATTCTATTTCTTACTTCTTTTAATGAAGCCATTTTTGTTGGTCTAAATTAAAGATTGCTCTGTGAGCAATTAGAAATTTATTAAGCGTATTTCTCAGCTAGATTCTTACCTTCCTTGATAATCCACGCTGTGGCATCTGCATCTAACTTACCTGATGCTAGTAGATCCAGATATTCAGGTTTGCTAGCTTTCATCAAAGAAATGAACTCAGCTTCGTATTCCTTCACTTTTTCTACAGGTACTTTATCCATGATTCCGTTGATCGAACCATAAATGATAGCCACCTGCTCTCCTACAGGAGAAGGCTGGAATTGACCTTGCTTTAATATCTCCTGGTTTCTTCTACCTCTTTCAATAACAAGTTTGGTAGCAGCATCTAGGTCAGAACCGAATTTCGCGAAAGCTTCCAGCTCACGGAATTGTGCCTGATCTAGTTTAAGTGTACCAGATACTTTCTTCATTGATTTCACCTGAGCGTTACCACCCACACGTGATACTGAGATACCAACGTTAATTGCTGGTCTGATACCGGCGTTGAATAGGTTAGACTCCAAGAAGATCTGACCATCTGTAATTGAAATTACGTTGGTAGGGATATATGCTGAAACGTCACCCGCCTGGGTCTCAATGATCGGAAGTGCAGTTAGAGATCCACCACCTTTCACTTTCCCCTTCAATGAAGGCGGAAGGTCATTCATTTGAGAAGCAATCTCATCTGAAGAGTTTACTTTGGCAGCTCTTTCTAGTAATCTTGAGTGAAGGTAGAATACATCACCTGGGTATGCTTCACGTCCCGGAGGTCTTCTTAGAAGAAGAGAAACCTCACGGTAAGCTACAGCTTGCTTAGATAAATCATCATAGATAACTAAAGCTGGTCTACCCGTATCTCTGAAGTACTCACCTATAGCAGCACCTGTAAATGGAGCAAAGAACTGCATTGGAGAAGGATCAGAAGCATTTGCGGCTACAATTGTTGTGTAGTCCATAGCTCCGTATCTTCTTAATGTCTGCTCTACTGCTTTCACTGTAGATGCTTTCTGACCACATGCTACATAAATACAATATACAGGCTCACCTTTATCGTAAAATTCTTTCTGATTGATAATAGTATCAATACAAACGGCAGTTTTACCAGTCTGTCTGTCACCAATTACAAGCTCTCTTTGTCCACGACCGATAGGAATCATGGCATCTACGGCTTTAATACCTGTTTGTAAAGGCTCAGTTACAGGCTCTCTGTAGATAACCCCTGGTGCTTTACGCTCCATTGGCATTTCGTAAGTTTCACCTTGAATAGGACCGTTACCATCAATTGGCTCAGCCAAAGTGTTAACTACTCTACCTACGATACCTTCACCAACTTTTACAGAAGCAATCTCACCTGTTCTTTTAACAGTGGCTCCTTCTTTGATATCGTTGGCCTCTCCTAATAATACAGCACCTACATTATCTTCTTCAAGGTTTAGGGCCAAAGCCTTCAATCCATTTTCGAATGCAAGTAATTCCCCGGCCTGAACTTTAGATAAGCCGTAAATACGAGCTACACCATCACCTATCTGGAGGACGGTTCCTACTTCTTCCAGTTCTGCTTCGGTTTTAGCTCCGGCTAATTGTTCTCTTAAAATGGCCGAAACTTCATCTGGTCTTACTGATGCCATGTCTATTTGAATGTTGTTTTTTCTAAAAAATTGATGATTAGCTGCTTGTAAAGCATTTTTTAAGCTCTAAAGCTGGCTTTTCAGGCTGCGAAATAACTAAGAAAATTTGATAATTCCCATATAAAAGTAAAAAAAGGACTCTAATTCTTGCACTTTTTCTAGAACATGAGTGGTTGCCTTTATATCTCTTTTAATTGTTCACAGAATCTACCTTTTTAAGATATTGACAAACCCTCTCAATGCTGTCCTTTAAAGGTGTAAATTCTATTCCGAATTCCTGTTTGACTTTGTTGTTCATAAATGAGTACCTGCCCTGTGCCGAGATGGAGGTTTCTTTGGTAATTAGAGGAGTGGCTCCAAAGAAGAATGCTCTTATGGCTTCAATTCGCCATAAAATTTCAATGGGCCAAATTCCAAGCTTTATTCTCGGTGCTTTTTTGTCAAAAGCAGTGGCAATATTTTGAAAGAACTCTTTATAAGTAGTGGTGCCTGCACTCACTATATAGCGTTCTGCTGCTTTGTTAGAATCTATGGCCTTCACGATCAATCGAGATAAATCTTGTACGTCTATATAGTTGATAAAGCCATCGGTAAAGAAGGTGTTTTCCTTATAAACATATCTGAATAGTTGTGTGCTACTTTTTGTCCAGTCTCCTTCGCCTAATATTATAGATGGATTGAATGTTAATGTTTGTAAGCCCTCGGCTTGTCCTCTCCATACTTCTTGTTCTGCCAAATACTTAGATTTGCCATAAGCTGAGTTGTTTGGGTTTTCTTCCCACTTGTGATTTTCATTCACATTGATAAGATCATGTGAACTCTTGCTGTCTCCCGATATGGTTGGTTTTCCTACCGCTGCCACCGAACTTATATATACAAGTCGTTTTACTTTTTTCTCCAGGCAGGCGTTTACCACGTTTGTAGTGCCATTAACGTTGACATTAAAAAGCTCTTCCTTTTCTTTTGGTGAAAAACTAACTTTTGCTGCAGCATGAATAACCAGATCAATGCCTTCGAAAGATTCTAACAGAGAAGGGTAATCTAGGATATCTCCATAAAAGCATTGCTCATTCGGCAATAGTTCGGTTTCATTTCTTAAAAGCAAAAAGGTTCTGGTATCATCTCTTTTTGTCAATTGTCTTCTGATTTCGTTTCCCAGAAGACCTGTAGCTCCGGTAAGAAGTATATTCATAAGAAGAATATTGTGGTTTATCCACTTAGATAATTGTGGCTGTAAAGCTAAAATTCAGGGGTGAAATAAGCTTGCAAACTTTTAGTAAAAAAATAATTCTAGCCTAACTGACTGATATTATAGTAGTTGTTGAATTTCTATAAATTATTTTCAGAATGGGTTGTTGTAATTCAAAAAACTTACTCTACATTTGCACTCCCGTTTCGGACGAAGGGCGGGTTTAGTTCTCAAAATTGCTTCAAAAAACGACTCAAAAAATTTCTGAAAAAATAATTCAAAAATGTTTTTGAAAGTTAGAAAAACTGGTTGTACCTTTGCAATCCGTTTCGCAAAAAACGAAGCGAGAAACGCTGAAAAGCACGAGCCTTAAACGTTGAAAGTTTGGGGATAAAGTTCATAGACTTATTGATATATAGACGGACCTCGAGTCAAGGACTTTTTGATATAGTTATTTACTATGGAGAGTTTGATCCTGGCTCAGGATGAACGCTAGCGGCAGGCTTAATACATGCAAGTCGAGGGGTAGAAGAATTGCTTGCAATACTTTGAGACCGGCGAACGGGTGCGTAACGCGTATGCAACCTACCTTTATCAGGGGGATAGCCCAGAGAAATTTGGATTAATACCGCATAATATAAGATCAGGCATCTGGTTTTATTAAAAGATTTATTGGATAGAGATGGGCATGCGTAAGATTAGCTAGTTGGTGAGGTAATGGCTCACCAAGGCGACGATCTTTAGGGGCTCTGAGAGGAGTAACCCCCACACTGGTACTGAGATACGGACCAGACTCCTACGGGAGGCAGCAGTAGGGAATATTGGACAATGGGCGAGAGCCTGATCCAGCCATGCCGCGTGCAGGAAGACGGCCCTCTGGGTTGTAAACTGCTTTTATATGGGAAGAAAAGGGCTTTGCGAAGCACATTGACGGTACCATAGGAATAAGCCACGGCTAACTACGTGCCAGCAGCCGCGGTAATACGTAGGTGGCGAGCGTTATCCGGATTTATTGGGTTTAAAGGGTGCGTAGGCGGCTTTTTAAGTCGGTGGTTAAAGGTAGCAGCTCAACTGTTTTACATGCCATCGATACTGAAGAGCTTGAGTTATCAGAAGGCAGGCGGAATTTCTGGTGTAGCGGTGAAATGCATAGATACCAGAAGGAACACCTATTGCGAAGGCAGCTTGCTGCAGATAAACTGACGCTGATGCACGAAAGCGTGGGGAGCGAACAGGATTAGATACCCTGGTAGTCCACGCCGTAAACGATGATTACTAGTTGTTGGCGATACACAGTCAGTGACCAAGGGAAACCGATAAGTAATCCACCTGGGGAGTACGCCGGCAACGGTGAAACTCAAAGGAATTGACGGGGGTCCGCACAAGCGGTGGAGCATGTGGTTTAATTCGATGATACGCGAGGAACCTTACCTAGGCTAGAATGTGAGCGAATGTTCTAGAGATAGATCAGTCAGCAATGACGCGAAACAAGGTGCTGCATGGCCGTCGTCAGTTCGTGCCGTGAGGTGTTGGGTTAAGTCCCGCAACGAACGCAACCCCTATAGTCTGTTGCCAGCATTTCGGATGGGGACTCAGACTAGACTGCCTACGCAAGTAGAGAGGAAGGAGGGGACGACGTCAGGTCATCATGGCCCTTACGCCTAGGGCGACACACGTGCTACAATGGCAGATACAGAGTGTAGCGAGCTAGTAATAGTAAGCCAATCACAAAAAGTTTGTCACAGTTCGGATTGGGGTCTGCAACTCGACCCTATGAAGCTGGAATCGCTAGTAATCGCATATCAGCCATGATGCGGTGAATACGTTCCCGGACCTTGTACACACCGCCCGTCAAGCCATGGAAGTTGGGTAGACCTGAAGCGGAAGATTAAAGACTTCGTTAGGGTAGAACCAGTAACTGGGGCTAAGTCGTAACAAGGTAGCCGTACCGGAAGGTGTGGCTGGAACACCTCCTTTTTAGAGATATTCTGATTTAGATCAGAAGAAAAAGAGAGAAAGTTCTTACGACGATGATTGATTTCATGTCAATTATCAATAGATACAGAGATGTATCAAGAGGTACCGTCTATATATTCAATGAGTCGACATTTTAAGAGGCAAGACCGGGCCTGTAGCTCAGGTGGTTAGAGCGTTACACTGATAATGTAAAGGTCCCTGGTTCGAGTCCAGGCAGGCCCACTTTCATAACGCAAGAGAGAATATTGCGAATTGAGACTTGGAAACTGCCGACTTAGAAGGGGGATTAGCTCAGCTGGCTAGAGCACCTGCCTTGCACGCAGGGGGTCATCGGTTCGACTCCGATATCCTCCACAACTATTAGAGAAAAGAGTTTCTCTGGTAAAAATGACGATAACGTAAAGTAGTTATTGTTGTCAAATCTTGGTGATCGTAGTAAAGGACGATTGTTACTGAATGCCGAAAGGCTGTAGGTATAAGCTGAGAATAAGAGTTCATTGACATGATGTAAGAAAGACTGAGAAGAGAGAATTATTAAGAAGAGCTACGTAAGGGCGTACGGCGGATGCCTAGGGTCTCAGAGGCGAAGAAGGACGTGATAAGCTGCGATAAGCAACGGGGAACAGCACATATGTATTGATCCGTTGATTTCCGAATGGGGCAACCCTCTCATCTGAAGGATGAGAATCTATACTAAGTATAGAGGCGAACGAAGGGAACTGAAACATCTAAGTACCTTTAGGAGAAGAAAACAACAGTGATTCCGCAAGTAGTGGCGAGCGAACGCGGAGAAGCCCAAACCATTGATGTTACGGCATTAGTGGGGTTATAGGACTGCATTTAGGATTGTCTTTAAACTTGAATGACTTGGGAAAGTCAGCCATAGAGCGTGAGAGCCGCGTAAAGGTAAACAGAGACATGACGAGCAGTATCCTGAGTAGGTGGGGGCCGGTGAAACCCCCTCTGAATTCGGCTGCACCATCAGCCAAGGCTAAATACTCCTGAGACACCGATAGAGAACTAGTACCGTGAGGGAAAGGTGAAAAGCACGGGGAATACCCGGGTGAAATAGAACCTGAAACCGTACGCTTACAAGCGGTCGGAGCCACTTTATGTGGTGACGGCGTGCCTTTTGCATAATGATCCTACGAGTTATGGTATCCGGCCAGGTTAAGTACTTAAGGTACGAAGCCGAAGCGAAAGCGAGTTTTAACAGAGCGTTAAGTCGGGTGCTATAGACGCGAAACCTAGTGATCTACCCATGGTCAGGTTGAAGGTTGGGTAAGACCAATTGGAGGACCGAACCGGTAAACGTTGAAAAGTTTTCGGATGAACTGTGGGTAGGGGTGAAAGGCTAATCAAACTAGGAAATAGCTCGTACTCCCCGAAATGTTTTTAGGAACAGCGTCAGGGTTTAGTCTTATCGAGGTAGAGCTACCAATTGGATGCGGGGGAGTCACATCCTACCAAATTCAGATGAACTCCGAATGCGATAAGATATACCTGGCAGTGAGGGCTCGGGTGCTAAGGTCCGAGTCCAAGAGGGAAAGAACCCAGATCTACAGCTAAGGTCTCTAAATCTATACTAAGTTGAACAAAGGAAGTCTGACTGCAGAGACAGCCAGGATGTTTGCTTGGAAGCAGCAATCATTTAAAGAGTGCGTAACAGCTCACTGGTCGAGCGGGGCGGGCATCGATAATAAACGGGCATAAAGTATAGTACCGAAGCTTAGAATTGTAGTTTACTACAGTGGTAGGGGAGCATTCTCATGGCAGTGAAGGTGTTAGGTAACTAATGTTGGAGCGATGAGAAAAGCAAATGTAGGAATAAGTAGCGATAATGAATGTGAGAAACATTCACACCGAAAGACTAAGGTTTCCTCCGCTATGCTAATCAACGGAGGGTTAGTCGGATCCTAAGGATAATGCGAGAGCAGAGGCCGATGGGAACAATGTTAATATTCATTGACCTGTATTTATTGCGACACGGGGACGGATTTTCAAGCTTTGCACGTACTGACGGAATAGTGCGTTGAGCGGCGGCTTAGGCTAAAGCGAGCGAGGGGAGAAGGTTCCAAGAAAAGCCGTTAAGCTTCAGATGAATACAGACCGTACCGTAAACCGACACAGGTAGTCGAGGCGAGAAGCCTAAGGTGCTCGAGTGATTCATGGCTAAGGAATTAGGCAAATTAACCCTGTAACTTCGGGATAAGGGGAGCCATCAGCAATGATGGCCGCAGAGAAATGGCCCAGGCGACTGTTTAGCAAAAACACATGGCTATGCGAAGATTAATGTCGACGTATATGGCCTGACACCTGCCCGGTGCTGGAAGGTTAAGAGGGGGGCTTAGCGTAAGCGAAGGTCTGAATCGAAGCCCCAGTAAACGGCGGCCGTAACTATAACGGTCCTAAGGTAGCGAAATTCCTTGTCGGGTAAGTTCCGACCTGCACGAATGGTGTAACGATCTGGGCACTGTCTCAGCCATGAGCTCGGCGAAATTGTAGTGACGGTGAAGATGCAGGTTACCCGCCACGGGACGGAAAGACCCCGTGAACCTTTACTATAGCTTAGCATTGGGACTGGGTACTTGATGTGTAGGATAGGTGGGAGACTGTGATCCGGCGTCGCCAGGCGTCGGTTAGTCGTTGTTGAAATACCACCCTTTAATTATCTGGTTCCTAACCCCTCGAAGGGGGACATTGCTTGGTGGGTAGTTTGACTGGGGTGGTCGCCTCCAAAAGTGTAACGGAGGCTTTCAAAGGTTCCCTCAGCACGCTTGGTAACCGTGCGTTGAGTGCAATAGCAAAAGGGAGCTTGACTGAGAGACCTACAAGTCGATCAGGGTCGAAAGACGGATATAGTGATCCGGTGGTTCTGTATGGAAGGGCCATCGCTCAAAGGATAAAAGGTACTCCGGGGATAACAGGCTGATCTCCCCCAAGAGCTCATATCGACGGGGAGGTTTGGCACCTCGATGTCGGCTCGTCACATCCTGGGGCTGGAGAAGGTCCCAAGGGTTGGGCTGTTCGCCCATTAAAGTGGCACGCGAGCTGGGTTCAGAACGTCGTGAGACAGTTCGGTCCCTATCTGTGGTGGGCGTAGGAAGTTTGAGAGGCTCTGATTTTAGTACGAGAGGACCGAATTGGACATACCGCTGGTGTATCTGTTGTCTTGCCAAGGGCACGGCAGAGTAGCTACGTATGGACGGGATAAACGCTGAAAGCATCTAAGTGTGAAACCCACCTCAAGATGAGACTTCCATAGAGGAACGTTATAGATGATGACGTAGATAGGCTACAGGTGAAAGTGCAGTAATGTATGCAGCCGAGTAGTACTAATGAACCGAAAGCTCTTCATATTTTTAATTTCACTTCAAAGTTTTTCTTCATCACAATGTGCCTTCCCTTCGACAAGCTCAGGGATCAGAAGACACATTAATGTCAAGATATTTATTGGTACTGGCCGAAAGCACAACGCTGAAAGCCGATAGCCAAATTAAGACCTTGTTGGTGTTAATAGGGCGGGTGTTCACCTCTTCCCATTCCGAACAGAGTAGTTAAGCCCCGCACCGCCGATGGTACTTGGATCAAACCCGGGAGAGTAGGTAGATGCCACAATTTTATTATAAAGCCTCGTAGAAATACGAGGCTTTTTTGCGTTTAGAACCTTGGGTTTGGATAGACTATAAGGGTTTGTTAAGCAAATAAAACTTCGTTCAAGGATAGATGATTACGGCAGATTATCTAGATTGACTAGGCGTCCCACCACCATTTTATGACAAAGCCTCGTAGAAATACGGGGCTTTTTTGCGTTTAGGCCTGTGGGTTAGGAATTGGTGCTTAAGCAAACAACAGTAATAGCCTGTATTGCTATAAATAGAAGGATGATTCTAGGACAGCTGTATACAGGAGAGTAGCTAGTTGGACTAGGCGTCCCCCCACCATTTTTTTACAAAGCCTTGAAGAAGTGCTAGTCTTGGTATGAATTATTAATCGAGATCTTAGGGCTTAAGGAAATGGTTAGATCGAAACTTTATATATTAACTTCGATAAATGTTATTTTGATACTCTATGTGTTATGATGTTTCCGTTTTGTTAGAAAAACTTGAGCGTTACGCTCGTTTACGAGGTCTTAACGAGGAGGAAGTGAAGGAGACGTTAAAAGACCTTAGAAAGAAGATTAAAGACACTGAGCCGGTTTATTATCATCTGAATGGTTATGAGTTTGAGTCCTTGCCGGCTTATACATCTGAAGATCCATTTTCTCTTCTATTTCTGGATTGGGGTTTAATACCGGAGTGGGTACAAACAAAAGATAAGGCCGATCAATTAAAGGTGGGTACCTTAAACGCTAAATGTGAAACACTGTTCGAAAAACCATCATTTCGTGATGCAGCCAAGAATAAAAGATGTCTGGTGATGATTGATGGTTTCTTTGAGCACCATCATATGAAGGGTAAAACAATTCCATTTTATATTAGTCACGAAGACGAAAGTCCATTAATGTTAGCAGGCATTTATGCCGAAACACAGCTAGAAGAAGGATCTTTAAAGACAGTGAGTATTGTCACAACTAAGGCCAATAATATGATGACCAAAATTCATAACAATCCTAAACTAAGCGAAGCAAGAATGCCAGTAATTCTTAAAAAAGAAAATTACGAGAACTGGCTTCATGGTGATTTAGAGAATGATGAAGTTTTGAGAAATAAGATTTTTGCACCTTATGATGATCACCTTCTTAAAGCTTACACCGTTAGAAAACTCCGTGATGGTAGAATTTCTTTAAATAATGAAAATGCGGTAGAGCCTTTTACTTATAAAGAATTGCCACTTGGTTTAGCTTCTATAGGTCAGGTCCAAGATGGTGATCAATTCAGTCTGTTTTAAGGTTTTCCTATAGGACTATCGTCACACTTTAAATCGCCGGTGACATACTGAATCCCATCAAGAAAAAATTGAAGCAGCTCAGGCTGTTCAAAACTTTGAGCATTATGAGAAGGTGATGAATAAAATACTCTTCCTTTACCGTATTTCTTGATCCAGGCCAGATAAACAATATCACTGTTAAACTCTTTACGCTGACCTTCAATTTTATCTACTTCTGCGTATAGCAGTGGTCTAAAATTATAGTCCCAGTATGCATTCTTAAAGAAATAAGGTTCATCCACGTGGGTAAAGCCATTACCATTAAATGCTTGTACCATTGGGTGTGCTTTATCTACTTCTATTAAATGTATTTCCTGTTGTTTTGGGTGATAATCAAAACTCCCGCCAGTAAGCTTACTAAACTCTTCAGAATTATTTTGAACTGTAAGTGCTCCGTGCATTATCATTAAACCGCCCCCAGATTTGATATAATTCATAAAGCCTTTTTCATATTCGTTAGCTAAGGCTTTTACCTCGTCCTCTGAAAGACTTGAATTGTTCTTGATTAACTGGGTAAACAGGTCTCTGTCCGGCCCTGCTGGATTACAATTATTGAAAACAACAGCATCATACTTTTTCAAATTAGACGCTGAAAAACTTTCGATATCATGACCGATGAAAACATCAAAAGCTCCTGTTTTTTGAGCAAGAATTTTGAGCATTTCATCATTATGAGGGATGGTCCAGTGGTAGAAGCCAGTATGCTGAGAAAATACCAGAAGTTTTCTTTTGGGTGCTTTTATTCGGGCCTTGGCCGGAGCAATATCTTCAATTTTGCTTTTCCAATTCTTGGTAATTTTGACTTCATCGAAGCTTTGTGCTGAGGCAGAATAAGTGAATAGAACCAGGACAAGTAATAATAGATTTTTCATTTTCAATAGAGTTATTGAGCCAAATGCTCAGAAATGGTTGATTTTAACAACCTAAATGTAAGGAATCTCTTGAAAATGGGTTCTTCAAACTTTGGTAGTATTTTGACCTAATTTGGCAAATACGTTAGAGAACTGAACTCTTCCCAGTTTAAGGTTTGATTAGCCATTTCTTGAAGATCAGAAGATTGAATAGCTTCTAATTCAGAGAAAACGTCTTCAAGTGTGTCAATTCTATTTAGGTCTAAAAGGCTTTTTGCCATTAGTAACATAAACCCTTGATTGCTTTCATCTGACATTGCCAATTGACCCATCAATTGATCCTTCAAACTTTTTAATTGCAGAGCACCTAGAGGTTTATTTTTTAGCAATTGAATTTCCTTTTGTATCAGGTTATTTGCTCTTTTTAGATTCTTTTTGTCAGTAGCATAAAAGATAGATGTATAGCCGATATCTGTGAATGCCGTATAATTTGCGTCTATGCCATAAACCAACCCATTTTTTTCACGTAGTGCTACGTTTAATCGGCTATTCATACCTGGCCCACCCAAAAGATGGATAAGGGTGTAATACTTTATTCTGTCTTCATGATGTAAAGAAAATGCCGGGATACCTATAGCTACATGAGCCTGATTGATCGGTTTTTGAACCTCGATGAATTTAGGTTGATGTTTAGCTGGCTTTTCTCTTTTTTTCGAGTGTTTTTGAGATTCTACTTTTGAAAGATACTTCTCAGCCAACCTAATTGCTTTTTTGAAAGTGATATTTCCGACGACAGAGATGACTACTTTCTCAGTATCAATATTTTCATTGACAAATCGATCAAGGTCGCCTCTTTTAAAGTTTCCCACGCTTTCTCTTGTTCCCAGAATATTATTACCCAAAGGGTGAGAGGGAAACATAACTTCGTCGAACTCGTCTTGTATAGCATCTTCAGGACTGTCTTCATACATAGACATCTCCTCCAAAATGACACCTCGCTCTTTCTCAAGCTGTTTTTCAGGGAATGTAGAGTTAAAGGTAATATCACTAAGAACGTCAATGGCTTTCTCAAAATGAGCATCTAATACCGAGGCGTAGAAACAGATTTTCTCTTTCGTGGTATAAGCATTTAATTCTCCACCAACAGATTCCAGCCTATTGATGATATGAAATGATTTCCTTTTCTGAGTCCCTTTAAACGCCATGTGTTCCCAAAAATGGGCGAGGCCTATTTCGTTTGCCAGCTCATCTCGGCTTCCGATATCAAGCATGATCCCACAATGGACGATTTTGGTAAATGAGACTTGCCTATGGGCGAGTCTTATGCCATTTTTTAAGGTATAAACTTGATATTCAGTCATATTCTGCTCAAAAGAGTCCGCAAAAATACGGAATATTGCAGTCAAATAATACTGAAGATAGGAATGATGCTGTTGGCTGATAGTGGCTCCACCAAAACGAAATGGGTATATGTGAATGATAGTCAGCGTATAGACTATACAGGTATAGGTCTGAACCCTCATTTTGTGAGTGAAACTCAATTAGTCAAAGAGCTGAGTAAAGTTGCACAGCATTTTCAGATAGCATCTTTAAATCAGATTCACTTCTATGGTACGGGTATCACTTCCAACGTTGTGGCAGACCCAATGCTGAAGGTGATGAGTGAGACTTTTCAGATTCAAAGAGAAAAAATAAACCTTCAGACTGACCTTGTAGGGGCATACAGGGCTCTTTTCAAAGATCAGGAAGGAGTAACTTGTATTTTAGGTACCGGTGCTGCCACGGCGAGAATGAAGGACGGAGAAATTTTAGAACAACAGCCCTCTTTAGGTTTCTGGCTAGGTGATGAGGGAAGCGGTGCCGATTTAGGTAAAGAATTGATCAAAAAGTACTTGAGAAATGATCTGGGACCGTGTATATCAGCCTTTGAGAAGAAGTATGGAGCTTTCGACCGTCATTTCGTTTTTGAACAGATAAAAAAAGAAAGGCCTAATGCCTGGTTTGCGTCATTTGTACCTTTTCTAAAAGAGCGTGAAGAAGAGGAAATATTAAGAAAACTGGTGGAAAAACGTTTCAGAATATTTGTTGAGTCTAATCTGCTTAAATATTCCATAGAAGCAGATCAGAATATAGGTTTTGTAGGTTCAGTGGCTTACTATTTTAAGAACAGTTTACAAAGAGTTGTAAGTCAATATATGGATAATGAAATTTTGGTGATGAAAGATCCGATCCCAGGACTCATAGCGTATCATTAAAATTAACCTCTGTGACAAATGTTCAATTTCTCATCAATTTTAAATCTTAACATTGTTTCATGAACGAACTAATGCAGACCTTACGACAGCCATGGGATTTGATGAGGATATTAAGAATCATTATGGGCTCGTATATTCTGGTAACTAGTATCGGTGAGGGTCATTGGTTCTTTACTCCTTTTGGAGCCTTTTTTCTATATCAGGCCGTTGCCAACATAGGATGTGCGGCGTGTACGGTTCATGAATCCGTAGGTCAGAAGGATTCCGTAATTGAGAAGGAGGTCATGGATGTAGAATATGACGAAGTATTAAATACGAAATAACAAATGAAAAACTTATCTCTTGTTTTTATTCTGGGACTAATCTTCTTTTCCTGTTCTCAGGAAGCGAACTCACAGATTTCTAACCTGGAAATCGATGATTTTGTTACGACTTACAAATCAACAAAAGATGCCCAACTTCTGGATGTAAGAACTCCCGGAGAATGGTCTGCCGGTAAACTTCAAAATTCAGCATTGATTGATTACAGTAATTCTTCATTCGCCCAAAAAATTGAGGAGTTGGATAAATCTAAACCTGTCTTTGTGTACTGTGCAGTAGGAGGGAGGAGTGCCAGAGCAGCAGCAATTTTAAAGAAAGCTGGATTTAGAGTTTATAACCTAAAAGGGGCAGGTTATCAACAGTTGGCAGAAAAAGGTCTCTAAGATGGAAAACAAGAAATGGTTGGTGCCTTTGCTCGCTAGTCTTACGCTGGGTTTAGCTCCTTTTACTCCAGAACCTCATCTTTGGGGCAAGTTAAAGTGGGTAGCCGGCGGAGCCGAAGGGATGCAAATCATGGATTGGTTTGATCTACTGATGCATGGAACCCCATGGGTTTGGTTGATAATTACGCTTCTTCAATCTTCTAAAAAGAAATAATAGGGTTACTTTGGGAGCATGATTCCCAAAGTGTTCTATCAGATATTTGTCAGGTCATTTGCCGATTCTAATGGTGACGGAATTGGGGACTTAAATGGTATTACTGCTAAACTTGATTACTTGGCAGACCTGGGCGTTGAAGGAATATGGTTAACCCCTATTTTTTACTCCCCTTCTTATCATAAATATGACGTCAAGGATTATTATACCATCAGTAAGAGGTATGGCAATAAGAAAGATTTAAAGGAACTACTCGATAAGGCACATACTTTGGGAATTCGGGTTATTCTTGATTTGGTGATCAACCATGTAAGCTCTACCCATCCTTGGTTTAAAGAAGCATTGGACCCAAAATCTTCAAAAAGAGATTATTTTTATTGGCTTACACCACATGAAATAAAACAGAAAGGTATAGGAAAAAGAAGAGCCACAGATGATAGTGGTGTAGAATATCCATGGCACTCTCCATATTATAAGTCTCCGGGAAAATACTACGGAATGTTCTGGAAGGAGATGCCCGATCTTAATCTTAATTCTGGAAAGTTAAAAGAGGAGTTGATTGCCATAGCGTCGTATTGGCTTGAGTTTGGGGTTGATGGATTTAGGTTAGATGCTGCCAAACATATCTTTCCCTTCTGGGAGCCTCAAGAGAAGACTTTTGCTTTTTGGGAGCATTTTAAGGAAGCTTTGATTAAAGTCAAGTCTGACTTGTTACTGATAGGAGAAGTTTGGGATTCTCCCGAAGTTGTGGCTCCTTATTTCTCTTCTTTGCAGGGCAATTTTAATATTGACTTGAGCTATGACTTGAAAGAGATCTTAAAATTTGAAAGAGATTCGGTTGGTCTAATTGAAAAGTTAATTGCTACGCATCAAAAATATGTTCAGGTCAATAAACGATTTGTAGACTGTACCTTGCTTTCAAATCATGATCAGGAAAGAATTGGGAGTACGCTAGATGGTGATATTGAAAAATTAAAAGCTGCGGCAAATTTACTCTTTACAATGCCTGGATTACCCTTTATATATTATGGTGAAGAATGGGGTATGCTTGGGAAGAAACCTGACGAATATATTAGAGAACCCATGCCTTGGGATACAGCCTCTGAAACCCATTGGCTTAGGTCAAAATACAACAAGGACAGAGAAGCTATAAAGTCAAAAAGGGATATTTTAGAGTCACATTATCAAAAGCTTATTCGTTTTCGAAAGACATATCCCGGGCTTAGTACTCCTGAAGGAAGTAATTTGCAAAGGGCGAATATTGAAGATGATAAACTGATTGCATTTATTCGTAAAGGGGAGGGGCATACCTTTTTGATTTTACAGAATATTTCAAATGAAGTGAGATTGGTAGGTCTGCCAGATGGATATAGGAATGTGATTTTTCGGGATGGAGAAATAAATATAAGTCGAGAGAGAGTTCGCCTTGGTAGATTCTCGTTCGTTGTTTTTGTAAAAGCTCGTTAACATTGATCTAAACGAAATTTAGAATGTGGAATAGAAGAGGTTTTCTGAAGAAATCTGCACTTAGTGCAATGGCTGCGGCATTGGGAACTGAAATTGTTTTTGCTAAACATTTACCCAAAGGTCTAAAGCCTGTAGTTTTTCAAAATACTGAGGAAATCTTACCCGGTAAACATCCAGACTTGGTCATCTTGAATGATAGGCCGTGGAATGTAGAAACGCCCCCTCATTTGCTAAATGACTTGATTACACCTGGGGACAAAATGTTTATCCGTAATAACGGTCTTCTACCTGAAAATGTAAACCCGAAAAGCTGGACATTAACAATAGAAGGGGAATCTGCGAAGCAAAGTAAAACATATACCTTAAAAGAACTTAAAGAGAAGTTTGAGCATCATACATATCAACTGACTTTGGAGTGTGGTGGTAATGGTAGAGCAGGTTATTACCCACCTGCCTCTGGCAATCAATGGACAGAAGGGGCGGTAAGCTGTGGTCAGTGGACAGGTGTGCGACTGAAGGATGTTTTAAATGATGTTGGGGTCAAGTCTGACGCCATTTATATCGGTTATTATGGCAAAGATGAACACGTGTCTGGTGATCCTGATAAGGACCCGATTTCTAGGGGAGTGCCAATAGCCAAGGCCATGGAAGATGAAAGTTTAATTGCCTGGTCCTTAAACGGTGAGGAGATTCCTCGTATGAATGGCTATCCCTTACGTTTAGTATTTGGAGGCTGGCCGGCCTCATGTTCCGGAAAATGGTTAGAGAAGATAGTTATCAGAAATATAGTTCATGACGGAGCCAAAATGACGGGTACAAGCTACCGCGTACCCAAAACCCCGGTAGAGCCTGGAACCAAAGTACCTGAAAGTGATTTTGAGATTATAGAATCTATGCCAGTCAAGTCCTTGATTACCTTTCCGAAATCCGGGGCTATGATTTCAAAGGGGAATTCATTGAATGTTAATGGTCATGCCTGGGCCGGAGATTTAGAAGTTGCTGCTATGGAGTTATCAATTGATTTTGGTGCCACCTGGCAAAGAGTTAAGCTAGATAAACCAGCTAATCGACTTGCCTGGCAGCACTGGTCTGGTGAAGTTACTTTTCCAAAACCCGGTTATTATGAGGTATGGGCCAAAGCCACTGATGTGAATGGTAAATCACAACCTATGGTTATTCCAGGTTGGAACCCCAAAGGTTACCTCAATAATTCATGCCATAGAATAGCCATCAAAGTATTGGAGTCATGAAATTGAAATTCTCGTTACTCGTTTCCGGATTCATCTTATTGACTCTGGCTCATTGTACCACAACGAAACGCTCAAAAGGTGCTTCTGAGGAGCTCAATAGTACTTCTGAGACTACAAATGTTCAATCTGCTAGTGGATTAATGGCAGATCCAAACTTAATGATGGTTGAGGCCAATTGTACGGGTTGTCATTCTGCCAAATTGATTACCATGAACAGGTTTACACGTGATGGCTGGAAGGATAAGATCAGATGGATGCAAGAGACGCAAAACCTCTGGGACTTGGGAGAAAACGAAAAAGTAATCCTAGACTACTTAGAGAAGCATTACTCTCCGGAATCTAAAGCCTCAAGAAGAAAAAACCTTGAAAATATTGAGTGGTATAGTCTGGATCAGTAAGACTAGGATTTCTCTTTTTTCATCACATTGGTGATCTCATTCAGCTTCTCCACTTTGTACTCAAAATCCCCCTTTAGTTTATTCCTGATGCTTTGAAGATTGTCAAGAGTTTCCTGAAGAGAATCTGGTAATATTTCTTCTAATATTTCTCTAAATCGCTTCGCAAAGGTTGGAGATTTTCCATTGGTAGAAATGGCAACTTTTAAGTCTCCCTTTCCCACTGTAGAACTTAGATAAAAGTCACATAATGCCGGTTTATCAGCTACATTAATCAGAATGTTTTCGTCGCGACAATCTTTCTGAACCGCCTCACTGACTTCCATAATTCCTGTACCCACGATCACAAGGTTTTTGCCTGTTAAATGAGACTTTTGATAAGGCTCAAAGACCAAAGTGATATTATGGGTTTGGGCCAGTTCCTGAATTTCTTTTGATATTTCGGGAGCCACTATCGTTATGGCTGTTTCAGGAGAGTTTTTAAGGACTGCCTCCAGTTTTTCAATACCAACATAGCCACCACCTACAATGAGCATGTTCATTTGTTCTAATTTCAGGAAAATGGGGAAAAGCGTATTCATGCCTTAAAGGTCATAAAAAAAGGGACACCATTGGGCATCCCTTTCATTTATTGAGAAATGTTCTTAGAACATTTTTGATCTTCTGTCTGTAATTTCAGCAGCTTCTCTAACGGCCTGATCAGCCAACTGAGCTGAGCTGTAGATACCTCTTCTCTGTTTGATGCTCTCTTTGTATTGAGTGTAATCAGCTACTTCAGGAGCCACAGTCTCAGCTGTTTTCTTCAAAATGAAAACACCATTTTGACCTTTGAAAGGCTTGCTTGTTTCATTTAATTTTAGTCCGAAAGCCTTACCGATAGCTATACCATCAATACCGGCACTGTTCAACATCCCGGTTTGGAAAGTGATTTCTTCTACACTTTCTACCAAGGCACCTGCACCGTATGATTTGGCAATTGATTCAAAGTCCCCAGAATTAATATTTGCAAGGTCTTTCATGATGATATCACCTTTCTTCTCACTTTTCACTTTGTTCTCAATCAAAGCCTTAAAATCAGAAGCTTTAGGGTTTTCTGCATCTGAAGCACCAGTAAGAGCAGCAACGATATAAGAGTCATTAATAACAAATACTCTGTCTGCAACATCACCGGTTTCTACGTCTTCACCGAAAGCCCAAAGTACCACTTCTCTACCATCTTGAATAGTGTTAAAGTTGCTGGCTGCAGGGTTTACTCTTTGAGCAGAAAGAAGTGTCAAATCAGCATTCTCTTCAGCTTTTGCCTTTAAGTCATCGGCAGAGTTTATTGATGCTCTTAAATCTTCAGCTTCCTGATAAAAAATGTTAAGTGTTGCTTCTGATGGCTCTAGAATTTTAGTTACCGCGGCTAACTTATATTTCGTATTGCTTTTGGCTTCAGTCACTTTAGCAATATGATAACCAAAGTCAGTTTCTATCAATCTTGGAAGAAGCCCTTCACCTCTGTAAGAGAATAAAGCATCTTCAAATGCTTTAACCATTTGACCGTTATTGCTGAAGTAACCAAGGTCACCGCCAACCTGAGCAGTACCGTCAGTTCCGTTAATTCTGGCCATAGTGGCAAAGTCTGCACCATTCTTAATCTCGTTCAAAAGATCCTGAGCTTTTTGCTTAGCAGCTGCTTTACCAGCGTCATCCTGTGTTTCTGGACGAATTAAGATGTGTGATGCTCTTAAAGTGTAAAGAGTATCTTGTTCTGTACCTTCATATTTATAGATGGTGTAGTTCTGGCCTTCTTTTACAGGACCGAATGAACCACCAACTAAGGTGTTTCCTAGTAAAGTTTTCACTTCGTCAGAAAGCTGACCAGAGTTCCATAGATACGGATTTCTAACATCAGAATTGGCAGAAGCATAAGCTTCAGCATTCTCTGCTCTTGCAAGACCTCTTGCTAAAACATTGATTTCTTCTCTTAGTGCTATAGAGTCTTCGCTAGAAGGAACTACCTGATAAACTACATAATCAAATGAACGGCTATCGAAAGGAGTAAACTCGTCTTCGTGTTTGCTGTAGTAGTTTTCAATATCGCTGTCAGTGACAGTAGCTAGTGTATCATTCACACTATAGAAAGGAACATACAAGTACTCAGCACTTACCTTGTCCTGTGTTCCGTGGTATTCTTTTTTTGCTTCAGCAGAAGTAATGTATTCAGAAGAAGCAATTAGGTTTTGATACTTTTCGCTTTTACGAATCTGGATCAAGCTTGATTTGAAGTTGTCCCAGATGTATTGTTGTTCTGCAGGCAAAGCTTTGTTTGCTGCTGCATTGATAAACTCTCTGTGCTGAGCTTCATTAAACTGACCAGTAGAAGGATCAGTGAACTGCTGACGAATGTAAGGGTGAAGGTTTTTAGTTCCTTGAACCATTTCACGTAGTTCTTCAGAAGTAACATCTATTCCCAACTCTTCATATTCAGGTTTGAATGCGTTTTCCTGAATTAGTTGCTCCCAAACTTGCTCTCTGATGTTTCTTAAGTCGGCATCTGTGGCAGATCTACCTGTAGAGAGTTCTAACTGCTGACGCTGAGCATCTACAAGTTTTACAAACTGTTGATAATCGACGTCTACTCCGTTAATGGTACCAACTTTATTGGCATCTCCGCCGAAAAGTCCACCACCTGAAGCACCGCCTCCGCTCAGAAAATCGCCACCTACTACAAATAGCATTAAGGCTACAGCAATTACTGCTACCGCTATCCCTGATTTCTCTCTAATCTTGTTTATTAAAGCCATTTTTAATGTGTATAAATGAATATCAGTCTTTTAGGTCATACTTTGCCCAAAAAACGAGCCGCAAAAATAGGCAGATTCCTATTGATTATCAAAGAAATCTAATTGAGTATTTGGATGAATGTCTAATTCAGTTTTACTAAAAACCTTTACCTATGGTTTTGGTTTTCAATCGACATAGAAACATGTCTGCCGTAATGTATAAAGAAGAGCCGTCATCGCCCCAGTTAAGATTAGAAGTAGCTTGTCCGGTTTCAATTCTCCCAAGTAATTTGCCCTCAGGATTTAAAACTAGAATACCACCTGGGCCAGTGGTGAAAATATTACCGTTCTTGTCAGTTTTAAGCCCATCTGGTAAACCGACCATGCCTTCTTTGACCATTGCCGTGGCATCATAGACCACTTTTTTGTTATTCAGTGTTCCATTATCTGTGATGGTATAAGAAAAGATCTTTGCGTTCTTAGGGTCAGATTGAGCCACGTAAAGTGTTTTTTCATCAGGCGAAAGGGCTACGCCATTTGGTCTGCTCAGGTCTTCAATTACCAATTCTGCTGCCTGACCAGGCTTTATCATATAAACACCAAAATGATCAATTTCTCTGAGTTTTGAATTTTCTCTGTCAGGTAATCCATATGGAGGATCTGTAAAATAATAGACCCCGTTTGAGGTCTGTACTACATCATTTGGGCTATTGAGTTTTTTGCCTTTCCAATTGTCGGCCAGTGGGGTTTTGCCAGCAGTGGCATCCAAAGACATTTTGGTCAATCTTCTATCGCCGTGTTCACAGGCTACAAGTTCACCATCTGTGTTAAATATAAGGCCGTTGCTTCCCGGCTCTAAACTATATTCTCCCACACCGGTATAACCAGAAGGTTTCAGAAAGACGGTTAGTCCTTCGTTCTCCTTCCATTTGTAGATGGTATTTTGCGGCACATCGGAGAATAAAAGGTAAGCCCCATTTTTGTTCCAAACGGGTCCTTCAGACCAGTCAAAGCCTTCTGCCAAAACCTCAATTTTAGCTTGAGGATCCAACAGGTTTTCAAGTTCAGGATCTAGGATGTGTATCTTGCCAATAGTTTTCTGAGCAAAAGAGCCCAAGCTGCTTGTTAACATAAGGGTAAAGAGAATTATTTTATTCATCTGTTTGTCTATTTCAATAGGATAAGTCTTTTAGAGACTTGGAAAGTAAAGTTAGAAAAATCTGTGAGCTGAGAATGGCCATTTGGTTTATGACTTTAGTTCTCTACTTTTAATTTGAAGATTATTGAGTACATGAATGCAAGAGAGCTAGGTAGATTGGTAGCTGAAGGAGAGGGGCAAAAGCTTGAGTTTAAATTGAAGTCAAATCATCCTCATAAGATTATTAGAGAGATGGTGGCTTTTGCCAATAGTGATGGAGGAAAATTGCTCGTGGGTGTGGCTGATAATAAAGAACTACGTGGACTGAAATATGCCGACGAAGATGAATACGTCTTGGTAAAGGAGATAGAGAAAAGTATTGATCCGCCAATCAGCTATGATGTTGAGAGAGTTTACCTTGATGATGGAAATAGTATCTTAGTTTTTGATATACCTCAAGGAGAGGATAGGCCTTACGGGGTGATCGATGGAGATGAGCAGAGAAAGATATACGTTCGTGTTGATGATAGATCTATTCAGGCGAGCAAGGAGGTCCGCGAAATATTGAAGGGAAAAACCAAGGCTAAAAGTTTACGGTTTGGCTACGGCGATAAAGAGACCGCTTTAATGAAACATTTGGCTATTCATGAAACTATAACTGTTGAAGACTTCAGTAAACTTGTTGATATACCCAGAAAGAGTGCATCCAGAACATTGGTTCTTTTGGTTTTAACGCAGGTTTTGGGCTTTCAGCCCAAAGAGGGGGGAGACTTGTATTATGCTCTTTAAATTCTTTCGCCTACTATTACCTCCAGCATCTCAGTAGGATTCAGGAATCGCTGGGCCATTCTTTGAACATCAAAAGTATTCACTTCAGAAATTCTATCAATCAGAGTATTATAGTACGATGAGTCCAAGTCATTCAGCACTATATTCTTGTATCTGCTCATGACTTCAAATGCCGTGGTCACTGAGCCTGCAAAGCTTCCAGAAATGTAATTTTTTACTAGTTCCAGTTCTTCTTCAGTCATTAGTTGATCCCGAAGTGTTTTCATTTCTTTTTCAATCTCATTCAGCGTGTCGATTGTATTGGCTTTAATAACGTCTGTGCCAATTGCCAGATAAGCAGTTTCTCTTATCGGACTAATGGAAGAATTTATACCATAGGTGTAACCCTTATCTTCTCTGATATTCTTCATTAGCCTACTGCCAAAAAAGCCCCCAAATGTGGTATTACAAACCATCATTTTAAAAAAGTCAGGATCATTTCTGCCAAGGGTAAACCTTGCCAATCTGATCGTAGATTGCATATTGTCTTTCTTTTCAATCAGAAATTTATTGATCTCTGGTTTGTGAAAGATAATCGGCTTCTCGCTAACAGGCTCGGCAGGTAATTGACCTAAGGTATCATTGATAATTTTCATCTCTTTCTGGCCTATTTTACCAGATAAGAAGACTTTGAACTTCTTTGATTTGATTCTTTGATCGAAGAATTCCTTTAGGTCTTGAATAGTAATATCATCAATATCTTCTTGCTCAAAACTGCTTCCGTAAGGATTTTCAGTGCCGAAAAGAGCATTAACCATTTTCTTTCGAGCCAGGTAGGCTGGCTTTTCCAGATTCAATGATAAAGTTTGGGAAGCGATCTGCTTTTGAGTGATGAGTTCTTTTTCCGGAAATTCTGCTGTGGTCAGAATTTCTACAATTAGGTTAATATACTCTTTAAGGTACTTAGGGAGACCGTAGGTGGTAAAATTGAATTTACTTACCTGCTGTGTTATTTCCGGAAATCCTCCGTATTGACTAAACCCCTCAACGATTTCATTAGATGTTTTAGTTTTGGTGCCTGCCAGTAAGAGTTTTGAGAATAAAGCTTTTAAACCTGGTTTTTCGGCATAGAGGTGACCAGCTTCAAAATAGATTTCTAGCTTTAGAACATCTTGCTCTGCAAAATCTGTGAGGTAAAGTGGTACGCCATTCGGCAGGGTGTAAGATTTTAGCTCGGGTAGTTGAATAGATTTGATGGGCTTAAATGCAGGAGCCTGTGTTCTGTCTAGCATAGGTATATTTTTGACAAATATATTAAACAAAAAGCCTTCCCTGATTTCTCAGAGAAGGCTTTTTAATAAGTTTATTGTACTGATTACTCAGTTACTTCTTCAACTGTTTCTTCAACAGCTTCAGCAGCATCTTCCATAGTAGCAGAAGCAGAGTCAGCTACAGCTTCAGCAGCATCCATTGTTGCGTCAGCAGCATCTTCTACAACCTCAGCAGCCTCTTCAGCAGCTTCAGTAGCAGATGAACAAGCAGTGAAAGAAGCCATTCCGGCAAGAAGCATTACAGCGATTAATTTTTTCATTTTTTCGATGATTAAAGGTTTGAAAGCTTAAAATTTTCTTAAATATCTGAATTGAGCAAAAAGAAAGTTTAAGATTTTCTTAAAATCTACAAATATTACAATGTTATCTACCAATATGGCTATTAACTCTGTTGAGGTCTGATTTTATCGTAAATTCCTGTGCTTCTGAAGGTGAAGAAGCGGTGGCCTAAAAAGTTGGCTACAAAGCTACAAGCCATACCTGCCAGGTGAGAACCTTTATCTCTGATGAACTCTGAGTACTCTGTGAAATATACGTTTGCCACTTGATTTCTAACCAGAATCGAAACGATTTCCTGAACACCCAATGCAAGAGTAGCTATAATGAAGAACTTCAGCCATTCTCTGCGTGTATTACCTGTTGATTTGGCGGAGAAAGCCCATATTTTGGCCGGAATAAAACTAACAGCAGTAGAAAACATATAAGCCCAGAATACCGACCAGGCAAATGCCGCATCACTGTTCATCCCGAAATTAAGGAAGAGGGTTTTCAGTGGTATCTGAGATAAGAAATTTACCAAAGCACCGAAAAGACCGGTCATGAAGAACTTCAGGAAACCCTGAATTTCTTTCTTAGTGATATGGCTGAATAATTTTTTCAATAACTGTCTTTATAATAGAGAACGAAGCAGCCCCGGGAATATTCCCAGAAGGATGGTCCCTATCGTGGTGACGGCAAAGATAAGCTTAGCAATTGGATTTACTTCAATTGCTTCTAACGTAGTGCTCTTTGCCATACTATGAAGTACGGGTTTGAAATAATAATAGATGGCTATGGCAGACATTAGTACTGCAATAATAATCATCCAGAAAAATTCTGATGAGGCAGCATCTCTGAAAACAAAGAACTTACCCCAGAAACCTCCGGTCAACGGTATACCAGCCAATGAAAGCATTGAAATAACTAAGACTAAAGCAAGGAAGCCATTGTTTTTTGAGAGGCCTTTGAACAAGTCTACTTGCTCATATACTCTTCCATTCTCAATTCTTTCCTTTGATACTACCATCAATACACCAAATGCGGAAACAGTAGCTAAGGTGTAAACTACAGAGTAAAATAAGATGGAGTTTAATGAGTTTTGAGGGTTGCCCAGTAATGCCAACAACATAAAACCGGCATGCGATATACTGGAATATGCCATCAACCTCTTGAAGCTATTTTGCGAAACCGCTCCAATATTTCCTATTACCAGAGACAGGATAACCATAACCGAGAGCATGATCCACCAGAAGTCATATAGACCAGAGAAAACGGTGCTGATTACTTTAAACAAGGCTACAAAACCAGCTGTTTTTACTATAGTAGCCATAAATGCTGTGAATATACTTGGAGCACCTTCGTAAACATCGGGTGTCCAGAGATGGAAAGGAGCAGCCGCCACTTTAAACAACATCCCGATCAGCATGAAGGTACATCCGATATACATAAAGTACTTTCCGGCTTCTCCTTCCAGCAACTGAGCAGGCCCGTTTGTAATATTAAATGAACCTGTGGCACCGTAATACATAGCCATGCCGAACAGTAAAATACCTGTAGCAAATGCTCCCATTAAGAAGTATTTGATAGCTGCTTCATTACCTCTGATATTTCTCTTGTCTGAGCCGGTTAAAACGTACATGGCTACAGAAAGAATTTCAATACCCAGAAAAAGCATGATAAGGTTATTGAAGGAAACCATCATGATAGCTCCGACAATTGAGAACTGGGCAATGGCCAAATATTCTGCCGGCTGCGAAAATTCAAAATTCTCAAACCCCTCTGAAAGAGATAAAATCAGAATAGCTGTGATAATGAGTATAGACCAAAAGATGATATCTGTATTGGTTACTCTAATCATGGCACTGAAGTACAGTCCCGGTGCATTCCAGTCTATGAAAGCTGTGGCTAAGGCAATGAACAAGAAAAGTATACTTGCCGGAAAAACCAGTTTTTTGTTCTCTGCAAAACCTAAGAACAGCGTTAATAAACCGGTGATAGATAATGATATAATTGGGTACATAGCTTTGCTGTTCTTTAGATTGTAGCCAAGTAGTTTAATAGTGCTTCTGAAGCAGGTTCAGAGATTTTCAAAATAGCATTTGGGAAAATACCCATTATCAGTACCAAAGCCGAAATGATGAGCAAAGTCCATTTTTCCGATCCGCTGATATCCTCCATTTCAGTAGTGGCTTCACTGAATTCGCCAAACATCGATTTCTGGAAAAAACGAAGCATATAAACCGCACCGAGAATAATACTTATACCTGCTATTATTCCCCAAAGGGCCGTTTTCTCAAATACTCCTTTTAACATTAAAAACTCACCTACAAAACCATTGGTAAGAGGTAGAGCAACACTTCCCAGAAGGATTATCATGAAGAGAATACTCAAAGCCGGAGCTTTTCTGTTTATGCCACCTAAGGCAGAAAGGTCTCTTGAACCCGTCTTTTCAAAAATGATTTTAGCTACGAAAAACAGACCCACTGCATTTACACCGTGAGCCAGCATTTGAAATACTGCCCCTTGCATTCCTTCTAAAGTGCCACTAAATACACCAGCGGCCATTAGACCCATATGGGCAAATGAAGAGTAGGCAATAAGTTTTTTGAGGCTGTTTTGCTTGATTGCGATGATAGAACCATATATAAGACCTATTACTGCAAAAATGATCACGATGTGAGCAAAGTTTTGGCTCGCCAAAGGAGCCATTGGTAAGGCTAGTATTAGTAAACCAAATACCCCCATTTTTGAAAGGAGTCCGGATAATAACATCGTAGCCGGGGTAGGAGATGTTGTGTAAGCGTCGGGTTGCCAAGTATGCATCGGGAATAGAGGCATCTTGATAGCAAAAGCCAACATAAATGCCCAAAAGAGATTTCTCTGAGCCGCCGGTGTCATGTATGATGCCGTAGACTTTAGAGCTTCCAGATCGGCTGTTTGACCTTTGGAATACAAATATACCATGGCCACCAACATGATTAATGAACCAAATATGGTATACACAAACATCTTAAAAGATGCCTTGCTGGTTTGTTCATTGCCCCAGGTCAATGCTATAAAATAGACAGGCACTAAAGCAATCTCAAAGAAGAAGTAAAACAAGAAAATATCATTGGCCGAGAAAACGCCTACCAAGGCTACCTGGGTTAGAAGGATCAGTGCATAAAGTAAGCCCGGTTTGTCATAGCTGATTTTACTCGTGCTCAAAATGATCAAAGGAACCAAGACTTGAGCCAGTCCGATCAAAAGCAGGCCTATTCCGTCAACTTTGAAATTGAAAGACACATTCATTTCTGGAAGCCAAGGCTTGTTAAGTGCAAAGACTTCCGGGTTTCCAGATAAAAATTGGTTTGCACCAAAAAGGAATACTGCCAAACTAATAAGAGAGCTTGCCAGTGCAATAGTTCTTGCAGTAGATTGGCTGGACTTGCCGATCAACTGGCTGGCCAAAGCCCCCACTAACGGAATAAGAAGTAGTAAAAGGATATACATCTAATTATTTGGTTTGAGCTTTGAAGATTGATGTAATATTTTCTGTGAGATCTGCTCCCATATTCAATAGCAAAACTGCTGCAATAGCAATACCCATGATCAATATATAAAGACGAGTAGAGCCTGTCTGTAGTTTGTTCAAATAGCTGTTAATTGTTCTGGTTAAGCCACCAGAACTTTCTACGATCCCATCAATGGCCATTCTGTCAATCACTCGATAGAAAAAACCTGATGCTTTCTCTATTGGTTTTACAAATGCGTTGGCGTAAGCTTCATCCAGATAATACTTGTCTGCCAGTACTTTTTTAACGCCACTTAGCTCGGTTGGTTGAGCAGGTAATGTCTCTTTTTTAACATAAATAGTGTAAGCCACAAAAAGAGCAATTACTGCAAGTAAGACTGAGAAGCCCATAAGCATCCATTCTGTACTATGTGAAATATGAATCTGTCCAAATTCCGGATAAACGCTTCTCGATCCTTCATAGATTGGTTCAAGGAAGTCGGCCAAGGCATGCGGTAAATGGAAAATCTCCGGGAAACCAATAAATCCACCAATAATGGAAAGGACAGCCAAAACCATTAATGGAATGGTCATGCTTGATGGCGATTCATGAATATGGTCTTCTTGTTCTTTGGTACCTCTGAATTTACCAGTGAAGGTCAAAAAGAATAGCCTGAACATATAGAATGCTGTCATGAATGAGCCAATCATAGCCAAAGCCCACATTACTTTGTTATGCTCAAAAACGTGTGCTAAAATTTCATCTTTCGAGAAGAAACCGGCAAATGGAGGTAGACCCGATATCGCGATTGTTCCTATTAAGAAAGTCGCACTAGTGATTTTGATTTTTGACCAAAGGCCACCCATTTTGCTGATGTCCTGTTCATCGCTCATGGCATGAATTACTGAACCGGCACCAAGGAACAACAGTGCTTTAAAAAAGGCATGAGTAATCACATGGAAAAAACCTGAAGTATAAGCCATGACGCCCAGACCTATAAACATATAGCCTAGCTGACTCACCGTGGAGTAGGCCAATACCTTTTTGATATCATTTTGGAAGAGGGCAATAGAAGCAGCTAATAGTGCTGTCAATGTGCCTATCCAAGCTACAAATTCTAAAGTATCTGGTGAGAGCGTATAAAGTACATTGCTACGCACCACCATATAAATACCCGAGGTCACCATTGTGGCTGCGTGAATTAAGGCAGATACGGGGGTTGGCCCCGCCATGGCATCAGGTAGCCAGGTAAATAACGGTATTTGTGCAGACTTACCCATTGCCCCAATAAACAAGCAAAAGGTAATGAACATAATTGAGATATTGCCAACTTCTAATCCCTGAGCTTGCTCAAAAACGGATAGATACTCCAGGGTGCCAAACTGACGAATGATCAGGAAAATACCAATCAGAAAGCCAAGGTCACCTACTCTGTTCATGATAAAAGCCTTTCTGGCTGCATCACCAAAATCGGACCTTTTATTCCAGAAACCGATGAGCAGGTATGAACAAAGTCCTACACCTTCCCACCCGATGAACATGATGAGGTAGTTGGCTCCCATTACCAGAAGGAGCATTGAGAACAAAAAGAGATTCAGATAGGCGAAAAACTTACCATAACCTTCGTCATGGCTCATGTAACCCATGGAATACAAGTGAATCAGTGTTCCCACACCAGTGATAATGAAGAGCATGATGATGCTCAGCTGATCTATCTGGAAAGAGAAGGAGATATTTAGTCCACCGACAGTGATCCAATCGAATAAAGGTTGGATGATCGTTTCTCCTGATTGTTTAAATTCAAGGTAAACCAAAACAGTAGTCAGGAAAGACAAAAGGGCTGCTCCTATACCTACAGGTGCTACTAAAGATTTTGGAATTTTCTTATAACCTAGCCCATTGATCAGAAAACCAATAAGCGGGAAAAGCGGAATAAGTGCTATTAATGACATGTTCTGTTTCTTTTATCCTCTTAGTTTGTCAAGTAAGCTAATATCGATAGACCTGATGTTTCGGTAGATCATCACTATAATAGCCAAACCTACTGCAACTTCTGCTGCGGCTACGGCCATGATGAAAAACACGAAAATCTGTCCGTTCGGGTCTGATCTGTAAGAGGAAAAGGCCACTAAAAGTAAGTTTACGGCATTGAGCATCAACTCAATAGACATCAACATGATAATGGCATTTCTACGAATAAATACACCCACCATTCCTATGATAAATAGGATACTGGCCAAAAGGACGTAATTCGTAAGCGGTACCTGAGATATGACCTCCGGTATTCCTGTTATTTGGTTCTCCATAGATATGTGTATAGGAGGTATAGAAAATTTGCCGCAAAATTAGCCATTAAATCTTTCTTCCCGAAAACTAATGAAGCCATTTAAGAAGAAGACTTTGTACTTTACCATGAAAATGGCTGCGAGATTATCCAAATAGGGTATTTGACATACTCAGTTTTATCTGAGTCAGTTTTTGCTTGGTGTCTCTAGGGAAATCATTATTCATGATCCAGTCATAATAAGCAGGCTCTCTTTCAAGCACTGTTTTGACCAGTTTTCCTTTATGCTTCCCAAAATTGAATACTACCTCGTCTTTATCGTTATACGCCATTCTGGCAGCAAAATCAACGATTTTTGCGGAGGTAAACTCATGAAGAGCTTCCATGTCATTTTTGATCGGCTCTATTTCTTCACCTTTTCTATTTTCAATAGTCACGCCCTCGTAACGTTTGATCTGGGCATCGAGTACTTCAAGTGTGGCTACAGTGTCTGCCTCCGCACTGTGAGCATTGGTTAGTTTCTTGTCACAATAAAACTTGTAGGCAGCACTTAGTGTTCTTGGCTCCATCTGATGGAAGATTCGCTGAACGTCCACAAATTTTCTGTTTTTTAAGTCAAAAAGTTGAGAATCTACCCTTAGAAACTCCTCAACTAACATTGGAATATCAAAACGGTTACTGTTATAACCGGCCAGATCGCATCCTTGAAGAAACTGGGCCATTGACCTCGCCATTTGTCTGAAGGTAGGTTCGTCTTTTACGTCTTCATCATAAATTCCATGAATCAAACTTGACTCTATCGGAATCGGCATTTCAGGGTTTATTCTCTTTGTTTTGATCTCTACTGTACCATCAGGCATTGCCTTAGCAATAGAGATTTCTACAATACGGTCACGAGAAATATTGGTGCCGGTAGTTTCAAGGTCAAATACAGCCAAAGGCTTCTTTAATTTCAGAGAATGATTCATGAATTCTGTTTATGCCAAAAGATGTAGCAAAGGTAGTTTTTTTAAGCAGACAGCCCTTGTGATGTTTTAGTTTTAAAATCTGAATGAGTGAAAATACGAAGATAAAAGGGAGGGGAGCTCAGCTCAATACTGTCAATAAATTCAATGCCTTGACTGTTGAGTTTGATGATGAATTCGCCTTCGGGGAAGAACAAAATTTCAGGACCTCAAAGACTACATTTCTTAGAGAACACCCGAAAAATATTGTCAATAAAGTCAAAAGTCCTGATCTGCCCATGGCTTTCTCAGTAAACCCATATCAGGGCTGCGAACATGGCTGTGTTTACTGTTACGCCCGTAATACCCATGAGTATTTTGGCTATTCTGCGGGGTTGGAGTTTGAACAGAAAATTATAGTTAAAGAGAATGCTCCTGAATTATTGGAAAAGGCTTTCCTCAGGAAAAGCTGGAAGCCGGAGACCGTTCTATTTTCTGGGAATACGGACTGCTATCAACCAGCTGAAAAGAAGTTCTTACTAACAAGAAAAATGCTGGAGGTATGTCTTAAGTATAAAAACCCGGCTGCTATCATTACCAAAAACGCTTTGATATTAAGAGACCTTGATCTTCTGGCTGAATTGGCAAAAGACAACCTGATCAAAGTTATAATCTCTATCACTACGCTTAATGAAGAATTGAGAAGAAACCTGGAGCCCAGAACGGTTTCGGCAGTAAGGCGTTTACAAATTCTAGCAAAGCTCAAAGAAGCAGAAGTGCCCGTTGGGGTAAATATAGCCCCTATTATTCCAGGTTTAAATGACCATGAAATACCACAAATAGCGAAGGAGTCAGCAAAGCATGGGGCAGACTGGATAGCTTATACCACAGTCAGATTAAATGGGAGCATAGGGCCTTTATTTGAGGATTGGATAAAATCTGCTTACCCTAATAAGGCCTATAAGGTCCTTAAACAGATCAAAGAAATGCATGGTGGTAGCCTTAATGATAGTGTATTTGGACGTAGAATGAGAGGGGAGGGCAGATATGCGGAACATATCCGTCAACTGTTTCATCTCTCAAAAGCCAGGTATTTCGGAGAGGTGGAGGTTAAGGAGCTCAATAAAGCAGCTTTTCAAAAACCTGGACAATTAAACTTGTTCTGAGTTTTCGGTATGATGTTTCAAGATCTCATCAATGGTGAATACAGCATTATGGGGATTAGTTTCTCCTGAGCAAGCCATGGCGTTTAATACTTCTGGCCAGATGATATTTCCCTGATGAATATAGGCATGTGTGAAGTTTTCCTCGTCTAAAATATCCCAGTAAGGACTAGACTTATCCTTGACGATAGACCCAAGAAAAGCATTTACATCAATATGAAAGATGTCTTGGTTGTCTGCTTTTAATTGGAGGAAAGGCGTTTCAGCTTGTATAATTTTCATTTCCTTGAATGTAATCGATTATATTTGACTTTAGTCATCCTACACATTAAATATGAGAAAATTCTTTTTCATTCTACTCCTATTCGTTTTTGCTTGTGAAACTACTACAATTCAAATGGCAAGATCACTACGTGAAGTTGGAGCAGAGAACTTCAAAGATTTACTGTTCTCCGGAGCTTTTCAAATAACGGAAGGTTATGTAAATGATGTTTTAGTTATTCAAAACGGCGAAGCCATACATGGTCTCGTAGATTTTGAGGTTGGTGAGAAGATTACAGCAATTGAATTTCAAAAAGACAATGCAGTTCTCATGACATTTGATGATGGAAAGGCTGTTTTAAGTATGCTATACGAATTAGATACTGAAGATGCAGGCATGAGAATTTTTACTGCGAGAGGTACGCAGGATTTCCTGAAAAAAGAGAATTGGGTTTTGACAAATATCTCCTTAGAAGATGAGCAGTTTGAGCTTCATTTTACAGAAACTATTGAAGGCTCAGAGATACTTACTCGCTTGGTCTTAAAGAAAATTTAAGATTGGGAGATTAATCCTCCCAATCCAAACTTCTTTCTATAGCTTTTTTCCAGCCTTTATAATTTTTGGCTCTATCTTCTTCTGACATTTTAGACTCCCATGATTTATCGATGCCCCAATTAGTCTTTAAGTCATCAAAATTCTCCCAGTAGCCTACAGCCATACCGGCTGCATAAGCCGCTCCAAGAGCAGTGGTTTCTATCATCTTCGGTCTGATCACCTCCACGTCCATGATGTCTGACTGGAATTGCATCAATAGTTCATTGACAGTCATGCCGCCATCTACACGCAGCGACTTGATTTCTATATCGCTATCTTTTTCCATGGCTTCCAGCACGTCTCTTGTTTGGTAAGCCGTAGCTTCTAAAACGGCTCTGGCTATATGTCCTTTATTGACAAAACGGGTAAGCCCTGCAATAACTCCACGTGCATTATTATTCCAGTAAGGTGCATAAAGACCGCTAAATGCAGGAACAAAATAGGCACCACCATTGTCTTCTACTCCTTGTGCGAGCTTTTGAACATCAGAGCTTGATTTGATTATACCCAGATTATCTCTAAGCCATTGTACTAATGCTCCCGCAATCGCAATTGACCCTTCAAGGGCATAGTGAACAGGTTGGCCATCAAATTGATAAGCAACGGTAGTCAATAGGCCATATTTGGACTCTACGGCTTCGGTGCCGGTATTCATCAGCATAAAGCAGCCGGTTCCGTAGGTGTTTTTGGCTTCGCCAGGTGAGTAGCACGTCTGGCCAACCAATGCCGCCTGCTGGTCTCCCAAAATACCTGCGAGAGGTACGCCACGCATAGCTTCGTTCTTGATCTTGCCATAGACTTTGCTACTCGGCATAATCTCAGGTAGCATTTCTACAGGAATATTGAGTTTTTCAAGCACCTCTTGATCCCACTCCATGGAGTTAATATTCATTAACTGCGTTCTGGAAGCATTGGTAACATCAGTGAGATGAAGTCCTCCATCACTACCTCCGGTTAAGTGCCACACGGTATAGGTATCCATATTGCCGAAAATGGCTTCACCTTTTTTGGCGTCTTCTCTAACACCCTCTACATTTTCAAGAATCCATTGAATTTTAAGTCCACTGAAATAGGTAGCAAGCGGAAGGCCTGTTTTCTTCTTAAACCATTCTGAGCCAATTTCTTTTTCCAGTTGATCTACGATTTTGCCTACACGGGTGTCTTGCCAGACAATAGCATTATAGTAGGGTTTGCCTGTTTTTTTATTCCAGACCATTGTGGTTTCCCGTTGGTTTGTAATGCCACAGGCAGCAATATCACCAGAAGATAAATTTGCCTTTATTCGGGCATTGGCTACAACCTCCAGTGTGTTTTGGCGAATCTCCTCTGGATTATGTTCTACCCAGCCGGCCTTTGGGAAAATCTGTTCATGCTCTTTTTGTCCTACCGAGACAATTTCCCCTTTTTTATTGAATATAATACAGCGTGTGCTGGTAGTGCCCTGGTCTATGGCAGCAATGTATTTCATAGGTTATTTCAAATTTTAGGATTGAGTCTTCAAGTTAGTAGGAAATGATGAAGACTTAAAAAGGCTTAGGGGAAAAGGTGCCCTTTGAAGGAGATAAAGACAATAGTGTTATTCCCGATATTTTTTAAAAAAAAGCCCCTGCCAGCTGACTGCTAACAGGGGACTTGAGTTTTAAACCACTTTGTTTTGAATTATGCCTCAGGAAGGTATTCGCTTTCAATAGCTTCTACACCTCTAATTTTTTTCTGAATCCAGTCTGAGATGTAATACAGACATGGTACGATGATCAAGGTCAATATTGTGGAGAATGCCAGACCAAAGATGATGGTCCATGCTAAAATATTCCAGAATACTGCCGAGTCTCCACCAATATGTACTACCCAGTCAAGATCTATAAACAAGGCTCCAAAGTCAAAGGCTAAACCTAATGCCAATGGAATCATACCAAGAATTGTAGAACATGCGGTCAGTAGAACCGGCGTTAAACGGGTACTACCACCTTCTATAATGGCCTCTTTCACAGAGTAGCCTCTCTTTCTCATTTCATCGATAAACTCAATTAAGAGGATACCGTTTTTAACCACAATACCAGCCAGGGCAATAATACCTACCCCAGACATGATCACTGAGAATGTTTTATTGAAGACAAGGAAACCTAAAAGCACCCCTATCAAACTCAGGACTATGGTAAAGAAGATGATAAATGGCTTGATGATACTGTTAAACTGAGCCGCCAGAATCAAGTAAATGATTGCTATTGCAATAAGGAAGGCCATACCTAAGAAAGCCATCGCTTCTTCCTGCTCTTTTTGCTCACCCGCTTTATCGATCGAGTATCCCGGAGGTAGATCCAAGTCTTCGAGTTCAGCAAAAATCATATCATTGATCTTTGTAGCCTGACTTTCAAATTCAGGAGTAACATCAGAGCTTAATGTAATGGTACGCTTAGCATCTGTTCTGTTAATCTGACTGAAAGTAGTAGAGTATGAAATATCTGCTATGGTAGAAAGCGGCACAGAACGTAGGATTCCACCCATATTCATATCACGGTATGTGATGTTCATGCTCAGTAGTTGATCAATATCACTACGATCCTTCTGCTCTAGTCTTAATTGAATCGGGTATTCGTCATCAAGGTCTCTGAATTTTGAGATTTCAGAGCCAAAAAGTGCCGTACGTAAAGCCATTGCAATGGTGGCCGTACTGATACCTTCTCTTGACGCTTTTTCACGATCTACATTAACAACAATCTCTGGCTTGTTAGTCACGAGGTCAGACTTAAGCTCATCTATACCCGGTATCCCACTCGCATTGATAATTTGGAAGGCTTGTGTTTCAATTTCTCTTAAAACCTCAAAGTCTTCTCCGGTAATTTCTATGGTAATTGGTTTACCTGTAGGAGGTCCGTTACTTTCTCTTTCCACAGATATTGAAGTACCCGGCATATCCTGAAGACTCTCTCTTACTTTACTCAGAATTTTTTGAGAAGAAACTCCACCTCTATGCTCTTTGCCGATAAAGGCAACCGTCACTTTTGACTTGTGAGGCGTAGCAGAGCGATCAGGGTTCATAGGATCACCAGCATTTTTACCTACGTTAGAGATAACCGAGTTGACAGCCTCCATAGCTCCTTCATCTTCCAGAACTTTGAATACTCTTCTCTCGATTTCCTTCGTTACTTCGTCAGTTTTTCTGGCATCAGTACCAATAGGCATCACGTTATATACATAGATATAGTCTGGCTCTGCCGATGGGAAGAACACTACATCTGGTTGTTTGATACCTAAGAAAACTACTGAGAAGATAAGGAGTCCAACCGAAGCAAGAACAGTCCAAACCGGTCTCCAGCCTTCCAAGACCCATCTGATGGTTTTTGAATAGCCAGACTTAAGCTTAGGCAATAATTTTTCTTGGAAAGGAATAATCAACTTCGGTGTTAAGATAAAGTGATTGAAGATCACCAAAAGGGTAAATAGCACAAGTACATTGGCTACTCCGAAAATGGTATCTGTTCCTGTTAAGAAGAATAGTAAGTAGAAAACGGCAGCTAAAATGCCAAGAACAATTACCGTTTTTCTAATTGGAGCAAAACCACTTTCTCTCTCTCTGTCTTCATCTTCCCTCTTCATAAAGGTCATTGCAAAGACAGGGTTCATGATATATGACACCACCAATGATGCAAAAAGAGTAAAGATCAAAGTAAATGGAAGATACTTCATGAATTCACCTACCATACCCGGCCAGAAAAGAAGCGGGAAGAAAGGTGCAATAGTGGTCAGTGTACCTGCTAATACAGGAATAAACACCTCGGCGGCTGCCAATTTCACAGCCTCCTTAATCGTTAAGTTCTTGTGCTGGTTGAAAATACGGTGTGAGTTCTCAATTACCACAATGGCATCATCTACCACAATTCCCAGTCCTAATAAGAAGGCGAAAAGTACAATGGTATTTAGTGTAAAGCCCATCGCCATTAATGGATAAAATGCTAATAGGGCTGAAAGTGGTACAGATAGCCCCACAAAGATGGCATCTCTCACACCCATGAAGAACATCAATACCAATACCACGAAGATGAAGCCCATTACAACAGTGTTGATCAGGTCATTGATATCTGCTTTGGTACGGTCACTTTGGTCAGCTGTAATGGTAACATCCAAACCAGCTGGTGCTTTTTCCTTGAACTCATCTAAAATATCTTCAATAGCCTCAGATGCTATGATCAGGTTTTCACCACTTCTTTTAATAACGTTAAGTGTAATTACCGGCTTGTTATCCAGACGTGCAAAATCCTGTCTTTCGGCATTTGAGTCTACTACTTCTGCAATCTCGTATAGTCTGGCTGAAGCACCTGTGCCTGAGTTTACTACTACATTTCTTAACTGCTCTACATCTTTAAACTCACCCTTAATTCTTAAGGTACGGCGTACGTCACCTACATTTAATTCACCAGCAGAAATATTGATATTTTCATTTTGAACAGCCGTTTGAATATCATAGAAGGCTAGTCCGTATGACTGCATTTTCTGAAGGTCCAGATTGATTTGGATTTCTCTTTCCAGAGCACCTACAATATCAACTCTTGTAATCTCAGGAAGCTCCTCGATCTGATCTTGAATATCCTCTCCGTATTTCTTGATTTTTTCAAGAGGGAAGTCACCTGAAAGGTTGATGTTCATGATCGGGAACTCCGAGAAGTTCACCTCCATAGCTGTAGGGTCCTGAGTAAGGTCTGTTGGAAGATCTTTTCTCGCTTTATCGATCGCATTTTTGATACGGTCTTTGGCAACCTGTACATCTACATCAGTGTTAAATTCTACAAGTATTACCGAGACATCCTGCAAGGCGTTAGACTTGATAGACTTTACACCTTGTTCAGACTTGATCTGCTTCTCAAGCGGCTTATTGATCAGGTTTTCTATATCTGCCGGAGCAGTACCTGCATATACCGTGTTTACATATACCTGAGGGATAACAATATCAGGAAATTGCTCTTTAGGCAAATTATTAAAGATAGAGTAGCCCGCCAGGGTCAATAAGAAAGTAACCAGGTAAACCGTGGTTTTGTTATTGCCCAGAAAACCGATGAGGTTATAGATTGGGCCCTTTCCTTTGGGTTGTTCTGACTCGAATTTATTCGTTGATTCTGTCATAATTATGATCTAAAAATGCTCTTAATAGCTGATTTTTTCTCCGTCTACCAAGTCTTGGTAGCCTTCAGTGATGATAACATCACCGGCCGCAATTCCCGAAGTGATTTCGATATCTCCACCATAGCTTAAGCCAGTGGTTACTTCTCTGCTGGCGGCTACTTGCTCACCATCTCTGGTTTCTGCTACATATACAATGGTTCCTCTTTCTGTATTCTGAACCAGGTTTCTGTCTACTACCACAGCTGCACTTCTTGCCTGATCTTTAATCTTGATTTGAGCATTCAGGTTTGGCTTCAATTGCTTATCGTAAGGGATTTTGGCTTCTGCTGTAAAGGTTCTTGTAACCGGATCTACCGTTTGGCTAACAAAAGATAGTCTGGCATTCACTGTCTTTTGAAGATCAGGGAAGCTGATTTCGATCAGGTCGCCTTTCTGAATGGTACCGGCATAAGTATCCGGGATTTTGGCTACCACTTTCAGGTTTGAAAGATTGACTATTCTTGCTATACCCAGACCTGGGGAAGACATTTCGCCAGCTTTCATTCTTACCTCATCAACATATCCACTAATTGGGGCTGTTACAATGTTCTGAGCATCTTGTGCTTCAAGAGTAGCGAGTCTTTTCAGTAAAGACTCTACTTGAGCTTTTGCCTGAATGTACTGGATCTCTGTACCAATTTTTTGATCCCAAAGAGCTTTTTGTCTGTCAAAAATGGTTTGTGCAGTTTCCAGCTGAATTTTGATTTCATTCATGCTATTTCTTAAGATGCTATTGTCAATAGTGGCGATCTTCTGACCTTTTTTGACGTAGTCACCTTCAGTAACAAAAACCTTAGTAAGTGCTCCTCCCATTTGCGGACTTACAAATACATTATTCACAGCTTCCAGTCTACCGTTTGCTTCTACAAAGTGGGCAAAATCAGTAGCTACGATTGGCATAGCTTTCACATATGTAATTCTTTCTGTGGTATCAGGCTCGGCTTCACTAATGAAACCTTCCAGGTCCTTAGCCTCAGACTCCAGCTGTGATATTTCAGCTTTTAGCTCCTGAAGTCTGGCTTTTTTCCCTTCAAGTGTGTTGCTGTCTTTTTCACCACAAGAAACAGTGGCAAAAGCAAGTGCGATGAGTAAAAACGCGTACTTTTTCATGTATGATAGTTCTGTAAAAATTTTATTCATTGATTAGTTTACCGTGAGCCTTGTCCAGATCTACTTTTGCTACCAGTACATCATAAAGGGCTGCGAAATAATTAGTTTGAGCTTGTCTGAGGTCATTCTCAGCATTTACCACTTCCAGGTTAGTACCTACACCTTCCTGGTATTTGATTTTTGAAACTCTAACCACTTCATTGGCGAGTTCAAGGTTTCTTTTTTGAACATCCAGGGTTTCCAGACCATTTTTCATGTTGATCGTGGCTTGATCGTTCTGGAGTCTGAATGAGTTTCTAAGCATCTCTGCAGAATTATCGATTTGAATCATTCCAAGACGCTGTCTCTCTTGTTGAATTTTGCGAAGCCCGCTATCATAAAGAGGAATATTAACACCTAGCGAAAGCGATGATGAACCAAACCATCTCTCAAATGGATTGAAACGAGTGTTACTATGACCAGCCCCGATATTTCCACTGAAGAAAAGATTCGGTAGTGCACTTTTTCTGTAACGCTCCTCATTCATTTCAAGAAGCTCTCTGTTGGTTTTCAACATTTGGAACTCTATCCTGCTTTCAGGGTCCACCTCTTCATTTACAATGGAAGCCAAAGCTTTTTCTTCCTGCTCAATCAGGTTATCTGAAAGGAAAATCTGCTGAGATACGTTATACCCCATCTGGAACTTCAATAGCTGCTTGGAGAGCTCTGTAAGGTTACGGACCTTGGTTAATTCTGTTTTCAGATTATTCTTCTGTACAGAAAGTCTGTCTAAGTCAAGCTTCTCTACAAACCCTTGTTCAAACATCTTAGTGGTGTTAGATTCCATGGTATCTAATCTTGCGATGTTTAATTCAATAATCTTGGCTCTTTCCTGTGCTACAAGGACAGAATAATAAGCCTTGGTGATGTTCTCTGCTACAGTAGTTTTAGACTGTACTATTTCCTGATCTGCCAGCTTACGATAGGTATCCTGTGCTCTTAAACCTACTAGCCAAGTGGCATCATAGATCAGTTGATTCAATGAAATACCAGCTTGTCCTCCCCATGGTACTCCAAATTTGAACTCCGTTACGGCTCCCTCAGGTGCTGTCGGGTCAAAGTTTTGAGCATCAATCAACTGAGTAGGGACAATAGCATTGTACGTGTATTGAAACTGACCATTGATTTTTGGTAAACCTGTAGCTTTAATTTCTTTGATGTCAAGCTCGGTGTCTTGCCTGCCCACAATGGCATTCTGGACATCAGCATGATTCTTTAAGCCATATTCTACGGCCTCTTCCAGAGTGAAAGATTGCTGCGAGTAAGTCGCCATTGATATGAGGATCATTAGTGACCCTGCAAAAAGTTTTTTCATATCTAATTTTTAGTTGCTTCGTAGGCTTTAAGCCCTTTTTCTGTTACTATTCCTCTTATAAAATGATCCATAAATTCCATTTGCACTTTCAGGATGTTCCCGTTTCCATTTGGCATGGCTTCGGGGCTAAAGGCCCATTCCACAGCATTTATTCTTAGAAAACTTAATATAGACGGGTCAATTTCACTTCTGTAGTAACCCTTCTCCATACCCTTTCTGATATTATCTTCCAGTGATTTTCTAAAGTATGTTTTGTGCTCTTTGTATAATTTCCATGCCTTCGGATAATACTTCTGGAGGTCGTATAAAACCCCCGGGTTTATCTTCAGGAAGATTTCTCTCATCACTCTTGAATGAAGTATAACTTCATCAATCGGATCGCTTGATTTTCTTGCTATTTCCTGCTCACGGCATTTTTCTTCAGATAAGAAGCTCTTTGATACCTCATAAACCAAGGTTGTCTTGTCTGAGAAATGCTGGTAGATTGTTTTTTTGGAAATACCCAATTCAGAAGCGATGTCATCCATAGTGACGCTTCTGATTCCTCTCGAGAAGAAAAGCTCGATCGACTTTTCTACTATTCTTTCTTTCGTTTCCACGGCTGCAAAACTCAGGAAACTTTCAAAAGGTTCATAGTTTCTAGTATTATTTTTAGAATAATTCTTTTAAGTGGTCAATGTGGAGGATGAGTGGTCAAGGAGGAAAGTCAATTTTTGAATTGATGCGTAAAAGCATAAATATCATATATATAGACTATTACGTTTGTTACATGTTTTTTACAGTTCCTACTTTCATTAACGCATGAAATAGAAACCATTATATATAATATTGTACTTTAATGAGTTGGTATTTGGCGAGGCTTTTTTGAAGTGTTCAAAATTTGAATATCGTAAGGCTTGACCTAGTTTTGCATTCCCATTCGTAATGAGCAGTATACACCACTATGAGTTTATATAAGAACCTGGTTTTCCCTTTACTAAAAAGAATAGATCCTGAAAAAGTACACTATCTGGTAACTGATGTATTGAAAGTGGTTCACAAAATACCATTTATACCGTCAGTTTTAAGGTCAATGTATGAGGTCAATAATAAGGCATTGGAACGTGAGGTTTTTGGTTTGAAATTCAAAAATCCGGTTGGTTTAGCTGCGGGTTTTGATAAAAATGCCCTCTGGATAGATGAACTGTCTAATCTAGGGTTTGGCTTTATTGAGATAGGGACAGTGACTCCGAAAGCACAGCCCGGGAATAATAAGCCTCGATTGTTTCGTTTGGTAAAAGATGAGGCTATTATCAACCGCATGGGTTTTAATAATGAAGGTTCTGTAAAAGCTGCTGAATTACTTCGTCTTAGAAAATCAAAGACTTTGATCGGGGGTAATATTGGGAAAAACAAGGTTACCCCAAATGAAAATGCTATTGATGATTATATTCTCGCATTCAATGATTTGCATCCTTATGTAGATTACTTTGTGGTGAATGTTAGTTCACCAAACACTCCTGGTTTACGTGAACTCCAGGATAAAGAACCGCTGAGTAGAATACTTCATAAACTGAAGGAATTAAATGCTGAAAAGGCTTCTCAAAAACCAATTCTACTTAAAATAGCTCCTGATTTAACAGATGCTCAGCTTGACGATATTATTGAGATTGTACAGACTACAGGAATCGATGGTTTAATTGCCACTAATACCACAATCGCCAGAACACCTTTACAGTCTTCAAAGGAAGAAGTGGAAAATATTGGAGCCGGAGGCTTAAGTGGTAAGCCATTGACGAAACGATCAACAGAGGTTATACGTTACCTACATGAAAAATCTGGAGGAGCATTCCCGATCATTGGTGTTGGAGGTATTTATACAGCTGAAGACGCCATTGAAAAATTAAATGCGGGAGCTGCTTTAGTTCAAGTTTACAGCGGCTTTGTATATGAAGGCCCTTCAATAGTAAAGAATATTTGCAAAGGCATCTTAAATCAATAAACCCATGGCAGTAGTACCCTACAAGGAGAAAGAGGCAGGTAAGAAAGAACAGGTTTCTGAAATGTTTGATAATATTTCGGCCAAGTACGATTTGCTAAATAGAATGCTCAGTGGAGGTGTAGACCTGTACTGGCGTAAAAAGGCAATTTCAATGCTTAAACCAAAGCAGCCTAAGTATATTTTAGACATTGCCACAGGTACCGGAGATCTGGCTATAGAGGCTAATAAGCAGCTGAATCCGGATAAGATCATAGGAGTGGACATCTCAGAAGGCATGCTGTCTCATGGCAGAGAAAAAATGAAGCGTCTGGGTTTAGATGACAAGATAGAGATGCGAATGGGCGACTCAGAGAAACTCTTGTTTGATGACAATACTTTTGACGCGGTTATCGTTTCATTTGGCGTCAGGAATTTTGAAAATCTTCAGAAAGGTCTGACAGATATGTGTAGGGTCACTAAGCCTGGAGGAACCTGCGTAGTAGTAGAGTTTTCTAATCCTAAAAGCTTTCCGATGAAGCAGCTTTATGGGTTCTATTCTACCAAGGTGCTGCCACTGATAGGTAAACTGGTTTCAAGAGATAGTTCTGCCTACACCTATTTGCCAGAGTCTGTGAAGGCTTTTCCTGATGGAGAGAATTTTCTTTCTATCTTTAGATCAGCAGGTTTTAAGGATACTTACTGCAAAACCTTAACTTTTGGTATATGCTCGGTGTATGTTGGAACAAAATAGGCAATAGGAGTTTTATCACTTCTTTATCTTTTGTTCTTTTCTTGTTAAGTGTCAATGCTGTTTTTGGCCAGGCCAGAAGTAAAATCATCTACCAATCTGAGTATGATGCCAAACAGCTTCATTTTGGCTACTTCATGGGTGTTGCCATGAGTAACTTTAGATTAAAGTTTAATTCAAGCTACACTGCCGAAGAGAATACGCAAATACAGTCGATAACTTCCCCAATTGATTATGGAATAAAAATGGGAGGACTGATGAATTTTTATGTGAACCCTAGGTTTGATGTAAAGTTCCTGCCTACCGTTGCCATTTATTCCAGAAAGATAGAAGTAAATCAGGATCCGGACCAAGTTCCTTCAAGAGAGCAGGCGTGGTTTGAGGTACCACTATTATTGAAATATAAGTCATTGCGTAGAGGGAATATGCGAATGAACATGTTTGTGGGTATGCGTCAGGGTTTTGAGACGAATGCAATAAACCTGGCCAAAAAGACAAATATAGATAAGCTACCTGGTTTAAGAAGGGCAGACTTGAGCGTAGAGTATGGTGCAGGTATGGAGTTGTTCAGACAATTCTTCAAGCTTGCTCCTGAGGTTCATTTCTCTCATGGTATCAGAAATATGATTGACAAGGCAGATGTGCCTACTACAGAGGTTACGCCATTGACTGTGCTTGATCGCCTAAATACCCATACGGTAACTTTCTATCTGTTTTTTGAATAGAGTAGGGGAACCATTTTTTTTATTTAAGTTATTTATTTAATTAGATAACAAAAGCTGGCGATTCCTAGTTATTGAGAAGTAAAGGGTCTCAGGCTAAAAAGCGAGCCGAATCAAGGAAAAATAAAATATTGAATTAAAGTAACTGTTTGAATTACAGATTATTAGTAAAAAATATCTGAGCAGTGGCACTTTTTATCTTGAAAAGCGTTGTGCAATAAAAGATTTTGATACTTTTGCAGCCAAATTCAGGAGTTACTTAATAAACAAGTGAAATTATGTACTGGACTTTAGAATTAGTTTCTTATTTAGAAGATGCACCATGGCCAGCTTCAAAAGATGAATTGATTGACTTTTCAATTCGTTCTGGAGCACCTAATGAGGTAATGGAAAACCTTTCAGAGCTTGAAGATGACGGTCAGCCATATGAGAATATTGAGGAGATATGGCCGGACTATCCGACTAAAGAAGATTTCTTCTTTAATGAGGACGAGTATTAAGAGAATACATTTCTTATAAAAGGGAAGCCACACTGATGCGTCAGCGTGGCTTTATTTTTTTACGCCAAGTAAGATTCCTGTTGAGCAGTCTAAAAAAGACACGGCCAATTCGGGATGCTGTAGAATGCTTTCTTTTAAAGCTTTTGCTTTTTCCTCGTGTCCTTCAGGCCAGTTTGGTTGAGGATTCATATCATCTACTACATAAAAACCACCTTTCTTTACCATGGCTATAGTTTCATCAAGGAGGCTATATTTGCCCGGCCAGGTATCAGCAAAAATCAAGTCAAACTGCTGACCGCCGTTTTTTCGAATCCATTCTTCTCCATCCACTTCCAATAGAGAAACTCTATGATCATGGCCAAAATATCTTTGAGCCAAAGCAATTAGATCAGGATCATTATCAAGGCTAATTAAACTTGAATTCTCATCCATGGCTTCTACCATAAATGATAATGAAAGACTACCGCCAGTACCCAGCTCAAGGTACTCTCCAGATGGTTTAGCGTGAATTAAAGTGCCGAGTAGACTCCCTAGTTCTTTATCAGATGGCATAGTGAAACCCAAGGCTTCAATTTCTGATTCTAACTGGGCATAGATCTCCGGTTCATTCAATTTTGCCATTGAAATACGATTTAAAAAATACTTAAAGAATGATTTAAAATCAGGCGGTTTCTACCTTCATTTCCTGCATAAGGGTAACCAGGTGACCGTCATTCACCTCTTTGATTTTATCAGCTAAATCCAGGAATCTGATATATGTTAGATCAATCTCCTCCTTATTAAGCTCATACCCTAGTAATTGTAGTCTGTGCTTCAGGGCGTGTCTGCCACTACGAGCCGTAAGAACAATATCAGATTTATCAACTCCAACCTCTTGTGGTGTCATGATTTCATAATTTTCAGCATGCTTTAAGAAACCATCCTGATGTATTCCAGAAGAGTGAGCAAAGGCGTTTCTTCCGATAATAGCCTTATTTGGCTGAACCGGCATACGCATGGTTTTAGAAACCAATTGACTCAATGGGTAAAGTAATTCAGACTTGATATTTGTGTAAGAGTCCAGTTCTTTATGAACTTTCAGTGTCATGGCCACTTCTTCCAATGAAGTATTTCCGGCTCTTTCTCCAATACCATTGATAGTAACCTCCACTTGTCTGGCACCAGCCTGTACACCTGCTATTGTATTTGCGGTAGCCATACCTAAATCATTATGATTATGCATAGAAAGGATAGCCTTGTCTACGTTAGGTACATTATTCATCAGATAGCTTACTCTGTCATGCATTACCGTTGGCAATAAGTAACCAGTAGTATCTGGAAGGTTTACTACAGTAGCCCCTGCATCAATTACAGCCTCGGTTAGTCTGGCTAAGAATTCAATATCTGCTCTACCGGCATCTTCAGCATAAAACTCCACGTCTTCTACAAAACGTTTGGCGTACTTCACAGCTTTAACTCCACGAGCCAAGATGTCGTCTCTGTTGCTGTTGAATTTATGTTTGATGTGAATGTCTGAAGAGCCAATTCCCGTGTGAATTCTAGGCTTCACAGCAGACTTTAATGCTGCGGCTGCAATCTCTATGTCTTTTTCAACCGCTCTTGTCAAACCACAAACAGTTGCATTTTTCACCACCTGTGATACAGCTTCCACAGATCTGAAATCACCAGGTGAAGAAACCGGGAAACCAGCTTCAATAACATCTACTCCGAGTTCATCCAGTTTCTGAGCAATCATTACCTTCTCGTCAATGTTCAGCTGACAGCCAGGTACTTGTTCTCCATCTCTAAGTGTAGTGTCAAAAACGTAAATTCGATTGCTCATTTTTTAACTGTTTGATGATTTAAAGGTAACAAATGTATCAGAAAGCATTCTAGGAAGGAAATGTGAGGATAAGTATTCATAGAAAAAGGAATAATATGCCAATGTGAGAACGTGATATTGAAATTTTATTCTAGCGAATGATGTATTATTCCTATTTTTACGCCCGTATTAAACAGCCAATAGCAATAACTTAACAGTTTATGTATAAAAAAACCAAGATTGTAGCCACTGTAGGTCCTGCTTCTGAGAGTAAAGAGATGCTTTTAAAATTAGCTCAGGCAGGAGTTAATGTATTCAGACTTAACTTTTCTCACGGAGATCATGCGGAGCATCTGACCAGACTTCAAAGAATCAGAGAGAATAACACGGAGAACAATCTGAAATGTGCCATCCTTCAGGATTTGCAAGGTCCGAAGATCAGAGTTGGTCAAATGGAAGGCGGTAATGCTGGAGTAGAATTAGTACCAGGCCATAAGTTCGTTTTTTGTAATGAAGACGTTGTAGGAAATGCTGACCGTGTAAGTACGCCTTACAAAGGAATGTACAAAGACGTGAAAGTAGGAGAGCGTATTCTGATGGATGATGGTAAGCTTGAGGTGAAGGTAACTGGCGTAGACACCGAAAAACAAGAAGTGATTACAGAGGTAGTTTACGGAGGGCTGTTAAAGCAGAAAAAAGGTGTAAACCTTCCGAATACTAATATTTCTCAACCTTCTGTTACCGAGAAAGATTGGAAAGACTTAGAGTTTGGATTAGAGCAAGACGTTGATTGGATAGCACTTTCTTTTGTAAGAACGGCAGAAGAGATTATCAAAATCAAGGAATATATCAAGAGCAAAGGTTCTCAGGCGAAAGTTATTGCCAAAATTGAGAAGCCTGAAGCTATCACCAATATGGATAGTATCATTGAAGCCGTAGATGGTATCATGGTGGCCAGAGGTGATTTGGGTGTTGAGATGCCTGGTGAAGAAGTGCCTTTGATTCAAAAAGAATTAGTTAGAAAATGTAATTTAGCTGCCAAGCCGGTCATTGTGGCTACTCAAATGCTAGAGAGCATGGTAGATAACCCAAGAGCAACCAGAGCCGAGATTGGCGATGTGGCTAATGCGGTATTTGATGGTGCTGATGCGGTAATGTTATCAGGCGAATCTGCAGCGGGTAAGTATCCTTTACTTGCTGTTGAAACTATGGCCAAGACTGTTCGCCAAGTAGAGCAAAATGCTGATGAGATTTACTTCAAGTACCATACAGATGTGACGCGTCCTGAGTACGTTTCTGAAGATAAAGACAACGATAACGTAATCGTTATGGGTTGTAGATTGGCTCGTGACCTTGATGTAAACGCAATTATTGGTTACACATCATCTGGTTATACGGCGGTGAGACTTTCTCATCACAGACCTAAAGCAAATGTGTACATCTTTACCTCAAACCAGAAGCTTTTAACTCAATTGAGCCTTTATTCGGGTATTGAAGTTATTTCTTCAGAAAGAATGCCGGAAAATCATGAAGGTAACCTTGTGGATGCTGCTCGTGACTTCTTAATTGCTGAAGGCAAACTCAAGTCTGGTGATAAATTCATCAATACCCTGAGTGTTCCGCTTCAGGCAGATAACAGAACAAATACTGTTAGATTAAGTGTGGTAGAATAAGATTTCAATTCATATTTTATGAAAAAGGGACTGGCTTTAGCCAAGTCCCTTTTTTATTGTCAAGTTTTATAAGAATGAGTGCGGGTAATTTAATCAAGCCACTTGTGTAGAAGCTCTTTTTGTGCCTCGGTAGCCTTTTGATTTTCACTTAGTACGTAGTTAGCGTTTGAATTTTCGCCCTCTTTCTTTAAGTCTAAGCCTGCATATCCAAAGTATTTGGTATAGTTTAATGGGGATGTGGAGTAGACAAAGCTAAATACTTCTGTGAGGTCTGTTTTGGCTACCTCTTCGCATACCGATTGAAACTCGGCATCGGTGAAGCCTCTACCCAGATCTTTATAATATCGCTGATACAATATTCGCATGACGTCATCCAGAGAATGTTCACTTTCAGTGGCGTGGCGAATAGCGAGGTCTAGAATGAAACCTACTATGGGGCCTTTGACATAATAACTTATGGATTTATCGGGTTCAGGTCCATAAGTACCAAATGGCCCATCTTGCCAGGTTCTAAAGCTAGATTCTATAAGCGTCTGATGTTCCTTTCCGGGATTAGACTCATATTGATTAATCGTTTTGGCCATTTGATCAAGTACTTCTTTTCTGTCAAGTAAACCGGCTCTTTGATTGACGATATATTCATAATAAACAGTAAGGCCTTCACTGATCCAAAGCTGTGTAGTTCTGCTGCCATTTTGATAGTCAAACGGGCCTAGCTCAAATGGTCTTATTCGTTTTACATTATAGTGGTGAAAATACTCGTGAGAGAGAAAATTATACAATGCTTTTTGGCTGTATTTTTTCTCAAAAGAGCTATTGTCAAAAGATACGGTGGTAGAATTGAGATGTTCTATACCGCCTCTTCCCGGACCGATACCAATAAATGTATATTCGTCGTAAGGGATATCATCAAAGATTTTTGAAGCTTCAGTTACTATACTTTTTAATGACTTCATGAGTTCTTTTTCTGGAACCTCTCCTGCATTATATGCCAGAAAACGATGCTTCTTGCCATTAACTGTAAAGGAAGGGTACTCATCCAGACTGCCGAGTAGGATAGGGCTATCATACAGAATGTCAAAATTCTCGGCAGAATAAACTCCTTTGACCTCTTTGAGCCCGGTGGCGATATCTCTGTATTTATCGTTGAAACGGAGTGTAACTTTATTTTTTAGGTTACCTTTTGAGTAAAAGAAAGTATTGGTAGGGATGATGTAAGCATGATTTTCATCAACATAACTATTGGCTACAAACTTCTTTAAGGTCTTAATGTCATATGTAAGGATGGTCTTTTTATTGAAATTTTTTATCTGCCAGCTGTTGTTTGAGGTTTTCGTCAAACTGCCCTTACCCTTAAGTTTTATATCAGTAATGTCTAAGGCATAATTCATGATTTGATAATAGCCCGGAGACCATTGCGGCATTATCAACTGTAGATTTTTCCCTTCAATTTCGTTAAATGACAAGGAAACGGTGTAGGTGTTTTCTTCGGCCTTGGTAAAGTCAATAGAGTAATTAAAAGTGTTTTGACCTACGGCCTGATTGAGGCCAAGAAAGAAAACGGCAAATTGTAGAACACCATTCTTCAAAATGGTGGGAATAGCTTTTTGTAATTTCATAATAGCTCAAGTTAGCTCGAAATAGAAAAAGCTAAGTGGAAAGAGAGAAAAAATATCTTACCGTACCAATGACTTAATAAAGGTAGTCACCATCCAAAGCCCATTTTGGAAGTGATCATTATTATTGACCACGATATCTGCTGACTTTTTAGTCGGTTTTATGAAGCTTTTATAGGTTGGTTTTACGTGGTTTTTCCATTGATACATCACTTCATCTACTGAGATTCCTCGTTCAGAAGTGTCTCTTTTCAGTCTTCTTTTGATCTTTATTTTCTCTTTGGCATCAACAAAAATTTTGAGGTTCAACTGCTCAGCAATAGACTCCTCATAAAAGACAAAAAGACCTTCAACCACTATTACAGGAGCCGGTTCATGTACCAGCATTTTAGGAACAGCATTGGGGTTATTAAAGGTATACTCTTCATGCTCTACTTTTTTGCCGGCCACCAAATCAGCAATATGGCTTGCGTATAACTCAAAGTCTATACACTCCGGTAGATCGTAGTTTGGAATATCATTTTCATCTCTGGGGATCTGGCTGATACTTTTGTAATAATTATCCTGAGAGATAAGGCAAACCTGCTCTTTTGTAAAGTGCTTTAGTAAGCTTTTGAGAAAAAGAGTTTTACCGGAGGCACTTCCACCCGTAATACCAATTACAAAAGGTTTAGAATGATGAATGTGATCCTTAAAGTCAGCCATTAGAGATTTGCAGTCAAAATTTCCGCAAAAGTAATACTTTAGGGCTTATTCGCCCTCGTAAATTGCAATTTTAGAACTCTTGTCAGATAATTTGTAGGCTCTGTACATCCCTTTGGTGTTAAATGGCATACTTACGTTTCCTTTAGTGTCAATGGAGATGATACCACCTGTGCCGCCTCTTTCTACTAATTTTTTGTTCACTACCTCATAGCCAGCTTGTTCTAGGGTCATTCCTTTGTATTCCATCAACGCAGAAATATCATAAGCCACTACCGAGCGGATGAAGAATTCACCATGTCCTGTGGCAGATACAGCACAGGTAGCATTATTGGCATATGTACCGGCACCAATTATGGGAGAGTCACCAACTCTGTTCCAGCGTTTGTTGGTCATTCCGCCAGTGGAGGTTCCGGCTGCCAGATTTCCATTTTTATCAAGAGCCACACAGCCTACTGTACCAAACTTGAAGTCTTCAGGAACGCTATAGATTAATGATGACTTCGGAGCTTTTTCAACATTTTTATCGTCATGGTCTAGCTCCGTTTGTTGTCGTTTGATTGCTCTTTGAAGAGAATTCCATCTCCTTTCGGTATAGAAATAACCAGGATCCACGAGTTCCAGATTTTGTTCTTTTGCAAAAGTTTCAGCTCCGCTTCCGGTCAATAATACATGCGGTGAATTTTCCATAACTGCTTTGGCTGCAGAAATTGGGCTTTTAATGGTGGTTACACCTGCTACTGCACCAGCCTTTAAATCATGACCAGTCATTATAGACGCATCCATTTCATTTTTTCCTTCATGTGTAAAAACGGCCCCTTTGCCTGCATTGAAAAGGGGTGATTGCTCCATCACCTGAATAGCTGCTATAACTGCATCTGCTGAGGCACCGCCGTTATCTAGAACTTCATAGCCAGCTTTAAGTGCTTCGTCAAGCTTTTCTCTATAGGCAGCCTCCATTTCATCAGACATGTTCTTTTTTAGGATAGTGCCGGCTCCGCCATGAATGGCTAAACCGTATTTTTGCTGTGCAAAGCAATTCACAGAGATAAAGAGAAGAAGGAGAAACTTTTTCATTGATTTGTTTATTTGTGTCTTACAAAGCCACTGTCCCACAAAAGGGAAATTGATATTTCAATAACTCTTTAGGTAAGTGGGCTTTATGCAAAATACCTTTAATAGTAGACAACGGGAAATGAATGTATCGATACTTGGCTGTGGTTGGTTAGGATTGCCCCTGGCTCAATACTTAATCTCAAAAAAATACAAAGTAAGAGGGAGCACCACGAAAGCGGAAAAGCTGCAAATACTTGAGGAAAAAGGAATTCAACCTTTTTTGGTTGATTTATTAGAGGCTAAACCTATTTCAAAAGAGTTTTTTGAAAGCAACTTACTGATATTAAATGTTCCACCAGGAGTAAGAAGAAGAAATGTAAGCGAGCATCTGGAAGAGTTGGACGGCTTGTTTGAGCGAATGACCGGAAATACACCAGAGAAGTTGCTTTACATTAGTTCTACCTCAATTTATGCTGATTTGAATCAAGAAGCTTTTGAAGAGGATGCAGATTCTCAAAGCGATATTTATAACATAGAACAGTTGATCAAAAGCAAGTGTGAGTTACTGAGTATACAGTGTACGATTTTAAGATGCGGTGGCCTGATGGGTTATGGTCGGGTTCCTTGCAAGTATTATTCCGGCAAAAAGGATCTTGATCTGCCTGATAAGCCGGTGAATTACATACATAGAGATGATGTGATTGGCATCATTGATCGTATTATTGAAAAGGGAGCTTGGGGAGAAGTTTTTAATGCCGTTTGTCCTCAAAAACCGATGCGTAAGGAAGTTATAGCTGATTGCTCAAAACGCACTTCTTACACTGAACCAGAATATGCTGCTTCTTTAGAACCTGTAAATTTTAAAACCGTTAGTTCTTTGAAAGTAAGAAATGAACTGGCTTATCAATTCAAATACGAGAGTCCGCTCGATTTCCCTTATTAAAAAGGTGTTTTACAAACCTTACGGTGCATTACCCAATTCAATACGTAAGCTGAGGCCATAAGTATAGAACCAATAATTGAGTAAAGATGATTGTGAGCCAGAATATTTAGAAAGTAGAATACTGAAGATGAAATGAGCAATGCAAAAGGCAGGCTATTTCTATGCAACTTATAATCTCGAGATAATAAATACACTGCGATTGCCAAACTGGAAACAATAATGGCGTTCTCAATATAGGCAGGGAAAAGGTGCTCGCCTACTGTGGGTAAGAGTACCAACAAAAAAGGCATACTCAGGCAATGGATGGCACATAGGAATGACATTCCAAGACCTAACTTGTACAGATGATGCGAGTATTTTTCTTTTAACTTCTTCAATTGGCTGCTGCAACAGGGTTGCAAAAGTACATAAATGCAACTTAATTGCAAATGCTTAAGTTCAAGATTTTATCTTTTTCTTTTAAGCTGTCCTTCCTGTGTTTTTGCAATTCATTTGATAACACTGTTCATAATAGAATTGATAGCTTATTCAGCTCAGTTATTCATGATGTTTCGGGTGCAGAAGACCAATTTTATCTTTTCAAATTCTTCAAATTGAGCAGGAACAAAAACGAATCATAGCAAGCATGCGTTTATACTAAAAATGCAAGATTTCTTTGCAAATTCTTTATATAGTATGCTTGCATAATGCTTATATTTAGGATAGATTTGTAATGGTATGCTTGCATACTATTATTTGTGATCCACTGCTTTTAGGTGGTCAATTACATATTGAAATAATTAATGCTTAATAAATCAGTATAAATGAATAGACGAATTAATAAAGTTGCTGTTTTAGGAGCTGGAATAATGGGAAGTAGAATTGCCATGCATTTTGCCAATATCGGCTGCAAGGTGCTGCTACTGGATATGGTACCTAGAGAGCCTAACGAAGCTGAAAAGGCAAAGGGCTTAGATACCAGTTCACCTGCTGTGAGAAATAGAATAGTAAATAGCTTATTTACTGCCGCACTGAAGGGTAAGCCCGCTTCTACATACTCCAAAGACGTAGCAAACAGAATAGAACTTGGGAACTTTGATGATGACATGGTCAAAATCAAAGACGTTGACTGGGTGATAGAAGTGGTAGTGGAGCGATTAGACATCAAGAAAATCATCTACGATAAAGTAGAGGCTCACAGAAAGCCTGGAACTTTAGTGACTTCCAATACCTCTGGTATACCAATTCATTTGATGTCTGAAGGTAGAAGTGAAGATTTTCAGAAGCATTTCTGTGGAACTCACTTCTTTAATCCACCAAGATATCTAAGACTTCTTGAGATTATTCCAGGACCGAAAACCGATCCAAAGATCATTGACTTCTTAATGAGTTACGGTGATCTTTATTTAGGTAAGCAGACAGTTCTGTGTAAAGATACCCCTGCGTTTATTGCCAATCGTTTAGGGATTTACGCTATGGTGCAGACCATCAGAGCTGCTCAGGAAATGGGCTTATCTGTGGAGGCTGTTGACAAATTAACTGGCCCTGTAGTAGGTCGCCCTAAATCGGGTACGTTCAGGTTATCTGATGTAGTTGGTCTGGATACTACGGTCAATGTTTGCAATAACCTCAAGGGAATACTTAAGACTGACGAATCAGTCTCAGCCTTTGATTTACCTCCTATCATGGCTACCCTGATGGAGAAAAACTGGCTTGGAGATAAAACAGGACAAGGATTTTACAAAAAGATCAAGGAGAATGGGAAGTCCGTAATTCTGGCATTGAATTTTGAAACCTTAGAATATGAACCGACTCAAAAGGTCAAATTCGATACCCTCAATGCCACCAAAAGTATTGACAGGCTAGCTGACCGTTTCTCTGTATTATTAAATGGTAAAGACAAGGCTGGGGAGTTTTACAGAAAAACTTTCTCAGATGCGTTTAAATATGCTACGAATAGAATTCCTGAAATAGCTGACGAATTATTCAGAGTCGATGATGCTATCAAAGCTGGTTTCGGCTGGGAGATGGGTCTTTTTGAAACGGCCGATGCAGTAGGTGCTAAGGCTTTTGTAGAGATCGCCGAAAAAGAAGGTAATAAGCCTGCTCAATGGGTTTATGATATGCTTGATGCCGGTGTTGAGTCTTTCTATAAGGTTGAAGATGGCAAGAAGTACTATTATGATATTCCATCGAAAGCGTACAAGCTTATTCCAGGCACAGAGTCCTTCATTATTCTGGATAATATTCGTAAAACGAATGTAGTATGGAAAAATGCGGGGTCATCTATCTTCGATTTAGGTGACGGTATTCTCGGTCTGGAGTTCCAGTCTAAAATGAACACGTTTGGGGCTGAGGTGATTGAAGGACTAAATAAGTCTTATGATTTGGCTGAGAAGGATTTCAGAGGTTTAGTTGTAGGAAATGACTCCAATCAGGCATTCTCTGCGGGTGCAAACCTGGCTATGTTATTTATGTATGCCATAGAGCAGGAATGGGATGAAATCTTCATGATTATCGAGCAGTTCCAGAAAACAATGATGAGAGCTCGTTATTCGTCAATTCCTGTGGTGACTGCACCACATACTTTAACCTTAGGTGGTGGATGTGAGCTAAACTTACATGCCGATAAGGTAGTAGCTGCAGCAGAGACTTACATGGGGCTTGTGGAAGTAGGAGTTGGTGTAATCCCAGGTGGTGGAGGAACCAAAGAAATGGCTCTCAGATGTTCTGATATGTACCAACCAGGCGACTCAGAATTAAATATTCTTCAGAATGCTTTCATGAATATTGCTCAGGCCAAAGTTTCTGGCTCTGCTCAGGAGGCTATGGAAATGAACTATCTAGTAAGCGGAAGGGATCAGATTGTTTTAAACAGGTCTCGATTAATCGCTGAAGCAAAACAAGCTGCTGTAGACCTTGCCGAGAATGGTTATACCATGCCTGTAAAGAGAAGTGATATTAAGGTACAAGGAAAAGCAGGTATAGCTCTTTTCAAAGCAGGTATTAAGGCTATGCGATTAGGGAATTATATCTCAGATCACGATGCCTTGATTGCTGATAAGTTGGCATACGTTATTTCTGGTGGTGACTTGAGTTATGCTCAAAATGTCACGGAAGAGTATCTGTTAGAGCTTGAAAGAGAAGCCTTCGTAAGCCTTTGTGGTGAGCGTAAAACACTGGAAAGAATGCAGGGACTATTGACAGGTGGCAAGCCACCAAGGAATTAAGTTCAAAGTCAGGGAGTAATTCTCCTGACTTTACATCTTAAGTCTTCCATCTTAAATCTTAAAAAAATATGAACGCATACATTGTTAAAGGATATAGAACGGCTGTCGGAAAGGCAGGGAGAGGTGGATTTAGATTCACCAGACCTGATGATCTGGCGGCTGAAAATATTAAATACTTATTAGAACAAGTTCCGGAACTTGACCCCGCCAGAGTAGATGATCTTATGGTGGGTAATGCTGTGCCAGAAGCCGAGCAAGGCATGCAAATGGCACGCTACATTGCTTTACTTTCAATGGGCAAGGTAGTCCCTGGTGTCACTGTAAATCGCTATTGTGGATCAGGTATCGAAACCATTGCAATGGCAGCAGCCAAAATTAATGCTGGTATGGCAGACTGTATCATTGCTGGTGGTACAGAATCAATGTCCCTGGTACCTACTATGGGATACAAAACTGCACTTAACTATGATATCGCCCAAAATAATCCTGACTATTATTTAGGAATGGGTTTGACGGCTGAGCAAGTAGCTCAGGATTATAAGATCGGTAGAGAAGAGCAAGATGAGTTTTCTTATCAGTCGCATATGAAAGCTCTGAACGCACAGAAAGAGGGTCTTTTTGAGGATGAAATCGTTCCGATAACCGTTAAGGAAACTTACTTTGACGAGAACTCTGGTAAGAAGAAAACCAGAGAGACTGTAATCAAGAAAGATGAGGGTCCTAGAGCTGGTACTTCCATGGAGGCATTAGCTAAGCTAAGACCGGTATTTGCAGCTGGAGGATCAGTAACTGCAGGGAATTCATCTCAGACTTCTGATGGTGCAGCTTTTGTTATCGTGATGTCTGAAAAAATGGTAAAAGAGTTAAATCTGGAGCCGGTGGCTCAAATGCTTTCTTATGCTGTAGCTGGCTGTGACCCTAGAATTATGGGTATCGGCCCTGTATATGCTGTACCAAAAGCTTTAGAGCAAGCTAATCTGAAATTAAAGGATATTCAGCAAGTGGAATTAAATGAGGCCTTTGCGGCTCAGTCATTGGCAGTAGTTAAAGAGCTGGATATTGATCCAAATATTCTCAATCCTAACGGTGGAGCTATTGCTCTGGGGCATGCTCTTGGATCTACCGGTGCTCGTCTCTCAGTTCAGCTTTTCAATGAAATGAGAAGACGCAAGCAAAAATACGGCATGGTAACCGCCTGTGTAGGTGGCGGCCAGGGTGTGGCTGGTATATATGAATTATTGAAGTAACACTTCGCACTTTCCGACAGACTAAAATAGATAGTATGGTCGTCCTCAAAAGAGGGCGACCATTTTTATTATCGGATCAGCTCAACATAACCTTTATAGCTGTTGATGTCGCCCAACTCTCTAAGACGATTGAATTCTACATTAATGGTATAGTAGTAGGTTCCTGCTGGTACTTCGTTTCCGTTAGTGGCCGTACCGTCCCAGCTTAAATTTGTGCCTTCACCATCTGCTATCAGAATTCCTTGTCGATTATAAATTTGATAAGTGATATTCTTGATGAACGCAGGGCAATCCATCGGCTCAAAGGTATCATTCACTCCATCGTTATTTGGGGTAAATACATTCGGGAAAGAAATCTTATCGCAGTTATCTGCACAGATGATATTTGAAGGCTCGCTCTCTACTTCCAGAACACTTACGGCCGTGACGTAATAACAGCCTACAAATCCATCAATAGCGTTTTTGACATGATCAAAAGAGGTGCTATTGCCATTTACAAAGGAGATTTGTTCAAAATTTCCATCCTCGAATCTCGAGTAGTAAATATTGTAGCGGATGATATCTGTTCTACACGTGGCAGATGGATTGGTCCATGTAAGGGTATTTGTAAAGGCGTTTTGCCCACAGAAGTCAGCTTGGTTAGCCTCTTCACAGCCAATATTATCAAGATTCATGACCAATGCACATGGCGGGGTTCTATCTGCAGGAGCCATACAGTAGATTTGTGATTCATTCTCTAGGAGGCCGAAAATCGAGGCTTCATTATCGTACGTTCCTACTGTTTTTACCTTATAACAATACACCACATTATTCTCCAAGGTAATACTTTGATCTCCATCTTCAAGATAATTATCTGTACCGTCGTCAATGTATTCATAGGTATTTGGCCCATTTACGTCCACAGTAGCTATGATATTGAAAACACCGGGATTGTCTTTGTCTTCACGATATACAAAGTGAGTTTGATTGTCATTTGACCAAGGTGTATTTGACGTCCATGAAAGGTGCACTTCCTGGTCGTCAGGTGTACCATCAAGTCTTACACTGGTTGCCGCCGGAGCTTCGCCCATTTCCTGATCACCCTCGTAGAAAAATGCCAATTTATAACGGTAAACCAACTCCTCCGTGTTTAATCCGGTGTCGTTATAAACGGTGTCTGGTGAACCATCAAGGTTTGTGGTGATTCTGTAAATCTCCTCAAAGTCATCTCCTCCCAAGCCTTCTGTTCTAAACAGGACATAGGTATAAGGGCCACTAAATTCAGTGGTGTCAAGACCAATTGGCCTACTCCAGATCACTTCAATTTCTCCATCGGTTTCATCGGTTTCTTCCACATTTACATGTGTAATAACGGGTACTCTTTTCGGTAATTCAGAACCAATACAAAATTCTGTTGAAGGAGCACTCTGCATACTATTGAAGTTTGAAACCTCAATATCTGATACCAATCTGTATGAATAGATTTGACCCTTCTCAGCAGTATTATCAAGGAAGGTGGTGTCGGTAAGGCCGACCTCTCCAATCTGTTCATATCTCCAGTCTCCAGGTATTCCTTGTTGACATTCAGCAGGATTTAATCCGCTACAGCCCACTTTTCTATACACATAAATTTTACCACCTCGTGTACATTCAGCATAAGGGAGCCAACTCAGTTGAACGCCTTCTTCAATTTCAGAGCCGGTAAGTCCTTTCGGTCGCGGTGGGTTTACATTTATTTTTACCGTTTTAATATCAACTAACTGCGTGATAAACCTACCTGGAGCATCTTCTACCTTGAAAAGCACATCGTAAGATTGTTCTCTTACGTGATCACAATTGGTTAGCCATTCAAAAGTACCTTTGATTGGGCTTGGTCTACTAGATTCAGCTGTGAAGACTGCTGCCTCATCTGGGATAAAACGTTGGAAGTTTCCTGCTGGGTCTACATTATATACACCACCCGAACTGGTCAGTTTTAGATTCTGGTCTTCGTCTTCATCGGTGGCTGAGACATCGAATTCAAACGGCTCTCCAGCTTCTACACACAAATCACCGGGAACTTCCAGCTCTGGTCGATTATTATCAGTTTCTACTACAATAATCTGCATATCTCTGACAATCTCCCCAATTTTAATAAAGGTGCCATCGGGTGCTTTTCTCCATTCTACCACCACAAAGGCCACATTGTATTGACCTATTTGTTGCGGAGCATCCCAAGTAAGATCTCCGGTTCTTGGGTCTATTTTGAAGGTTGCCGGTCCGGTATCATCTTCATTCCTTATCGGTGATTCTCCAACTGTACTTGGGTCACGGTATCCGATGATCGGAGCACCGATTCCGTTAGCTTCCATACGGTCTTCCATTGGTACAGATAATCTGTATGAAAGGCTATCGCCGTCAATATCAAAGGCACCCGGATTATGTATGTATTTCACACCGGCTGCAGCAGAATCCACAGGAATGTTTAGTAGGACAGGAGTGCTGTTTAAACCAAAAGAAGAATTGATCACTAAAGTTGTTTGAACAAAGAATGTGATATTATCTGAGGGTTGAGGAAGGTTAACAGTGGCTTCATTTCTGTTTGGGATACCACAGCTCACACGGTAAACGCCCGGTCCAGGGAAGGTAACTTCTGTTTCATAGGTATTTCTCACTGTAGAGGGAGAGATCAATATCTTCTCTTTTCTGGCAACTTTATAACTGACAACCCCATTATTGGAGAAGCCCGGGAAAAAGTCGACTTCCTCTTGAGCTTCATTGGCACTTCGTCCATTGATTTCATCAGTGTAGGTTGTCAATACTACCCGATAAGTCAGCGAAGTGTTCGATATCCTTGTGGCTGTTATTTCTCCGGCTCTCAGGTGAGTAGCGTACGCGTGGAATCCAGCCAGAGTCAGAAAGAAGATTAAAAAAAGAGAAAGTAATTTCTTCATGTATAGGTTTTTGACAGAAAGTCTAACGACCTCCTAATTAACGAAAATAACGAATACAATATTCTTTCGGATTGATTTAGATTGATTAGTAAACTATTTCAGTTTCAATTTAGTTTATTGTATGTATATACATGGATTAATACTGCCGATCATTAATTTATCAAAAATCAGGTGGCTATTAACTTGATTTTTTATTGGTTCTAAACTGATTGGTAATTACTTTTGGCAGCGATTTTTGGCCTCTGAAGCAGGCTACTTAAACTATAGCATAGATAAATCAAACCAAAATTTTATGTCTTGGCTTACTAAAACATTAAGCAGTTCAATAGGCAAGAAAGTATTGATGGCAATCACCGGATTGTTTCTTTGTTCATTCCTGATCATTCACCTTATTGGTAACCTTCAGCTATTCAAAGATGACGGCGGCTACGCTTTCAACACATACACCGTTTTCATGACCACAAATCCTCTGATTAAAACGGTTTCCTATGTGCTTTATTTCTCCATTCTTTTTCATGCCATCTGGGGGATATACCTTGAAATCCAGAATAAAAAGGCTCGTCCTCAAGGTTATGCGATGTCTAAAAATCAAGGTTCTTTGGCCAGTAGAAATATGGCGATTCTAGGAACCATCATTTTTGTTTACATCGCGGTTCACTTAGGTGATTTCTGGTATGAATACAAATTTGGTCACTTGCCATATGTGTCATACACTGAGAATGTAAACACAGGTGAAGTGATCGCCATCGAGTCTTTGGCTTCTGATTATACACAGGATGTCAAAATGCTTGAAGTGATGGATCAGGAAGCTGGTACCAAAACTACTACAGTTAAAGATTTGTACATGGAGGCAGAAGAGGCCTTCTCGAAACCATTATTGGTAATCTTCTATGTGATCTCAATGATCGTTTTAGGTTTCCACTTATTACATGGTTTCCAAAGCGGATTTCAAACTCTCGGTTTGAATCATCCGAAATACAACCCGTTAATTAAGAAAATAGGGGTATGGATTTTTGCAATCCTAATTCCATTCGCCTTTGCGGTAATTCCTGTTTATTTTCTTATTAAGTAATTCTCTAAAATAAAGATATCATGGCCGAATCAAGCGTAAAGTTAGATGCCAAAACTCCGGAAGGACCAATAGCTGACCGTTGGACTTCCTATAAAGATCATATTGACCTGGTTAACCCAGCCAACAAGCGTAATATTGACGTGATAGTGGTGGGTACGGGTCTTGCAGGTGGCTCAGCAGCTGCTACTTTAGCAGAACTGGGTTATAATGTAAAGGCTTTTTGTTACCAGGATTCTCCTAGAAGAGCTCACTCTATTGCAGCCCAAGGTGGTATTAATGCCGCCAAAAATTATCAGGGTGATGGTGACTCTACTTACAGACTTTTCTACGATACCGTAAAAGGTGGTGACTATAGAAGCCGCGAATCAAACGTGTATCGTCTTGCAGAGGTTTCTGCTAATATTATTGACCAGTGTGTAGCACAAGGTGTGCCTTTTGCTCGTGACTACGGTGGGTTATTAGATAACCGTTCTTTTGGTGGTGTGTTAGTTTCAAGAACTTTCTATGCTAAAGGACAAACTGGTCAACAGCTACTTTTAGGTGCATATTCTGCTATGAACCGTCAGATTGCCAGAGGTAAGATCCAGATGTACAATCGTCACGAAATGCTTGACATCGTAATCGTAGATGGTAAGGCTCGCGGGATCATCGCCAGGAACCTGGTAACAGGTGAAATAGAAAGACATTCGGCTCACGCAGTAGTAATTGGTAGTGGAGGTTACGGTAACGTATATTTCTTGTCTACTAATGCAATGGGCTCAAACGTAACTGCCGCGTGGAAAATCCATAAGAAAGGTGCTTACTTCGCTAACCCATGTTTCACTCAGATTCACCCGACTTGTATTCCAAGGTCTGGTGATTACCAATCAAAGCTGACTCTTATGTCTGAGTCTTTGAGAAATGATGGTAGAATCTGGGTGCCGAAAAAACTCGAGGACGCAGAGGCGATTAGAGAAGGAAGACTGAAGCCAACAGAATTGGCTGAAGAAGACAGAGATTATTACCTGGAAAGAAGATATCCAGCTTTTGGTAACCTTGTCCCTCGTGATGTGGCTTCCAGAGCAGCAAAAGAAAGATGTGATGCTGGTTTTGGCGTAAATAAAACGGGCGAAGCTGTTTATCTTGATTTCAAGTCGGCTATTGAGCGTTACGGTAAGGAGAAGGCTCAGGTATTGGGTATCAAAGATCCTTCAGATGAAAAGATTCTTGAATTAGGAGAAGAGGTCGTTGCAAATAAATATGGTAACCTTTTCCAGATGTACGAGAAAATCGTAGCTGAAGACCCATACAAAACTCCAATGATGATTTATCCGGCCACACACTATACAATGGGTGGTATTTGGGTTGATTATAATTTGATGACCACTATTCCTGGCTGTTACGCTATCGGAGAAGCAAACTTCTCAGATCACGGGGCAAACAGACTTGGGGCTTCTGCCTTGATGCAGGGACTTGCAGATGGTTACTTTGTATTGCCATATACCATTGGTGATTACCTGTCAAACGACATCAGAACAGGCCCTATTTCTACAGAGCTGCCTGAGTTTGAAGCCGCTGAAAAATCGGTAAAAGAGCAATTAGACTTCTTTATCAATAATAAGGGATCTCATTCTGTAGATTACTACCATAAGAAACTTGGTAAGATCATGTGGGATAAGGTAGGAATGTCCAGAAATGCCCAAGGCTTAAAAGAGGCGATGGCGGAGATTAAGGAGCTTAGAGAAGACTTCTGGAAGAATGTTAGTGTACCGGGTGATTTGGATGAAATGAATCCAGAGCTTGAAAAAGCAAGCCGTGTGGCTGACTTCCTGGAGTTAGGTGAATTGTTTGCCAAAGACGCTTTGGAAAGAAACGAATCTTGTGGAGGTCACTTCAGAGAGGAGTATCAAACTGAAGAGGGAGAAGCTCTACGTGATGACGAAAACTATGCCTATGTAGCAGCATGGGAATATAAAGGTGAGCCGTCTGAGGCTGTTTTACACAAAGAGAATTTAGAATTTAAAGATATCGAGTTGAAAACTCGCTCATATAAATAAGATTAAACCATGGATTTAAAACTTAAAGTCTGGAGACAAAAAAACGCCGACGATAAAGGTGGTTTAGTAGAATATCAATTGAACGATATTGAAGGACACATGTCTTTCCTAGAAATGATGGATATTCTGAATGAGCAACTCATCTCAGAAGGGCAGGAGCCTGTTTCATTTGATCATGATTGTCGCGAAGGAATTTGTGGTTCATGTTCAATGCACATCAATGGAGAACCTCACGGGCCTGATGGTGGTACTACTACTTGCCAACTTCACATGCGTAGCTTTAAAGATGGTGATACTATTTATATAGAGCCATTCAGAGCTAAAGCTTTTCCTGTAATAAAAGACCTTGTGGTTGACCGTACTGCATTTGACAGAATTCAGCATGCTGGTGGATATATTTCGGTAAATACCTCTGGTAATACGCAGGATGCAAATAGTATCCCTGTACCAAAAGTAAATGCAGATAAGGCGTTTGATGCTGCTACTTGTATCGGATGTGGAGCATGTGTGGCGGCTTGTAAAAATGCTTCTGCTATGCTATTCGTATCTGCCAAAGTATCGCAGTTTGCTTTATTACCACAAGGTGAAGTGGAAGCTCAGGATAGAGCCCTGAATATGGTTAAACAAATGGATGCTGAAGGTTTTGGTAATTGTACTAACACCGGGGCTTGTGAAGCGGAATGTCCTAAAGGTATTTCTTTAGAGAACATAGCGAGACTTAATAGAGAATACTTAAGTGCCAGCGTCACCGCTGATAAGTAAGATTAGAATTTAAATTGTATAAAATGAAAAGCCCGATCTCACATGAGATCGGGCTTTCTTTTTGAAGTAACCCTAGTGGTTAAGCTGCTTTTTCCATTTGTATTTCATAAGGACTTGGCATTGAAGTCTTGCTTGGGTAGGCCAGGTTATACTGATAGTAGTATTCCTGAAATGTTGGGATCATTGTAATAATGTGTGCCAACTTTTCTACTGCCATTCTGTAGGCATTTACATTTGCAAGATCTTTCGTTTTAGCTTTAAAGCCGTCATGTATTTCTACTACTGAGTTTGTATTGATATAAAAGTCCTGAATACAAATCAAAGTAACTTCCTTTTCCTCTGTACGGTCATCGTAAATGACTAACATCAAATCATCTTCATTGAAATAGGTATCTACATGAACACCTTTTGCTTTAATTTTCTCTATGGTTTCGCCTTTTCTTTCTAAGAATTTAAGGATTCCTGCCTCGTCATGGCTCACCATGACTCCGTTTGCTACATTGTCGTATTTTATCATCGGTTTTGTCGTCTTTTAGTTTGTAGAACAAATCTATCAAACAAAATAATATTTTGCAAAAAATGATATATTGGCAATAAGAAGTAAAAAATTATGAAAATATATAAAATACAGAATATATAATGGTAAATTGTTTTACTAGGAATATGGAATTGACTAAAGCACTAATTTCACAAAATAGAACTCTGAGAAGAATTCTTTTTAAAATCTCACGATTTGTCAATTGGCAAATAAATGAAGGATATTTGTAGACGAAAAGAATTAAATTTTGATCAATAGCTTATATGTGCGTATTGTCAAAATAATATAAGGTTACAGTCTGTTCATTATTTCCTTGAACCATACTGTAAAGTTTTCGGGCTTCTCCTCAATTTCTTTGGCTATTTCTTCAGTCTTGACCCATCTGTAATCTGCCACTTCTTCTGGGTTTACCTCGAAGGAATCATTATAAGTTGCGAAGTAAACATGGTCTATTTCATTTTCGGTAAGACCATTTGAAAAGGTGGCTTTATAATGGAATGTAAACTTATAATCTAAGTCGCATTGAAACCCCATTTCTTCGCCAAGTCTACGATAGGCAGCATCATAATTTGCTTCGCCCTTATTGGGATGACCACAGCAGGCATTTGTCCATAAGCCGGGTGAATGGTATTTGTGCAGTGCTCTCTGATGAATGAGCATTTCGCCGGCATCATTAAATACCAAAATTGAAAAAGCTCTATGAAGGAGACCGTCTAGATGAACCTTAATTTTTTCTTCATAACCTGTGATCTCGTCTTGTTCATTGACAAGCGTTATAATGATGTTTGTTTTGGCAGGAAGGTTTTCCAATTATGAAGAAGTTTTTATAATTAATAAGTGTCAAAGTTGTATTTAATGAGAATTGCCTAAATTTCGAGCCATTTCATTAAACCCTATACTTGCACATGAAACTCTACAAAACCTCAAAAGGTTTCGTCATAGAAACCGAAGGTCAGTATTATTTGTCAAAACACACCGACTGGGATCAATTTATCAATAGAGAAAATCTTTTCTTTGAGATTCAAAGAGAAGTACAAGGCCTCGCTTCAGACTTTGAATACATAAATCTTGTAAAGAATTTTGTAGAGGCTCCGATCAAAGGACAAGAGGTTTGGGCATCTGGTGTTACTTATTTGCGTAGCAAAAAGGCCCGAATGGAAGAATCAAAAGACTCAGGAGGAGGCGACTTCTACGATAGGGTTTATGATGCAGACCGACCGGAGATATTTTTTAAAGCCACAGCCGGAAGGGTAGTAGGCCCAGGTGAAAAGATCAGGATTCGTAGAGATTCTAAATGGAATGTGCCAGAGCCAGAAATGACCTTATTTATCAATAGTAAAGGGCAGATATCAGGCTATACTGTTGGGAATGACGTCAGTTCCAGAGATATAGAAGGAGAGAATCCTTTGTATTTGCCACAGGCAAAGTCTTATGATAAAAGTGCAGCTTTGGGCCCATGTATTTATGTGACAGATGAACCTTTAAGCCCTGAGACGAATATAAAGCTTGAGATTTTCAGAAACGGAAAGGGTGTATTTAGTCAAACAACCCAACTCAATCAGATGAAACGCACTTTTAACGACCTGGTGAAATATTTATATGCTGAATGTACCTTTGAGAATGGGTCGTTTTTAATGACTGGAACAGGGATTATCCCTGAGGATAGCTTCACGCTTCAGGTGGGTGACTTGGTAGAAATCACGATAGATCAAATAGGAAAACTTAGTAATACAGTAGAAACGAAATAACATGGATTTACAAGGAATAAACATTATTGGATTCAATACCTCTTCTGAGGGAACAGTAGCTCTTCAGGCTGTAAATCCGGTTTCGGGAGAGACTTTAGGGCCTCTTTTCTATAACGCTACCCTAGGTGAGCTGGCTTCAGCCACAGATTTGGCAGAGGAGGCTTTCACTGTTTACCGTAAGAAGTCAGGTCAGGAGAAAGCCGATTTCCTCAAACAAATTGCTTCAGAGATCGAGGCTTTAGGAGATGATCTCATTGAAAGATATACAGCAGAGACGGGCTTACCGGCTGGTAGAGCACAGGGAGAGCGAGGACGTACGTGTGGGCAGCTTAGGTTGTTTGCTAGTCTTTTGGAAGAAGGCTCATGGGTGAATGCCAAAATAGATACAGCGATGCCAGATCGTCAGCCGCTTCCTCGTGTAGATTTAAGATCAATGGAAAGACCCTTGGGTCCGGTGGCAGTATTTGGTGCAAGTAATTTTCCTTTAGCCTTCTCAGTAGCTGGTGGAGATACAGCATCTGCTTTGGCCGCAGGCTGCCCTGTTATATTTAAAGCCCACCCTGCTCACTTGGGTACCTCTGAGCTTGTAGGAAGAGCTATTCAAAAAGCTGCACATGTAACAGGTATGCCAGATGGCGTTTTCAGCATGCTTCATGGTGATCCAGAGCTAAGTCAGGCATTGGTAAAAGATCCTATCATTAAGGCAGTAGGTTTTACCGGATCTTATAAAGTTGGGAAGCTTCTTTTTGATATTGCTGCTCAGCGAGAAGAGCCTATACCTGTTTATTCAGAAATGGGGAGTACCAATCCAGTCTTTGTTCTTCCAAAAACCTTAAAGGAAAAGGGAGATGCCATTGCAGAGAATTATTTGAACTCGGTCACTTTGGGAGTTGGTCAATTCTGTACAAATCCGGGAATCATGCTGATTCAGAAAGATGATAAGTTTATGGAAACCTTGGAGGTGAAGGCCAAAGAGGCTGTTGGTGGAAATATGCTTACTCCTGGAATAAAAAATGCTTATTTGGGCGGCGTAGAGAATGCCAAGAAGTATACGAAAGTAATAGCTATAGGTAAGAAGGCAGAAGGTTTAACAGGTGTGGAGCCAACCATCTTACATGCCGATTATCAGACTTTCAAAGATAATCCTCATTTAGATGAAGAAGTGTTTGGTCCTACTAGTTTAGTGGTAGAAGGCAATTCAAAGGAAGAGTATCTGGAAATTGCCAAGAACCTATCTGGTCACCTCACAGCTACCGTTCATGGTTCTGAAGAGGAACTTGTAGAATATGCTGAGCTTCTGGAGATTTTAGAGCAAAAAGTAGGAAGGTTGATTGTGAATGGCTTCCCTACGGGTGTAGAGGTATGTCACGCTATGGTGCATGGCGGACCTTATCCGGCTACCACTGATAGTCGTTCAACCTCTGTAGGTACAGGTGCTATAACTCGTTTTACACGTCCGGTCTGTTTCCAAAGTCTGCCAGATGTTTTGCTTCCTGATGAGTTAAAAGAGGCAAATCCTCTTGGTATTTGGAGAATGGTAGATGGTGACCGAAAGAAATAAGCAATGAACTTAAGTCTGAACGAAAAGGTAGTCATCGTCACTGGTGGTGCCAAAGGAATAGGAGAGGGTATTGTTTCTCAATTGGCCCTTGAAGGAGCCTTTCCTGTCGTAATCGGCAGAAATGAGGATGATAATGCCCTAGCTCTGGAGAAAGTAAATGCGGCCGGAGGTTTTGGCATGACGGTAAAAGCAGAACTCTCTAAACCAGAGGAATGTGAAAGAGCAGTTAAGGAAGTTATGGAACGGTTTGGTAGAATTCATGGCCTTGTAAATAATGCAGGATTAAATGACGGAGTAAGCCTTGAGAGCGGGTCTTATGAGGGTTTTATGCAGTCTTTGCATAATAATCTCACTCACTATTACCTAATGGCTCATTATGCTTTGCCTGCTTTAAAGGAAAGTAAAGGGAGTATTGTAAATATTACCTCCAAAGTAGCGGAAACTGGCCAGGGAGGCACTTCAGGCTATGCGGCTGCCAATGGTGGCAGAAATGCTTTGACTCGCGAGTGGGCAGTGGAGCTATTGAAATATGGCATTAGAGTAAATGCGGTGGTAGTAGCTGAAAGTTATACGCCAATGTATGAAAGATGGATTCAGTCATTACCGGATGGTGAGCAGCAGCTCAAAGAAATCAATGGTAGAATTCCTCTGGGTAATAGAATGACGACCACTGAAGAGTTGGCCAATATGGTTGTTTTTCTGCTTTCAAAACGCTCTAGCCATACCACAGGACAGATTATTCATGTAGATGGAGGCTATGTACATCTTGATAGGGCTTTGATAAAGAAGACCTAAGATTTAAGACAAAAGAAACATTACGTTTTTGGTAGGAGAGGGAAGTAGTAATAAGCTGCCCCCTGAAAACTATCCTTCTATTTCTAAGGATTCACAGGCCTTACGAGCTGCGTCTTGTTCGGCCTTCTTTTTGTTCCAGCCACGCCCTTCGCTGATAACCTCTTCATCTACAGTTACCTGAGCTACAAACTCCTTACTGTGGTGTTTGCCGTTCTCCTTGATGATGTCAAAAGAGACGTTTTTTGAAAGGCCCTGAGCCCAAGTGAGCAGGATGCTCTTGTAGTTGGCATTATTCTTTATCACCTCATCTAAATCGTAATAATTAGCGATTAGGTTTGTGATAATAAAACGCTTGGTGAATTTGAAACCTTTATCCAGGTAAATAGCACCAATAAGAGCCTCCATAGCATCGCCGTACATTGATGTACGGGCATGTGTTACACGATTGCCGTCAAAGGTTATGAGTACATCTAAGCCAATTTTACGAGCCACTTGATTCAGCGATTCTCTATTGACAATTCTGGATCTGATTTCTGTAAGAAAACCCTCGTCTTTGAATGGGTATTTTTTAAATAAATACTCGGCGATTACCATTCCAAGGACAGAATCGCCGAGATATTCCAGTCTTTCGTTAGACTCCTTGAAGCCCTCTACGATCGTTTTTTTTGAGGCAGAAGTATGTCTGAAAGCCAGATGATAAAGGGTATCCTTGCCTGGTTTTTCGCCTGTAATTCGTTCAATTGCTTTTCTGAACTCCTTCGTTTCGGCGTCGGTCTTAAAATACCCAAGTATGCTTTCAGTTACTGCCATATAATTATCAGAGCAAATAGAAGCTCTGCATTACTCTTCAAATTTTTTGAAAATCAATGTAGCATTATGACCACCAAAACCAAAACAATTTGAAAGAACAGTGTTGATTTTTCTTTCTTTTGCCACGTTTGGTGTCAAGTCAATCTTTTCATCGATAACCTCGTCTACATTAAACAGGTTAATGGTAGGAGGCACTGTCTGATTTACAATAGATAGCACAGCGGCTACTGATTCTACAGCACCAGCACCACCTAATAAGTGACCGGTCATAGATTTTGTAGAGCTGATACTTACATTATACGTATGCTCTTTGAATAGCCTTTCTATGGCCTTGATCTCCTGAGGATCTCCAAGCCCTGTAGAAGTACCGTGAGTATTGATATAGTCAATTTCCTCTGGTTTCATTTGAGCATCATCCAAAGCATCTGCCATTGATAAATAAGCTCCTTCACCTTCAGGGTGTGGTGCGGTAATATGGTAGGCATCTGATGAGATACCACCACCTACCAGCTCACAGTAGATTTTAGCTCCTCTGGCTTTAGCATGTTCATATTCTTCAAGAATAAGTCCGCCGCCACCTTCTCCAAGCACAAAACCATCACGATCCTGGTCGTATGGTCTTGAAGCTGTTTTATAGTCGTCGTTTCTGGTGGATAGTGCTCTCAAAGCATTAAAACCACCTACGCCTGCTCTGGTTACAGCAGCTTCTGAACCACCAGTTACACAGGCTACCATTCTGCCTAAACGTATGTAGTTAAAGGCGTCAATAATGGCATTATTTGCCGAAGCACACGCTGAGACCGTCACATAGTTTGGCCCTCTGAAACCAAATTTCATTGAAATATGACCCGAAGCCGAGTCAGCGATCATTTTCGGAATGAAGAATGGGTTAAAGCGTGGAACCAGGTTATTATCAGCAAGGTTTAGCACCTCTTCTTCAAAGGTTTTTAATCCACCTATACCAGATCCCCAGATTACACCGATTTTGTCCTTATTAACTTTCTCTAGATCTAGTCCTGAGTCTTCAACAGCCTCAGAGGCTACTACTACTCCGTACTGAGAGAAAAGGTCCATTTTACGGGCATCCTGACGAGGAATAAAGTCTGTAGCATTGAAGTTTTTTAGCTCGCAGGCAAACTGCGTCTTAAATTCTGTCGGATCAAAATGAGTGATTGGGTTTGCACCACTAACACCATTCTTAAGTCCGTTCCAATATTCTTCAACTGTATTTCCAATAGGGGTGAGTGCACCCAGTCCTGTAACAACTACGCGTTTCAGTTCCATGTTAGGTTTGGTTTTAAATGGAAAAAGTTCAATACCCAATTTACAAAAAACTGAATATTGAACTTTTGAAAAGGGTCAGATATATTACTTAGAATTTTCTTCCAGGTAAGCTACAGCCTGTCCCACTGTTTGGATATTTTCTGCCTGATCATCAGGGATAGACACATTGAATTCTTTTTCAAATTCCATGATTAGTTCTACAGTATCCAATGAATCTGCTCCCAAATCGTTTGTAAAAGAAGCTTCAGTAGTCACTTCTGACTCTTCTACGCCAAGCTTTTCTACAATAATTTTCGTTACTTTCGATGCGATATCTGACATTATAAAAATGTATTTGGTTTAAAACAGTGCAAAGAAAATGCTTTTAACCGAAACCAACAAAGTACCCTATAGTTTTTTGAAGTCGCTTAGTTCTCAGATATTTGCTGCGTACAAAAAAATCGACTGATATTTCTGCTATGAAGAGCCTCTTCCAAAAAAAATACAATTCAGATAACTTTTTTCTCCTCGCCGGCCCGTGTGCTATTGAAAGCCGCGATCTGGCCATGCAAATAGCGGAGAAAATTGTAACGATTACTGACAGACTTGGTATCCCATATGTTTTTAAAGGGAGCTATCGCAAAGCCAATAGAACCAAGGTAGATAGCTTTACAGGTATAGGAGATGAGCTGGCTCTCAGTATATTAAAAGAAGTAGGTGAGCAGTTTCAAGTTCCCACCGTTACTGATATCCATGAGACGCATGAGGCAGCTTTGGCGGCAGAGTTTGTTGATGTTTTACAAATTCCAGCCTTTTTGTGTCGTCAAACTGAGCTTTTGGCCGCTGCCGCAAAAACCGGTAGGGCTGTCAATATCAAGAAAGGACAATTTATGAGTGGTGCTTCAATGGGCTTTGCTGTTGAGAAAGTCAAAATGGAAAATCCAGAGGCCAATGTCATGCTGACCGAACGTGGCAATTCTTTTGGCTATTCTGATTTGGTGGTAGACTACAGAAATATTGTAGATATGAAAGCCTTTCAGGCTGATGTGGTCATGGACTGTACGCATTCTTTGCAAAGACCCAATCAAACCTCAGGTGTTACTGGTGGTAATCCACAATTGATTGGTACTATCGCAAAAGCGGCCATTGCCGTTGGGGCAGACGGACTCTTCATTGAAACTCATCCTGACCCGGCCAACGCCAAATCAGACGGAGCTAACATGCTTCATCTGGATAAGCTGGAAAAGCTTTTGGAAGATTTGGTGAGGATTAGAGAAGTGGTGGTTTAGAGAAGTAAAACCACGCCCACCTGGGTTTTCGTATTTTTACTGTAATGAAACCCCTTCTATTTCTTTCAGTATTAGTTAGCCTTGTCAGTTCTGTGGCTCAGGCACAGACTTGCTGTTCGGGAGGTGTTCCTGTGTCTAATTCTTTGGGTTTAGTGCCGGCAGATGATTCAGGTTTCTTGATCAACTTCTCTTTTGATCACCATAACCTCAACAATCTGTACAATTCTTCTGAACGTGTTAAAGATAATAGAAGACAGCGAATCACAGATTCTTATGTTTTGCAAGTCGGTAAGGCCGTGAATCGATTTACATTTGAGTTGCTGGTACCTTTTGTCTCTCAAAAGAGACTTATCACGGGTATTGGAACAGATCAGGAATCGAGTAAGGGATTTGGAGATTTGGCTTTTCTCGCTGGCCGCCAATTTGGTAAATCTAAGAACTGGCATCTGGCTGTGGGTTTGAAATTGCCAACGGGTAAAATATCGAGTACCTCTGATTTGGGCATCAAGCTCAATGCAGATATGCAAAGTGGAACCGGATCTCTGGATGGGCTTTTTACTGCACTGTATGCTAAACAGTTTCAAAACAGAACTTTCTATATGCAGATTTACCATACCGAAAGAGGAACTAAAAAGAACTTTGAAACCAATCTGGATTATCGGTTTGGGAATGAAAGTCAGATGACTTTAGGTGTTGTTTCGCAGAAGGTGTTTTTCCAGCAATTGATGGATTTTGGACTGGCTTCTAGATTGAGGATTGTTGGGAGAAATTTTGCCAATGGACAGGAGGTGCCAGGTACAGGTGGCCGATGGGTTTTGCTAAATGGCATGGCAAGAGTTTACTTTTTCGATGGGTCAACAAGCCTACAGTTTAGCGGAGATTTGCCCCTGCTTCATCGGGTTAATGGTCTCCAGAACGTCCCTACCTATCGGGCAAATATTGGCCTTATGGCAAACATTAAGTCAAAAGAGAAATGAGATGGACTTTTCTAATTTGTTGGTTTTTGCTTGGTTGTAATCAGGCCACTGTAGAAACTCAGCCCATGTTGGAGGAGGATTCTGAATGGTCGGTGCCTATAGATGAAGTCAGAGACGGCGGTGTGGGTAGAGACGGAATTCCTTCAATAGATCGTCCGATGTTTAGTAAAGCGGCTGACCAGCAAGTGCTGTTTGACCATGAATTAGTGACTGGAATAGTGGTCAAAGGAGTGGCGGTGGCTTACCCACATAAAATTTTAGATTATCATGAAATTGTCAACACTGATCATGGTGGATTTGCTTATGCTATTTCCTTTTGTCCACTTACGGGAACCTCATTGGTGTACCCCAGAGAGTTAAATGGTCAAACTACAACGTATGGAGTATCGGGCTTACTTTTCAACTCTAACCTTATTCTGTATGACAGAGCGTCAGAATCTTTATGGTCACAGATGTTATTGAGTTCTATAAATGGAGAATTTAAAGATCAGGAAATACCCTTTTACCAAACAATAGAAACTACTTGGGCTACATGGAAATCCTGGTATCCTGAATCTTTGGTTTTGGACCCTCCAAATCAAATGCCTCGTAGCTACGATGAATATGCCTATGGCGGTTACCGTGAAAATCATGATCTATTGCTTTTTCCACCCAAAAATGACTTTACAGGCTTTCCAAGGAAAGAGAGGATTCTAGGAGTCGTAAATGAAGGTAGAATGTATCCTTTTCGATTTAATCAGTTCCAGAACGGAGTTGGTCATTTGACGTCGAAAGTTGGAAATAGGGAAGTGTTAGTCTTTGGAAATGCCGAAGCCAATTACCTCTTTGCTAATGAAAATAAGACTGAACAAGGAGCGGAAGTAGTAGTGAAGCAAGTCTTCAAAGATCAGCGTGGTGGAAAGCTATTTGAAGATACCCAAGGAAATATTTGGTCAGTAAACGGAGAAGCAATTACTGGTCAAAATAAAGGACAAAGATTAAGAACCATTCAAAACTACATAGGGTATAGCTTTGCTATGGCGGCTTTTTATCCTAATGATTTCTTTGAGCGGTAGAAGTATGGCAATAAGAACGCGACCTTATTAGTTGTAATGCAGGAAAGGTTCAAAGCTTTGACACCGCTAGATTTTGCTTAGCTTTGTATCTAATTCTGCTTTTCTAATAAAATATCATGGCTAAATCTTTTCGTAAAAAGAAATCAGCAAGCAATCAGCGTAGAAGTTCGGCGTCAAAAAAAGGTTCATCGGAGTCTTCAGGTGGCTTATCCTCAGCTCAGTGGCAGCTCATTATTGGAGTCTTCTTTTTGGTAGTATCTCTGGTTTTGGCCATCTCTTTTGTTTCCTATCTTTTTACGGGTCAGGCGGATCAGGATTTGGTGCAGCATAACTTCAAGTCTGCCATTGATACTGGACATAAAAAGGCCGAAAATGCCCTAGGTGTAGTTGGAGCATTTATTTCGCACTATTTCATTTTCAAGTGGTTTGGTCTTGCCGCTTTTGGAATTGTTCCACTCGTTTTTCTTTCTGCTTTCAGACTTATTTTTCAGCAGGATTTATTCACCATTAATCTTAATAGATTAGCCAAAGGCACCATATTCTATGTGTTCTTCATTTCCTTATTCTTAGGCTATTTTACCTATCATTTTGATTTGGGAGATGGGCGGATCAGCGGTGGAGTAGGTTATCAGTTGAATGACCTTCTTAACCATATTCTTGGCTGGGGAAGTATTTTATTGATAGCTCTGATTCTGTTTCTGTGGTTAGTATTCTTTCATGGTCTTACCAAAATTGATAATTATTTCTTAGACAAATGGTCTGCTAAAAAAGAGGAGCCGGAAATGCCGGAGGTTTATGAAGAACCAGTGAAAGCCGTGGCCAAAGAAGAGTCTGAAATTATCGCAGAGAAACCGTTTGAGGGAGGTATCTCTTTCACCGTAGATAAAAAACCTGAAAAAGAGCCTGAAAAAACTGCTGAGCCTGAAATAGAAATAGTTAGAAATGAGCCAGTAGAAGAAGAAGTTAAGCTGGAGGTCTCAAAGGAAGCTACCAGTTTTCTTCCTGAAGAAGATACTTCAGATAAAGACCTGGAAGAGTTTGGGCCTTATGACCCGAAATTGGATTTGGGTTCTTACCAATACCCTCCGCTTTCTTTGCTTATTGACCGCCAGGGAAAACATGCTTCTGTTTCTGATGAAGAATTGGAAGCCAATAAGCGAAATATCGTGGAGACCATGCGTAACTTCTCGATTGGCATCTCCAGTATAAAAGCTACCATTGGGCCTACAGTTACGTTATATGAAATTGTGCCGGAGGCGGGTGTACGTATTTCGAAAATTAAGAATCTTGAGGATGATATCGCACTTAATCTTGCGGCTTTGGGGATTCGTATCATTGCTCCTATGCCAGGTAAAGGGACGATAGGGATTGAGGTACCTAACAAACATCCTGAACTGGTTTCTGTAAAGTCAGTATTTGCTAATCCTAAGTTTCAGCAAAGTAAGTTTGAGCTGCCAATAGTGCTGGGTAAAACCATTGCCAATGAAATGTTTGTTTCAGATTTGGCTAAAATGCCTCACCTACTAATGGCGGGAGCTACTGGTCAGGGTAAATCGGTAGGTATTAACGTACTGCTGGCTTCTTTACTATTCAAAAAGCACCCTGCGGAGGTGAAGTTTGTTTTGGTTGATCCTAAAAAAGTGGAGCTGTCACTTTTCAATAAAATTGAAAGACATTTTCTGGCTACGCTGCCAAATGCCGAGGATGCCATCATTACCGATACCAAAAAGGTAATCTATACACTTAACTCGCTGTGTATAGAAATGGATAATCGTTACGATCTCCTGAAAGATGCTGGGGTTAGAAATATCAGGGAGTACAATACCAAGTTTACAAAACGTAAGCTGAATCCAGAAAACGGTCATCGTTATTTGCCTTATATCGTTTTGGTGATCGATGAACTCGCCGATCTAATGATGACGGCTGGTAAAGAGGTAGAGCAGCCGATTGCCAGATTGGCTCAGCTTGCTCGTGCTATCGGTATTCATTTGATCGTGGCTACTCAAAGGCCATCTGTGAATGTAATTACAGGTTTGATCAAGGCTAACTTCCCTGCAAGGCTTTCATTTAAAGTAACGGCTAAGGTAGACTCCAGAACTATTTTGGATACTGGTGGAGCTGAGCAGCTCGTAGGGAATGGTGATATGTTGCTCAGTATGGGCTCAGATATGGTTCGTCTGCAGTGTCCGTTTATTGATACCCCTGAAGTAGATGGTGTATGTGAGTACATCGGAGAGCAGAGAGGCTATGAGTCGGCTTATCCACTGCCAGAATACTATGGTGATGACGAGCCAGATCCATTGGAGGTAGATATGTCTGACCTAGATACCCTTTTTGAGGACGCCGCTCGTCTTCTGGTGACTTTCCAGCAAGGGAGTACATCACTAATTCAGCGAAAAATGAAGCTAGGGTATAACAGAGCAGGCCGTATCATAGATCAGTTAGAGGCAGCAGGGATTGTAGGGCCTTTTGAGGGTTCTAAGGCTCGTGAAGTACTGATCAAAGACATGGAGCACCTGGAAGAAATACTAAGCAATATCAGAAGCAAGAATTGATATTAAAGACTCATTAACAAAGTCTTGTTAAACATTTCCTTTATTTTTGCGTCCAATTTATTAAGCAGGGTAGAATACTCTGTGTAATATCAAAATATTAAATACTCAGAGATAACAAATGAGAAAATTAGCGGTTTTACTAACCTTTATGATGCTTTCTTCAGTGGCTGTTTTGGCACAAGATGCTAAGGCAGGAGCTATTTTGGATGCTATGAGCACCAAATATAAAAACATGAAGTCCTTCAAAGCAGACTTTACCTATGCTGCCGTGAGTCCAAGTGGAAAAATGGGAAGAAAAAGAGCAGGGAAAATAGCCGTTAAAGGGGTGAAGTTTAAGCTGGACATGGTGGGTCAGGAGATCTATAATAATGGTTCTGAGATCTATTCATTTGTGAAAGAAACCAACGAGGTGAACATCACGGAGTACGACTCCTCTGAAGACTCACAGTTTTCTCCGGCCAATGTTTACACGATATACAAGAACGGTTATAAGTACAGCTACAAAGGATCTACTACCATTTCTGGTAAAAGTTATGATGTGGTGCAGCTAGTACCCAAAGAGTCTGGTAACATTAGCCAATTGGAATTGGTGGTTGATAAATCAAGTAAAGAAATCAAAAGATGGACCATCTGGGATCGTAAAAATGCCAAAACGGTTTTTGATATCACTAGCTTTAGTCCAAATACCACTTTATCAGATAGCTTTTTTAGCTTCAATACCGCTAAGTACCCAGGGGTAGAGGTGGTAGACCTTCGTTAAATCTTATAAAGTATCATACAAAACCTCTGCAGGTCCTGCGGAGGTTTTTTTGTTTCTATATTTATTGTTTTGAAATACTGAATAGAAATGTCTTCACACCATATTGTAAGAGAAAAACAAGAGCCGGCCCTTCTTATAGCAAACGGAGAATCCTGTAGTGCAGAGCTTATGGGGCAGCTGCTGGAGTGGTCACCTTTTGTGGTTGTTCTTGATGGGGCCATAAAAAGAGTTTTAGACAGAGGAATCAAAGTGGATGTTTTTCACGGTGATTTTGATAGTCATGAAATTGACATAGAAACTATAAAGTCTGAGCAGTTTCCTATTGAAATACACTATACGCCAGATCAGGAGAAGACAGACCTTGAAAAAGGTATTGAGTTTTTAATTGATCGTGGTTTTCCCGCAGTCAATATTATTTGGGCCACAGGCAAAAGAATGGATCACACGGTGGCCAATATTTTCAATCTGGTGAAATACAAGGATCAGATAAAAATAGTGATGCTTGATGACCACTCTAAAATTTTTCCACTATTGCCTTCTCCACATGTTTTTGAGAAGTGGTATAGTGAAGGATCTAATATTTCTTTACTACCGCTTGGTAAGTGTGAAGGGATAAAAACAACCAACCTTAAGTATCCTCTTAACAGTGAGGAATTAGAGATCGGAATTCGCCTCGGAAATAGCAATGAAGCAGCAAAAGACGGTCTTGTTAAAGTAGAATTTACGGCTGGAGAACTACTGTTAATGGAGTGTGAAGATTAGGCACACTTTATCCACATTTCATTTAGATGATTGTCTAATTATTTTCAATTTTTATTGAAAATTTAAAAAAAATGTTTTTACATTTAGAGTGTAATAGGCAGAAAACGTGCTTTTTAGCTTCTCAGTCTGTTAATTGAACGATTTGTGGAAAAGTCTGAATACCACCTCTTGATAAATGTGGAAAACTTTGGATTTGCACTTTTTTGAGCCCCTGAAAATTGTAAATCGCTGATCCTGAGATCGTATTGCTTTAAATCTGTTGTAGAATTTTGGAATTGAGAAAAATCCAAACATTTTTCGGACTTTTTTAACGAAAAATTCCGTGTTAGTTTTGATGTCTCGGCTCTAAAATATCTGCCCGATTTTTAGTGTTGAACCCTGAATGAATCTTACTTGTTTGTACCCTTTAAATCTGTAATTGCCGTATGTATGTAATCAAAAGAGACGGACGCCGGGAATCCGTTAAGTTTGACAAAATCACCGCTAGAATCGAAAGACTTTGCTACGGTCTTGACCCCAATTTTGTTTTACCTGTAGAAGTAGCCATGAAAGTGGTTTCCGGAATTTATGACGGAGTTTCTACTTCTCAACTGGACAGTCTTGCAGCAGAAACCGCTGCATCGATGACCACAAAACATCCCGATTACGCTCAGCTGGCTGCCAGAATAGCCATCAGTAATCTGCACAAAAACACTTTAAAATCTTTTTCTGGTACCATGAAGCTGTTATATCAGTACGTGGACCCGAAAACCGGAGAAAACGCTTCTCTAATAGCGAAAGATACGTGGAAGGTGATACAGAAGAATGCGGCACTTCTTGATTCTACTATCATTTACGATAGAGATTACGGCTATGACTACTTCGGCTATAAAACTCTTGAAAGATCTTACCTTCTAAAAACGAATGGTAAGATTGTAGAAAGACCTCAGCATATGCTCATGCGTGTGTCTGTAGGGATTCATGGTGATAACATGGAGAAGGTGATTGAAACCTACAACCTTCTTTCTGAAAGATGGTTTACACATGCTACACCAACATTATTCAATGCGGGTACACCAAAACCACAGCTGTCTTCATGTTTTTTATTGACCATGAAAGATGACAGTATTGATGGTATCTACGACACGCTTAAGCAGTGTGCTAAGATTTCTCAATCTGCAGGTGGAATAGGTTTGGCAATTCATAATATCAGAGCTAAAGGGTCTTACATCAAGGGTACCAATGGTACTTCAAATGGTATCATCCCGATGCTTCGTGTGTATAACGATACGGCTCGTTATGTAGATCAGGGCGGTGGAAAGAGAAAAGGGTCTTTCGCTATTTATCTGGAGCCATGGCACGCAGATATAGATGACTTTTTGGATTTGAAGAAGAACCACGGTAAAGAAGAGATGCGTGCTCGTGATCTTTTCTACGCTATGTGGATTTCAGATCTTTTCATGAAGAGAGTAGAAGCAGATGCTGAGTGGTCATTATTCTGTCCGCATGAGTGTCCGGGTCTTTCTGATGCTTATGGAGATGACTTTGAGAAGCTTTATCATAAATACGAGTCTGAAGGCAAGGCCAGAAAGTCTGTTAAAGCTCAGCAGCTTTGGTTTAAGATTCTTGAATCGCAGATAGAAACGGGTACTCCGTACATTTTGTACAAGGATGCTGCTAATAAGAAATCAAACCAGAAGAATTTAGGTACTATTAAGTCTTCAAACTTATGTACCGAGATCATGGAGTACACTTCTGAGGATGAAGTAGCTGTATGTAACCTGGCGTCTATTGCCCTACCTAAGTTTGTAGAGCAAAATGAGATGGGTGAATACACAGGTTTTGACCATCAGAAACTCTATGAAATTGTGAAGGTGACTACCAGAAACCTGAACAAGATTATCGACGTTAACTATTATCCGGTTAAGGAAGCTCAAAATAGCAACCTTCGTCATAGACCTATCGGGATTGGTGTTCAAGGTCTTGCTGATACATTTATTCAGCTAAGAATGCCATTTGACTCTGAGGAGGCCAAGCAGCTGAACAAGGAGATTTTTGAAACCATGTACTATGCAGCTGTAGAGACATCTATGGAGCTGGCTCAGGAAGAGGGACCATACGAGACCTGGGAAGGTTCTCCGATTTCTCAAGGTATCTTCCAGTTTGATATGTGGGATGTAACTCCAGACTCAGGAAGATGGGATTGGGATGCTATGAGAGATAAGGTGAAAGAGCATGGTGTAAGAAACTCACTTTTATTAGCTCCGATGCCGACTGCATCTACGAGTCAGATTTTAGGAAATAATGAGTGTTTTGAGCCTTATACCTCAAACATCTACTCAAGAAGAGTACTTTCAGGTGAGTTTGCCATTGTAAACAAACACCTTCTCAGAGATCTGGTTAAGATAAATCTATGGAACGATACCATGAAAAATAAGCTGATAGCTGCAAATGGTTCTGTTCAGAGTATTGACGAGATTCCTCAAAACCTGAAAGATCTATACAAGACTTCTTGGGAGATCAAACAAAAAGTGATTATCGATATGGCGGCCGACAGAGGTGCTTACATCTGTCAGAGCCAGTCAATGAACGTATTCATGTCTAACCCGAACTTCGGGAAGCTTACTTCTATGCACTTCTATGCATGGAAAGCAGGACTGAAAACAGGAATGTATTATCTACGTACTAAAGCAGCGGTAGATGCCGTTAAGTTTACCGTAGATAAGCAAGCCGTACAAGAAACGAACAAAGCAGAAAAGGTAGAGGAGAAGCCGTTAGATTATAAGGGCTACGCTGCCGAGAATGAGAAAAAGGCTAAAGAGGCCGCTGCTTCATTTAAAGTAGAGCAATCGGAAGAAGAGAAGGCTTACGCAGCAATGCAGTGTTCTCTTGATAACCCGGATGATTGTGTGATGTGTGGTTCGTAATTACGGGTTCCGACTAACGTGTGATATTAAAAAAGCCTCGCTTTATGGCGGGGCTTTACTTTTATATGCTTTCTATTAGAATTAATAAGTAGTTTGTAACTAGTACATTAATAAGGTTTTAGAAACTGAATAACCTTAATAAACTAGGACCATTTTTAAACTAAAAGTTCAGGGCTTTCTTGAGCAGGTTTGTTAAACCTTGGTACTTGTAACAAAAGAAAACCCCGGGTTCAAACGATCCCGAGGTTTACACTTCCTCTATTTTTTGATTTAGGTAATGTTGTTATCTCAATCCTATATGGTCAAAGAAGACGGTACCAGACCAGCCTGTCTCCTGGAAAGTGATTTTCTCTATATTTTCTACGTCGACATCTGCTAATGGAATCTTGAACTCTGACCACTCTCCTTCGGCTACTTCTACGCTCATGGAAAAGCCGTCATTTACGGTCATATTGAAAGTTTGACCTGCTGTTCCTTCAGTACCAAAAACCACGAAGGTTAGCTCTGAATAGTCAGCAGTAGCAATAGAGCCATTGGCAATATTTAAAGCTCCCCATGAGCCGCTAAAGTCTAATTTGATAGAAGCATCACCTTGTCTGGCATTATCGCTACTAGCCAGGTCTGCTACGCTTCCCCAGCCCCAGTTCTGCCAGCTATCTGCAAAGCCATCACCGTAAATGGTATAGCCTAGGTCAGGTAGCGGAGGAAGGTCACCAATAAAGCTTAGGGCTTGCTCAGATTCTATGGTTACACCTGAGAATGTAAGCAATGCTATTTTGCCTTTATTTGCTCCGGCAGGAATACTTAAAACGATTTCCGACTCTGACTGTGAAATGAATACAGTATCTTCTCCTGAGCCTTTGAAAACTACAGCTTTCACAAGGTCAAGATCAGTACCATTGATGACAAAATCTTCGTCACGGTCGGCAGGATTTGGCCCAAAACTAGAAATGGATGGAAGGTTAATCTCCAATTCTGTTTCTGAGCTTACGGTACCAAACTCGGTACCGCCATATTCTAATGCTACAGTTCCGGCCAAGGCTTCCATAGGAACCTTTACCTGGATTTCATTGATACTTTGTCGTTCAAATTCAGTGACTTCTACATCTCCACCAAACCAGATAGATGTTACCCAGTTGAGATAATTTCCTTTGATAGAAATCACAGAACCTGGCTTTGCTGTGGCAGGAATTTCAGAGATGGTCGCAGTTACCCCGAAACTCAATACTGTTTTCGACATGATAAGCGTATCACTGGTTCTAAGTCCAATAAGACCTTCTTCTGCAGTAAGAGGTACCTGTAGTTCTATTTCCTCCTTGCTTTGAGAAATAAAAGAAGAACTTTCTACAGTAGCATTCTCCATTTCTACTGCCAGTACCTTATCAAGGTTAAGTCCTATAAATCGGATATTTTCTCCAGGCTGTACACCAGTAGGGCCAAAGCTTAGAAGTTGAACTTCATCAGAAACCACCGTTTCTTCTTTTTCACAAGAGCTAAGTCCTACGAATAGAACCGCTAATGTTAGTAATGAAGTAGTGAATTGATTTAAAAATTTATTCATCTGTTCGTTATTCTTTAGATCGTTTCGTTTGACTTACTCTGCAATAGTTTTTGGAACAATTCTAAAATTGTCAAAAGACATGTCACAGTCTAATTCACCAGGGCCATGGAAAAGCAATCTGGTGTAATATCCGTCAGGATTGACGGTCAATTCAAAACCTGAATCGGCATACGCAGAAGCCAATTCTTCAAAAGGAATAACTACTGTTTGCCATTCTCCTTTGGTGTCATATGGAGGGTTCCATACGTACTGATCATTATTAAAATCAGTTAAGCCAAATGAGAATTTGATGATGTTTGAGTTATAAGGTTTTTGTGTGTTTAACTCAAACTTCAGGTTATAATCATCAGGATTGAGAATAGCGTCATCAGGAATGTTTTTGCTGATGTCTCCCATAGCATCTGGCGGACCACCTGCTACTTCTTTCCATTGCCAGCCACCTATAACCTCATTTACTCTGATATAGTTGCCATTAATGGCCGGTGGGTCTCCTGCCGAAGGGTTTTCTACTACCAGATCGTAGTTCCACCATCCAGAGAACGGATCACTACTGATGAAGATATTTCTATTATCTCTAAACCAGAAGTCTGATTTGGTCTCACCAAAATTAGAGGCGATAGTTATCTGGCCAGGTTCAGCCCCTTCAGGAACTCTCACTTTTAGAAGACGATCTTCTACGTCAACTAGCTCACCCTGTACTCCACCAGCAAAGGTTACAGTAAGAGGGGCATAGAAGTAATTTCCTCTGATGGTAGCTACCTCACCGGCTGCCACATATTCACAAAACATGTTTTGAATAAAAGGCTCACTGATATCTACTACGAAATCATGAGTAAGCGAATCTCCACCTTTGAAATAAATAGTTAGCGTATTGCTGATTTCATTAGGAATATCAGAAGGGACACTTACCAGAATAGTTTCTTTGGTAATGTAAGTAGGAGTAAGTGAAGCTTGTTGGTCGTTAAACCATAGCTCTTGTGCATCCTGTAAGTTGGTACCTACTATGGCTATCAATGCTCCTTGACTGGCAGAAACCAGCAAAGAATCTGAAGAGGCAGGGTCTGTTACCCTTATATAGCTAATAGAAGGTTTTCCATTATTAGGCAGGTCTTCATCCTGACAGGAGAACACCCCGAAAGCTACTGCCAGCGTTAGTACCGCTGCCAGTAGTCTTTTGATGTATATTGATTTATGTATACTCATTTGTTAAGGCGATTTATTGTTGGTAGTAGTCTACAGAAGGTTTAGAAAGGTTAGGTGCCTGACTTAATTCTGCTGCAGGAATTGGCAGAAGGAAGTTTCCGCTGTTGGCATTAATGGTTCTTTCTGTAAACCATTCAGTTTTAGTGGCTTCCCAGCTCGTAGGATCAGGGAATTGATCTGGCACAATAAAGAAGATTCCTCGATCTTGACTGTTCAGTATGTCGTAAACCTTGTTTGGGTTATAGTAATGCATACTTACCATATCGTACCAAGCCATACCTTCCATGGCAAATTCACATAGTCTTTCCTTAAAGATGATATCCATGGTCAATGGATCTTCTACAGGAGGAAGTCCTGCACGGGTATGCACAGCATTGAAGTATTCTAAGGCTTTTGCGTCTGTAGTAGACTCCTGATTACCCAATGTAGCTTCTGCATAGATAAGGTAAAGTTCAGCTAATCTCTGCATATAGGTATCATGACCGTAGTTTTGTTGAGCCGCATTACCACCTACATCTTTGGCTTTGCCGGTGATGTATTTTTTGATAGCGATATAATTTCCACCATTATCTACAAAAGGGTACACCAACTCCTGTTCTCCTCCATTAATAGATTGAGTTATTTCAGGATAATGGAAACCCGGAAGCATAAATGTAGCTTTAAGACGTTGGTCAATTGTTCTACCCGTCATTACGCCATTTTCGTCAACATCGAAACCTTCGTATTGACTTAGCATCCACCAGGTACCACCTTTATCACCACCCCAGCCATCGCCATTGGCAATATCTGAGCTATACGCCAGATAGGCAGGAGTAGAGTTTTGAGCTCCCCAGGCATTTTGAGCATAAACCCACTGAAGAGAGAATAAAGACTCTTCATTATTATCGTAAGGGTATTTGAACAAGTCTTCATAATTGGCCATTAGGGCATGACCACTTTGAGTAATAACGCGGTCAGCGTAATACTTAGCACTATCCAGCATGACTTGGTCTCTACCATTCGGAGAAGCTCCTAAGCCAGCTCTGGTTAGGTAGAATCTGGATAACATTCCTTCTGCAGACCATTTAGTCACACGTCCCTCACGAACAGGCGTTTCAGGAAGATCCTGAGCCGCAGCTCTCATTTCAGAGGTAATAAATTTCCAAACGCTTTCAGAAGTGTTTCTTGTCAAAGAGGTATCTGAAAGAATTTCAAGGTTGTTCTCAATGATAGGAACATCTCCCCAGTTCATCACCAGGAAACGGTAAGCCAAAGCTCTCATAAAGCGTGCTTCAGCAATTCCCATCTTTTTGATTTCAGGAGAAACCTCGTCGCCAGCGTAACGTTCAATATTGGCGATTGCCAGATTAGATTGACCCACTACATTATAAAATGCTCTCCAAGCGAAACCATTTTCAGGTGTACTACCTGTGGTATTGAAGAGTACATTACCGCGGTCATTCCAGGCCGAGAAGGCTGTTCCGGCTCTGAAGTCTCCAAGGTTGTAAGATGCTTTATCATTATAGTCAAACCACACTTTGCTGTATAGTAAAGCCGTGGCGGCTAAAACCTGGTCGTCAGTTTTATAAAAACCGGCATCCACTATTGAATCCACTGGTGGACGGTCCAGGAAGTCTTCGCTACAGCTCACCAGAGCAAAGAGCGAAGCAAACATGATTGGAAGTATATATTTCAATTTTTGCATTGTCTTAAAAGTCAAGGTTTAAGCTGAATGAATAAACAGGAGTAAGAGGGTATCTACCATAATCAAGACCAATAGCTTGGTTTTGAGAAGAAACATCACGACCTACATAAGCACCTACTTCAGGATCAAAACCGCTGTATCCGGTTAATGTCCAGATATTTTGACCACTGATAGACGCTCGTGCTCCTTTGATCACGTTTTGCTTTGAAAGGAAGCTACTCGGAATTTGATAGCCAAGTGTTACATTTTTTAGTCTCAGGAATGATCCATCTTCTACCCACTTGCTGGTATGATTGGTATAATTGCCATTGGCATCTGTCACATTAATTCTTGCGACGTTTGTACCAGGATTTTCAAGTACCACCTCACCGTCTTCATTGGTGATTGGTCTTGCGTAATTCATGGCATTAATCATCAAGTTTCTACTCAGATTAATCTGATTTGGGTTGCTATTAATACGAGCAATCTGGTTATAGATGTCGTTCCCGTAAGTACTGGTAAAGAGTAAACTCAGGTCAAAACCTTTATAAGAGAAGGTATTGGTGAAACCTGCAAAGAATTCAGGCCAAGGGTTACCGATGGTTGTGATATCTTGCTCAGTGATAACTCCATCACCATTCACATCTTTCCATTTTACGTCACCTACCCAAATCTGATCTTCAGAGATGGCTCTTTCAGCTCCACTGTTATCTACTGGTAAAGCACTCGATTCTATTTCTGAGATAGACCCGAATATGCCTTCTTCTACATACCCTCTGAATAACCAAGGTGCTGAACCTACTTCTGAACGCTGAGTCCAGTCATTTAGCCACCAAGAAGTACGATCTACAAAAGCATTATCTGAGTAGAAGGATCTGATGGTGGTCTTAAATGCAGAAATGTTAAAGTTGCTATTCCACTTAAATCCATTCTTATTGATGTTAACTGTATTCAGCGTAAAGCCAAATCCTTTGTTCTGAAGAGAACCAATGTTTACCGTAGGTGCTCCTACAGAACCTGTACCATTAGTACCCATGTACCAAGGTAATGGCTGCCCCATTAGAAGGTTGTCAGTGTTTTTGATGTAATAGTCTAATTCAAATTGAATTCGATTATTGAACATCGCCACATTGATACCAATATTATCAGTTTTGGTTTCTTCCCATTGTAAGTTAGGGTTACCATATCTTCCTGGCAAGAATCCTGTTCCTGTTGGGGTAGGAGCAGTAGTTAATGGAGCATAGATTCCTCCACTTCCCTGATTACCCGTAACGCCGGTCTCTAATCTCAGTTTTAGTTCATTGATCACATTACTGTTAAAGAACGGCTCTTGCGAGATTCTCCATGCAGCTGAAACCGAAGGGAAAACACCCCACTTATTATTATCACCAAAATTAGCCGAGCCATCTGTTCTCACTGTACCCATGACGATATAACGATCATTGAAGTTATAAACCGCTCTACCCAAGTATGACTCCATGGCCCATACACCAGAGCCACCACTATTGCTAGCCGTAAGGGCGTCACCTGCGTTCAGGTCAAGAATGTCATTGGTAAGGAAGCCTAAACGAGATGAGCTAAGATTTTTCCAAGTAGATGCCTGAGACTCGTGCGTAGCCATCACATTGATATTATGCTTGCCAAAGGCTTTGTTATACTGAAGCATCTGGTTCCAGTTCCAGTATGTATTCAGGTTTGAGCCTGAAGTCAATCTAGCGTCTACATTTTCCGCCCATCCTATTTTATAAGTAGGTACGTAGTAAGTAGAGTTTCCAAAACCGAGGTTGGTATTGAAATTACTGCTCGCTGTCAAACCTTCTGCCAGCTGTACTTTGAAAGTCAATCCAGCTAAAAGTTGTCTTCTTACCAGATTATTGGTCGTCAAAGTCGCAATGGCGATTGGATTCACTGGAGCGAAGATGTTAGCTCCATTGGTATCATCACCGCCACCCCAAGTGCCGTCAAAATTCTTCACAGGAATCTGAGGAGAAAGCTGAAGGGCATTTGAAATGATATTCTCCTGAGAAGTTGTCAGGTTTTCGTTGGTTTGATTAAAGCTAAAGTTGGCTCCAATGTTAAACCATGATCTTGGCTTGCTGTCTAGGTTCAAGCGGATACCGTATCTGTTAAAACCTGAGCCAATGGCCACACCATCCTGATCCAGGTATTCACCTGATAGATAATATGTGTTTTTAGCAGTACCACCACTCAGACTTAGCTGGTGCTTATTCATTGGTGCACTTCTAAATAGCTCTTGCTGCCAATCTGTACCTGCTCCCAGCAAGGCCGGATCTTGGAATTCACCTGGTACTTCACCACCTGTAACGGCATTATACTCGTTGACCATAGTGGCATATTCGTTCAGGTTCATTACCTGAAGTTCTTTAGGTGATGTTTGCAAGCTGTATTGGAAACCGTATGCAATTTTTGCATCACCTTCTTTACCTCTTTTTGTAGTGATCAGTAGAACACCATTGGTCGCTCTTGATCCATATATGGCTGTAGCTGATGGTCCCTGAAGTACTTCAATTGACTCGATATCTGACGGGTTAAGACCAGCAAGTGGGTTAGAAGAGCTTTGTGATCCATAGTCTGCAGATTGACCCGGAATTTGTACACCATCAATAACGTAAAGTGGTTCATTGGTACCATTGATAGAGTTTACCCCTCTGATATTTACAGAGATTCCACCGCCAGGCTGTCCGGAGTTTTGAGTGATATAAACACCCGCTGCTCTACCTTGAATTGCTTGTTCAATTGTGGTGTTGATCGTTTTTTCTATTTCTTCTGAAGATACAGAGGTTTGAGCGGTGGTAAGGTCAGCTTTTCTCATTTCACCATAACCTACTACCACTACTTCTTCCAAAGTCTGGTTATCTGGCTCCATGCTTACATTGATAACCGTCTGATTTCCTACCAGAACTTCCTGAACTAAATAGCCAACAAACGAGAAGGTCAATACTGCACTCTGGTTATCTACCTGAAGAGTATACTTGCCATCTACATCAGTGCTGGTTCCTTTCTGAGTTCCTTTGATGAGAACACTTACTCCCGGTAGGCCCTGTCCAGTTTCATCCGTTACAGTACCGGTTACTGTAGCCATTGGAGCTACCTTATATTCCGGTGAGTCTACAGACTCAAAATTGACCTTATTCGTAAAGCCTCCTATTGGTACATAACTTTTTGATGAGCTCAATGCTTCCAATTCTTTTGATTTACGAGACTTTCTCTTCTTCAAAACAATGGTGCCATCAATGAATGAATAGGCGATAGGTTGCCCTTCAAAAATGGTGTTTAGTGCTTTAGTAAGCTCCACATCATTGGCACTGTAAGTTACCTTCTCGCCTTTATCAAAAATGCGTGAGCTGTAAAGGAAATTATACCCTGTTTGTTTTCTGATTTCTCTGAAAACCTCCGGGTAATCGCTGTTCTCAAAATGCAGGCTGACTTTCTGAGAGAAGCCACCGGCACTTACTTGCATGAGTGTTACGAAAAGCAATAAGCTGGTCAGTTTCATAACTTTCATAAGTTTAGAGTTGGACCGAACAAAATAGTTCAAAGTCTGATGCCTCTGTTTTAATGCGGCATCCTGAAATGGTAATTGTAAATGCATACGCAGTTTTAGGTAAAAATGTATTATTTCTGTTAGGTAGGTTCATAAGGCAGTTTCGTCTGGTTTTAGGATGAGTCTTACCTCAAAGTATTTTCAATTTATCTTTACATGTTATGTGCTTAGTTAAGATGGTTCAAAGTGATTTAAACACCTTGTAATGATCTAACTCTTATCTGTTTCTCTTCTATCTCAAATGAAACATCGCCACCTTCCTCCAAAAGCTTGATTACAGTTTTAAGAGGCATTGATTTAGGGATTTCACCGGTGAAACGCTCATTGCTGGCATTATTGACATAGATAGTTTCGAAATCGTACCAGCGTGATAGCTGACGCATTATTTCAATGAGTTCGGTATCTTCAAAATTGAAGTATCCGTCTTTCCACGACACTTCTTTTTCAATATTGATATTCCGTATACTTATTTCTTCAGAAGCTCTGTTTAACACAGACTGCTGGCCGGGAGAGAGAATTATGCTTTCTTCTGGCGACTTACTGGCTGATCTCACTGCTACCTTTCCTTCTAAAAGGGTGGTTTTGGTGAGTTGCTCTCCGGCATAAGAAGAAACATTGAAGTGTGTTCCGAGTACCTCAATAATTTGGGTGTTTGAGTGAACTAAGAATGGTACTCTTTTTTTATTTCTGACAAGCTTAGCGACTTCAAAATATGCCTCTCCTTCAAGTTCTACAATACGTTTGTTTTGGTCAAATTGTGAAGGAAAATGAAGCTGAGATTCAGCATTGAGCTTGACCAATGATCCATCAGGAAGAATTATTTGTAGCTCTTTAGATCTTGGTGTTTGAAAGGTTAGTTCCTGATTTTGATTGCCAACAAGTTGATAGATACCACTTTCATTTTGGCTCAAAGAAATCCCCTTTTCCATATTTAAGGAGGCTATTCCTTCATTAGTCAGTTTATACTGGCTGCCATCAGCTAGCTGTAAAGTGGTAGTGGCTTCTATTGGTATATCTTTTTTGCTTGAGATAAATTCAAACCCATCTAGAGTTGTATTTTGAATAAAGAAATAGCCAAATACTCCTACCAAAAGAACTGCGGCTGCTGCTACCCAGTTTCTTTGGATAGTAAAACGTCTGGTATGGGTTTGAGTCTCTAATTCTATTAAATCAAGCTTAGCTTCTATTTTATTGATCAGCTGATCAAAGCTCTTATTGCTTTCCTGAATAGGCAATGAATTATAGTAGAAGAGGATTTCTTCTTTTTCTAAATCAGAGCATGATTTAAAGTACTTTAGGAATTGGTCGTGAGCTTCATTGGTGTACTGGCCACGTTGGTATTCCTGAAGGAATTTCTTGTATTCAATAGGGTTCATTGACTACATGACGTAGCAAAAAAATAAAGAGACCCCTCAGAATAGAAAAATTTTAAGAAAAAGTTGATGAATACCATACTGAAAGACTAACGATCACAAATAATGTGTCGAAGTAGCTTAGTCCTCCAATCTCAGTTAAGTGGTCTTTAATGCTTTTACGAGCTGTATATAATTGTTTTTTAACCACATTTTTAGAGATGCCCATCTTCTCAGCAATTTCATCAAGTGACATTCCCTGGAAAGCACTCATCTGAAAGATAAGTTTTCTTTTTTGTGGCAATCTACTCATCGCCTCTTCTACAAAAACAGTGGCTTCCTGATAGACCAACTCATTTTCTTGATCAGGAGATGCCAAAAGCTCATTTTCAATCTTGTTGATTTCAACAAATGATTTTTGTTTTCTGTAATAATCGATGACAAGATTACGACTGGCAGAGTATAGGTATGCTTTAAAGGATTCAACTTTTATCAGTTGTTCTCGTTTAAGCCAGATTTTGATAAAAAGCTCCTGAACCAGTTCTTCGGCATCCGACTCCGATTTGGTAAAAAGGTAGATGGTTCTGTATGCAAGATCAAGGTAGTTTGAATACAGTTCAGTATAGGCAGTTCTGTTCCCTTGGGCTACTTTTTTAAGTAAACCAGTTTCATTTGGATTAATGTTTTTGAATTCTTTACCCACCTGTTCTTCTGCCTCTATCTACTCAGGAGTAGTTATTTAGCCGTAAATATAGGACTAAACATATGGAAATTTGACTTATTCCCAAATTGACTTAGAAGTTCTCCTGTAAATTTTAGATTAATGGGGTACAAAAAAGGGACGGTATATACCGCCCCTTTCTAATAGATTTATATCAGTCCTAAAAGTCTTCGTCAAGACTGAATGTATTGTCTTCTTTTGAAGAAGTAACACCGGCTTTTTGATAATCACCCACTCTTTTTTCAAAGAAGTTTGTTTTGCCCTGAAGTGAGATCAGTTCCATGAAATCAAATGGATTGGCGGCGTTATAAACCTTCTTAAGATTTAACTGTTCAAGTAAGTGATCTGCCACAAATTCAATATACTGACACATGAGATCTGAATTCATACCTATCAATGATACTGGTAATGCATCGGTAACAAATTCTTTTTCAATCTCTACTGCATCCTGAATGATTTTGTAGATATCTTCTTCAGGAAGTTTATTTTGAATATGGTCTGTGTACAGTAAACATGCGAAATCTCTGTGCATTCCTTCATCTCTTGAAATCAATTCATTTGAGAAGGAAAGACCAGGCATTAAACCTCTCTTTTTAAGCCAGAAAATTGAACAGAAAGAGCCTGAGAAGAAAATACCTTCTACGGCTGCAAATGCGATTAGTCTTTCAATGAAGTTGCCATTTTCTATCCAACGCATGGCCCAATCTGCTTTCTTTTGCACGCACGGAATATGCTCTACGGCATTGAGTAGTTTATCTCTCTCTTCGGAGTCTTTGATATACGTATCTATCAATAGAGAGTAAACCTCCGCATGTATATTTTCAATAGCAATCTGGAAGCCATAAAAACATTTTGCTTCGGCATATTGTACACCAGAAATAAAGTCTACCGCAAGGTTTTCATTTACAATACCATCAGAGGCAGCAAAGAAGGCCAAGACGTGTGAAATGAAATGTCTTTCACCGTCATTTAGCTGCTCCCAGTCTGTTAGGTCCTGAGCCAGATCTAGCTCTTCAGCAGTCCAGAAGCATGCTTCGGAATTTTTATAAAATTGCCAGATATCGTGATGTTTAATAGGAAATATGACAAATCTGCTCGGATCATCAATCAGCAACGGTTCTGTTTGTCTTAGTTCTATATCAGTCATTTTTTGAAGTTTACAAGGTTCTAGATTCGGTTATGCTTTTTACTTTTTGGCATGGCTTTCAGTTATTTCAAAGTTATGGCATATTTCAGTTTACTACAAGCTTGAAAGACATGACTATTTTTTAAGAGTTTAAATTATTTGTGTCAAAACTTATGTAGAAGACTGTTTAACACCATTTGATGAGAAATAAAAAATCTCATTAAATATTGATATTTTTGTAAACACTGAACAAGAACCCCAAAAACTAAGCCCCATAAACAATGAGACGATCTTCCGGTTTAAAAATGAGAATTATACTCGGTCTTGTAATGGCCGGTATAGCCTTGATAAGTTATTACGGGAAAACGCAGGTAAATCCTGTGACCGGTGAAAAGCAGCAAGTAGGCATGAGCCCAGAACAGGAAGTGGCCATGGGATTACAATCTGCCCCTCAAATGGCTCAGGAATATGGTGGTCTTTACCCTGATAATAAATTACAGAATCAAATAAAGGGTGTGGGTAATAAGCTTGTTAGAAACTTCAATAGTGATTTGGCTGCTCAGGGTGTTTCCAATCCCTATCAATTTGATTTTCATGTTTTAAGAGATGGTCAAACAGTAAACGCTTTTGCCCTTCCCGGCGGACAGATTTTTATTACGGCTGGTTTACTAAGCCGTCTTCAAAATGAAGATCAGTTAGCCGGGGTATTGGGACATGAAATTGGGCATGTTGTGCATAGGCATTCAGCCCAGCAAATGGCTAAAGGAGAGTTTTTCCAAGGCTTGGCTGGTGCTGCTACGGCGGCCAGTGGGAGTTACGGTACTTCTCAGGTGGCTAATTACGTGGCTCAAATTAAAATGATGAAGTTCGGCAGAGATGATGAATTGGAAAGTGATGAGTTTGGAGTTCTGTATCTAATGAAATCAGGTTATGAACCTGAAGCCATGATTGAGGTTATGGAAATTCTTGCAGAGGCTAGTGGGGGTGATATGAATAGAGATGAATTTATGAGCTCTCATCCTAGCCCGGCAAATAGAATTTCAAAGATCAGAGAACACATCTCAAATTATAGGAACTAAATTTTTTTAAAGACTACTGAACTAGTAGTCTTTCTTTTTAGTTAGACATATGTAACAACATACAATGTAAATACAATTAAAATGTCAAATTGGAAAGTAGATGCCTTGCACTCTGATGTGCAGTTTAAAGTAAAACACCTAATGATCTCTACGGTAACAGGTGATTTTAAAGATTTTGATGCTTCTCTTGATGTAGAGGGCGATGATCTTGAAAAAGCGAATGTTGAGTTTACGGCTCAAATAAACTCTATCAGCACGGGTAATGAAGATCGAGATAATCATTTAAAATCAAATGACTTTTTCAATGCAGAGGAATTTCCTCAATTGGCATTTAAGTCAAAAGAATTAAAAAAATCAGGGTCAGACAATGAATATAAACTGAGTGGTGATTTAACGATTAGAGATATTACCAAACCTGTAGTTTTGGATGTAGAATACGGAGGTCAAATGACCGATTTCTATGGAAACGAAAAAATGGGTTTTGATCTGACTGGTAAAATCAATAGAAAGGAGTTTGGACTCACTTGGAATGGCGTAACCGAGGCAGGTGGAGTAGTAGTGAGTGATGAGGTCAAACTGATTCTGAATATCCAGATGACAAAGAGCGTGAAATAAATGGTTAAGGGTTTGATAAACATCCGTTGGTGGCTCTGATCTACCAACGGATTTTCTGTATACCATAAAATCGAATTGTTAAAAAGATAGCTGCTATAGTAAGTCCACTTAGCAAACCGTACCAAATTCCTTTTGGCCCTATTTCAAATGTAAAGGTTAAAAGATAACCTAATGGTAATGAAATTACCCAGTAAGCTATAAATGTTATTATGGCTGGTATTTTAACGTCTGAGATTCCCCTTAAATTTCCTAAGGCCACAGCTTGTATTCCATCTGAAAGCTGAAATACTGCTGCAATGACCAGTAGACCAGATGCAATCTCTATAACTGAAGGATCATCAATATAAAAACCAATGAGGGTTTTCTTAAATAGAAGAATGGCGAGCATGGTAATGCTCATAAATATGAATACAAGGATGTAAGCCGTATTTGCTGAAAGTCTAATTCTTTGAAAGTTTTCAAGTCCTAGGGCATCTCCAACCCTAATGCTTCCTGCATATGCTATTCCGGTGGCCATCATATATGTAGTTGCTGCAATATTTATGGCAATTTGATGAGCGGCCATGGCAGTTTCTCCTAACCAGCCCATCATAATAAGAGCAGCAGAAAATGCACCTATTTCAAAGAAAAACTGGAGACCTCCCGGAATACATAGCTTGAATAATTTTAAAGTTTCCTGAGTAAGATTACTCATCTCTGTTTTGACCTTATTCCATAATTGTCTTTGGTTAAAATAAACCAGAACTATAAGAAGCATGGCAACGCGAACGCCTAATGTAGAATAAGCGGCACCATTAAGTCCAATTACTTTTATAAGGATAGAATTGAGGATAATATTTAGCAGCAATGCCGCAAAAGTAATATACATGGAGACCTTAGGCTTACTGAGTCCATCAAGTACTTGTTTATGTGTCAAGAAATAGAATAAGGGAACTTTGGCGATGCTGATTATAAGATAAAATGGTGTTGCCAGAGATGTTATAACTTCCGTTTGTTGTAAAACTTGAAAATTGAAATATAAAATGGCAGTCACGAAAAGAAAGAGAAGTACTAACCAATGTGTCGTTTTTATTCCGGATAGGTAGGTTCTTTCTAAATTATAATCATCTTTTAACGCATGGTATTTAGCAATGATAGGACTAATAACTGATAGACCGCCTACCGCTATTGATGAAAATAGAAAGCTAACTGAATGAGCTAGACCTGATGCCGCGAGAGGCTCCGGTCCCAGCATTCTCCCTATCATTATATTATCCGATACTCCCATTAGAACCACGCCTAGTTGAGCAGATACAATTGGGATTGCCAATTGGAGAGTTTTAAATGCTTCCAATCGGTATCGTAACAGACCAATTTTTGACATCCTAGACTTTTTGGAGTTCGAAGATCGTAATCTCAGGAAGTATACCGAGTCTTCCAGGATAGCCTAGATAGCCATATCCTCTGTTGACGTATAGTTGCTGATTGCCTTCTTGATATAGGCCTGCCCATTCTTTATATCGCCATTGCACCGGACTCCATTTAATAGGCCCAACTTCTACACCATATTGCATTCCATGGGTATGTCCGGCAAATGAAACATCTACTTGAGATTGGCCTAGAACCTGTGCTCTCCAATGTGAAGGATCATGAGAAAGTAATAGTTTAACCGGAAGGTCATCGGTGTTTGTCAAAGCTTTTTTCAAATCTCCATATTGATGAAAACCTTGTCCCCAATTCTGAATTCCTACGATACCGATTTCTTCACCTTCTACTTTAAGTCTTTTGTGTTCATCCATCATGAGATTCCATCCCATTAACTTATGACCCTCTTTTAAGGTCTCAAGATTGAGTTGCTTTTCTTGAGGTGATGACCAACTAGTGTAGTCTCCGTAATCATGGTTTCCCAAGGTTGAATATACTCCGAGAGGAGCCTGTATTCTTTTAAATACGTCAAAATAATCGCTTAGTTCTTCTGCTTTATTGTTGACCAAGTCGCCTGTAAAAAAAACTAAATCTGGTTTTTCTCCTAACAGCATATCAATACCTCCAGAAACAGCTGTTTTATTAAAAAAACTACCACTGTGGATATCAGATATTTGAGCGAGTTTCAATCCATGAAATTTTTGAGGGAGATTATTTAGTTTTAAAGGTACTCTTCTAATTCTATAATCATGAGCTCCGGAAATAATGCCATAACTCATGGCTCCGATGTGGGCTGCTCCCAGTGTTAGAGCTGTTTTAGTGATGAACTCTGAACGTGTAATTTTTGAACTATTATCTACTGTAGTTTCTGGAGTACTATCAATTTTAGAAAGCAAATAATGATAGCCGGCTTTTACGTACTTGATGATATCACCAACTATTAATAAGGCTGCAGTAAGGAGCTTTGAGAGATATATGATAAATATGAACGATGCAAGGAAATTGCGGAGCTTAAACGGAAGCCTATCGTTTAGTACAAAAAAGGTAAGTACAAAAATTAGGATACAGACTATAGGTACGGCCCAGTAAATAATTGCTGTCGTTCTTTGAGCTGATGCGGACCAAGCTTTTGTTAATTGACGAATGGCGGCATATATGTATACATCTGCTAATACAAAAAGTCCTAAAAAAAGGGTGATGAACAGGCTACGACCCATGTGTACTATTTTATGTCCTTATTAACCTTTGTTTTGTGTTTTATGTTCAATTCAAAACAAAAAGAGCGACCAATTGGTCGCTCTTTTTTGTAAGACTTAAATCTTTATCTTAGTTAACATCCCACCACAGCTTAGAGCTGATGTCGTTGATGTTAGTAGTTACTGCGTCTAATTGGCTACCATTGTTGGTATCCTCAGAGATTGGGTAAGGAAGTCTTGTAGGGATTGTTGGATTAGCTGCAGCAGCTGGAACAGCTAATACAGGATAATCTAATCTTCTCCATTCAGCCCATCCTTGAACACCGTTTGCGTAGAACGCAATCCACTTCTGCATACCTAGAGACTCTTTCCAGTTAGCAGAATCGTAAGGATGTGCAGCTACGTAGTCAGCGATACCGTCAGTGATACCCCAGTAGTTCATTGAAGCTTCGATACCAGCAGCGTAAGCAGCAGCAGCATCACCTGAAAGGTAACCTCTTTCAATTGCCTCAGCAGTTAAGAAGTAAACTTCAGCAGCATCAATAATTACGTGAGGAGCATCCGGAGATCTTACCAGGTCAGATGGTCTTGAAGTTACACTCTTAAGAGCGAAAGCTTCAGCATCAGTTAGACCATAAGGAAGACCTCTGATAATACCTTCAGCGTTAACTTTAGCATATACAGCTAGTCTAGGATCACCTTCAAGGTTATCAACTAATACATCAGAAACTGCAAAGTCATCTCTGTTATTGATAGCCATATCAATCCATAATGGATTAGATAGGGTTGGATCTGATCCGTCAAAAGAGAATATTGCGTTTTCACTATTATCAGTGATTACACCGTAACCAGCAGCTTTTTGCACGTACTGTGCAGCTAGACCGTTGTCAACATCAGCAACTCTCATTGCCATTCTCATTAGAAGAGAAGCACCAGCTTTCTTCCAAGAAGTTACATCACCGTTATAGATGATATCGCCACTAGAGAAAGAAGAAGAACTTGCGTTCAGGCTAGATACTGCAGCGTCTACTGTAGCTAGTAAGTCAGCATAAATAGCACTTTGAGAATCATAAGAAGGATTCGGGAAATCTGTGCTTATCGCTTCAGTGTAAGGAATATCACCCCACATATCTGTCATCGTATGGAACGCGTCAGAAATGATGATATCCAAAATAGCTAGCTGATTCGTTTTAATCGGACCAGGTACGTTCTCATCAGCTTCGATAAGTCTCTGAGCTGTTTTCAATTCATTTAACACACCAGTGTAGAATGAACTCCAAGTACCGTCAAAAGATGATGACGTTGCTACGTATCTTGAATCTTCAGCGTACTCATTTTGAGACCACTGTTGAGTCATTAAAAGACCCCACTCACCGTTAAGACCACGGCCGTGAACTGTATTGTACAAAGCATATTCACCTTGAGTTACCAGGTTTGAAGCTGGAACTGAAGTTGGGCTGTTCGGGTCAATGTTGATCTCTGTTAAGTCATCACAACCAACCATGGTTGCAGAAACCAGAGCCGCAGACAATAGCCACTTATTTTTAAATATTGATTTCATTATTAAGTTTCTGTTAGTTGATTAAAGTTTGAATGAAACGTTAAATCCAAGAGAACGAGTTGGAGGAACTTGTGCGTTCTCAAGACCTTGTCTGTTACCAGTACCAGTGATCACTTGAGGATCTAGGTAAGGAACTTTAGAGTGTAATAGAGCAAGGTTTCTACCTAATACGCTAAACGTAAGGTCTCTGATGAATGCATTCTTAAGAACCTTGTTAGGTACTGTATATGCAAGTCTCAATTCTCTTAGTTTCACGAAGTCAGTGCTGAATACGTTAGGAGCAGCTCTGTTCCAGTAAACTTGGTAGTAGTACTGAGGATCGATAGCGATATCGTTAGGAGTACCGTCTTCTTTAACACCTTCTAATACCATTCCATTTTCACGGATACCAGTTTGACCTTGGTATTCTACAGTTTCAGGGTGCATACCAGAGTACTTAGACCACTGGAGTGAAGTAGAGTGCATGATACCACCAAATTGGTAATCAAATAGACCGCTTAGTCTTAGGTTTTTGTAAGCAAAGCTTGTGTTAAAGCCACCAACGTAGTCTGCAAGAGCAGAACCTAAATAAACTCTATCAGAAGTGAATAAGTAAGCACCGTTTTCACCAACAACTCTGTTACCGTTGTCATCATATACATAATCCTGACCAAATAGAGCCATGTACTTAACACCTTGTTGAACACGAAGGTCAGCAGCCCAAGTAGCTCCCAAGTTGATACTTTCTACACCATCTGCAAGAGAAACAACTTCGTTATTAAGTTTCGTGAAGTTGAATCCTAAGTCCCAGCTAAAGTCCTTAGTTTCAACAGGAGTAGCACTCAATGTCAATTCAAGACCAGAGTTTCTCATTTCACCGGCGTTCAATAATCTTGAAGTATAACCAGTGGCAGAAGAAGAAGGTACGTTGAAGATTTGATCAACAGTTGATCTGTCAAAGTATGCAACGTCAATACCTAATCTATTGCTTAGGAATTTCGCTTCCAAACCAAATTCAACCTCTGTAGTAAACTCAGGCTTCAAGTTTGGATTGTTTTGAGAGTTAGGCACTGCATAACGTGGTAGTCCGGCAAAGTTTGGAGTTTGCGGAGAGAATACGTCAGCTAGACGGTAAGTGTCAGCATCGTTACCAGCGTTTGCATATGAAGCTCTAACTTTCAAGAAAGATACTTTGTTGTAGTTCAAACCTAATAGGTCAGAAAGAACAGCACTTGCCGTTACAGCAGGGTAGAAGTAACTGTTAGCTCCGGCAGGAAGTGTTGAAGACCAGTCGTTACGAGCTGTAAGGTCTACATATAACCAATCATCATATCCGAATGAAGCAGAACCGAACACACTATTGATACCCCAGTTACTTTCATATGTAGTAATGATAGGAGCAGCTGAACTGTTTGATAAGTTATAGAAACCATCAAGAAGTAGACCACCGTTAGTAGAGATAGTCGTAGATCTGTTAGATTGTCTCATTCTGTTACCACCAACAAATGCTAATACAGAGAACTTATCATTGATTTGCTTGTCGTAGGTAATTCTTGCTTCCATGTTTGTTTCACCGAAGCTAATGTTACGCTCTTGGTAAAGAGAAGTCTCAACAGACTCATCAGGAATACCAGCTATATCGAATGTGTTGTAGAAGTCAGTACCAATTCTAGCTGAAGCACTGAAACCACCACCGATATTATAATTGATGTTAGCACCACCTAGTAATCTTTTTCTAGTATCTTCCTGTAAGTAGTTTTCTCTAGCCCAGAAAGGGTTATCGAAGTAGTTTGGAGTTGGGTCGTATCTTAGAAGGTTGTTATTACCATCTAGTACAAGACCTTTAGAGTTCCAAGTATATTGAGAACCATCAACCATTGTTGAGTTTCTTAATCTATCTACGTCAAGTTGAGTTTGCCACCACTGAGTGAACGCTTGCATAGGGTTACCGTTGTTGTAACCTGTAATGTTACGGCCTTTACCATTCGTTTGAATGTAGCTACCGTTCATTTCTACTGTAAGTTTCGGAGAAAGGTTGTAACCACTTTTCACAGTGAAAGTGTTACGATCTAAGAAACCATTAGGCATTGTACCAGTACCGTCAAGGTTTGTGTAACCTAATCTGAAGTTACCTTTATCATTAGCACCTGTTAGAGCAAGGTTTGTAGTACGAGTAACACCAGTTTGGAAGTAGTTATCGTAAGGAACAGAAGGAGCTGTCCATGGTCTTGTCTCTTTGTAGTTAGATGCGTTAGGATCCCAAGAATCCCAGTGTCTTACAAGTTTGCTAGCGTCGTACGCTGGACCCCAAGCACCATCTTTACCGTAAGCCGGAGCCAAGTATTGAGTGCCATCCTGAGTGAATTCGTAGAATCCAGAAGGAGTACTAGCGATATCACCACCACCATATTGTTGTTGGTGAGGAATTAAGTTTCTTACTTGGTCATAGTTCATTTGGTTAGAAACCTCTACACCAATACCTTTTCCTTTACCACCATTTTTAGTAGTAATCTGGATTACACCGTTTGCACCTCTTTGACCGTAAAGAGCAGTTGCAGCAGCACCTTTCAATACAGTTACGTTTGCGATACTTTCAGGGTCAATATCCTGAGCAGCGTTACCATAGTCATAAGCCACAGCACCACCAAAACCACGTTGCTGTCCTGAGCTAGTTAAACTGTTGTTACTGATTGGAATACCATCAACAACGAATAATGGTTGGTTGTTACCTAGGAATGAGTTCGAACCTCTAATGGTAATTCTTGATGAACCACCTAGAGATGAAGGAGCACCCTGGATCTGCACACCTGCGATTCTACCAGATAGTGCGTTAACAATGTTTGTTTCTTTTGCCTGACTAACGTCATCTCCGCCGATGTTCGTCACAGCATAACCAAGGCTTTTTGCTTCTCTAGAAACACCAAGGGCTGTTACCACAACTTCAGAAAGTTGGCTAGCGTCAGAAAGCATCGATACATTGATCACAGATTGATTGCCAACTTCCACACTCTGAGTTTGCATACCCACAAATGAGAAAACAAGCACATCACCCTTAGATGCGTTTAAGGCGTAAGCACCTTCAGCGTCCGTTGAGGTACCTTGAGTTGTACCTTGAATTGCGATTGAAACACCTGGCAGACTAAGTCCGTCATCTGCTGATGTTACTTTTCCTGTTACCTGCACAGATTGTGAGTAGCCGACAAGGCCTAACAATACCATGCTGAAGGTTAGTAGAAAATTCTTCATACAGTTTGTTTTTAAAGGTTTTTAATTGTTTAGAAGATTCGAATTTAAAAAATGTTAAATAAGTCGGTGTTGAAATCTCAAAAATGTTCTATTGATCTTAGAATAGTGCAATGATATGTAGGAAAAAGGAAAGAGTATGTATGCATACTGACTAAGTATGCCGCAAAATAATAGCTTGCTATTTGGGTGCCTGCTTTAGAATTATTTTGTTAAGTAGGGAAGGTAAAAAACGTTTAAGATATACGCCTAAAATTTCCTTACCTCCAATGTAAACTTCAGCTTTATTTCTTGTGATTGCAGTGTATATTTTTTGTGCACATTTCTCCACACTCATCCCTTGAAGCTGATTATTGTCCATTTTGCCATATTTGGAGCCATCTGAAGATAGGGCATTCTTAGAAATGTCAGTATTTATGTAGCCCGGGCAAATTACGCTTACCCCTATATTACTTGAATATACCTCAGCCCTGAGAGCATCAAAAAATCCATGGAGTCCAAATTTTGCGGCCGCATAACCAGACCTGCCCGGTGTAGCTACTTTGCCGGCAACACTACTGGTCACAGCTATGTTACCTGTTTTTCTAGAAATCATATGTGGCAGAACTGCTTTGGTAAGTGCAATTACACTTAAAAGGTCCAGCTTAATGATTCTTTCATATACACTGAGGTCTGTATCAAGGACGAAGCTTCTTTGAGAAATACCTGCGTTATTATATAGGATGTCGATTTGACCGAAATGCTGAAGAACCTGGTTTGTCTTGGACGCAAAACTATCCATGTCTTCCATATCCATTGGAAGGACCAGAACTTCTTCAGGGTTTAAACCAGTGTTTGCTTTTACGCGGTTAAGCTCACTTTCTCTTCTGGCTGAAAGTACCAATCTGTAGCCTTTAGAGGCGAATTGATATGCAGTGGCCTCTCCAATTCCTGAAGAGGCCCCCGTTATCCAAATAACTTTTTTGGTATTTGACATATTTTCTAGTCTACTAAAACTGCATTACCGCTAGCCACATCTTCTTCTACATGCTTGTATTTGACATCTCGTTTTACAGAGCCATCTCTATATTGTACGCTGACACGCTGGTTTCTATTTGCAACCTTTTGTGATTTAGCAGGTGTAACCGGGGCAGAGCCGCCTTCCGAGTCACCTTCTTTTCTATTGGTAGAAAGTTTAGGCTTGTCATCTTTTGGTGGGGCTACCTGCTGGAAACGCATTTCCACAATTCCTGCTTTCATTAAGAAAGAAACCATTTCGGCATTTACTTTAGTTAGGAAATTCTGGAATAATTCCACCGCTTCAAACTTGTAGATCAATAATGGATCTTTCTGTTCGTAAGATGCATTCTGTACAGATTGCTTCAGGTCATCCATATCTCGAAGGTGTTCTTTCCATTGCTGGTCAATAACTCCTAGTGATATCGATTTCTCCATTTCTTTGATAAGGTCTTTGCCGTTTGAATCAACTGTCTTTTGCATATCGCAGAAAACACCAATGTTCTTGGTGCCATCACCAACCACGGCCATGAATGGCTCGTTTTTAAGGGCATTTCTGTCAGCAAGAACTTTGTTCAGAACCGGGATGGTTTTCTCAACAAGAGCCTTGTTCTTTTGATCATAATGGGCTTGAGCCAAATCATAGAATTTTGACTCTAAATGGGCTCCACCTTTGGCAAATTCTTCCGGGCTAATTTCTGGTTTAAAACCTAAGTTTTGCATTGAGCGTAGCTCAAACTCGTCATAATTATTTCCAGCATTAGCCAAAACAGAATGGCAAGTATCATATAAAACGTTAGCAATGTCCAGGCTAAGGCGGTCTCCATAAAGGGCATTTTTACGTCTCTTATATATGGTATCACGCTGCACATTCATCACATCATCATATTCGATGAGTCGCTTACGCATGCCGAAGTTGTTTTCTTCAACTTTTCTTTGAGCTCTCTCGATAGAGTTGGTAATCATGGAGTGCTGAATTACTTCACCTTCTTCCATGCCCAATCTATCCATTATTTTGGCCGTACGGTCAGAGAAGAATAATCGCATAAGGCTATCCTCCAAACTCACAAAGAATTGAGAAGAACCCGGGTCTCCTTGTCTACCAGCTCTACCTCTTAGCTGTCTGTCTACACGTCTTGATTCATGACGCTCAGTACCTATAATGGCTAAGCCACCAGCTTGCTTACTTTCAGGTGTAAGTTTAATATCAGTACCTCTACCAGCCATGTTGGTGGCAATAGTTACGGCTCCTGGCTTTCCGGCTTCGGCCACGATATCAGCCTCACGAGCGTGTTGTTTGGCGTTTAGTACTTGGTGTTGAATTTTTCGGATGCTCAACATCTTACTGATGATCTCCGAGTTTTCTACAGAAGTAGTACCAACCAGAACAGGTCTGCCGGCCTGTGTCAATACATTCACCTCTTCGGCTACTGCATTGTATTTCTCACGAACTGTTTTGTAAACTTTATCTTCTAGGTCTTCACGAACCACCGGTCGGTTGGTAGGAATAGACATTACGTCTAATTTGTAGATTTTCCAGAATTCACCAGCTTCGGTTTCGGCAGTACCCGTCATACCTGCTAGTTTATGGTACATTCTGAAGTAATTCTGAAGCGTAATAGTAGCGTAGGTTTGAGTTGAGTCCTCAATCTTCACATTCTCCTTAGCCTCTACAGCCTGGTGCAGACCATCAGACCATCTTCTGCCATCCATTACACGGCCGGTCTGTTCATCTACAATCTTTACTTTACCATCGATGATCACATAATCAACGTCTTTTTCAAACAGACAGTAAGATTTCAGAAGTTGATTGACGGCATGAATACGCTCAGCTTTAGTAGCGTAGTCTCTGATAAGCTCGTCTTTCTTTAGGATTTTGTCCTGCTCAGATAGTTCCGTAGATTTTTCTATCTGATCCATATCAATGGAAAGGTCCGGCATCACAAAGAAGTTTTGATCTTCATCTTGCCCTGTAAGGAAGTCAATACCTTTATCTGTTAACTCAATGGAGTTGTTTTTCTCATCAATAGTATAGTACAAAGGCTCATCTGCCTGAGGCATGAGCTTATTGTTTTCTGCAATATAAATGGCCTCTGTTTCTAATAAAGTCTTTTTGATGCCCGTTTCTGAGAGGTATTTGATCAGTGGTTTTGCCTTTGGCATACCTCTGTATGCTCTGAATAGTGAAAGTCCACCATCTTTAGTGTCACCTGCCTTAATGAGCTTTTTGGCTTCGTTCAGATAATTGTTGGTCATGTTTTTCTGAACCTCAACGATCTGAGCTATTCTAGGCTTTAGCGAGTTATAAAGGGCTTCATCTCCCTTTTTGGCCATAGGTCCACTAATAATCAGTGGTGTACGAGCGTCATCAATTAACACAGAATCCACCTCATCTATCATGGCGAAGTGGTGTTTTCTTTGAACCAACTCTTTCGGGTTAGTTACCATGTTATCTCGCAGGTAGTCGAAACCATATTCATTATTGGTTCCATAACAGATGTCTGCGTTATATGCGGCACGTCTGGCTTCTGAGTTTGCCGGATATTTATCAATACAGTCACAAGTAAGACCATGGAACTCAAATATTGGTGCCATCCACTCTGAGTCACGTCTTGCCAGGTAGTCATTCACCGTCACCAAGTGTACTCCTTTGCCAGCAATGGCATTTAAGAATGCTGGGAAAGTAGCCACAAGTGTTTTACCTTCACCTGTTTGCATTTCGGCAATTTTCCCTTTGTGCAGTGCTGCACCACCAATGATCTGAACATCATAATGAAGCATGTCCCACTTAATAAGGTTGCCTGCCGCTTCCCACTCACTGTTCCAGATGGCTTTATCTCCGTCAATAGTGATATGCCCTTTCTTCATGGCCAGCTCACGGTCAAGGTGAGAAGCAGTAACTGTCAAAGAGTCATTGTCTTTAAATCTCCTGGCGGTTTCTTTTACAATACCGAAGGCCTTCGGAAGTATTTCAATCAAAACACCTTCAAGCTCTTCGTCCTCTTGCTCAGTTAACTCATCTATTTGTTTGAAGATGGCTTCTTTATCATCGATAGACAGTGACTCGTCTGACTCTGCTCTCTCCTTTAATTCCTCAATCTGGGCAGTGATAGATTGTAAAGAGCTTTTGATGTATTCTTTAAGTTCAGTGGTTTTAGCTCTGAATTCGTCGTTTGATAAAGTCTGTAATTTCTCAAACTCTTCATTTGTAGCGTTTACAAATGGAGTCAATTCTTTGATATCTCTATCTGACTTTGTTCCGAAAACCTTCGAAATTCCTTTGGTTATAAAGTCTAACATTTATTTGAATCTAGTTCTTTTCAATCTTTTGCGAATGCAAATTTACTTATTTACTCCTTTCTGAGTACAACAATGATGCTCTAATTGAAAAACGGTCAAAATGGCTACCTTTTTGATTTGTAAGCCTGATTTACGGCAGGATTTGCTTGATTTACTCAAACTCCAGACTGACTTTCTTTCCACTTATGTTTTCAAAAATAGGAATGAGCATGTTTCGGGCATTATCTTCTGTCTGCTTTAGAATACCAGACTGTATGGCGGTTTCTTTTAACTTCAATTCGGCAGATTTATAGGCTTCTTCTAGCAATAAGGCTTCATTCATGAAGGCGTATTGCGTATCATAAATGGTTGACTTTGAATGGTCAATCTTATATTGACATAAAAAGGGTTTTGGTAACTTTATGAACACATACTCATTAGTGACCTCAATGTTATTATCCTGAATTTTAGTAAGATTAACGCATCCGGTAGCCTCACCGTATACAATGAGAAGTGCACGAGGGTCAGGTAGGTAATCTCTGGTGATTTTCTGGTCTAATATGTCCTTATAGTAATAGCTAACCAGCTCCAGGTTTCCCAGAGTTTTTGTTTTCTCCAGAATGAGGGAATGGGTGGTTTCGATGGTCTTTACACCAAAAGGATTTTTTAACATACCTTTGACATAAGAAAAGGCGAAAAACGAGCCCATACAGATGACAATGATGATTAAAATTCTATTTATGATTTTAGTCATATAAAAAATTTTCTTTGGGTAATCTGAGTAAACTTAAAATCCACTTATTTTGCTTCGTGATTATTAGATAATTGCAAAATAAAATAAGGCAATATGTAAACTAAATTTTACGTATTAAGCTTTTAAAAAGAACGATAAAACACAAGTTATAGTTTAACACGCAAACGGTGAAGCTATGGAATTAAAACCGATAGATAGAAGAACTAACCTTAGCAGGGAAGAATTTATAGAAAGCTATTTGAAACCAAAGAAACCTGTAATTTTTACAGATCTTATAAAGGACTGGCCAGCAAGAGATAAGTGGACATTTGAATGGCTAAGGAAAACACATGGTCAAATAGATGTTCCTTTGATAGACAAACATTATCATGATCCTGATAAATATTTCAAAATCGCTAAAACGATGAAGTTTGGTGATTACCTGGATCTGGTAGAAAGCAATGAGCCGATAGATCTTAGAATCTTCCTGTTCGATATCTTTAAAAAAGTACCTGAACTGGCGAATGATATTCAATATCCTACGATTATGGATGGATTCATCAAGAGCTATAAGTTTATGTTTTTTGGAGGTAAAGATTCCATAACAAATCTTCATTATGATATGGACTGTTCAAATGTCTTTTTGACACAGTTTCAAACGCGTAAAAAAATAATTCTTTTTGGGCCGGAGCAGAGTAAAAAGCTATATCACCACCCATACACGGTGATGAGTCATTTTGATCCGGAAAACCCTGATTTTGATAAATTCCCGGCTGCTCAGAATCTAACAGGTTATGAGGCCACTTTTGGGCACGGTGAAACTGCCTTTATTCCATCATTATGGTGGCATCATATCAGGTATGTAGATGGAGGTTATAGTTTAGCCCTTAGAGCAAATGACTCTATCTTTACTTTTGTGAAAGGTGGATACAATTTGGTGCGTCATCAATTGGTAGATAGGGGCATGACCAAGATGCTTGGGGCCAAGTGGAAAGACTGGAAAGAAACCAAGGCTGCCGAACGTGCAATCGATTTAGTTTAGACTCACTCTGAACTAGTTTAATGCGTGATGCTGAGCTCTTTTCATTGAAAAAGAATTAGTAAATTGCTGATGCAAAACTGAATCTTTTTTGAAGAATACCTCCTTAAGTTCCCTTGATAAAATTCTTGGGGAATTTGCTAATATCAACCTGGAAAAATATAACTCTTACGAGGAGGTATTTGAGTATTTTACCAAGGCCGTGGCCGAGGCTCTGAATATTGAACGCGTGAGCGTTTGGTATTATACTACGGAAGCTATTGAGCTCAAGAAGCTTTATTCTTCCTCTAATGATACACATTCCAAAGGTGGATTTATTCTTAAAACAGAGGCACCAAGATACTTTGAGGCTATAGAGTCTGGTTTCCTTTCTATTGAGGTAGAAGATGCTTTGACAGACTTGGTTTTAAGTGATTTCAAAGAGTCTTATCTCATTCCCAATAAAATAGGGGCTCTGCTCGATTTACCTTTACGTCTGGCAGGTCAATTTACCGGAGTATTGTGCTGTGAGCATACCGGTAGTAAACGTGAATGGACCAATGAAGAGGTTAGCTTTACAAGAATGGTAGCCAATACTCTTTGTATGATCATTGGTCAGTATTATCAATTAGAACTACAGAGTAAAATTGAGCATGAAAAGGACCTTCTTCGGCAGGTTTTGGATAATATTCCGGCTGTAGTTTATCTAAAAGATGAGCAGTCTAGACGATTGATTTCGAATAAAAAGGAACAAGAGTTTATAGGTGCGATTTCTGAGGTAGAAGTAATTGGTAAAACAGATGAAGAGCTGGGGTTAGTTGGGCGAGGTTCAGGATGCAGAGAAGAGGACTTAAAAATAATTGATGATTCTCAGCCTATTCTGGGGATTGAGGTTACTCAAGAGAACAAAACTACCGGTGAATTACATAGCCTTTTAGGGTCTAAACTTCCCATAAATTTTTCTGATGGATCAAAAGGTGTTCTTGGTATAGGTGTAGACGTTACAGAGAGAAATAAAATATATGATCAGCTGGTTAAGAATGAAGAGAAGTATCGTTTTATAGCTGAACATACGACTGATGGCATTTTCATTTCTGAAAATGATAAAATAACCTACTATTCACCCTCATTAGAAAAGCTTATCGGTTATACTCAGGCCGAGATGGAGGAGATTTTTATGGGTGATCTTTACCAGCTAATCCACCCTGAAGATAGGGACGAAATCAGGAAACAATTGTGGCCGGCTGTAAAGAGACTAGAGCCGGTAGTAGAATTAATCTACAGGTTTAAGCATAAGGATGGCAAGTACATCTGGCATAAACTTATCATTAACTACTTCTATAACGAGGACGGTTGGGTCTGGAGAAGTGTCATTATTGTCAGAGACATGACAGATGATGTCAACTCTGAAAACCAGCTTCAGGTAATGGAGGAGCGTTTCAGGTTTATTACTGAAAACTCTACTGACGGTATAATCATCGTGGAGGATAAGGAAATGGTTTATTATTCTCCCGCCTGTGAAAGAATCCTGGGTTACAGCTTTCAGGAAATTAAAGAGATGACCCTGAAGGAACACATGGCGGTGATACACCCGGATGACAGAGCCGATATTAAGGAGACCCTACTCTCCGGAAGGCTGGAGAAAGAAAATGTTATTCATCTAAGGCATCGTTCTTTGCTTAAGTCTGGAGGGTATATCTGGCAAGACAGTATCATTCATTATTTCTATGATGAGTCAGGAAGCGTTTGGAGAATGATGATAATTCTTCGTGATGTAACGGAGAGTATCAGATCGGAGCAGAGGATAAGAGCTAGTGAAGAGATGTTAAGTAATATCTTAAACTCGCTTGACGAAATTGTATGGGCTCTGTCATATCCAGACTTTAAGCCGATGTTTATCTCTAATTCATTTGAAGATATCTATGGATACCCTGTAGAAGTCTGGTATGAAGATTACAGAATTTGGGCAATGGCTCTCCACCCTGATGATAAGCATATTGAAGAATGGATAAATCAGGAGATACAAACAAAAGGATTCGCCAAAGGTGAATTCAGGATGATAGATAGCGGGGGGGAAGAGAAATGGCTTTCTGTACAAGTCAAATTGGTGACCAACGAGCTGGATGGTTCTTCAATGATTCTTGGCTCAAACGTGGACATCACTTACAGGAAAATGGCTGAAAACGAGCTGATGAAAAGTGAGAAGAGCGTTAGAGATATTCTTGATTCTCTTGATGAGGCTGTTTGGGCCTTAAAACTTCCTGAGTTTAAGCCGCTTTTCGTCAGTAAGTCTTTTGAGAATCTTTACGGGTTCTCATTTGAGGAATGGGAGGAGGATAATTATATCTGGGAAAGCATAGTCCATGAAGAGGACTCATGGGTTGTACCTTACTATAAACCAGACTGGACATCTGGAAGGCCCGTTAACGCAACCGTGAGAATCAAAGGTAAGGAGGGGGATGTGAAGTGGGTTGAGAATTTAGTGAAAACGGCTTTTGATCATGAGGGGAATCCGTACCTACTTCTGGGTATTGGTCTGGATAGAACAGAAAAAGTAGAAGCTGAAGAAAAACTCAATAAGATTAACCAACGTGTGGTGAAGGCCGAAAAGGCCAGAGCCGATCTGGAGCTACGTACGCTGCAGATGCAGATGAACCCCCACTTTATATTCAATGCTTTGAACTCAATTCAAAGTTTCATTTTAAAGAATGATATCATTGCCACGAATGACTATATGAGCAAATTCGCGAGTTTGATTCGTTCATTTCTTGATTCTTCAAGGAATATGAAAGTGAGCTTACGTGAAGAGGTAAGGCTCTTGAAGCTTTATATTGAGATGGAACGAATGCGTTTTGAGGACAAATTCGACTACAAAATAGAAGTGGAATCTGATGTCGATATGATGATTGAGATTCCGGGAATGATGCTGCAACCTTTCGTGGAAAACGCCATAAATCATGGTCTGCGTTATAAAGAAAACAAGGGCTTTCTCAAGGTACACTTTATGTTAGATAGAGGTAAGCTCTGCTGTACAGTGCAAGATGATGGCGTGGGTAGAGAGAAGTCAAACAGTATTCGAAGCAAGGTGAATAAGGGATATGTTTCTCAAGGTTTAAAGATCACCAAAGAGAGGTTAGATATTTATAATGTTTTGAACAGAACGCAATTAGATTTCAAAATAGAAGATCTAAACCCAGGGGCTGAAGATGCTGGTACCAAGGTTATGATTCATTTCCCACTATAAAATGACAAATAGGAGAAATAGGTTGAAAAATCTTCTGGTGACTTTGTTATTCATATGTGTTGCCTCTGACACTATTTCTCAATTAACCACTTCAAGGTTCAGTCTCAGCCCGCATTTTGGTTTAGGAATGCGTTCACCTGGTATTCAAACTGTTCAAAATGGTAGTGAAAGGATGGCGTATCTTTGGAAGTTTTACAACTTCGGAAGAGCTATAGGTGCAAACGGCCAGTCGGTTTTTAGTTTTAACACCACCAATAAAATAAGCTTGGACCTTGAGTATCAATTACTGGATAGGTTTGAGCTTTTCACCAGAATTGAGAGAGTAAATTTACTGACGGCGTATCAGTCTAGTTTGGAATATGAGTTTAAAGGCAACCTAGTAGGGGGCTTTTATGATACATTTACCTACATGAATTATGGACTAGGTTTCAGGGCTCAATTTTATAATTTATACTTCACGCTGGGTGGAGGCCTTCAGCCGACCATATTTAAAAATAGTGACCGGAAAGCTCTAAGGCAAAGCGGGAGTAGCTCTCCTTTTGTAAATACATCGGGTACTGGTTTGGACTTCAACTATACCAAAGAAAATCCTCAGAACTATAATATCATGCTCGGTTTAGGTCAAAACATTGAGCTATTTAATGGACCCGGTAGATTAGAGTTTGGCTTAAATATTAGTCCTAAACGGTTATATAAAGAGACAATTGACTTTTATCGGGAAAGCCAACTCATAGGTACTACTCAGATAAGCCATACCTCAAACGCTTTTTTTGTCAGTCTGGCACAGACGTTACCATTTAGACAAGAATATGCTCCTCAGGGAATTGAAGAAGAGTATGTTATCGGTGAAGACAATATTGAACCTGGTGAAACATTGATATTGGAGGCAATCAAGTTTGAACAGTCTAAATCGGATTTAACTGAGCCTTCAAAAGAAGCCTTGCACGAGGTTTATGCCTTTATGCTGGATTATCCTGATGTGGAGGTTTTATTGGCGGGACATACATCAAAAGAAGGTTCAAGAAGAGAGAATATGCGACTCTCTGAAGAGAGAGCTGAGGCTTGTAAAAATTATCTAGTGTCTTTGGGAATAGAGGAGAAACGAATCACTGTCCAAGGATTTGGTCCCCGGAAGCCTATTTCTATTATTCAGGAGCAGAATAGAAGAGTAGAACTCAGTGTTCTCAAATAAAAAACGGGAGACTAAAGCCTCCCGTTTCAATTATCTTCTAGATACTTTTAAACATCACAGATTCTAACGCAGCGTTCCAGAGAAGCCAGCATTCCAGCTTTATCTGTGGGCGTTGGAATAAACTCTTGACCCAGGAAGCCCTTGTATCCTGAATCTATCAAGGCCTGAATTACGGCAGGGTAATAGATCTCTTGAGTTTCGTCAATTTCCTTTCTACCCGGCATTCCGCCAGTATGGTAATGGCTGATGTACTTACCATACTTTCTGATATTTCTGATATGGTCTCCATGCATACTTTGCATATGGAAAATGTCATACAGTAATTTGAAATAATCTGAATTAACCATTTCACAAAGTGACACACCCCAATCTATATGATCACACATATAATCTCTGTGGCTGTCTCTTGAGCTCAGCAGTTCCATTGAAAGAATAACATCGTACTTCTCACAAGTAGGAATAATTCTTCTAATTACCTCTGCACAGTTCATCATTCCCACGTAATCATTCATTCCGTTTCTGTTACCAGAGAAACAAATGAGCTGTGTAATACCATGCTCTGCTGCCTTTGGTATCAGTTCCTCATAGAATTCTACCAGAGTGTCATGATTCTTTGTGTTTGCAAAGAAATTTGTGAGTCCTGTTCCTTTAGGCCAATCCCCCCAGCCGATAGCGGAGGTCATGCCATGTTTCTGAAGTATCGGCCATTCTTCTGGTCCGGTCAATTCTATTGACTGTAAACCAATCTTTTTGGCTTCAATAACTAACTCTTCAAATTCGATAGTTCTGTAACACCATCTACATGCCGAGTGTTTGATATTGTTTTTTAATTCAGATTTTGGAGTCAAGGCCTCTTTGGCCATAGCACTGGCAGAAACTGATCCTGCAGCAGCTACAGTGCCTAAGGCTTTTAACGCATTTCTTCTGGAAGTATTCGCTTTCATTTCGTTAGGGTATATTTCTTGATTATTTCAGGCTGTTAATATACGATGCAATTTTCAAAGCATCATCCTTTGGTACGTGTGGCATTGGTGCCATTGGCGTGGCATAATCCGGCCAGTTTTGCGGCCGTGGATTATAAATTAAATCAACAATTTTCTCGTTGCTGTATTTACGCTTTGCAATGTCCTTAAAAGCTGGACCTACTACCTTCTTATTTTCATTATGGCAAGCCAGACAAGTATGCTTTCTAAGCAAAGGTTTTACATCATCAAAACTCACAGCGGCTGCCTTGGCACCACCAGGTCCATCAGGCGAAACAACTTTTTTGGCAGTGGCAGATGCAGACTTGGGCTTGTTTTTACCTGAGTCTGTCGTCTTTAATTCGCTTTGGCTAAGCTTCTCACCAGCAGGAATTTTATTTAATGTATAATAAACCGTAGGGTGAACCAGCGAATAATAAGTACCAGCAGCTCTTACACCATCCAGATTTAGCTCATGAATAAAGTACTCTCTTAAGCCGTCCAATACAATTCTCAGATGCTTGCCATCGGCAGACAGTTTCACCCCTTTAACCGGTAAGTCTTCTCTGTAAATGGGAGGAGAACCGTAAACCGGGTGGTGCTTATAATTAAAGCTGGATACGCTGTACGAAGCTAAATCTTCAGCAGACTTTCTGTCAACCGGCTGAGTAAATTCAATTTCAAATCCATCTGGTTTGGCTTTAATAGTGAGCATCTCAAAAGGCATTTTGCCATTCCAAACCAATCTTTGAAGACCTTGATTAGCATCACCGGCAGAGCCCCAGCCCCTGTTGGTTTCTCCTACAAATAGAGAACCGTCTTTGGCCCAGTCCATTCGCATTACGCCAGACTGGAAACCACTTCTGAAGTCCCAGGCTGCTCCCTGGTATTCGCCATTGATTTTTTCCAGATAAACTCTCATGATTTTAGATTGACCCTGGTCACCAACAAAAAGCTGATTTACAAAAGGTCCGAAGCTTCCCATAGTTTCATCCTTAATGATTTCGGAGTTAGAAACCCCGAGTACACCATGAGGTAACCAAACTGCCGGAGTTTGCACCGCAGGATATTTCTCTTTCAGCTCCCAAAGCATATCAGGTGTTTCGTTGATCACGTTTTCAGGTTTGATATATGCTCCAGCTTCGTTTCTCACTTTTCTGTTATCTCTTTCAGCAAAAAACTGTTCTTCTGTAATACCAATTGGGGAATCTTCTCCTAGCCAGGCTAAACTAGCCGGGTGGCCCATGAAGGCTCCTTTTTTAACATGCCATATACCTCCTGAACCCATCCAGTCTCCTTGGTTATCTGTATAGAATAATTCACCGTCTACCATTCCGAGACCGGCCGGAGAACGCACACCCGCGGCAAACTCCTCACGAGTTCCATCTTCATTGACCTTAAAAATGGTTCCTCTACCCGGTACGCGAGCTTCTCCTCTCCACCATTCTTCATTCCCGAAGGCTACATTTCCACTGACAAAAAATCCACCACCTGGAATCAGTTTTGGCCCGAAAGAGTATTCGTGGTAATGGCCAGATACAGGCCAAGAGCTCACAGTTTCATAATGGTCAGCTTTACCATCTCCATTGGTGTCTGTGAGTTTTGTAAGCTCACCACGCTGTGCACAGTAAAGTGAGCCGTTGAGGTATTCAAGGCCTAAAACTTCATGTAAACCAGAAGCAAACTTTCTGAAATATGGGCTTCTGCTGGTTGGGTTTTCTACAATGAAAATATCTCCACGTCTGGTAGAAATACCAAGGGAACCGTTTGGTAAGGTACATAGTCCGCCAACCTCTAGTAAAACTCCTTCAGGAACAGGCGGTGTAACTATTTTATAAAAGTCTTCCTCTTTAGGAGACTCTTGGGCCCAAACTCCATAGGAGAATACTGAGCAAAGTAAAATTGATAATATCTTCTTCATTCGATTAATTCTTTTCGTTCAAGTGGCGAGCCACCGATTAAAAAATGATGTTATAGTTTAGTTCGCCACCGGCACCAATGATCAACTCGCTTTTACCGGCATTCTTTCTTTGGCTAACCACCTTCCCACTCATTTTGGGTACTTCTATAAACCAGGCTTTATCATCTATAGCAAAAAGCCCATCATCAATTTTCTCAATTTTAGTACCTACAGCTACACGTGCTGCAAAGCTCTTACGTCCTTCCGTCGTCAGAGTTCTATTTAATTTTTGTTTATCAACGACTACTATTTTATCACTGACCTTCATGCCGTAGATAGAGTATTCAAAAGTCGGGATGTTCTGCTCGTCAAGTTTATATCCCAAAGTTTTGAAGTTGGTGCCAACAGTATCCGCCGGCCATGTGGCTGGTAATACATTGGCTACTGTTACATCATCATTGAAAACAGAAATAGCACCAAGAGGTCTTGAGCTACCGTCTCCGCGATCATTCCACATTGGTGTAGCATTTAGAAAGTCTCCTCGCCAGGCTTGGAATAAAGCACCTTTATCTAAGTCATAAGTGTAGTGAATGTCTGCTGGAGTGCTTACAGAAATAGCATGTACTACTCTCCTTTTCTTGCCGTCTATAACCACATCCATAAAGCTACGCATATGGCCGTAATCTTCATTTAAGATCAAAATAGGGTCAGCTGGCTTATTGCCCAGCATAGAACCTTGAGAATGAAGAGCTTTTGATCTGAAGCCCGGTCCTGATACAAAGACTCCAAGTGTTGGCTTCATCCAGGCGTCGTATTTGGCATTGTATATTTCTATACTGTGCTTGCCTGCTGTAAGCTCAATAGCACCTTGACGCATATCATTTGGCCCCGTGTACTTATTAGCCAAAACTTCTTTGCCATCTATTTTTAGTGTGTTATTGGCAGATGAGTATACTTCAAAAAGGTAATTTCCCGCCGTTGGGGCATTGAAATCTCCTGTAATCGTATAAGCATATTCATTTGGCTGCTTCATAAATTCCCAAGTGAGTTCTTTTAACTCTCCGCTTTCATCAATTGGTAGATTTCGTGGGTCTTTATCAGGATCGTAAGATGAATAGCTAACCTTATAGTTGAGGTTTTCAAGAGAAGCCGCTGGTTTATCGAAATTATTGATCACGATATTTCTGAAAGCCAGAGAACCATGATCTCCTTGAAATCTCAAAGGACCCAGAGCTACCTCTTTCTCGGTCATAGAGCCACGAGTTACACCGGTTAATTCTACATTTTCATGTAGTAACTGCCCATTTAATGTAATAGAAATCATCTTGGCATTTTCAATTTTCTCTCCAGCGGCATTGAACTTAGGAGCCTGAAAAGAGATTTCCATATGCTGCCATAAGCCCGGTGCTTTGCAAGCATTTACTCTTGGTGCAGAGCCTTCGTAGCCTTTTTGACCTTCGGGCATTGACTCATCCCATCTTTGATAAATACCTCCGCAGTCACCATATTTTGGTGTTTTTTTGCCCCAGCTGTCCAGCAATTGAATCTCGTAATTGCCTTGCAGATAAATGCCGGAGTTTGAGCCCTTGGCCATCATAAAGTCAAATGCGATGTCGAGGTCACCATGTGTAAAATCTGAGATCAATTCATAATCACTACCATAGAGACCATGTTCGTGAATATTAACTAAAACGCCTTCTCCTTCAGTAAATGAAAGATGATTGTCTTTAAAGGGGTGAGCTGTAGCTTCACTAACCATTTTCCAGTTTCCGGCAGGATTTTTCCATCCTGATAAGTCTCTGGAAAGTACCTGGGTTTGCGAAGCTGCAATAGCAGGTATCAGGGCTATTAATAAGCCACTGAGCACTTTTTTCATAAGTAATTAATTTAGGTTTTGAAGATTCCGGCAATATGCCATCAGAGATTGCTCAAAACATAGCAACCCCAACTTAGGTTAGTTTAGCGTTTGCCAAATATAAGGACTAATGAATTTTTAGAACGAAGTGATATGCAGGAAGTCGCCCATTTGATGGATGAAATAGATCAATTTGGGGCTTTGAGGGTTCTTTATTGCAGTTTATAGTTCACATAATTCATACACTCTTTGATCACCTGGCTTTCATATACTGTTTCGTCAAATTCATTCTTTAGTCTCTTGAAAAAACTTCTGAATGTTGGCTTTACACTCGTTTCCATTTTTATGCGGTAATGGCTGAGTACGTTTTCATCATAGGTGTCAGGTTTGCCATTGGTATAGGCAATGTAGTATTGATTACGTTCGCAAAGTGCTCCCATATAACATATTTGAGCTCCTAATTCTGGTAAAGGGTCTGCGGCCAAGGCCTTCTCAAAGCAGTCTTTGGCAAAAGTGTTTGTGAAATAATCTTCTTCTGTGGGTTGGCCATATTCAATCTCCATACTACTCCATAAACGGTCTGAAAATAGCCATGCATTCCCCCAATAGCTGAAATTATAAGCAGCCAGACCTAATTCATACCATGCTTCGGCATCATTCTCGTTCTTTTCAGCTCGGTTTTGAAATGCAACCACCTTTTCCAGATAGTCCAGAGGTGCTACCAGGTCAATCTGTTCATTACCTCGCGACGCAATGTATTGATTTGGATATGGCTCAAAATGCTCCGCAAAAGCCTTTGAATTAAATGTACTTTCAGGACATTTTTCAAATGCAACTAATGCTTTTTCATAATCATGTTCTCTTATGAGTTTTCTGCCGTATGCCAGATAAAGATTATCCAGGGATATATCAGCCAGCTTTATTAAAGTTTCATCGGCTGTTCCACTTTTTTCTTCAGTGAAGAATTGGATGAGCTTAGCTAGCATTTGGCTGTCTTGTTGATAGATCAGGCCATCTTTGTGGTAGCTGTTCATATATCCTCCGTACTCAGAATCTTCAGCTGCAATGAGTTTGGCTAGCAAGGCCTTCACATTTGATACCGGGAAAACCTCCTTTTTAGGTTTACAAGAACTCAAGAGTCCAGTTTGGGGATTTGCATTGATTTCTGAGTTTGTGTAAAGCTGAGACAGTTCGTTTGCCAAGAACACCAATTGGTTATTATCTCGAAATGATTTGATCTTTTTAAGGTTGGTGGCGATATTCAGTAGTTCTTCTTCTGCCTCCAGACCTTTTGTTTTGAGCAGTATTGCAGCTTTTAAAAATTCTGCCTGCCGCTGTAAAGAGACATTCTCACCTGAAACTTCATTTAGATGCTTTTCAGCAACCGGATATTGCTCTGCAATAAAATTCAGATACGCCGAAGAAATATGCCAAAACGGTTTATGTTCATCGTTTGACCGTGTTATTTGTTCTTCCGCAAAAAACAGAAGTTCAGAAAAATAGGAGAGTGCTTCTTGTTTCCTTAAAGCTACTTTTGAAGAGTCTATGCGGTAACTAAGGTCATAAATGTCCATTTCATAGCCATATAGACCAGCGTTTTTATCAGCGTAAAAACCAACTTCGTTCTTGTTGATTTCACGCCCCATAATAAGTGGAAGCAACTGATGATTTGGATTTATGCCGACTATTTTTTCCATCAGAGAAAGTCCGTCTTGATAGGGCTGGATAGCTTGAAGAGCATAGACGGCTGCCTTTTCATCTTGGGTTTCTGAAAGCTCTATGGCCTGATTGAAATTCTCTAGACTGAGCCTTCTGACACTTAGATCGGCATGGTTTCTTCTGGTGGGTGATTTTTCAAAAACATTGGCAAAGGCCAGAACAGCTTTAGCGGTATCTCCCATGTGGAGGTAAGCACCGGCCAGCCTGGCGTCTATCCATTCAGAAATAAATGTTTTAGTTCTATACTCACCATTCAGCGTATTATAATCATCAATAAGTCCTACGTAGTCATTGAGCTTTGCGTCAATTTTCATGGCCTGCAAAGTGTAACGCTCTTTGATAAAGTCAGATTTAGTAGAAATGATATTCATCAAAACGTAATCTCTAAGGTCAGCCAGCATCTGATCATTCACCATTGGGGCTGGTTCCCAATTGCTGCTGAATTTTTGTGTCTCTTTGTCTATGTCCTGTGCTATGAGGACGTAATCGGCAGCATCTTTAAAACCGAAAGAACGCAGTTTGTTCGCCAGTTTCAGACCAGTGCCGTTAGAGTACAAACCTTCTTTGAATTCTTCTTTTGAGATTTTTTGCTCTGCAAATTGAAACCAGCTTTCCAGGTTTAAGCTATCTGCCAATGTTTGACTATCAGGGTTTTCATTGCCGAAGTGAAGGTAGTCATTGGTGTAGAAGTAATAATCTGTGGCTTGAGGTCTCTCAGCAGTTATAGGATTGAAAACGGAGAAATATTCTTCAAAATCTGCTGGGCTCGGGCCACAAGCGAAAGAAAATAAAATTAACCAGGCCGCTATTCTTTTCAGTCTTAACTTTTTCATGGTGATGCTGTGTCAATGGCACAGTCAAAAGTACGGAATATCAATAGAGGAGTTCTATAAATTCTTTTTTGCGGTATAAGCTTAAAGGTCCTTCGTCTAAATGATAAAATATCAAGTCGAGATCTTCATTTTGGATTCGTTGTAATACGGCTCTGTTGACTAGATTAAGCTCTCTAAATTCTACATTCTCAAATCTGAAAATATCCCCTTTCCTAAAGCTTTTATTCAGGTATTGGCCATTTTCCTGACATACATAAGTGCTGGCATTTTTAGCTATTTTCAGATCGATCTCTTCCGAAATATCCTCGAGATCTTTGTTTTTGATGAATGTAAAAAGCTTATTCTGGCGGTAAACCAACGCCTGCTGATAAATAGGCAAGGCCAGATCCATAGGTAATGGATACTCCGGTATCCGTGATAAATATTGATCTATGATTAGTGGATCAAAAAGAGAGTTCTCTGTCTGAGGATTTGTCCAGTCCCCCACATTATAGAGCATGAGAGCGGTCCTGTCTACCGGAGGAACTCCGGTCTGCTCTCTAAATTTCACTTGGTGGAGGCGTAAAGTGCTGCTCAATTCAATTTCCGGATCAAGGGTTTTGTCCAGTGTCCGAAGATATTGGAAGTAAGCGTCTTTGGTGCTTTTTGACCAATCGCAGTCAAGCTGCAATGCCTCTATGTCGATATCGTTTTGCTTTGCAATTTGAGTTACCTTCTCGGCGGTTTGCATTGCAAGATTATCGATTTCTTCAGTTTTAAGGTTTTTAAGACTTCTATTGGTAAGGTAAACTACCGGAATGACAGTATATCTCGGTCTTTGTTTAAAACGGATAACACTTTTGGGCTGAGGGAACTGGTCGTCCTTCTTGTCGATATCAAAAAACCGAATGTACTGTTTACAAATGCCAAGTTCATCTAGTTTTTGTAGGCTGGTGCTATCCGGGTTATAGGTGGATTTCCAATGATATATGGCTCCCGTTTTTGACTTTACCTCATACGGACGTTCTTTGCACGAAAGCAAGGCGATAAAGCAAAGAAAAGTCAACAATCTGAGGTTCATGAAATCAAAGTAAAAGCTTTTTCTGAAATTTGCGAATCGACATACACGTTAAGGACATACTGTCTGAGTAAAGGGGCTTTTCCCCTGACGAATGAATGAATACATATTTTAAGCTATTATCTTTTGCCGGAAGGCTACGAAATTTCGTCATACCGTTTTTGATTACTTCCGCTATATCTGCAACGGCCGGGGTACTGAATTTGGTATTGATAAAACCGATGCTGGATGTTCTTTTTGGTCAGGTAGGCCCGGAGGCCATCAGTGAAATGACGCAGAAACCGACCGGAATTAACCCAATTGAATGGTTCAACTATTACTTCGTAGGATATTACACTGACGGAGGCAAGTTTGCCGCTTTGCAGTTTGTCTGTGCTTTTCTGATCATTGGCATCTTTACCACTAACCTGTTTAGATACTTAAGTAATAGACTCCTTGAAGGCTTTAAGGTCAATATGGTAGCCAATTTAAGGCAGGCTATTTTTGATAAATCGCTGAATCTTCATTTGGGCTTTTTCGGGAATGAACGCAAGGGCAATTTGATTTCTAGAATTACTACAGACGTACAGGAGGTAGAAAACAGTATTGGGAATACGTTTTCGGCAGGAATAAAAGAATTACTGCTGCTTGTGGGTTATTTAGTGGCCTTGTTTTACCTATCGGTAAAATTGACACTTTTTGCATTGATCGTCATACCGATTACGGGTGGGTTTCTTGGGTTTATTGTCAAACGTCTACGCCAAGATGCTGGCAAAGGTCAAAACAGGCTGGCAAACCTGATTTCTGTAATGGATGAGGTATATGGCGGTATGAGAGTCGTGAAGGCTTTTGTGGCAGAAGGTTTTGTTGGTAGTAGATTTAAAGATGAAAACCAAGGATATAAAAGGTCGATATTTTCTTATGCCGTGAGAAGGGAATTGGCAAATCCGGTATCGGAGGTCATCGGGGTGACTATGGTTGCTTCTCTGTTGCTATTTGGGGGTAGTTTAGTACTAAACGAGCAAGGAGGAATGGAAGCTTCTACCTTTCTTGCTTACATCGCCTTATTTTCTCAGGTGGTGAGGCCAGCCAAAGAGATTGCACAGGCTTTTTCTACTTCGCAAAGAGGTATTGCTGCCGGCGAAAGGATTTTAGAGTTAATGGACCTCAAGACAGAGATCGCTGATGCCGAGGGTGCTATCACCATTGATTCGTTCAAGAGTTCTTTAAATTTCGAGAATGTCAATTTTGAGTATGAGCAGGGCTTACCTGTTCTAAAGGATATTAATTTTGAAGTAGCCAAGGGCAAGACTATTGCCTTGGTAGGCCCATCAGGAGGAGGGAAGTCTACATTGGCAGATCTTGTCCCAAGATTTTATGATCCTACTTCAGGTGAAATCACCATAGACGGAGTTAGCTTAAAAAGTGTTTCTCAAAAGTCGCTGCGTAAGCTAATGGGAATAGTGACTCAGGAGGCCATACTGTTCAATGACAGCATTTTCAATAATATCACTTTTGGTATAGAGGCTACCCAAGCAGAAGTAGAGAGAGCGGCCAAAATAGCTAATGCCCATGATTTTATATCTGAAACGTCACGAGGTTACCAAACCGTGATAGGTGATAGAGGAACCAAACTTTCAGGTGGTCAGCGTCAGCGAATCTCCATAGCCCGAGCTATCCTTCAAAACCCGCCTATTCTTATTTTAGATGAGGCTACATCAGCTTTGGATACCGAATCTGAAAGACTGGTTCAAGACGCACTCACACATCTCATGGAGAACAGAACGACCTTGGTGATAGCCCATCGCCTCAGCACCATTCAGGCAGCAGATGAAATCCTGGTGATTCAGGACGGCAAGATTATAGAACGCGGAAATCACGCAGAACTTTTAGAAAGTGAAAAAGGCGTTTACAGGAAGCTGGTAGAGCTGCAGGAGGTGTAACTATTTTGTACTGTTAAATGCCGCATTCATAATCCTTTCAAGATTTGCAGGGTTTTCAAGCATCTTTGGTAGAAGGGATTTTATAATTTCATTTTGAGAGTTCTCTTTTGGGGCATTCAATAATACCTTGAAATTTTCGTCTTGTTTATCGATTAGCTTTCCAATTTGATCTTTTACATCTCTTCTTGTTTCGTCAGAGTTAGAATGGATTTGAATTACTTTGGCTTTTATTTCGTCGAGCAACTTTTCAGTATCTGTTTTAGTTCTTTTGGCTTCTTCAAGCTGACTTTTGGAGATGAATCCTTGCCATAAAGCTACCAAAAGTGCAAGAAAGGATACAACAAGCGGGGTAAGGGTTATTAGATCCACGGAATAAAATTTTGTTTACTTATTGAACTAATTTCAGTAGAAAAATCTAATAACTTTCATTTTGCATAAAAATAAAATGCAAAATACATAGACGTAATCTTCAAATTACATAAGAGATATAGTATTGAAGTTGAGGATTAATACCTCCAAGTCACCACTCTACTCACCTTATTACCCAAAAGCATATTGATGGTTTTGATGTCTTTTACGCCTACTTTTTTGAGAGTTTTGTAGAGATCTTTAAGGTTCTCTTTTTTGGAGACTAAGGTAGAAAACCACAATACCTGGTCTTTGAAGAATTTGCTTTGAAAAGCGATATCATTGATAAACTTCTTTTCTCCTCCACTACGCCAGAGTTCATGGTTTCGACCTGCAAAGTTTCTTCCCTTTGATTTTAGACCGAGGTTTGTAACTTTTTTTGAGCTCTCAAGCTCCACTTCCTTTGCAGATTCATAAAATGGCGGGTTACAAAAGGTCAGATGGTAATACTCCTCTTCTTGAATTATTCCTCTGAATATATCCCTTGAATTTTCCTGATAACGTATTTCTATTTTACCCTTTAATAGATCATTTTTTGAAATAATTTCTCGGGCATTTTTTACAGCCTTCTTGTCGATATCACTCGCCACAAATTTCCACCCATACTCCTGAGAACCGAGGATAGGGTAGATACAGTTGGCTCCGGTGCCGATATCCAGGCAGTTGATAATATGTTTATTTTTAGTATTTAATGATTCATTGACAACATCAGCCATGTGGTGAATGTAATCCACTCTGCCGGGAATTGGCGGACATAAATAACCTTCAGGGATATCCCAAAAATCGATGTGGTAGTCTTTTTTGAGAAGGGCCTTGTTCAGCAATTTTACCGAAACAGGGTTTGAAAAATCTATTGTCTTTCTCCCATCCGGAGATTGAATAATCTGCGTACCCAATTCTGGAATTGCTTTTTGCAAAGCAATCAAATCATAAGCTCCTTTATGTTTGTTTTTTGGGTGCATTGGCCGAAAATTACGCATAAAAAAACACCTGACCATTTGAGCAGGTGTTTCTCTATTTTTTTGAGAAGGATTACATTTTCTCCAAAAGACCTTTGTTTAGTCTTACATAGTCCATGTTTCCCGCTTTCTCAGCTAATTCCATCGAAAGCTTAGCAGCAGCCGTGGCAGCTATTTTATTACCAGACTTGGCCAGAGCTTTAGCTTTTAGGTGCTGTACCCAGTAAGCGGTAGGCTGAGCTTCGGCAGCTTTTGTGGCCCATTCTACAGCCTTATTGATGTCTTTGCCGTTTTCATAATAATAACTGGCAGCAGCAAAATAAGGCTTATTGTCATTGTTCATCACATTGTCAATCTGAGACATGATTTGGCTGTCAATATCTGCTGTAACGGTCATAATTGCTACAGTTTCGTCCCATAGGAAACTGATATCGGCCGAAGTATTGCTCATGTTATCGATCACGATAGTGAAAGTTTCCATTTCCATAGGCATGTTAACCACATTAGCGGAAACTGTGGTTACTACATTCTCATCTTTGAAATTGAAAACGCTTGTACCTTCCGTACAAAGCATCACATCCCAACTTTCTTTACCTGGAACAGTGATAATAGAATATGTCCCTGCTTTTACGTCTTTGCCTTGAAGTTTAACGTCCTGACCAAACTTGATCGTTGTGGCTCCGTTTGCTCCTGTTCTCCATTTTTCACCGAATGGTACCAGGCTGCCAAAAATGTCACGGCCTTTCATAGAAGGGCGAGAATAGTTGATCTCAATGCTTGAAAGGGCAAAGTCTTGCTTGATAGTTTGTGAAGGACTCGGGGCCGGCGTTTTCAGGTTTTGAGCATTAAGCTGTACACTGAATAAAACGGCCAGGCCGAAAAGTAATTTTTTCATTTTTCTGATAAGGTTTATTATTCTATCAAAGATAGACAAAAGTATAGGGGGGCAATGCTGCATGCCGCATCAAAAAAATGTTAATCTTCCTCTACTTTTTCAAAAACCAGAAAAGTGCCTCCGTCTCTCGGATGACTATCTGCTTTCTTAAATTGACCAATTTGGAGCTCATTGCCCTCAATTCTGAAGTCAGTGGCATTGCCGAGGTAGTCAAAGAAGCGAGTTTCGCAATTCATTAATTCCGGAGGGCCTGCCATCTTGGTACTTCCATGAGGGCCAATTTCCAGTTTTCCAATATTTGTTTCTGCGTCAAAAGAAATGATATCCAAGGTTCCGAAATAGGAGTTAACGGCCGATTTGCCAGATACTCGGTATTGGTCATTTTCTACCTCAATAGACAATGTCAGCGGGTTATGTTTTTCCACCTCCCAGCCGCAAGGAGTATCATAGGCATCGCTAAGGAAAACTTTCTCCAATTGCCATTTGCCTTCGATATTACTTCTGGCGTCTGCTGTCACTTGTTCACAGGATTGAATTTGGCTTAAAAGAATTAGGCCTGAAATCCACAAAAGTTTACTAATCATAAATTGTGTTTTGTTCTACTCTATAAATGCGTAGTCAGGGTAGAAAGTTGTATTTGAGTTATTGATATCCTGCCGCCTGAAGCTCAAACAGCTCGGCATAAAGCTGAGGATTTGCCATCAGTTCTTCATGAGTTCCTATTTCAGCAACTTTGCCATCTTTCAGCACCAGAATTCTATCGGCCATCCGTACTGTGCTAAAGCGGTGTGAAATGATAACGGCCGTTTTACCTATGGTTAGACTGATGAAACGTTGGAATGCCTCATATTCTGCACGGGCATCAAGAGCTGAGGTGGGTTCGTCAAGGATCAACACCTCTGCATCTTTCATATACGCTCGGGCTAAAGCAATTTTCTGCCATTGACCACCCGAGAGATCAACACCATTTTTGAATCGCCTGCCCAGCTGATGCCCAAGGCCTGCAGGCAATTCATCAATCACCTGATTTGCCAGACTTTTCTCGGCGGCTGTTTCCAGTCTTTCTAAGTTCTCTATCTCATCGATTTTGCCAACGGCAATATTCTCCTTCACGGTCAATTCAAATTTGACAAAGTCCTGAAAAATAACGCCAAAGTATTGCTGATAAGCCGCTCTGTCGAACGATTTGATATTGATATCATCAAGCAAAATCTCACCTTCGTCAGGATCATAAAACCGAAGTAGAAGTTTGATCAAAGTTGTTTTGCCAGCACCGTTTTCTCCCACAAAAGCCATTTTCTCGCCAGCATTAAGCTTAAAATTTATACCTCGTATCACCCATTTTTCAGTATTGGGGTACTTGAAGCCTACATTTTTAAATTCAAAACCACTTTCTGGTTTTAGCGGAAGAGGAGTAACATTTACGTTATTTTCCTCTTCAATCTTCAGGTCAAGAAAATCAAAATAGTCTTGTAGATAAAGTGCACTCTCTGTGATTTGTGTAAACCGAATGAAGAAACCTTGTAAACGGTTTCTAAGCCCTTTGAAAGAGCCAGAAAGGAAAGTTAAATCACCGATAGTGATCAGGCCGGCTACTGTTTGTATCAAGATGAGCACATATGCACCATAGTACGCAGAAGTGCCGATCATATTGAAGAGAATCCCCCAACTGGTTCGTTGAATACTTAGTTTTTTATTGGCGTGATAATATCGATCTGAAAGGTCTTTAAAGCGATCAGAGATATACCCAGCCAGTCCAAAGAGCTTAACTTCTTTTGCGGTAATGTCACTGGCTCCGGCATACCGAAGGTAGTCCAGTTCTCTTCTTTCGGGCGTCCAGCTACGTGCCAGTGAATAGCTGGAGCCGCTGAAGCGGAGTTCGTTTATAAATGTCGGGACGATACTTACCACGAGAAGCACCAATAGCCAAGGCTCAAAAAATACTAACCCGGCTACTAAAGAAATGATGATAATGATGTCTTGAGCCTGGTTAAGCACATTTGACATCAGCCCGATTCTGCGGGTGGTTTGCTGCCGGGCACGTTCTAGTTTATCGTAAAATTCTGAATCCTCTAGCTGTGCAAGATTAAGCTCCGAGGTTTTCTGGATGAGCTCTACCGATGAGGCATTAGCGTATTGGTCACCCAGAAGCCCATCAGTAAGTCCGCTGAGGCGAGTGAGAAGATCTGAAAAGATGGCAAGACCAAACTCAAGACCCAGGTATAGCCATAAATTTTGATAGCTTTTTGTCTCAGCATTCAGCTGGAGTACGGCCTCATCAATAATCATTTTACCCACCCACAGCATGGCCACGGGTAAAAGAGCTGCCAATAATCTACCTACAATATTGGCTAAAAAGAGAGCCGAATTGACCTCCCAAATCTTTTTAAAGAAGCGAGGTATATATGTAAGTGCTGCAAAACTCTCTTTAAAGTTTAGCCGCTCGGGTTTTAAAGACTTTAATGGAGGTGGTGGCATATATTGCCTTTGGCTTATTCGTTTAGTTGATAATTTTTAATTGAATCGTAAAAGTCAGCCATTAAGGCATCTCTGTCAAAATTCTCCCAAATCGTAATTTTTCGAGGGTTTTGAGGTCTTTCAATCCATTCGTTATTGATTAACACAGGAGCAGGGATTTCAGTTTTCTTTCCCCATTCAGGGTTTTTCAATATTGCCACGGCTACCATGTCAAAAAGTGGTCTGGAAGGTGGGGTGCCGTGATAATCAATATACTCAAAGAGGTTAACCGCATAATCACCGAAAGTAGAAAACTCTCCTCCATGTCTACCAGTGATAGACTTGGAGGCTTTTGGGCCAAGGCCTGGCATATTTTTGTTAATCTCGGTTTGATAAGCCTTTACGGCATCTGTACCAGAAGGTTCTCCATACCTCACAGTCACCATTTCAAAAGGTAGTTCTGTATTGAGCAAATAATTCATAGAAATGGTGTCATTGTCTTGATTGTATTCGCCAGGTTCAGGGTAATTAGAGCCTAACCAGACAAGGTTAATATTCTTCACAATTTCTGGATCCTTTGCTACAGCAAGAGCCACATTTGTTAGTTTACCCACGGCAATTAAAGTGTAAGGTCCTTCCTTGGCTTTCTCAATGATATAATTGACGGCCTCTGCACCATCACTTTTTAAAGAGTCTATTGATATTATACTTTCAAAGTCAGCATTTGCCCCACTAATCAAATCGATCTTGTCATTGGCATTATAAAGGGTTAAGATTCTTTCGGCTTCAGCGTAATGATTCTCAATTTCACCGCCACTGCGAGTAGCATTTACTGTTACCCCTTCCAGATTAAAAACATCTGCATTACTAAGCAGGTAAGCTAAAGCATGTTGATCATCCAGTTCGTTATTGGCGTCAGTATCAAAGAAAACTCTAATGCGATCGTCAGATTTTTCAGTTTCAGAGTTGCAGGCAAATAGTAAGATTAATGGAAGTAATAGAGTAACCTTTTTCATGTTTGTTTTTAGATTATTTCAATGGTTGTAATTAAGTTTTTTTTTAAGAAACACATCACTTTTTGTCATAGTGTAATGGGTGTTCTTGTATAAAAATCAATGGGTTTGAGATTTTGATCTTCAATTTAGTGATTTTGGTTGTACCTCACTTTTTATCCTATGGAATTAGGGGTAGATTGAAATCAACTAACCTATTGAAATGAAAAAAATAATCCTTTGCTTTCTACTTATAACCTCATTCACATATGCACAGAAAAGTCCAAATGTCGTTTTTATTCTTGCCGATGATCTGGGATATCATGATCTAGGGTACTCTGGGAGCAAGTATTACGAAACTCCGAATATAGATGCTCTGGCTGGTAGAAGTATGAATTTTGTAAATGGTTATGCTGCCAGCAGAGTTTGCAGCCCTTCAAGGGCGGCAATTATGACAGGTATATCTCCGGCAAGGCTGCAAATAACAGACTGGATCGGTGCTAAGACAGGGGAAGAATGGAGATCTGTAGGAAGGCATAGCAAAATTCTTCCGGCAGAGTACAGTTACCAACTGCCAAAGGAGAGAATAACCCTGGCGGAGGCTTTTCAGAAAGTAGGTTATAAAACCTTTTTTGCAGGAAAATGGCATTTGGGGGATGAGGGATCTTGGCCAGAAGACCACGGTTTCCATATCAATAAAGGTGGTTTTCATGCAGGTAGCCCAATGGGAGGGTATTTTGCTCCATTTGAAAACCCTAACCTGGAAAACCATAAGGAGGGTGAAAATCTTTCGTTGCGTCTGGCCAACGAAACCTGTCAGTTTATTGAGCAAAGTCAAGGTAATCCGTTTTTTGCTTTTCTATCTTTTTATGCTGTGCATGGGCCCATTCAAACCACTGAAGAAAAATGGACAAAGTTCCAGACAAAACTCCCCGAAAATCAGCAGGACAAAGTTGGCTTTAAAATGGAGCGAACTTTGCCCATTCGTAAGTATCAGGATAATCCTGTTTACGCTGGTCTGATAGAGCAAATGGATGATGCTGTGGGTTTGGTTTTAAACAAACTAAAAGAGCTGGGCCTAGATAAAAACACCATTATAGTTTTTACTTCAGATAATGGTGGCGTGGCCTCAGGAGATGCTTTTTCTACCTCAAATTCTCCTCTGAGAGGAGGAAAAGGGTATCAATGGGAAGGTGGAATTAAAGAGCCATATTTGATTTCTGTTCCCGGGTTTACAGAGAAGGGCGTTCAGAATAAAACGCCAGTAACAGGAATGGATTTCTACCCAACATTGCTGGATCTGGTAGGCGTTAAGTCTACTGAAAATTTTGATGGCATTTCTCTCAAGCCATTATTTGAAGGAGATGCCATAGAAGAAAGAAAACTTTACTGGCACTACCCACATTACGGAAATCAAGGAGGAGAACCTTCATCCATCATTCGCGATGGCGACTGGAAATTGATTCATTATTGGGAGGATGGGAGAGATGAGCTTTACAGGCTATCTGAGGATCCTTCTGAGGAGAATGATATAGCCTTACTATTTCCTGATAAAGTAGAGGTGTTGAGTTTAGATCTTCATAATTGGTTAGAAGAAACGAATGCCAAACTTCCTTCTCCAGATCCTCTGTATGATGCAGAAAAGGAGCTAAAGGTTTTGGAATCTTATCGTACTAAGCTTTGGCCTCGGCTGGAAAAAGAACGTAAGGAAATGCTTTCAAAGGACTATAAGCCGAATGCAGATTGGTGGGGGAGTAAGATTACAAGAGATTAGCCCTCAGAATTTAGGAGTTCCGATATCTAAAATCGGAACGTTTTGGATATGTGGTCTTCCTATCTTTGAGAAAACCTATACCTAAACTGTGAATATTAAACTCTATTGTTTCCTTCTGATTTTGTCCATTCCTTCTTTCGGGCAAATTGTCAAAATACTACCGCAAAATGCAGGGCCAGATGAGCCTGTAGAAATCATTTATGATGCTACTGAGGGGACCGCCGGTCTGGTGGGGGAGAGTGAAGTTTATATGCATTCGGGTGTGGTGCTTTCTGGCCCGGCTGGCACAGGCTGGGAATATGTAAAGGGTAATTGGGGAAATGATGATGGTATAGGTGAAATGACCAAGGTAGAAGGTGAAGAAAACCTGTGGTCTATTAAGCTAAGTAGTATTCGTCAATACTACGGAGTTCCTACCGGAACTCCCGTTTTCAGACTGGCCATGGTCTTTAGAAATGGCTTTGGTACCAAAGAAGGTAAAGGCACACCAGGAGCCTTTGAAGGAGGCAGTGTAGCCGCCAATCAAGATATATTTCTGAATCTCAATGTCAGTAATTATGTACAAATAGCCAGCCCTCTGGAAACAGAATTATTTAAAGAAAAAGGCAGTACGCAAACCTTTAATGTCAAAGCTTCTGGGGTGGCAAAATCATTAAAGTTGGAAGTTAATGCCGGAAAAGGTTTTGAGGAGGTTCGGTCTGTAGATAATGCTCAAACACTAAACTATGATTATCAGGTAAACGCCAGTGAAAAATTAGCATTAAGAGCTACCGCAATTTTTGAGGCTGATACCCAGCAAGTGACCAAGGATTTCAAGGTCAATGTTTTGCGAAGTATTTCTGGCTCTGAACTGCCTGCAGGCCTTAAAAAGGGAATCAATTATTTGGAGGATGAAACCAGGGCTACTTTGGTTTTAGAGGCTCCCGGTAAAAGTTTTGCTTATGTGGTTGGCGATTTTACAAACTGGGAAGTGAGAGAAGAATTCCAAATGACACAGACGGAAGATAAAGAGCTGTTTTTCCTGGAGATTGATAACCTCACGGCGGGTCAAGAATATGTATTCCAATACTGGGTAGATGGAACGATTAAAATAGGGGACCCCTACGCGGATAAGGTGGCAGACCCCTGGAATGATTCGTTTATACCAGAATCAGTGTATCCTAATTTACCTCCATATGATAAACAGGATTTCGGGATAGCCACGGTGCTTCAAACGGGGCAGCAGCCATTTGACTGGGCTGAATCTGAAAAGACGTTTTCTGCTACTCCAGATGAAGAATTGGTCATTTATGAATTATTGATAAGAGATTTTATTGGCTCTCATGATTATAAAGACCTGGCAGATACGCTATCTTATCTAAAAACTTTGGGCGTTAATGCCATTGAACTGATGCCCATTATGGAGTTTGAAGGAAACGAAAGCTGGGGTTATAATCCGTCTTATTTCTTTGCTCCGGATAAATATTATGGGTCAAAAAACGATTTAAAGAATTTCATTCAAACGGCTCATCAGCAGGGTTTCACTGTGCTTCTTGATATGGTTTTAAATCATGCATTTGGTCAAAATGCCCTTGTGAAACTTAATTGGAATAATGCTCTGGGCAGGCCTACGGCAGAAAGTCCATGGTTTAATGAGGTGGCCACTCACCCTTTCAATGTAGGCTTTGATTTCAATCATGAAAGTCCATACACACAGGCTTTTGTAGATTCTGTTAATGCGTACTGGCTCACAGAATATCACTTTGATGGCTACCGATTTGACTTGTCAAAAGGCTTTACCCAGCGACAAAATACGGATGTCGGCAGATGGTCTTCCTATGATGAATCCCGTGCGGCTTTATTGAAAAGAATGGCTTCAAAAATTAAGGAAATTGACCCGGAAGCCATACTGATTCTGGAGCATTTTGGCGATAACAGAGAGGAAAACGAGCTGCAGGCAGCGGGTATGCTTACCTGGGGTAATAGTAATCATGATGTAGCAGAGGCCATGAAAGGGAATACCGGCATAACGCTCACTGGACTGGATGATAGCCAGCGTGTGAGTTATTTAGAGAGCCATGATGAACAGCGGCAGATGTACTGGATAGATAACGCTTCTATAGCTTTAAAATCTACTTATGATCCACGAGATTTTGAAAAAGCAATCAATCGTCTCAAAATGATGACTGCCTTTTTCTACACTCAGCCAGGGCCAAAAATGATGTGGCAATTCCAGGAATTGGGCTATGATATTGACATAAACTTTAATGGCAGAGTAGGTAACAAACCGCTGGTTTGGGGTGAGGGTAGTTTAAATTACAATAGTGATGCTGAGCGTCAGAAATTGTATAAAACACATGCTGCCCTCATAAATCTTGTAAATGATTATAAGACTGTTTTTACCAAGGGTACACTTACGAAAAGTATGACCGGAGCTGTTAAGACACTTTCTATAGATCATGAAGAAATGGGTGTGGTGATCGTTGGAAACTTTGATATTCAGAATGCCTCTAAAAGTGTAACTTTTATACGTGAAGGCTGGTGGTATGACTTATTTGAGAAAGACTCTGTCAATGTCACCGGGGCTGTTGACTTTGATCTTTCTCCGGGTGAGTTTCATGTCTTTACCACTCAAAAGCATGAAGTGGAAGATAGCCTCGTCACATTCTTTGAGGCCCGGGATACTGTTATTGTAAATGGTCCCGTGGTTACTGTGTCACCAGAGGCTTTTCAGCCAGAAACTGAGATTACGATCACTTTTGATGCTAAAGAGTCTAACCCTGCCGGTACTGCAGGCTTGGTGGGGGCATCCAAGGTATACATGCATGCTGGTATTATTACAAGCTCAGAATCTGGGACAGACTGGCAATACGTAATAGGCAACTGGGGAGATGATGATGGGCTAGGTCAAATGACTCAGGTCCCAGGTGAGCCAAACAAGTGGCAGATTACAATTACTCCGAAGAATTACTTCTCTGCGGTTCCTTCAAACGCCACATGGTTCAGAATAGGAATGGTCTTTAGAAACGCCGATGGCACTCGCGAAGGCAAGGGTACCGGAGCTACGGATATATTCGTCAATTTCACAGAAGGAGAAAAGCCAGTTCTGGGAAATGAATTTAATTCCAGATTGAAAGTGTTCCCTAACCCGACCGCAGACCAGATAAAACTGGAAACTACAGAGGAAATTGAAAGCTGGACTTTGGCAAACCTTAAGGGTATAAAAGTCCTAGAAGGAAAAGAGAAGTCCATCAAGGTTTCTCATTTACCCTATGGAATGTATCTTCTGAAGGTAAAATCCGAACATGGCCTTTACACTCAAAAAGTGCTCATTCGCTAATTATTTCTTTCTGAAGAAAACTGTAATAGCCACCCCTTCATAACCGAAATGCTCTCTGATTTTATTGATTAGAAAACGCTCATACGGTTCTTTAATGTATTGTGGTAGATTACAGAAAAATACGAATGTAGGTGATGGCGTCGGCAGCTGAGTTATATATTTGATTTTGATGTACTTACCTTTTAGTGCCGGCGGTGGAGTACGTTCTATTAGAGGCAGAAGCGTAGCATTCAGCTTAGATGTAGAGATTTTTTGCTGACGCATTTCATGAACCTCCATAGCCTTTTCTATCACCTGGAAAATTCGTTGCTTGTTTAATGCCGAAGCAAAAACTACTGGCATGTAATTCATAGGAGCCAGTCTCTCTAAAATCTCTTTCTGCATTTTGTCTGCAGTCTTAGAGTCTTTGTCAATAAGGTCCCACTTATTCACCATCAAAACAATACCCTTTTTGGCATTATGAGCATGGGCAATGATATGAATATCCTGTGCCTCTAAACCTCTTTCAGCATCTAAGATTACGATACATACTTCGGAGCTTTCCAAAGCCTTTATAGACCTTAGTGTGGAGTAGAATTCAATACTTTCATGCACTTTAGCCTTCTTACGAATCCCCGCCGTATCTGTCAGGATAAAGTCCTTTCCAAACAGTTTGTAGTGCGTATCAATAGAATCCCTGGTGGTACCGGCTATGTTTGTAACTATGCTTCGGTCTTTACCTATTAGGGCATTCAGAAAAGAGGATTTTCCAGCATTTGGTCTACCCAGAATGGAGATTCTAGGTATGCCCTCGTCAGGATTTTCTATACCCTCGTCTTCAAAATGTTTGACGATTTCGTCCAGAAGTTCACCAGTTCCTGAACCGTCGGTTGAAGAAATCGGGAATACCTCTGAATCCAGTCCCAAGGCATAAAATTCTGGTGCTACCAGGCTTTGTCTCTCAAACGTCTCGGCCTTATTAGCGGCGATGATAATAGGCTTATCTATTCTTCTGAGGATGTTGGCGAAATCCTTATCCAGATCCGTCATGCCGCTGATGGTATCTACCACAAAAACCACAACAGTGGCTTCATCAAGGGCTAATGCTACCTGGTCTCTGATGGCTCCTTCAAAAGTATCCTCAGAACCGACCACGTACCCTCCGGTATCTATTACGGTGAAGTATTTTTCTGTCCATACAGACTGCCCATAGTGACGGTCACGGGTTACGCCAGCTACGTTATCAGTAATGGCCATTCGTTCCTCTATCAACCTGTTAAAAAGGGTTGATTTTCCTACATTTGGTCTACCTACAAGAGCTACAATATTGGCCATTTTTCTGCTGCTGATTAATGCTAATTTACTTCCTTTTCTGAAAAGGGCTGCAAAGATACGAAAAGCATCTTCCAATTATATATTTCCCTGAGAAATAAGTGATTAGTGTAATCAAGAATAACTTAGAATGGTTCCCCGTGGGTTTTCTTGATGAGAGAGCTCAAAAGTTTTGGAGAGAACTGGCCTAAACGTATGATAACCGGTACCGCAAAGTCGTTCAAGCTGCCCTGCTGAAGCCAATTTCCTACAAAAAGTCGAGTCCTAAAATGCTTGTTCCAGTCGTTTTTATAGCCTGTTTTAATCTTTTGATAGGCGTTTTGCTCGTTCCAGTTTTGATGAATATGCTTGCATAGCAATTTAGCGGACAGAAACGCCATGCTCATGCCATTGCCACTCAGAGGTGCTACCATTCCTGCGGCATCGCCGCAAAAAAGCCATTGTTCATGCTCGGGGTATCTGTGAGAAAAGGTAATGTTCCCGATGCTCAGAGGTCTTTCAAAAACCGGCTCGGCCTTGTCAAATACTGCTTTGGCATCCTTGTTTTTAAAAACAACTTCTTTCATAAATCGGTCAATATTACCGCCCGCTTTCTCAAAAACTTCGGCAGAAGCCATAAGGCAGGCATTAGTGATGCCGTTTTCAACCTGAGAGCTGCCTATATATCCTTTCTCAAAAAAGTGAAGATTGATGCGGTTTTTGGGGACATCCGATTTCAAATGCCATTTGAGTGCAAAGTACTTTTGACCCGTGCTCGGCTTAACTCTTAAATTGAAATTGGTCTTTTTGCCAAAGGCGGCTACCGTTAGTCTTGTCAGAATCCTTTTACCACTTTGTAATTCTAATTCTGTATTAGAGTATTGTGTAACGGTTTCTTTAGTAAGAACTCTAACGTCATTTTGCCGTGCAAGCTCCACTAGTTTTTGTTCAAGCATAAATCTACTTAATCCAAAGCCTCCTAAAGGAAGTGAAGAAGTAAGGGATTGGTTTTTATGCGAACTTAAGTGCAGTTCATTGATAATGGGAAGGTCTAAGGACTCCAAATCGATCCCAAGGTTTTTGACAAACTCCCAGGATTCCAGAGAAATGTATTCGCCACAAACCTTATGTCTTGGGTAGTCTTTCTTTTCTATCAGTACCACCTTATAGCCCAGCTTAGCCAGCTGAATAGAGAGACTCAGCCCGGATAGACCTCCTCCAATAATTGCGATATCTGAGTTTATTTGAGATGCCATGTGCTATGTCTAAAAGCCCAGTTCCATTTGGTTTTGAGTTTTATCCCAACTTTTTCTCCATGAGTTAACCACTCTTTCATAGTAAAGCTTCGCAAAACGGAAAGAGGAGCGTCGTTTCTATACAGATACGAAAACGGGAAAACGCGGCTGATGAATTTGATACTATAATAGGCCAAAGGGTGTCTGTGAAGGTCATTGATAATAAAACCCATTCCTGAATGAGCATTTGCCCATTTTAAATAGTCAGCAAGCTCTTTTTCATTTAAGTGGTGTGTAAATAAAGAGCAGGTGATGATGTCAAATTCTGCCTTACAGTCTTGGTAAGGGCTATGTATAAAGTCAATTTGCTTATACTCCGATGTCTGCTTTTGAGCATACGCAATACAAGTTTCATTAAGGTCAATACCCGTAATTCTGATTGATCTCCCTTTCCTTTGTGCATATTTTGCCATCGCCAGAATGGCATCGCCACCTCCGCAGGCTACATCGGCTATGTGTAAAGGTTTATTTGGGTGCTTCGCAAAGAATAAATCCAGAATTTTCAGGGTAGCTTGGTGACCCCCTAAGTAGGTATTGGTCAATTTCAACTCATAGAGATTCTGTTCAAAATCCTCTGTTGAGAATTCACCTAAATCCATCAACTCCTTTTGATATGACCTTTGCTTAAAATCAGGCATGTTTGAGATAAATCAATAATCCGAAACAAACATTCATCAGCGAGGTGGCCAGCAGGTTCATGGTCATGGTGTTCCTAAAGCTAGCGGCAGCAGGATTTTTTTTGCAGGCCCTTTTCCACCACTGCATATATACCAGAACAGGTGTCATTAATGCTATAAAAAGCACAAAGTGTTCTAATGGAATGATGAAGTACAAGAAGACCATAGCTATGCCTACATGAATTTCGCTAAACAATAAAGTTTTACTAATGCCCAAACGTGCACTCAAGGTGATGATGCCGTCTTTGGCATCCGACTCATGCTGGTAAATCTGGGTGATAGGGTAACTGCCGCCCATCAGGAAAAAGGCAAATAAGCAGCTGAGCATAAACTCTGGTTCACCGTATTTTATCATTGGATCAGATACATCTAAAGCCAATATGAGAATAAAGCAGCCTTGAAAAACAGCTATGATGAAGTAGCTGAGAATTGCTCTTTTCTTTAATCTGATTTTACGAGAACTGTAGGCACGACTGAAGGCAATGTACAATACAACCAAGGCCGTAAATAAATAGCTGATTTTTAACGAAAGAATTATTGACAAGAGGTCAAAAACCATGCATACATAGAAAAGGAGCTTATTGGGTGGTGGAGGTTTTTTTATCCCGCCAATGGCGTCTTCATCTTTATCTTCATGACTGTTATAACCATTACTGGCCGGGTAGACTAAGAAATGTAAAATGAAAAAAGCTAACCAGTAATTGTAGTTAAATGGCTGAGAGCCAAGGTAAGTACCGAACAAAAAGACAGGCATTAAAAAGAAGGAGAAAGGAAACCTTAGAAGGATTAGTGCGTCTTTTAAAGCCTGCATATTGGGGTTTTACGTATAAATAAAGGTACAAAATCAGTTGGTTTGAAATACTGATTTATACTATTTACGTAATTAACCCCATAGTATGTCTTACCTCAATCATATTCAAACTGCAGATGCCCCTTTTCTTTACCCCCAAGGGGAGATGGTTGACTGGTTACTTAAGGAGTTTAATACTGATGAGCAGAGAAAGTACAAGTGGGTTTTAACACACGCCGGTATCAATACCCGAAGGTGTGTCCTTCCAGATTTTCAGGAAGACTCATTAGAAAAAGTACTATACATAGGGCGTGAAAATCCGGGTGTCAAATCCAGAATGAAGGTTTTTGAGGAGGAGTCGGCTAAAATTATTGGGGAAATACAATCAGATTTTTTCAAGGCTTCAGAGTTAAAGGCTTCAGAAATAACACACTTGATAACTGTTAGCTGTACAGGGATATCCGCCCCGGGGCTCGACTTTCAAATTCTGAAACAACTCAAGCTCAATACCTCTGTTCAGCGATTTGGAATCAATTTTATGGGCTGTTATGCGGCTTTTCATGCTCTGAAATTGGCCAATTATATCTGTCAATCTGAGTCCAAGGCTAAAGTGTTGATAGTTGATGTAGAACTCTGTTCCTTGCATTTTCAAACGGGCAAATCTGAGGACGAGGTTCTAGCCAATGGATTGTTTTCCGATGGTGCAGCTATGGCTTTGGTATCAAATCAGGAGAAGGGATTAAAATTGAAAAGGTTTTTTCAGGAGACAGCTCCCAATTCCTCAGATTATATGGCATGGGAACTGACCTCACATCAATTTGAAATGAAACTCTCCACTTATGTACCCTCGATTCTTTCTGAGTACATAGGACAGTTTTTCAAGAAAAATAACTCGGGAGGAGTTACAGACTTTGCCATTCACCCCGGTGGTAAAAAAATATTGGAAGAGTGTGCCAAAGCACTTCATATTTCTGATAATTCAATGGCAGCCTCTTTACGTATTTTGGCCGAATACGGCAATATGTCATCAGCTACCATTCTCTATGTATTGAAGGATAAAATGAAAGCCAGCTCTGGTTCAGGAGACATTTTTGCAGCTTCTTTTGGCCCCGGGCTTACCATGGAAGGAGCCATTTTAGCCTATTCCTAGTTCTTGATAGGAGATCAAAATGATAGCTACTAAGCCTAGTACCAGGCCAGCAATATTTAGTTTACTCAAAGATTCCTTAAAAAAGAATATCCCTACGAGGGCCGAAACCAAAATCACACCCATGTTATAAATGGGATAAACGAAGGCCCCACTATTTCCATAATAAGTGAGTGTAAGTATTAGAAAATAAAAGGAAAGGAAGTTCGGAATTCCGAGGCTTACAGCTCCCAGAATATTTTTAACAGCCAGCGTTTCTTTGAATCTGAAATAGCGATATATCACCAAAATGATGCCGCTGATCATTGCTCCTGAGACCATAACCAAGGTGACAGGAATAACTAAATTGGGGTCTGGAATAAATTGGAGATTGATATAATTGATAGCGGAATTAGTGATACCATACAGGGCAAAAACTGCTAGAGGTAGCCAAATACTTGATACTGATTTTTGACTTTTATCGCCTTTATAAGTAGCCATCCCTACAGCCAGAAAAGCAAAGCCCAAACCCAGGTAATTCCAGCTACTAAACTCTTTGGCGTTGGTGTTATACAAGAGTAAACTAGCCAAAACAGGGATTACGAGCGATAGATTATTTGCCAACGAGGTTGCTGTCATACCCGCTTTTTGAGTTGAAAGACCGGAAAGTATGAAAGTAACGATAAACCCAACCCCCAAGGCCAAACAATACCATGTCCAGTTTTCTTTTAAGTCAAAAGTAAGATGCTGACCTTCAGGAATTAGAAGGAGCCCAACCAGGAAACAAACGATATAATTCAGTCCTATGGCCTGAGCAGTATTGACCTGAAATCGAGGGAAAACCCTAAAATTGATCAAGAGAATTACGGATAAGCAAATACTAAGTAGGAGGTAGAACATTAAGGTATTTTGACTACAAATAAACCATAAGGTTGTGTGTTTACTCCTAAGTTGTGGCCAAAAAATACCGTATTATTATTAAAGCTGCCTGAAAAAAGCACCGAGTCGTCGAAGCCTTTGAAAGAAAATGGTAAGTTTGAGCCTGCTGCACCAGAGTTCTGTTTTGCCCAATTGAAACCGAAGTTTGAGTCATAATTAGCAATAAAACCTGCATTAGCTGATGCCCCAAGAATTGCTGAACCTACATATACAGGGCCGTTTGAAACATAACCTGACAAAAACAAGCCATTCTTTCTTTCCATAACTGATCCGACAGTTGCTTCTGCTCCAGAGCTTGGTGATAAATCAATTTTGTGAGATAAATAATTTCCTGTGGCATCAAGTTTAAAGAGAACTATTTTCCTGCCGGGGCCCAATAGGTTTATCTGTTTTGATTGAAAAGAAAACGAGTTTTCAGCTTTTAAGGCTACTGCTACAGTATTGTCAGACATTAACTCTCCTTTTATTTCCTGCTCGGATCCAATACCACCTAGAGCTCTTAAGAATTCAAATGTTCCGGAATTAGTAAGAACTAGAGCATAGGCATCAATGCCTCCGTTAAAAGAATAAATAGTGTTAGCATCAATTGATGCTGAACCACTGAACTGTCCGCAAAGCAATATCCTTCCGTTTCTTTGTTTGAGCTCTTGAACTAGTTCTTGTGATGTGCCTCCAAAAGATTTTACCCAATTTAGAGAGCCCGAGGAGTTGTATTGAGCTATAAAGTTGTCAAAATTACCTGAGGTGTTGATTGTGGTACCTCCAAATGTAGAACTGCCATTAAAATTTCCAGCTATTGTGACATTCCCGGTTTGATTGTCTACTACTATTTTTTGACATGAAGAATAACTTCCGGGAGCGTTCTCTCTCACACTCCACTGTGGCGTGCCTGATGAGTTAAACTTTGAAAGGAATACGTCAAAGTCAGAACTACCACTGAAACTAGTGGAACCAAGGGTGAAGTTACTTCTAAAAGTACCGGTGAAATAGACATTTCCAAGGCTGTCTGCAGTGATAGCTCCCATTTGTTCTTCATCTGAGCCTCCGAAAGTATTTTGCCATAGGAGGTTTCCTTCTGCATCTAATTTTATCAGGAAAAGATTATTGGTGCCAGCCGGCATAATAAGGGTATTGTCAATGATAACTTCTCCTGTAGAGAAACCGCCTAAGTAGATATTGCCGAAGCCATCGGCAGCCATATGAAAAGTTTCACTATACTGAGCTTCTCCCGTTTTAATGACATCCGGCCGAGTAGTATTTTGAGGAAGTACTCCAACCCATTCTGTGCCTGTGAAAATGAATAATTGATCTAAATCTGAATCATAGACGGCTTGACCTGCCACTAAATTTGATAGAGCGAGTCGATCTGTAGTTGTGTGTTTTGGATACTGAACCCTGTCAGAGAAAATAGTTGAGTTTTGAGCTATAGTTTTAAAGAAGGCAATGCAGATAAGTAATGTGTAAATAAGCTTTTTCATTATTGATTTAGTTGATTATCAACAAAGCTATTTTGATTACTTAGAAAGCCAAATTGTGGTAGCAATAATTAGCGACTAAATTGATTTTAAGGCATTAGTACCCAAACTTTTTCAATTTATCTCTTTTAACTCTCCAGTCTGGTTCTACCTTGATGTATTGTTTCAGGAAAACCTTTTTCATAAAAAACTCTTCCATAGTTAACCTCGCTTCGGTACCTACTTTTTTAATTCGCTCACCTTTATGGCCTAAAAGTATGGCTCTTTGACTGGAGCGTTCTACGTAGATTTCAGCAAAAATTCTGATGATATCCTCTTCCTCTTTAAATTCTGTAATAACTACTTCACAGCTGTAAGGAATCTCCTTCTTGTAGTTTTGTAAGATCTTTTCACGAAGAATCTCAGATGCAAAAAAGCGTTCAGGTTTGTCTGTAAGGGCGTCTTTAGGGAAATATGGAGGATGCTGCGGGAGTAAAAAAATGATTTTCTCAAATAACTCTTCTATCCCGTCACCGTTCAGTGCAGAGATCGTCATGATTTCTCTGGGATTTAAAACTGTTTCCCAATGAGCCTGCTTTTCCTGAATTTGCTCCTCGGTAGCAAGATCTGTTTTGTTGATGATCAATAAGACCGGAGCATCACTTTTCCCTAGTTTCTTGATGACATCTTCTTCGTCATATTTTTCAAAAATATCAGTAACGAAAAGAACCACGTCGGCATCTTCCAGTGAACCGGATACAGATTCCATCATGCTTTCATGAAGCTCATACATGGGTTTGATGATCCCTGGGGTGTCAGAATAAACTAACTGAAATTCCTGGTCATTGAGTTTGCCATTTACAATCCCCATGATTCTGTGACGAGTAGTCTGTGCCTTTGAGGTGATGATTGATAGTCGCTCACCCACCAACTGATTCATTAGGGTGCTTTTTCCCACATTGGGTTTACCAATAATACTGATAAAGCCGGCTTTATGATTATTCAACATAGTGCAAAGGTAAAGTCACTAATTCAAACAGTACTATTTTTATATGCTCAATAAAGTAAAAAAGCCAAACCCGAAGAGGTTTGGCTTCTATCAAATATCCAAAATTGGTATTACATCGCTTTAGCTACATTCACCGCGTTTAATCCGCGATCACTTTTTTCAAGTTCAAAAGAAACCAACTGGCCTTCTGCTACTTCATCTACTGTGTTGTTCACATGGAAGAAATACTTGTTATTCCCTTTTAGCTCTTTGATGAAGCCATATCCACGGTCATAATTGAAGTAATCCACTCTGCCTGTTTTTTCGTCTGATTCTTCTTCCTCTTTCTTTGGAATGCCGATTTCAATATTTTCAGCCTTCACTTTCTTTTTCTTTGTTGGATCCGGTGGAGTGTCCACAATGTTTCCAAACTCATCCACGTAGGCGATCATGTCGTCAAGGCTACCGCTGGTAGCATTAGCTTTACGTTCTTCACGTTTAGCCATTTTTTCCTGACGTTTTCTCAGTTTCTTTTTCTCTTTTTCTTTCTTGCTGTAGGTTTCTTGCGATTTTGCCATAGATGCTGTTATAACGTGAATTCAAGGGTAATAATTCACTCAATTACCGCTGAATATAAATATGATTTCTCTGGGTAAACTGATCTATAGCGGTGAAGCTTTGCTGATGAAGAGCTTTACGGAGTAGATGAATACTTGCGGTACAGTTCAGGGTATTCCCGGAGCAGATTAACTGCCGAATAAAAAAAAAGGGAACCTTGCGGTTTAGTTTAGTTGTAGCGGTTAGATTAATGATTACTCGAACCTGCGTCCGTCGGCTGACGGATATGAGCCCAACGAGCTAATCCAATTCTTCAATAATTTGACGAATAAATAATCTCCCTCTACTCGACTTTAATTGCTTTTCACGTTTTAGAGCATCTGACTTACTTTGAAATGATTCAGTATGTACGATTCTCCAAGGTCTGTATTTTACGGTATATCCTTTTTTTGCCAATTCGTTATGGCTTTTCATTCGACTCTCTAAATCTGATGTATATCCGATGTAGATTTTATCGAATTTAAGGGAATGAAGTACATATACTGTAAAAGATTCCAACCGCTATTAAAGTCTGAAAGAACTAAACCAAAAAGGAGGCGTGAAGCCTCCCTTTCTCTTTTCGTAGCGGGAGCAGGACTCGAACCTGCGACCTTTGGGTTATGAGCCCAACGAGCTGCCAACTGCTCCATCCCGCGATATCGGATTGCAAAAGTAGGAAATGATTTGAATAATACAAAATGAATTGTTGAAATATTGCCTTTGAATACGTCTATGGAGGAATATCTATAAATCCACTTGAAAAAATCACATTGTTTATATCTTAGCCTAAATTTTACCAACCTTAACCTATGATTGAATTTATTGCTTCTGCCATGAAGCATGAAAATAATGTGGCTATCCGTACCTCAGAAGCCGATTTTACCTACAAAGATTTACTCGAAAGGTCAGGCCAGATTGCTGCTTCCTTATTAAATGGCAGAGAGCATTTAAATGAAGCCAGAATTGCGTTTATCATTAACCCGGGTTTTGAATATGTAGCAATGCAATGGGGCATTTGGAGAGCCGGGGGGATTGCAGTTCCACTTTGCGTAAAGCACCCTTTTTTGTCATTAAAATATGTTATTGAAGATACATCTGCAGAGCAATTAATTTACACCGATGATTACCATGAACTTATCTCTCCTTTTAAGTCTTTTGAGAACTTGAGGGTGAGCAATTATCAAAACCTCCATGAAGATGCCGCAGATTTGCCTCAAGTTGATGCTGATCAACGGGCCATGATTCTGTATACAAGTGGTACTACGGGTAAACCAAAAGGCGTGGTAAGTACGCATTGTAATCTCAAATCTCAGGTAAACTCTTTAGTGGAGGCCTGGCAATGGACTTCTGATGACCATATTTTAAATGTGCTGCCTCTACATCATATTCATGGGATATTGAATGCTACTTGCTGTCCCCTTTCGGTAGGTGCTACTGTTGAATTTCTACCTAAGTTTAATCCGAATACGGTTTTTGATGTCTTTATGAAAGGTGATGTCAATATCTTCATGGCGGTGCCTACCATTTATTTCAAATTGGTAACTGTCTGGAAAACATTTTCAGATGAACAGAAAAGTGAGGTCAAAGATCGTTTGAGTCAGTTTAGGTTTATGGTTTCGGGATCGGCAGCCTTGCCTGTCTCTGTCCTGGAGGAATGGCGGGGAATAAGTGACCAAACTCTTCTGGAACGCTATGGGATGACTGAAATAGGGATGGCCATTAGCAATCCACTTATTGGTGAAAGAAGACCGGGCTACATTGGTCAGGCCTTACCCGGTGTAGGGGCACGTCTTTATGATGAAAGTGCAGAAGTAAAAGAAGAAGGAGTTTCAGGTGAGATTCAGATTAAAGGAGATACTGTATTTAAGGAATATTGGAAGAAGCCAGAAGCAACAGAAGAATCATTTACAGAAGATGGCTGGTTCAGAACGGGAGACACGGCAGTGATCGAAAATGGATATTTCAGGATTTTAGGAAGGAATTCCGTCGATATTATAAAATCGGGTGGTTATAAAATTTCAGCCCTGGAGATAGAAGAAGTGCTCCGCAAATACCCTGGAATTAAAGACTGTGGTGTTGTGGGTATACCGGACGAGGAGTGGGGCGAGATTATTGGTGGAGGTTTGGTGGCCGAAAAAGATGAAATCGATCTCGAAAAATTAAATAGTTGGCTAAGAGAGCAATTGCCCAATTATAAAATACCAAGAAAGTATTTGTTCCTGGACGATTTACCCAGAAATGTCATGGGCAAGGTAACTAAGAAGGAATTGAAAACACTGTTCTAATAGAATTAAACCCAAAGTAATCACCCTATGAAAATTTACGGTGTAGCTCTTCTGGCATTTTGCTATTTGTTAGGCAAATATCTTGGACAATTATTAGGTCAATTGATTGGTGTGAATGCAGATGTAGGAGGTGTAGGTTTTGCTATGTTCTTTTTAATTCTGTCAATAAGTTGGCTAAAAAAGAAAGGGTTTTTAGAAGTAGAGACCACTAGTGGGATGAAATTCTGGAGTTCAATGTACATTCCTGTAGTGATAGCAATGGCATCGGTGTTGAATGTCAAAGGAGCCTTGTCAGGAGGTTGGGCTGCAGTCATTATTGGTGCTGTGGTCACACTAAGTTGTCTGGCTTTAGTGCCTCTTATCTCTAAAATAGGGCAAAACAAATAGCATGGAGCAGGTCATAGAAAAGAACGGTTTTGTCTTTGCGTTTCTGGTAGTCGGGTTGATTATGTTATTTTCCTTTTGGCTATCCAAAAAAGTGTTTTTTAAGCGAATCCCAGGTGTGGCCATAGCTGTACTGCTGGGCCTTGCTTTGGCAACTTTAGGAGGCAGAAAAGGTATTTCTGAAATTCCCTTATTTGCTGGCATGGCTCTTTTGGGAGGTTCAATGCTCCGAGATTTTACAGTAGTAGCCACAGCGATGGGAGCAGATGTTTCTAAAATCAAAAATGCGGGCTTGGCAGGAACAGTAGCTCTGATCGTTGGAGTGGTAGCCTCCTTTTTTATTGGAGTTCTGGTGGCATGGCTTCTTGGTTACCGTGATGCTGTAGACCTCACCACCATCGGTGCAGGGGCGTGTACTTATATAGTTGGCCCTGTCACAGGAACGGCCGTTGGTGCGAGTTCAGATGTAGTTGCCATCAGTGTGGCTATCGGGTTGGTAAAGACTATTGTCACTACCATTGCTACTCCTTTTTTAGCTAAAAGGATTGGCTTAGATAATGCTAATTCTGCTTTGGTTTTTGGTGGATTGATCGGGACATCTAGTGGAGTTACGGCGGGTCTAGCTGCCACAGATCCTGAGTTAGTGCCATATGGAGCATTGACTGCCACATTTTATACAGGATTGGGCTGTTTACTTTGCCCTTCCATATTTTATATTCTTGTACAATCAGTAGTTTAATATATTTGTGAAATTATAACCCTAAATCTTTATATAAATGAATTTTGCTACAATCGATTACCTGATCTTTGCGGCTTATGCCGTCATGATTTTAGGTATTGGTCTTTGGGTTTCTCGTAAGGGAGAAAAAACATCCGAAGATTATTTCCTCGCTTCCAAGTCGCTTCCCTGGTGGGCTATTGGGGCATCCTTAATTGCAGCTAACATTTCTGCGGAGCAATTCATAGGAATGTCAGGCTCGGGTTTTGCAGGTGGTCTGGCTATTGCCTCTTACGAGTGGATGGCAGCGATAACGCTTTTATTGGTTGGGAAGTATTTCCTGCCTATTTTCATTGAGAAAGGAATTTACACGATACCTGAGTTTGTAGAGAAACGTTACAGTACTCAGTTAAAAACCATCTTGGCCATCTTCTGGATAGCACTTTACATTTTTGTAAATCTTTCTTCTGTGCTGTATTTGGGGGCTTTGGCCCTTCAGACCATTATGGGAGTACCTCTGATGACAGGGGTGATTGGTTTGGCCTTATTTGCTGTAGCTTATTCTATTTATGGTGGTTTATCTGCTGTAGCCTGGACAGACGTTATTCAGGTTGTTTTCCTTGTTTTAGGTGGATTGTTTACAACTTACTTGGCATTAAACGCCCTTTCGGGTGGGGCCGGCATAGGAGCAGGCTTCAGTCATTTGCTTGATGCCGTTCCAGAACGATTCCATATGATTTTGGATAAGACAAATCCTGAATATGAGAATTTGCCAGGTATTTGGGTATTGATCGGCGGTCTGTGGGTTGCCAATCTCTATTACTGGGGGTTCAATCAGTACATTATCCAAAGAACTTTGGCTGCTAAGTCATTGCCAGAGGCACAGAAAGGTATTGCACTAGCAGCATTTTTGAAGTTGATCATTCCTTTCATCGTAGTTATTCCAGGAATTGCAGCTTATGTGATGACCAGCGATCCTGAAGTAATGGCAGGTTTAGGAGCTTCTGCTCAGTCTAACTTGCCGAGTTTAGAACAAGCAGACAAAGCTTATCCTTGGTTATTACAATTACTACCTGCCGGGTTTAAAGGTGTGGCCTTTGCAGCATTGGCCGCGGCTATCGTCTCTTCATTAGCTTCTATGTTAAATTCTACTTCTACCATTTTTACTATGGATATCTATAAGGAGTATTTTAACAAGAACGCCTCGGAGGCCAAACTTGTAAATGTAGGTCGACTTTCTGCGGTTGCCGCATTGGTTATTGCTTGTATTATGGCTCCATTATTAGGAGGGATTGATCAGGCATTCCAGTTCATTCAGGAATATACCGGTGTGGTTAGTCCAGGTATATTGGCCGTATTTATTAGTGGTTTGTTTATCAAAAAGGCATCCAATAAGGCGGCTATATGGGGAGTTCTTCTTTCTATCCCTATTGCCATGTATTTCAAAGTAGCCCCGAATGGCTGGAGTGATTCGGCATTTTTCGTGGATATTCCTTTTATGCATCAGATGGGCTTAACGGCTCTTGGCTCTTTATTGGTCATTATTATTTTAAGTTATATTGAGAACAAAGAGTCTGATGATCATAAAGCCATTCAATTGGTGAAAGGTGTTTTTGATACCAACGCCACATTCAATATTGCAGCCTTCACCATTTCAATTTTGGTAGCGGCACTTTATGCATTGTTCTGGTAAGACATAAAGAAATGTAGTGGAAGCCTCGGTCATTTTCTGACCGAGGCTTTTTTTTATTTATTTCTGAGAATGTCCCAAATAAGTCCGGCTTCAAAACCCTTTCTCATGGCATAATCAGCGGCCTTTTTATTTCTGATAAACTCATTGGTCTCTGTTCTTAGGTTATGAAGCTTTTTGTGAAGTAATGCCTGCAAAACCAGAAAATATTCTTCATCATCTATTTCTTCCATCCCTTTTTTGATGCAATAGTCAGAAAGTTTTCTCCTTTTCAGTTCCTGAAGAATTTTGTTTCTGCCCCATTTTTTGACTCTAAACTTGCTGCCGGCGTAGGTTTTGGCAAAGCGTTCTTCATTCAGGAAGTTCTCAGTGATGAGTTCGGCTATAATTTCCTCAGCCTCATCTCCATAAACCTTCCAGTCTGCCATTCTTTGGCGTACCTCATCATGCGTTCTTTCCTGGTATGCACAGTAGTTGCAGGCTTTTAGCAGTATTAGTTTGTCCATTTTGATCCCTCGTATTCGCCTTTTAAACGAAGTAGCTTACCTTTAATCATTAAGCAAAAGTGTCGCGTAAATTTCTAAATAATTTTACATTCACAATTCAGATACTTTAACAGCACTAATTATATGCTTCAGTTTTTTAAATATGTATTGGCCACGGTAGTGGGCCTATTCACCTTCTTTATTCTTTCCATGCTCCTTTTCGGAGCTATCGGTTCTGCACTCTCAAGTGGAAAGGGTGTGACTGAAGTCAAAGAAAATTCAGTTCTAAAATTAAGTCTCAATCAGCAAATCGTAGAAAACGCACCTACAGAAGATCCCTTTGAAGCCGTTTTTCAAAATCAAGGTAGTAAAGTTGGGCTGATAGATTTGAAGTCGGCTATTGCTAATGCAAAGTTAGATCCGAATATCAAAGGAATTTACCTTGATGCATCTTATCCTTCGGCTGGCTTTGGTACACTTGAAGAATTAAGAAACGCCTTATTAGATTTCAAAGAATCAGGGAAGTTTATCTACGCATACAGCGAAATCATGTCTGAGCCTGCTGTATATCTCAATTCTGTGGCAGATAGAATCTTTCTTCCGGAAGTTGGTGATATTGAGTTCAACGGCCTGAGTGCCCAGATTACTTTTATGAAGGGGCTATTTGACAAAGTAGGAGTAGAGCCTGTGATTTTTAGAGTAGGGGAGTACAAAAGTGCAATTGAGCCATATGTAAGAACAGAAATGAGTGCAGAGAACAAAGAGCAGATCAGTTCATATGTCAATAGCATTTCGGATCATATTTATGCACAGGTAGCAGAGTCAAGAGGTGTTTCTTTTGAAGATATTACGGCTACTTTGAATGAAAATGTGATGTCTGCAGAAGCGGCATTAGATAAGAAGTTAATTACAGATATTGGATATGAGGATGAATTTGATGCTGCTTTGAGAGAAGAACTAGACCTGAAAGAAGACGCTAAGATTAGTCTGATATCTTTAAAGAGCTATGCAAAAGCTAAGAAATATGTTGAAAGTGGAGATAGAAATAATAGGGTAGCAGTAATTATAGGTCAAGGTACCATTTATAGTGGTGAAGGTGATTCTCAATCCATTGGATCTGAATCATGGATCAAAGAATTGCGTAAAGCAGCAAAAGATAAAAAAGTGAAAGCTATTGTCTTGAGGATCAATTCCGGTGGAGGTTCTGCTTTAGCTTCTGATGTGATGTGGAGAGAAATAGAACTAGCCAAAGAAAAGAAACCTGTATATGCCAGTATGGGAGATTACGCGGCTTCAGGAGGGTATTATATGGCAATGCCTTGTGATACAATAGTAGCTAACCCAACTACAGTGACAGGTTCGATAGGTATATTCGGGATGCTCTTCAATGCCCAGGAGCTGATGAACAATAAGCTTGGAATCACCTTTGATGGAGTAGAATCTCACGAACATTCTGACTTCCCTTCATTAGTAAGTGACATGCCGGCAGCAGAGAAAAACATGATCCAGCGAATGGTAAATCAAGGGTACGAAAGGTTTACCAGTAAGGCCGCGAAAGGACGAAATATGGAACTGGATCATTTGAAGTCGCTAGCTGGTGGTAGAGTTTGGACGGGACTACAGGCCAAAGAAAACGGTTTGGTAGATGTTTTGGGTAGTCTTGAAGATGCTATTGAATTAGCAGCAGAAAATGTAGGAATAGCCGATGATTATCAGGTTCGTTATTACCCAAAGGCTAAATCAGAATTTGAAATGATCGTTGAAAAAATCTCAGAACAGAGCCAATTGAGCCTCAATAAAAAGCTAGGTGCATTGGCCCCTTACCTTACAGAATTCAATGCTCTTTTAAACGCCGACCGCTACCAGGCAAGATTACCATATGAGGTAATTTGGGAGTAGTTAGATGTTGAAATGAAAGTTTTAAAAAATGTGCTCATTTTGAGCACATTTTTTATTGAAGAATATGCGAGTTGTGGTCATGCCGATCGATAAAATTAAAGGGGCTAAGGAAAAAATAATTACCTTCGGGGCAATTAGCCCTGCAAAACTTGAAAACAAAACCACTAATAATTCTGGCCTTTTTAGCCCTTGCTTTGTCGTCAAAGGTTTACTGTCAGGTAATTATTCAGCAAACGGATAGTTTAACCAAAGATCAGTTTAATGATGCTAAGGCAAATCCGGGAGATAGTATCCGCTATAAAGTCAAAGTTATAGTTAATGGTTCTGCCGATAATACCTCACTCGATATTGAAGCTTTAGACTCTGAACTTGGAGTGGATCCTAATTCAGTTCATATCGGGCCACTTGCAAGACCAGATAATTATCAGTCACTCTCTAATATCGGGATTGAGATAATTGCCACCACAGGGTTATTAGCTAACGATGCAGATATTGACGCGAAGTCAAAGCCCATAAAAATTGTAAAGGTGGGCTCTTCGTTTTCAGTGGATAAAGATACATCTGCTTTTTTTCAGACGGCATTCTCCGGTTTAGCAAAAATTGAGAGTAACGGGTCTTTTGAATATCATCCAGCTGCAGGCTATAACGGTACGGACTCATTTTACTATGAAATATCGGATGGAGACTCACTAACACCTAATGTTAGAGCTAAGGTTTCTATAACTGTAGGAGGTGTCGGGAGTCCGGTGGTGTGGTTTGTAGATGCCACAAATGGTGATGATACAAATGGAGACGGCAGCTTATATGCCCCTTTTAAGACTTTAAATCCATTAAATGGAGGATCAGACCCTGATGGCAATAATGATATCATCTATCTCTATTCAGGAAATTATACTGTAAGTGCATTTACTTTAGAAGGCAGTCAAAAGCTAATCGGGCAGGGGGTAGCGTTAAATCTGACTGAATTTGGATTGTTAGCTCCTTCTTATTCTGAAAATATTCCTTCTCAAGGTTCAAACCCAATTTTGAATAGCACTACTGACGGCTTAATTCTTAATAGCGATAACATAATTAGAGGATTAACAGTCGGTAATTGTTCAGGAGTAGCAATTAAGAGCTCAACATTAAACGTTGGGGCCTTGAAGGTTTCTTCAGTTGAGGTTAACAATGCTGCAGGTGGAGGCTTGTCTATAACTCACGGAAGTAGTAGTATGATGAACCTAAGCTTTAATAGATTCATATGCTCCGGTGGAAGTGATGGTATAAACTTAACTCAATGCTCAGGTTCTTTTACTGTAGCGGCTAGTGGTTCTAATTCAATAAGCGGGAATTCAAAGTCAGTAAATCTGTCTTCTAATTCTGGTTTAAATTTCACATTCCCTGGTGCTATTTCTGCCAGTTCTGCTACAAGCTTTATTGAGATTGATCAGAATAGCAATTGTACTTTCACTTTTAATACGGGAAATATTTCTTCAACAGCGAAGGGAATAAAAATTACAAACAATAGTCTCACCAATATCAACTTTAATAATCCATCAATTACGCTTAATGGGCTTGCTGATATTGGTATAAGTTCTATTGCGAACCTTAACGGCACGGTGGGTTTTGCTCAAGCAGCAGCATTAACTGTAAATACAACATCCTCTTACGTTGGCTTAGAAGTTTCAAATTCAGGGAATTTCAATATGTCAAAAGGCAGTATTACTTCTACAACAGGAGGTGCAGTCAAAATCGATAATACTAACCTTGGAATTCAGTTAGAAGCAGTCTCATCTAATGGTGCTGCTGAAGGAATATACTTAAGCACTACCACCGGTTATTTTAGATTGATAGGTGATGGTTCAAATCTTCGAAATGGAAGTGGAGGTTCGATTCAGAATTCTCAGAATGAGGGTGTCAAACTTATTAATGTAGTTGCCGTAGATCTTTCGAGTTTGAATGTTTCGGGTTCCTCAAAAAGTGGTATTTATGGAGAAAGTCTTCAAGGATTTAGCTTCAAAGGACTAAGTGTAGAGAATAATGGTGATGGATTAGACGAACACGGGATAGACATTTTAAACTTTAGTTCTTCGTCAAACGCTGAAATATCAAACTGTCAAATAAGTAATTCCAGAGAGAATAATATCAATATCGTTCTAAATACTAGTTCTTCTGGTCAGTCTCTTTCAATTACAAATTCAATCATAAACAATTTACAAGCAGTTAATGGATCTAACGGTGTGTACTTTGAGGCAGGAACAGGTTCCAATGCTACACTAACTTTAACTGGTAATACAATAAATGATAACTATGGCATGGGGCTAAATGCCCAGGTTATAAATTCAGGAATATTGAATGTGAATGCTACACAGAATTCTTTTAATTCTGGCATCACAGCTACTTATGAACAGAGGGGTGGGATATTACTTGGTTCTTCCTCTTCAGGCACTCTTGCCTTTACCGTTGATAGGAATAATGGGGCGTGTTCAGAAGGAAATGCGATAAGTGTGCTCGGCGTTAATGGTAATTATTCGGGGTCGATCATCAATAATCAATTACTCCCGGGAACACAGGGAATAGGTATAAACACCAGAACCGAGGGTATCGGTACGGGAACAATCGTCATAGATGGAAATACAATTGGGTCTGGAGGTTTACCAGCGACTACAACCAATGCGGGTATACACTTATCTAGCCGCAATGGTACCGGAAATATAAATGCTACAGTTTCTAATAATGTTATTGAAATTCAGGAGAGTAACTTTCCATCACCTGTATTAATTGCCGAATCTGGCAGCCTTGCAGGGACCAATACGCTGTGCTTAAATCTCAGTGGAAATCAAATAAACCATTCAAATAACCTGGTGCCGGAATACATGATAGGTCAATACAATAACTCTACCTTTTCGTTAGAGGGATTGCCGAGCTCTCCAGAAACCAATGCATTAAACGTGGAGACTTATTTGGCCTCATTGGATACTGGAAAAGCGGTGGAGGTTTTAGACGGAGGTAATTATATTGTAAATTATACAAATAGTACTTGTACTACTTTACCATAAAAATTAGGTGTATGGCAGAACCATTTTTAGCCGAAATAAGAATAGTTGGGTTCAATTTCGCACCACGAGGTTGGGCATTCTGTGATGGTCAAATTTTGCCCATTAATCAGAACCAATCTCTTTACAGTCTTTTAGGAACCACTTACGGAGGAGATGGTAGAACAAGTTTTGGTTTACCTGACTTAAGAGGTAGGTCACCACTCCATAATGGAAGTACTTTTACCTTAGGGCAAAAGTCTGGGGAGGAAACACATACTCTTAGTCCTGGGGAGATGCCTGAACATAAACATGGTCTGAAAGTGAGTTCAGGAGATGCAAATACAACAAATCCAGTGAATAATCGATATGCTAAATCGTCTCAATTAAGGTTTCGCAAACCCCAGGGTACGGATAGTCTAGCTACAGTTTTTACATCAAATACTGGGGGAGGTCAGGCACATGATAACATGCAGCCCTTTATTGTTATGAATTTTTGTATTGCATTACAAGGTTTATTTCCGTCAAGAAATTAGAATTATGGCAGAACCATACGTTGGAGAAATAAGAATGTTTGCGGGCAATTTTGCCCCAAGAGGATGGGCATTTTGTGATGGTCAGCTTTTAGCCGTTTCACAAAATGATGCACTGTTTTCTTTGTTTGGAACAATTTATGGAGGAGACGGCAGAACTACTTTCGGTCTTCCGGATATGCGTGGAAGAATACCAATTCATGCCGGGTCAGGACCAGGTCTTACTCCTCGGACCGTAGGGTCAAAAGGTGGCTCAGAAAATGTCACATTGACTGAACAACAGTTACCATCTCATCGGCATCCGGTACGAATCTCAGAAGATATAGCGACCAGGCCATTTCCTGAAGGAGGTGTCTTAGCTTCTAACGCTGAGACAGCGGCTTTTTATAACCAAGGCTCTTCAAGTGATTCGTTAGAAAAAATGGATGGTATTGCAGATACAGGAGGTTCGCAAAGTCACTCGAATCTTATGCCTTTTTTGTGTATCAACTTTATCGTAGCATTATTCGGAATTTACCCGTCAAGACATTAATGTAATAAACTATGGCAGAACCATTTATAGCGGAAATTAGAATATTTGCAGGGAGTTTTGCTCCCAGAGGATGGGCCTTTTGTAACGGTCAATTGTTGCCTATCTCTCAAAATACAGCCTTGTTCTCGTTGATAGGTATTACGTATGGGGGAGACGGACGTAGTACTACAGCACTTCCTAATTTACAAGGGAGGGTACCCATGCATCCTGGAAGAGGACCAGGTTTAACCAGTAGAAGGCTGGGGCAAACGGGAGGTGAACAGAATGTAACCTTATCTACTAGTCAAATACCGTCTCATTCTCATGATTTAGCAGCTTCATCTGTGAAGGGAAACTCAGTTTCGGCTTTGAATGGAGTGCCGGCATCTACAGAAAACAATACTAATATTTACTCAAGTTCTGATACGAACATTGTGAACGTAGAAAACGATGGTGAGCAATTAGGCGGCGGTCAGGGTCATAATAATATGCAACCCTTCTTAGCTCTAAACTTTATAATAGCCTTAGTAGGATCATACCCTTCCAGAAGTTAATGTTAGATGGTTTCGAGTTTAAGGTTATTACGAATGAAGATTTGCCAACTTTAAGACAGATCTATAAGGAGAGTCGTCAAGGAGAGTTGGACCTGTTAACTACTTGGACCGATGGACAAATAGACGAGTTTGTAGACCATCAGTTTTTAGCACAGCATAAGTATTACATTGAAAATTATAAAGGTTCTAAATTTTGGCTCATTCGAAAAGAGGGTGGCCCGATCGGAAGACTTTATCTAAAAGAGTATGAGAATGAGTTCAGAATTATTGATATCGCACTTTTAATTGCTTGGAGACGAAAAGGGATTGGAAAAAGAATTCTCGAGAAAATATTGAGTAGTGCGGCTGAGAAGGGGAAAGCAGTATCAATTCATGTAGAGAAGAATAACCCCGCCTTAGATTTATACAAAAGCTTGGGTTTTCAAGAAAAAGAAGACAAAGGCGTCTATTGGTTTATGGTTAAGGATTAAGATAGAAAAGAAATGAATATTGAAAGGTTCACGAAATACAAAGATCAGGATTTCAAGATTGATTTTGACGGTGATTTAAAAGATGCCAGGCTTAGAGAAGTTGTAAGTTTGGGGGATGGGAAAACTCACTCTTTAATCTTTCAGACAATAAATTATTTAGAAGTTAAGGAGCAAAGGATTTATAGTTTCAAGTGGCCTGATGGCTCAGATACAGAAGATCTCTTCATTGTTCCAGTTTCAAAAGATGAGCAAGGTGTTAAATATGAGGTGGTTTTCAATTAAATGAAGAACACTCAAAAAAGCTAAAGCTACCATGAAAAGAAGAACATTTATTACTCAAGTCGGACTAGTCACAGGAGCAATCACTTTAGGAATCAACTCGTCATATGGCAATCAAAAAACAATAGTTGAACTTGCCGAATTGAAGCATTCAAAATTCCAAAATTTAATAGGTAAGGAATTTAAGTTGAGTGTGAATAAAACTGAAGTTTCCATCCGTCTAAAGGACGTTTTTACAGGAAAAGAAAACAGTTTTAAAACTCCATTCATTTTGAGTTTTGAAACAGATAACCCTTCGATTCAAGAGGGAATACATTCGGTGACCTTACCTGATGGAAAGTATTTAGAGGTCTATCTGGAAAAAAAGACATTCCAAGGTGGTCTTGAAAGAATAGAGGCTGTGTTTAACTGAAAGTGAAGACTAAATATTATGAAAAAAAATTTACTTTGTTTCATTTTACTGCTTTTAGTATGTTATTCCGGCGTGGCACAGTTCCCCATTTCTTTGGGTAATCTACAAAATGGGGATACGCTAACAATTATTTATGATGTAGGTGTTTCGACTTTTCCTCCAACAAAGAATACTGTATCAAGTCAGTTAAAAATTTCTGGTAATGGGTTTGGACCTATTCTTTCAGATGATCCCGCCACAGTTGCTGCTAACGACGCAACTTTAACAGATGCTCTATCTCCTTTTACTTTAGCCTATTCTTCTAAATCAAACCCGAGCACTTGTTTAGGTGCGGATGGTAAAATAGTTTTTAGCACGAATGTAAGTGATGGGAATTATAGTTTCAATTATCAAAAAAATTCAGGTGGTACATTAACGAGAACGGTTTCTGTTGCCTCTGGAGTATTAGAGTTGACTGGTCTTTCTTCAGGAGCTTATTCAAACTTTGCTATTTCAGGAATTACATCAGAAATTTCAGGGACTCAGACCTTAAGTGACCCACCGACTCCAACATTAACAGCTGGTACCTTAACGGACCCAAGCACCTGTTTGGGAACAGATGGTAAAATAGCCTTCACGAGTACAAACCTTGCTGATGATACATATACCTTAAATTTCACAAAAGGCACCACAGCCACGAGCCAAAGCGTCACAGTGAGCAGCAATGCCTTTGAGCTGACGAGCTTAGGATCAGGGAGCTATTCAGCATTTTCGGTAACGGCGAATGGCTGTCAAGGTAGTTTAGCTACTGCTCAGACACTAAGTGACCCACCGACTCCAACATTAACAGCTGGTACCTTAACGGACCCAAGCACCTGTTTAGGAACTGATGGTAAAATAGCCTTCACGAGTACAAACCTTGCTGATGGTACGTATACCTTAAATTTCACAAAAGGCACCACAGCTACAAGCCAAAGCGTCACAGTGAGTAGCAATGCCTTTGATTTGACGAGCTTAGGATCAGGGAGCTATTCAGCATTTTCGGTAACGGCGAATGGCTGTCAAGGTAGTTTAGCTACTGCTCAGACACTAAGTGACCCACCGACTCCAACATTAACAGCTGGTACCTTAACGGACCCAAGCACCTGTTTGGGAACAGATGGTAAAATAGCCTTCACGAGTACAAACCTTGCTGATGATACATATACCTTAAATTTCACAAAAGGCACCACAGCCACGAGCCAAAGCGTCACAGTGAGCGGCAATGCCTTTGAGCTGACGAGCTTAGGATCAGGGAGCTATTCAGCATTTTCGGTAACGGCGAATGGCTGTCAAGGTAGTTTAGCTACTGCTCAGACACTAAGTGACCCACCGACTCCAACATTAACAGCTGGTACCTTATCGGACCCAAGCACCTGTTTGGGAACAGATGGTAAAATAGCCTTCACGAGTACAAACCTTGCTGATGATACATATACCTTAAATTTCACAAAAGGCACCACAGCCACGAGCCAAAGCGTCACAGTGAGCAGCAATGCCTTTGAGCTGACGAGCTTAGGATCAGGGAGCTATTCAGCATTTTCGGTAACGGCGAATGGCTGTCAAGGTAGTTTAGCTACTGCTCAGACACTAAGTGACCCACCGACTCCAACATTAACAGCTGGTACCTTAACGGACCCAAGCACCTGTTTGGGAACAGATGGTAAAATAGCCTTCACGAGTACAAACCTTGCTGATGGTACGTATACCTTAAATTTCACAAAAGGCACCACAGCTACAAGCCAAAGCGTCACAGTGAGTAGCAATGCCTTTGATTTGACGAGCTTAGGATCAGGGAGCTATTCAGCATTTTCGGTAACGGCGAATGGCTGTCAAGGTAGTTTAGCTACTGCTCAGACACTAAGTGACCCACCGACTCCAACATTAACAGCTGGTACCTTAACGGACCCAAGCACCTGTTTGGGAACAGATGGTAAAATAGCCTTCACGAGTACAAACCTTGCTGATGATACATATACCTTAAATTTCACAAAAGGCACCACAGCCACGAGCCAAAGCGTCACAGTGAGCAGCAATGCCTTTGAGCTGACGAGCTTAGGATCAGGGAGCTATTCAGCATTTTCGGTAACGGCGAATGGCTGTCAAGGTAGTTTAGCTACTGCTCAGACACTAAGTGACCCACCGACTCCAACATTAACAGCTGGTACCTTAACGGACCCAAGCACCTGTTTGGGAACAGATGGTAAAATAGCCTTCACGAGTACAAACCTTGCTGATGGTACGTATACCTTAAATTTCACAAAAGGCACCACAGCTACAAGCCAAAGCGTCACAGTGAGTAGCAATGCCTTTGATTTGACGAGCTTAGGATCAGGGAGCTATTCAGCATTTTCGGTAACGGCGAATGGCTGTCAAGGTAGTTTAGCTACTGCTCAGACACTAAGTGACCCACCGACTCCAACATTAACAGCTGGTACCTTAACGGACCCAAGCACCTGTTTGGGAACAGATGGTAAAATAGCCTTCACGAGTACAAACCTTGCTGATGATACATATACCTTAAATTTCACAAAAGGCACCACAGCCACGAGCCAAAGCGTCACAGTGAGCAGCAATGCCTTTGAGCTGACGAGCTTAGGATCAGGGAGCTATTCAGCATTTTCGGTAACGGCGAATGGCTGTCAAGGTAGTTTAGCTACTGCTCAGACACTAAGTGACCCACCGACTCCAACATTAACAGCTGGTACCTTAACGGACCCAAGCACCTGTTTGGGAACAGATGGTAAAATAGCCTTCACGAGTACAAACCTTGCTGATGATACATATACCTTAAATTTCACAAAAGGCACCACAGCCACGAGCCAAAGCGTCACAGTGAGTAGCAATGCCTTTGATTTGACGAGCTTAGGATCAGGGAGCTATTCAGCATTTTCGGTAACGGCGAATGGCTGTCAAGGTAGTTTAGCTACTGCTCAGACACTAAGTGACCCACCGACTCCAACATTAACAGCTGGTACCTTAACGGACCCAAGCACCTGTTTGGGAACAGATGGTAAAATAGCCTTCACGAGTACAAACCTTGCTGATGATACATATACCTTAAATTTCACAAAAGGCACCACAGCCACGAGCCAAAGCGTCACAGTGAGCAGCAATGCCTTTGAGCTGACGAGCTTAGGATCAGGGAGCTATTCAGCATTTTCGGTAACGGCGAATGGCTGTCAGGGGAGTTTAGCTACGGCTCAGACCTTAAGTGACCCACCGACTCCAACATTAACAGTTGGTACCTTAACGGACCCAAGTACTTGTTTGGGAACAGATGGTAAAATAGCCTTCTCGAGTACAAATCTTGCTGATGGTACATATATCTTAAATTTCACAAAAGGAACAACAGCTACAAGACAAAGTGTCACAGTGAGCAGCAATGGCTTTGAGTTGACGAGCTTAGGAGCAGGGAGCTATTCGGTATTTTCGGTAACAGCGAATGGCTGTCAGGGTAGTCTAGCTACGGCTCAGACCTTAAGTGACCCACCGACTTCAACGTTAACAGCTGGTACCTTAACGGACCCAAGCATCTGTTTAGGAACAGATGGTAAAATAGCCTTCACGAGTACAAATCTTGCTGATGGAACGTATACCTTAAATTTCACAAAAGGAACAACAGCCACGAGCCAAAGCGTCACAGTGAGCAGCAATGCATTTGAGTTGACGAGCTTAGGAGCAGGGAGCTATTCGGCATTTTCGGTAACAGCGAATGGCTGTCAGGGTAGTTATTCCGGGACCGATATTGTCCTTTCTGATCCCATTTTTGTACCTACCGTTTCAAATACAGGCCCTTATGAAGAAGGTCAAATAGCCCATCTAAATGCCACAGGAGGAGTGTCATACACTTGGTCTGGACCAAATGGTTTTTTCAGTACTTTGCAAAACCCTTCTATTCCTGACTTGAGCTCCAGTAAATCAGGCATTTATTCGGTTTTGATAAGTTCTGCTGAGAATTGTCAAGCGACATTAACAACAGAAGTTTTAGTTTCTTGTTCTTCGCAAAACTTAAATTACTATTTAGTCTATGGTGGTAGTAATCCCGAGATTATTGCACCCCTGGTTTCAAATTTGCAGGTACAGGCCAATACTAGCCGACCAATGTCGGTTGTTGCATTTTCAGCCTGTGAAGCACCTTTGGTAGAAAGTGTCAAGTTGCAACTCTCAGGTACATCTAACCTTCAGTATTATGTTGATAACGAAATGCCGTTTAATCTTCATGAAAATATGAATGTGAGTACTGGAGATATCTTAATACCTAACCACTACACTTTGATCGGAAGGGGTTACAGTATGGATAATGCAACAGGTAGTGTTTTAGTTGGGCCTAATGTTATACCGTTTGATGTAGTTTGGTATGGCAGAGAGATTAATAATATTAACCTAAGTAGTTCTCAAATATGTTCAGGAAGTAATTTGACTGTTTCAGCAACAGCTACCGAGACGTCATTTCAGAAGTTTGGTGCCTCAAACCTGTTTCAGGTTTACTTGTCTAATGCTGACGGGCAATTTATGAATAGAACTCTTATTGGTTCAGGAAGTTCCGTTGGTTCAATTAATTGCCAAATTCCTGAGTATATTCCATCAGGAGCCAACTATAAGATTATGATTACATCAACAGAACCGGTCGTGTCTTCAGAGATAAGTATGACTACCCTTCAAATCATAGGCAATGATCTTACTTTAATATCTCCTAATGATGATATCAATAATCAAAGTGTTGAACGACTAGCTAAAGGGGCAATTAAGGGGGGGAATAAGATCACTGGATCTCTATCAAACACAAAATATAGAGCATCTAAATTTATCGAATTAACCCCAGGTTTTGTAGTGAACTCATCTTCTGTTTTCGAGGCTAAAATAGAGAATCCATGTCCTTAAAAAATCATGTTGTGAAACGCCGACCGCTACCAGGCAAGATTACCGTATGAGGTAATTTGGGAGTAGTTAGAAAGGCGTAATTAGGCCTCTTTAAAGCATTTATTTTGAAAGCTGACAGAAAATACCTGTCGGCTTTCTTTTTATGGGCTCTATTGTGGATAAAACATGCTCTAATGGCCTGTTAGTCTTGGGTTCTAACCGAAAAAATCCGTATTTTTACATATTAAAATAAAAGCTAGGAGCTTAATATGGCTTCACTCGGCTTTTGTGAAACAAAACCAAATTATACTACAAAACCCTTTGTCGTTTATGTCTGACGAATCACAACAGAAAAAAGACTACGGTGCCAATAATATTCAAGTTCTAGAAGGATTAGAGGCTGTTAGGAAAAGACCTGCCATGTATATTGGCGATGTAGGAGCCAAAGGTTTACACCACCTCATCTGGGAGGTTGTAGATAACTCCATTGATGAGGCTCTTGCCGGTCACTGTGACACCATCTATGTGACCATTAATGAAGATAATTCCATTACTGTAAAGGATAATGGTAGGGGTATTCCTACCGCCATGCACAGTAAGGAGAAAAAGTCTGCTCTTGAGGTTGTAATGACTGTACTTCATGCTGGTGGTAAGTTTGACAAGGATACCTATAAAGTTTCCGGTGGTCTTCACGGTGTAGGTGTGTCTTGTGTGAATGCATTGTCAACCCATTTGAGAGCTGAAGTTCATAGAGAAGGTAAAATCTTTGAGCAGGAATACGCCATTGGTAAACCGCAATACGCCGTAAGAGAAGTTGGTACTACAGATTACAGAGGTACGATCGTGACCTTTAAGCCTGACGCCAGCATTTTTACTACCACCGAATATAAGTATGAAACTGTAGCTAATAGACTAAGAGAGCTTTCATATCTGAATAAAGGAATTAGACTTGTCTTAACTGACAAGAGAAATAACGACGAGGAAGGGAATCCGGTTTCTGATACTTTCCTTTCTGAAGGAGGACTTACAGAGTTTGTAGAGTACATCGATCAAAGCAGAGAACGTCTTATCCCGGCTCCTATGCATATGGAAGGTGAGAAAGACGGTGTGCCTGTAGAGGTATCTATGATCTACAATACATCTTTCGCTGAGAATGTTTCTTCATTCGTTAATAATATCAACACCCACGAAGGCGGAACACACGTTTCTGGGTTTAGAATGGCGTTAACCAGAACTTTGAAGTCTTATGCTGACAAGTCTGGAATTCTTGCCAAAGAAAAAGTAGAAATCTCAGGTGATGATTTTAGAGAAGGATTAACAGCTGTTATTTCTGTTAAAGTCGCCGAGCCTCAGTTTGAAGGTCAGACAAAGACCAAGTTGGGTAACTCAGAGGTTACTTCTGCAGTGAGTGGCTGTGTGCAGGAAATGCTTGAGACCTATCTTGAGGAAAACCCTAAAGAAGCCAGATCTATCATTGATAAAGTGGTGATTGCTGCCAAGGCAAGAATAGCGGCCAGAAAGGCTCGTGAAATGGTTCAGCGTAAGAATGTTCTTACAGGAACTGGTTTGCCTGGTAAACTGGCGGATTGTGCCAACTCTGACCCGGCTGAGTGTGAAATCTATCTGGTAGAGGGTGACTCTGCAGGTGGATCTGCTAAACAGGGTAGAGATCGCGGTTTTCAGGCTATTTTACCTTTGAGAGGTAAAATTCTGAACGTAGAAAAGGCTCAAACCTACAGAATCTATGAGAATGATGAAATCAAAAATATCATCACTGCTCTGGGTATCAGAATGGGTAAAGACGGAGACGAAAAAGCTCTTGATCTTGAGAAGTTGAGATATCATAAAATCATCATTATGACTGATGCTGATATTGATGGTAGTCACATTCGTACCTTGATCTTGACGTTCTTCTACCGTTTCATGAGAGAGTTGATAGAGTTGGGTTATCTGTACATTGCACAGCCTCCTTTCTATCTTGTGAAAAAAGGCACTAAATCGGAGTATTGCTGGACAGAAGAGCAGCGTGAGGCGGCAGTTAGAAGATTGGCGGGTAATGGAAAACTTGACTCTGTGAACGTACAGCGATACAAAGGTCTTGGTGAAATGAACCCTGAACAGCTATGGGAAACAACCATGGATCCTGATGGAAGAACGCTGAAGCAAGTAACTATTGAATCTGCTGCCGAGGCAGACCACTTATTCTCTATGCTAATGGGAGATGAGGTGGCTCCACGTAGAGAATTCATTGAGAAAAACGCAAAATACGCTAATGTCGATGTGTAATTGACCTTAGCCGATTTAAAGAGAAAGCTCTTTTCAGTTCTTCTGGAAGGGGCTTTTTGTTTTATTAAGATTCTTTAAGGAAACTTAAGCAAAAGTGTGGTGAGATTCGTGAAACTAAATACATCGAACTCATGAAAAACATCTTCCTACTTTTAATTTGTTTGTTCCCGTTCATAAGCTTTGCTCAAAGCAAAGGTGACATCAATCTTGGTGTTACTGGTGGTGGTGGCTGGGGGCAGATCCAAGGTTTTCAGGGTAATATTGGACTAAATGCCGGGAAAATAATTTCAAATGGTCTTGTGCTTGGCGTAAATACTCAATTTCATACCAATGGATACAATTTTAGCGGCTTAGATTATCCTGCTTCTTACTGGCATAAATCCAGAAATTATGAAGTGACCACAGCTTTATTTGCAAAGCAATATCTAGGTAAAGCCAGATTCAAACCTTTCTTCAATGCAGAGCTTGGTGTTAAATACAGAAACCAGACAGGTTCATCAGGTCAGGAGCCTTCTCAAAGTCAGGCTATAGTTTTACCACATGTTGGCCTGGGGTTTGGAGTAGCCGGTTTTATGGGCAAAAAGAAGAACATTGCACTGGAACTAGGATACACATTGACCAATGCCGCTAAGTGGCCGGTCTTTAACCTGGAAATGCCAATGAAAAGTACCAAACCGATATCAGGAAGGCTGAATTTGGGTGTTCAGTTTTTTCTAAAATAGACTCCATATTAGGCAGGATTATCTCTAAAAAAGACTATTTTTACCAAAATAAATACAAACTAAAAACCTATGGAGATAGTCGAAAAAAGACCCTGGCTAAAAAAATATCCCGAGGGTGTTAATCACGAAGTTAATCCTGAAGCATATAAGAGCCTGATAGATCTGGTAGAAAAAGGGCTGAGTGAGCATGCTGCATCTGAGGCATATACTTTCATGGATAAAACCATGAGTTTCTCAGAGTTAGATCAATTAAGTAAAGACTTTGCAGCTTACCTGCAGGGGCTGGGGCTTCAGAAAGGAGATAGAGTGGCTTTACAAATGCCAAACTGTATGCAGTACCCAATTGCATTGTTTGGCTTAATTAGAGCCGGCCTGGTAGTGGTAAATACCAATCCATTGTATACGCCAAGAGAAATGAAGCATCAGTTTAAAGACTCAGGTGCCAAAGCTATCGTGGTCGTAGCAAATTTTGCATACAATCTGGATAAAGTAATTGCTGATACAGATATTAAACATGTGGTGGTGACGCAATTAGGAGATCGTCTTGGTTTTCCTAAAAAGCAAATCGTAAACTTTGTGGTGAAAACTGTCAAAAAGATGGTGCCTGCTTACAGTTTACCTGGACATGTCATGTTTAATGATGCTCTAAAAATTGGTTCATCAAAAACTTACAAAAGGCCTGAAGTTAAAAATACAGATATGGCCTTCATTCAATACACCGGCGGTACCACGGGTGTATCAAAAGGAGCAGTGCTTGATCATAAGAATTTGATAGCTAATGTAGAAGGTATTTCGGAGTGGTTTAAGCCGAAAATTGGTGTGGTTAAAGATCCTACTATATTAGGAGCTTTGCCTTTCTACCACATTTTTGCGTTAACCTTAAACGCTCTGTCTGGAATGAAGCTAGGCTTTCACAATATTATGATAGCCAACCCGAGAGACCAACCTTCTTTAATCAAAGACTTGAAGAAGTATCCGGTTACCATATTCCCGGGTTTGAATACATTATTTAATGCTTTGGCTAATAATCCTGATTTTCAAGCTCTCGATTTTTCAAAGTTGAAAATCACCATTGCTGGTGGTATGGCACTTCAGAAATTTGTAGCTGACGGTTGGGAAAAACTAACAGGATGCCCAATTGTGGAAGGTTATGGCCTTTCAGAAACCTCTCCCGTATTGTCTTGTAATCCTGTAGATGGTAACCAGCAGATCGGGACTATCGGCATACCTTTCCCATCTACCATGATGAGAATTTTGAAAGATGATGGCAGCTGGGCTGAGGTAGGTGAAGTGGGAGAAATCTGTGCCAATGGCCCGCAAGTAATGAGCGGATACTATAACAGAACTGAAGAAACCGAGAAGGTATTCACAAAAGATGATAATGGTGACCTTTATTTCAAAACCGGTGATATAGGAATGCAACTTGAAAGCGGTTATTTCAAAATCGTTGATAGGAAAAAAGACATGATTCTGGTTTCAGGGTTTAATGTTTATCCTAACGAAATCGAAGATGTCATTGTTGACCATCCGGGAGTACTGGAGGTAGCGTGTATTGGCGTCAAAGATGAGAGATCTACTGAAGCTGTAAAGGTTTTTGTGGTAAGGAAAGATCCGAATTTAGATGAAGATACTCTTAGAGCTTTTGCCAAAGAGAATCTTACGGCTTATAAATGTCCTAAGCACATTGAGTTTAGAGACGAACTTCCTAAAACCAATGTTGGTAAAATTTTAAGAAGAGCCCTAAAGGAGGAAGAAGAAGCAAAGGCTAAATAAGAATAGGCCTACACGGCCAATTGACTTGTATGTAATGAAAATACCCCGCAGAAATATTCCGCGGGGTATTCTTTTTGTACAGTTTATATTAAGGTTTATTGTTTAATTCTTTTAGTTGAAGCGGTAGTTGACGCCAGTATTGATTCCTATGTAGCGAGGTCTGAAACTAAAGCCTTCTAACTTATCTACTCCTGAGGTTAAGGTCTGTTGCACATTAGACCCAACTGAAAGTTGCCAGTTTTCTCCGATCATATAATTTACTTTCAGGCTTCCAATCCCACTCAAATTCATCACCTTATATGCCGAATTCTGAGCCGTAAGAAGGCTTCCCCCTTCTGGGGTATTGTCTATTACATTATTGACCAGAAAGTCTGTAGAAATACCACTACTTAAAGCCATTTCCATTTTATCACCTAAAGGCATATGGTAAGCCAATTGAAGCGGAACCATCAAATACTTATAATCATTATTGACAAGGCCACTTGTGGAGACAATGGTATTATCAAATGAGGTGATATCGTTTCTGATATAATTTGACTCCAGGAATGTTCTCACATCACCTGTTTTCTCGTTATAAGAATATACATTACTCTCTAAAAGAGATCTTCCTGAGTTAAATCGAATACCACCTTGCCATGAGAGATGCTTGCCGAATCTCTTACCGTAGTCTAAGCCCAGATTAATACTATTTCCCGCTCTTATATTATTGTAGGGCTGAGATAAAGGAATGGCAAACGTTTCCCTTTTAATCGGGTTTGTGGTTTCACCAACATTATTGAATTCAAAACTGTTGGTAGGTCTGATATCATTAGCAGAAGCTAAGGCTCTTTCAAAATTGTTGATTTTGAAGTTAGGTTCAAAAGGGGAAATACCCGAGATCAAACCAAACCATGATTTTTTGAAAAATGAAGAATTGTCTTCTTGAAACTCTTCTGGTGTTTCGTAAGGTAGTTTTGGGCGATGAAGAATAAAGCTATTCGCAAATTCATCAAACTCTTTTCTCGCTATGAAATTAAGTGCGGTTGTTATCTCTTGAACTTTAGAATCAAATGACCCTTTATCATTTGACCGTTGTTCAATTACTTTACTTGATTCTGTACTTAAAGGAGTGTAATCCGGAATGGATAAGCTTTGAGAACTCAACAGACTAACTGTCTCAATTTTACTTTTCCTTTCAATTTTAACCTGTTCCCCTTTTTCAGATGATTGATCTGCCAGAATGAGCCTTTCTTGAGATTCACTTTCAGAAGCTCTTTGGTTGGTCTCTGTTTGTGAAGACGTACTTGAATCACTTTTTCTTTCTATTCGGGTACTTTGTTGGGCTCCGTTATCCAGAAAGTCACTTTTATTGAAAAGCGAAAACCCTAATACCATTAGAAGAAGAGCTGCAATACCTGAGGCCGTGTATTTGTTGAACCAGACGAAGAAAACAGGTTTTCTTTCTTCCTCTTTATCCAAACGGTTACTAATAGCTGCCCAAACATCATCTTCTGGCTTCTCTTCAGCGTTTAGAAGTGTTGAACTTAGAGATTCTTCAAATGAAGCATCTTCGTCAAGCCTTTGAGATATATTCTCCCAGACCTCAATGGGTGCCTGCTCTTCTGCATTCCGCAGGATAGCTTTCCATTGTTTATCAAAAGATTTCTTCATTAAAACTTATATTCTTTATGAGGCTTTAGCCTCTCTTGTTCAATCATTAGCTTCTCTTGAAGCAGCATTTTCGCTCTGGAGTACTGTGACTTTGAGGTACCTTCAGAAACTCCTAACATCTTAGCTATTTCGTGGTGTTTAAAGCCCTCAATAGCATACAGGTTAAAAATGGTTCTGCAGCCATCCGGTAACTCACCTATGAGTTCCAGCAACTGCTGATAAGAGAGGTTTTCCTGACCTTTATTTTTATAATGAAAATCCTCGTCTATCATATAATCCCCTTCAAGTGATTGGGTAAGGTTGCCGCTTTTTTTCAAAGCTTTCAATGCGGTATTCACCACAATTTTTCTCAACCAGGCCTCCAGTGGGCTATCAAAACGAAAAGAATCCAGATGTCTGAAAATCTTTACAAATGCGTCTTGAAGTACATCTTTTGCCTTCTCCCTATCATGCATGTACCTTAATGCTACCACAAACAATTTCCCTGAAAACATCTCATAGAGTTGTTTTTGGGCAGCTCTGTCATTTTCCAGACAGGCTTCAATTATTTGCTTTTCAACGGGCATTAAGACTGAAGACTTAGAAACTTTATCAGTGAATGTGGCTGATTAAGATTCCGTTCTCTTCAGAGGGTCGTTAATCAGGACACCTAATGTACTAAAATGGTTGGAATTACGCTGAAAAAATCTGTAGACGGTCGTCAATACAGTCTATCTGATTCGTCAGGGTAACTCCGGGAGGAACCTGTGCGGCTGTTAAACCTTCAGTAAGCTTTAAATGCTTACTCTTAAACACTCGAACTTCTTCAAACTTCTGGCTTTTGAAAAACAAAGTGTGTAATCTGGCCCCTCCTTCTACGATAACCGAACGAATATTTAGCTTGTTCAATTCCTTTAAGATTAGATCAACAGGGTCTGCAGATTCTTTGATCTTAAAGACGGTCAGATTTTCACCTGAAGAAAATTCCTCCGAAGTAAATACGATAGTAGGAGAGGAAAAGTCGCCGAGTTTTATCTTTTCTTTGATTTTCCCATTTGGGTCAAAGATCACGCGAGTTGGATTTTTGCCTGACCAATGACGCGTATTAAGCCGTGGGGAGTCATTTAGGATGGTATTAGCACCTACCAGAATGGCATCTTCTTCGGCCCTCCATTTATGACTGTGCATTTGGCTTAAAGGACCACTTATTTTAACAGGCTGGCCATTAATTCCAGCTATGAATCCATCAGCGGTTTCGGCCCATTTGAGAATGACATAGGGTCTTTTTTTTCTTACAGAATGAAAAAATCGTTTGTTTAAGATTTCTCCTTCGTCAGTAAGAAAGTCTAGCTTTACTTTTATACCGGCATCTTTTAGCTTCTGAATTCCCTTGCCATTTACTTCTGGGAAAGGATCTCTATTGCAGATGACCACTTTCCTGACATTATGCTTAATCAATAAGTCGGCACAAGGTGGCGTTTTACCAAAATGAGAGCAGGGTTCTAAAGTGACGTAGACTGTAGATTCAGGAAGTAAGGTTTTATCACTAACTGAATTGATAGCGTTCACTTCTGCATGCGGACCACCATACTTCTGATGCCAGCCTTCACCTATAATTTTATCATTATGTACAATCACACAGCCTACCATAGGATTGGGGCTTACTTCTCCGGAGCCTAATTGGGCCAATTCCAGAGCACGTTGCATGTACATTTTATTCATAGCCTATAATGGAGCTACTTTAACAGGACTCACATCAATTGTGTCCCAAACTTTTTGAAGCACGTAAGGTTCACTTTTTAACCATTCATTGAGTAATTCACGGTTTTCAAAATCCATAATCATCACCGAGCCTATCATTTCTTCCTTATCATTGATGAATGCGGCCGCTTTTATCAAGTTACCACTTTCTTTCATGCTTTTGGCTTTTTCGAGATGCTCAGTTCTGGCATTTTGTCTTCTTGATAAAGCTTGATCATCGGTGAAGTCTTTGGCTATTACTACAAATTGCATTGTCTTATTGAGTTAGTCTTTTTACGAATGTAAAGGATTCTTTGAATTTAGATCGTTCATTTTTGATCGTTTCGCAGTAGGAATTGATTCTGATAGCGAGAATCGTAAAGTCCTCCTCGCTGATTTTTCCAATCCACTTTTTCATGCTCCATATAAACAGCGATAGTTTCTTGCCGAAGTAATTGAACCACCAGAATTTTCTCAACTTTTGGCCTAGACCCAACTTGCTTTTTTGAAGGTGATAGAAATAGATGTAAGCCGTTAAGAATACGTCGGCTGAGCCAAATCCGGAAGTGACTTTTTGAAGTCTTTCCCAGCTTAAACGATCTTTAGAGATGTTATGACGCGTTTTTATTTCATTTGAATAAAATACCTTATAACCTAAAAGTCTGGCAGCAAGGGTAAATTCTGAATCCTCTCCTCCTGCCTGTTTATTGCCTATTCTACCTGTAAGTAAAGGATGCCAGTTTTTATCAAATAGTGCCTGGTAAATTTCTTTTCTAAGTGTCATTCCTGCTCCATAAACCAAAGCATCTTCAGTTATATCCTTAAAGCCCTCTTCATGAATAGCTCCTGTGGCAAAGGCCAATTGATGAATTGTCTTTTTGTACCATTCCGGTGGGGTGAAGTCAAAATGCCCAATAGAGGTACAGCCCAATACTCCAACTTCTTTATTTTCAAAAACTTGGTTTTGGTAAGAAATCCAATTGTTAGGTACTAGATTGTCGTCGTCTACAAATGAAATGAGTTCATAACGGGCAGCATTTACCCCGGCTAATCTGGCATGACTTAGACCAGCTCTGGGTTCGTCAATAATTTTGAATGGAATACTGGAACCTTTCCATGTTTCATGAGCAATCTGTGCCGTTTTGTCTGTGGAGTTATTATTGATAAGAATGACTTCCCAATCAATAGATTGTTCAACATTTTGAGCTAGTAGATGACGAAGAGTAAGCTCGATTTTATCGGCACTATTATAGCAGCAAATGAGTATGCTTATTCCTCGCATTTTATTTTTTATCTCAATTTCAAAAATACCAAAATTGAACTTAATAAATAGGTCAATCTGGCATCTGAAGGTAAACTGTGTAGGTATTGGCTCTTATTTCTGACTTTACTTTTTCGAAGTTTAAGACTCCAGTGAAGGAGAAGTTTAAATCTGGTCGTAAAAGAATATTTCTGCGTTTTTAACAGATAATTAAGGACTTCAAAACCTTCTGAAAACTGTAAACCTTTCTCTTCTGACTCAAAAGAGACATTTTGTTGATGTCTTCTAAATTTATTGAATCGCTGATGATCTCTACTTATGGTTGATTGCTCTGCAAAACCTATCCAGAACAGCCAGTCTCCACAATATTTAAACTGTTTAATCAGGTTTAATTTCTCCCAAGGAATGAGGCTCTTTCTAAATACGGCAGAACTGGCATTATAAATAAAGGTGCCTTTCCCCATTTCATTTTTCAATAGCTCAGATCCCTTTTTGACGAAGTCGTTCTCATGATTCGGCTCGTGTATGATTTGGTCTTCATTATTGATCCAGGAAGAAGCTGAGAAAGAAAGACCTAGTTCATCATTTTTTGAGAGTTTATTGACATGCAATTCGAGGAAAGCTGGCTCGGCGATATCATCACTTTCGGCAATCCAGATGAAATTCCCTTTTGCCATTTTTAGTCCTTTTTCCCATTGAATGAAGGTGCTTCCGGAGTTAGACTCACTACTTACTATAGCCTTAACCTTTGGATGCTCCTTATATTTCCGCAATACTTCGAGACTATCGTCAGTAGAAGCATCATCAAGAATAATTAATTCGAAATCCTGAAAGGTTTGATTCAATATGCTTTCGACTCTTCGGTCAAGGTAGGCACTGTGATTATAATTAGGGAGTATGACGCTAACTTCAGGCATTCAGTACCTTCTCGGAGTTGAATTTCTCGTAAACGTTATTTCTTCGTTTACCACAATTTTCAAAATGATAGGAGTGGAGAGCTATCTCCTGAGAACTTTCCAATAGATTATTGGCTAGTTTAGGGTCTTTTATAAGCTGATTTATTTTGCTGATAAACTCTTCAGGTTTATTAGCTATCATACAGTTTTGGCCATCGATCATAGGAAGTCCTTCGGCACCGGCTGTTGTACTTATGATAGGTACTCTCCATGATACTCCTTCCAGGATCTTCATTCTCATTCCACTGACTATGCGTAAAGGAACGACCAATAATGCTCCATCAAAAACCTCAGAAAGATCTTCCACAAAACCAGTGAACTCTACATTTGGCTTGTTTGAGTGCCTTTTTTGAAACTCCTCCGACCATTTAGATACAATCAGGAATTTTGTTTCCGGATTCGTTGAGACTATTTCTTCCCAGGCTGTTTCCAAAAACCAGTTGACTCCGTCAAGGTTCGGGTAGTGATTTTCTGGTCCTAAGAAGACGACTTTGTTTTTGTAGCTAAAAGGCTGATTAAGCTGCTTTTTCTTCAACTTTATAGGAATAGGCGAGGAGTACAAAAGTTCTTTTTTAACTCCTGCTTCTTCAAGGTAAACTACATCCTGATCAGATACGGTGACTACCTTATCATATTTATTTAGCAGCGAAACCTCAAGATCTTTTGTGGCTTCTATATGGTAGATATCTCTATCCGTTTTCTCCTTTAGAGCTTCATACTCCATTTGAAGTCGCTTGAAGCGAATTTCATGATGGATGAAGACCTTTGGGATGTCTACTTTAATGCTATTTACCAGACCCGCAAAATCAATAAATTCTACCTGAAGAAGATCATAAGCATTTTCTTCTAATTCCTTATTGATCATTTCTATGAGCCCGGGATAATGACATCTGCTTAGGTCATTAATAGCGAGGTGGGTCTTTGGGTAGAAATAATCGGGAGTAGTTCTGGTAAACTTTTGCTTTAAAGCCAGTGCTGTTTTGTAAATTTTTAAAGCCATTGAGTCTGGCTTATTGGCCGGAGTAGTCATTATTTTGACATTGGGCCATAGCTCCTGAAGCTTCTGTTTTCTGACGTCAGAGACGTTTGGGCATATGAATGTGATGTCATGGAATTTCCTTGAATACTCGATAAGATTGAAAGTACCGGCACTTCCGCCGCTATCTATCGGATAGGGAAAAACTATGGAGACAATCGCAATTTTCATAGGCCTTTCCTTTGTATTAAATCAAAGGTTGGAAAATCAGGAATAACACTTGAATGTTGTACTGAGAACATCCAAAGTTACATTATCTGGCAGATTTAGCCTAATCTGAGAAATTTCTCTTTTAAGCTAAATCTGCCAGAAAGAGAGTTAAGCCAGCTCAGCCGACTTACTCATACGCTTACGCTCGTTCTCATCGAGATATATTTTTCTCATTCTCAAAGACTTCGGAGTGATCTCCAGGTATTCGTCTTTTTGAATGTACTCCATACACTCTTCAAGTGAGAATTGTGTTTTTGGAGCAATTTTAACGTTGTCATCTGAGCCAGATGCACGCATGTTTGTTAGTTTTTTAGAGGTCTGTAGGTTGACCACGATATCATTCTGACGGTTGTGCTCACCCACTACCATACCTGTATAAACTTCTTCGCCTGGTTCTACAAAGAAAGTACCACGATCCTGAAGTTTATCAATAGAATAGGCAATAGCATCACCCGTACCCATTGAAATAAGTGAACCGTTAATTCTACCCGGAATTGGTCCTTTGTATGGTTGGTAATCTTTGAAACGGTGATTCATAATGGCCTCACCCTGCGTAGCAGTAAGTACATTATTTCTTAAACCGATAATACCTCTTGAAGGGATTTCAAACTCCAGGTGTTGAAGATCGCCTTTTGGTTCCATGATCAGAAGCTCACCTTTTCTTTGAGTAGCAAGCTCAATTACTTTACCAGCAGTTTCTTCTGGTACGTCTACGATCAAAGACTCAATAGGCTCAAGTTTCTGGCCACTTTCGTCTTCTTTCATGATTACCTGAGGCTGACCTACCATTAGCTCATAGCCTTCGCGTCTCATGGTTTCTATCAATACAGAAAGGTGAAGAATCCCTCTTCCGTATACAATGAATTTATCTTCAGTTTCCCCTTGTACCACTCGAAGAGCAAGGTTTTTCTCCGTTTCTTTCATCAAACGGTCTCTTACGTGACGGCTGGTTACAAACTTACCTTCCTTACCAAAGAACGGAGAGTTATTGATAGTGAAGAGCATATTCATTGTAGGCTCGTCAATCGCGATTCTTGGTAATGCTTCAGGGTTATCAGCATCAGCAATGGTATCACCAATCTCAAAATCTTCAATACCTGTTACCGCACAGATTTCACCTGATTTTACTTCAGAAACTTTATTTTTACCAAGGCCTTCAAATACATGAAGCTCTTTGATTCTATTTCTTTTCAGAGAGCCATCAGCTTTGCAAAGCATAATGCTTTGACCTTCTTTCAGGGTTCCACGGTGTACTTTACCGATGGCAATTCTACCCACAAAAGAAGAATAGTCAAGAGAAGTGATCTGCATCTGAGTAGAACCTTCTCTCACCTCTGTAGCCGGAATATGCTCAATGATAGCATCAAGCAATGGAATGATATTATCTGTTGGTTTTTTCCAGTCTTCGCTCATCCAGCCTTGCTTAGATGATCCATAGAGAGTTGGGAAATCCAATTGATCTTCTGTAGCCTCCAGGTTAAACATGAGGTCGAATACCATTTCATGTACCTCATCTGGTCTACAGTTTTCTTTGTCAACTTTGTTAACAACCACAATTGGCTTAAGACCTAAAGCTAATGCCTTACCCAATACAAAACGTGTCTGAGGCATTGGGCCTTCAAAGGCATCTACAAGTAGAATTACACCTTCTGCAAGTTTTAGAACTCGCTCTACTTCACCACCGAAATCGGCGTGACCAGGAGTGTCAATAATGTTGATTTTGGTGTTTCCGTAACGTACTGATACGTTTTTAGAAACGATGGTGATGCCACGCTCACGCTCAAGATCGTTATTGTCAAGAATGAGATCTTCAAATTCCTGATTTTCTCTAAAAATTTTAGAGGCATGAATAATCTTGTCTACCAAGGTGGTTTTACCGTGGTCTACGTGGGCAATGATGGCGATGTTTCTGATGTCTTGCATTATACCTGTTAAAAAGTCCGCGAAATTAGACATTTCCTCACGCATTCTATAGGTATAGCTCAGCTTGTTTAAGATATCATTGCAATAGTTTATTATTTCTTTGAATAGTTCAATTTGGTGTTTGAGGCGTTTTTGCTAATGCCTTGAAAATCAAAATAAAAGGCCGGGAATCTCCCGACCTCTATCCAAACTCAAACTACTTTCATTCACGCGGCACGAATACCGCTAATACATAGGTTAAAATTACTTATTGAAATAGCTGTCATGAAAATGATATCTACCCTCTACGGTAGATTCTTCCTGACTGCTTTCTACATCTATATTCATAAATGCCGGCGTTTTATCACCTTTTGTCATGGCATCCCATTTCGGTAACTTTCCTCCGTTAGGGTTACCTGATTTGATGAAATTGGCAAAGTATGTCATCATGCTTTTAGATACCGTATAGTCTTCTGCCGTCCAGGCGTACTCTTCTATTCTATCCAGATTACCCATAGCATATTCTATTTCACATGCATGAGGGGCACCTACGGCTTTCGGAGCAGGGGGTGCATTTTCCGCTTTCAGTGTTCCGCCCGCCAGGCCAGAAACAAGACTTTTATCCTTTAGTGGTGGTCTTAATTTGCTGTATAAATATCTGAATACTGGCTGGTTACTATTGTTTTTGTGAAGGTCCAACCATTTCCAGGTACTGTAAGAAATGAATCTGTCGGCTGCCAGCATTGTGGCCGAGTATTCTACTTCTTCTGCGGTTTCATGAGGGTGAAGTTTCAATACTTCTTCAAAACGCTCTGGGTAAGTAGACTTTGTTTTTGCAATGAAAGCCTCTTTGGTGTAAGGCTGACCCTGCATATAAGCCATTCCTGGAATTTCGGCAGAATTCCATCCTGCCAAAAGGGGAACCATTGACTGCTCTTGAGATTCGAAAATCTCAATTAAAGGTTTTGGTAAAAAGTAACCGTCAATTACCAGTGGGAAGCCGAATCTATTCGTACTGTTGTACTTTTCGTAAAGCTCAGCAGTGCTAAGTTTTCTTAATTCGGCTATACTTGATACACCAATTTGCTTCAGGAACTCTACTCCATTTTTTTCGGCCTCTTCCAGAGTAACAGGACCCATGGTAGGAGGGATAGCCGCACCGCTTTCGCCAATTGCCCCAGCGATTAACCCTTTGGTCATTGGAGAGGCCATTTGTGTACTTACACCGATAGACCCTGCAGACTCACCAGCGATAGTGACTTTTAAAGGGTCACCACCAAAAGCCTCAATATTTTTTTGTACCCAAATCAAAGCTGCGTTTTGATCAAGAGCACCATAATTACCTGAAGAATTGTAGGAAGCCTCAGCTGATAACTCCGGGTGTGCCAGATAACCGAAAAGGTTAAGTCTGTAATTGGTGGTTACCACCACAATGCCCTCCTTGGCCATTGCTTCACCATCATATCGGGGTTCTGAAGCATCACCAGCTACATTTCCACCTCCATAAAAGTAAACCAGAACAGGAAGATTTTTTGTGTTTCTTTGGGCGGGAGTCCAAACATTTAAGTACAAACAATCCTCGCTTACTCCGTTTGATCTGGAGTTCATATCTCCAAAGACCACTTTTTGCATAGGTCTAGGACCAAACTCTTTTGTAATCTTAACGCCTTCCCAGTTGTCTAAATGCTGCGGTGCTTTCCATCTTAGTTCACCGATTGGTGGCTTAGCAAAAGGAATACCGAAGTATTTCTGAATGCCTGTTTTGGTATCATAATTACCTTCAATAAGGCCGTTCTCTATTTTTACTTGAACCGGAAAGCCATTCTTATTTTGGGCTGCTGCTCCTATTCCCGTCATAATTAGAAAAGAAATGAGGGGTATAATGTATTTGAATTTCATAAGGTTATGATTTATTGTCTCATTGTGATACAATAATAAGTTTTGATTAAAAAAAATCCTATTATTTTGCGTAAAATAAGTGTTAAGTAGTTGGGAGTAATCGGAGGAAATAGTCATTTAAATCATCTGGCATATGATTGTGTCATTTTTGGTTTTTCTGATGGCAAGCTGAAAATTTTGATTTTAGAATATTTTGATACTGGTCTATTTGCTTTGCCCGGTGGTTTTATTAGAATAGATGAGGACCTTGATGAGGCTGTTAAAAGGGGATTGTCGGAGAGAACTGGTTTGAAAGATATCTATTTAGAGCAATTCTATACTTTCGGTGCTGCGAGGAGAAATCAAACTGGAGAAATGGCGGCAATCCTTAAGGCTAATCGGTCTGATTTGAGCAAACTCGGTTGGATTTTGGAGCGGATGGTCTCTGTAGGTTATTATGCATTAATAAACGCTGAGGAAGTAGAGCCACAACCTGATAGCCTTTCGGACTCTTGTAAGTGGTATGATATCGAGGACTTGCCAAAATTGATTCAGGATCATGAAGAAATTGTAAATAAAGGTTTGTCCGTACTTCAGGATAATCTTGATAAAAAGCTGCAAGGGGTCAATTTACTTCCGGAAAAGTTTACCATGAATCAACTTCAAAAGGTTTATGAAGCCATATTAGGGGAAAAGCTTCATAGAGGTGCTTTTCAACGTAAGATGCTGGGTCTTGGTAATCTGGAGAGACATGAAAAGAAATTCTCGGGTGCCGCTCACAAGGCTCCTTTCTTATATAGTTTCAAACATTAAAAAGGCTCATTTCGAGAGAAATGAGCCTTTTCGTTATCTAATAAACTAATTGGTCTATTTATATAACATCGCTTTGGCGTTATTAATCTGACCAGACCAATTCATCCCGAAGCCAAAATCATAAGTGTGGCCAGCGGCATCTTTGTATGGTACCATGTCAAAAGAAACATCTTCATACTGCTGCTCCACTGTTTTCATATTTGCCGGCATCTGCATTGGCAATAGGGCAGACGGCTCTGCAGCCCCGGTAATCAATTCCAGAATAGCCTGATATTGCACTCCAAAATCTACCAAAATTGCATCTGCATATTGCTCTATTTCTGAGAATACCAGTGGGTTACCCGTTTTGACACTCAAAATGACAGGCTTATCACCCATTAATTCCTTAGTAGTTTTTACTAAGTCAGCATCTGTATAGTTACTGGCTTTGACCGTTTTATTTCTGTAGCTACGATTGGTAGAGTTTTCTAAAGGATCACCTCCGGCAATACTCTTCTTACGAGCATATTTTGCTTTGTACTCTCCATACTGCAAACTGATTGGGAAATAGCCATTTCCACCATCTTCTACATCGGCTTTATTATAACCGATACCACTTGACGGGTTAGTGATACAAACCAAAGCGAAATCAGCATCTTCAGGACTTTCTGTAAACTCTACATACTTGCTCAAAAGTGTTGGGTCAATCGTGTATTCCTCTCTCTCTGGGGTTCTCATGCCCAAGAAATTAACACTAGCCGGAATAAACCTTTTCGGCATAAACACTTTTGGCTTATTCTGTAGAGGAAGTGTATTACCATTATTTTTTAACATAACCACAGACTTTAGCTGAGCCTCATAACCTTCTTTCATATAGGCTGGTTTACCCACTTCTTTGCCTGTTTTTGTAGGGTCTACATAAGGATTTTCAAAAAGACCGACCTGCATGATATTTGTTAAAAGCCTTCTGGCTGACTCTTCCATTCTGGCTCTCATTTTAGCTTCCCCCATTTCTTTAATTCCCATTTGGTAGGCTTCAAGGATAGGTTTCATATCATTATTTCCTCCAAACTGATCAATTCCAGCTTTCAAACATTCGTAATGCCTTTCTGCTTCAGTGAGATTTTCAACACCCCAAGGTTTACCATCAACAAAATTATCCATCACTGTATGATCATGTGTAATAGACCAGTCTGTACATAGAACACCATCATAGTTTTGCTCTTTTCTCAGCATTTCAGTGATGATCAGCGGATCGTAGCTGTTTCCCACATTTTTGCCTGTTTGTCCCCAGGAAATGGTGTAATAAGGCATCACAGCTGATGCTTTTCCAGTATTTCCTTTGAGCTTGAAGGCACCTTCTGTAAATGGAATTTTGTGTTCTTCAAAGTTGCCGCCAGGATAAACGGCATATTTCCCCGCACCGTAGTGAGCATCTCTGCCAGATTCTCCAGAACCACCGCCTGGCCAGTGTTTAACCATCGCATTGACACTGCTAAGGCCCCAGTTTGAGCCGGTGTTTTGAAAACCGTCAACATAAGCTTCAGCCATGGCAGCAGATAGTTTTGAGCTTTCGCCAAATGTACCATCAAAACGTGCCCACCTTGGATCAGTCGCCATGTCAATCTGAGGAGAAAGAGCCGTGGCTATTCCAAGAGCTCGGTATTCTTTGGAGGCTATTGTGCCGAATTTGCGAAGTAATTCAGGGTCAAAGGTGGCTGCCATTCCTAAGGAACTTGGCCACATTGAGATTTTACCACCAGCGGCAGCATTATATTCCATATTGGCTATGGTACCATGTCTGGGGTCAGAGCTATTATTTGCCGGAATTCCAAAACCAAGAGACTCGCAATAAGCCTGCATGTTATTATTCCATTTGGCCGCGGTTTCAGGTGACAGAACAGTGGTCAATAAAACATGCCTGAGGTTGTCATCTTTGATGAATTGCTTTTGTTGATCAGTTAATAATGAAGGATCTGTTACTCCTTGTTCATAGGGTTTTCCATCATATGTGCCTGCAAAATAACCGCCTGATCTGGCCGGGATAGACTGGTGAGATGAATAGAGCATTAGACCGGCTATTTCTTCCACATTTAGTCTGCTGGCTAAATCTGAAGCTCGTTCTTTCACGCTTAATCTCCAATCTTCGTAAGGTTCTAATGTTCCGCTTTTGTTCAGATCCTTAAAGATGAGGTTGTCAACATTGATTAGATTAATACCACTGCTTGAATTATATCCAAGAGTAGGTCCATTGGTTTGTTCTATTGTTGTATAGCCTTCACCATTTTGGAATTGGACAATACTTTGGGCAGTTGCCCCAATTGTTATTGCCATTGCAGAACTAGCTAAGGCAATTTTGAGAAGTTTCATAGGTCTTATTTTAGGTTTACTCAAAGGTAATCATCACAAATATATCCTCCTTTCAATAGTGATATCTGTTCTTAAAATTAGACCATTAGGGAGTTTTGCTATATAGATTGGCTTTTTAGAAAATTGGCCATAAAAAAAGGTGAGCTTTTCGGCTCACCTTTTCTTGATATTGAGTTCAGACTATTTGGCTGTCGTGCTGTCTACTGTTGCTTCAGCATCGTCACTTTTACCGTCTTTGCTATCTTCGTATTCATCGTTAAGACCCTTTAAAACCTCCTGAGTAATCTCAAGGTTGTTTTTGGCGTATAATACTCCACCACCTTTTGAGTAGCCTATAACCATATCGTACTTGTCATCTGAGTTATATGCTTCAAGGTAATCCTGAATTTTGGTCAAAATCTCATCTGTACGCTGAGCCTGATCTGTGGCTAGTCCTTGAGCTGCGTTATCTCTATACATTAAGATATCCTGCTCTTTTTTAGCCAATTGCTGCTGAGTAGTCTCTGCCTGCTGCTGAGTCATACCGCCCGCCTGAATTCTTCTTTGGAATAAAGCCACTTCATTCTGGAATGATTCAGACTTCTTTTTCAATTCATTTTCAAGAGCAAACTGACGATTTTGGAACTCTTTTACTACTTCTTTATAAAGAGTGTAGTTGTTTAATAAAGTGTCAGTGTTGACATATACAATTCTCCCGGAAGACTGTCCGGCAGTTCCTTCTTTAACTTCTTTATTACATGATGCCAGTGCAACTGCTGCAAAAAGAACGACGAATAACTGCTTCATTTACTGCGTATTAATTAGATAATTTAAAATGAGGTGCAAATATATACTTTTTAAATGGTAGCAATGTGCCTCAAAGAATAACAATCCTTTACTTTTTTGAAAAGGCTTTCATTCGGTAGCCAGCTAAACCTGAAAGTAAACCGATGATACCCGCCAATAAAGTGGTGAGACCAAAGACTAAGAGCATGTTCTCTGTTTCTCCGAGACCCTTAGGAGTACTGGTCAAAACTCCTGAAATCATTTCAGGCATATTGACAGCAGACCCAGAATGACTTAAAATAGCCATACCTAGCCATAAAGTTATTAAGGCCGCGGCAGACTGAAGCATTGCTTGTTTGGCAGTAGAGGCTTTCCATCTGGAGGCTATCCAAGCCAAAGGTGCGGCGATCCACCAAGGGCCGAGAATTGATAATACAGCTCCGAATACGATGACGATGATATAGATCATTTTTTAGGGCTAATTTTAATGGTTTCGAAAATCTCAGGGTGGTTCTCCTGACTGTTTTTTAGGTAAACCAGTGGGAATAACTCCCCCTTTCTCCAAGGTTCTATCATGTTTTTGTAATACTCGCTGCCTGGATTTCCACTTTGACCACCTGGGTAAAGTCCGTAGGCGATAGGCCAGTCCTTATCAAGCTGAACCACCATTCTCCAGCTAGGTCCCCATCTATCTTGTGTAGCGTTTACAATTGTTTTGCCTCCCCCTGCTTCAATATCTAAAACTGAAAATGCTTCAAAAGCCGGCACCAAGTGTCTTACTCCGGTCTTCTTTACTTTCCACCAATTCCATTGCGATATATCAGAGCCGTAGGAATTGCTAAGTGAATCGATTGTTTTCTCAAAGCTAAGTTGTACGATATCAGAGAGACTTTCTATTTTGTTTTTAGTGAGTATGTTGTCAAAGTATGGAGAATCTTGATTTTCCTGAATTAAGGTCAATGTCCTGTCATCAGTCGGATAGGTCATTTGATCTTGCTCTGGAAATTCATCATCCCAGACCATCTTCATAAAGACGTTATGCCAGGTTTCAAAAATCGCAGGTGCCACTTTTTCGGCGTCGTTACGATAATCCCATAATCTTAATTCCTTCAATGCCGCACTCTTTAAACCTTCTTCAGAATTAATGAAAGGTAGCAGCTGAGGTAAAAACCACTCGGCCATTATGCTGTAATTGTCATTTTGGACAGACCTCAGACTATCAATGGTGGCATTTTGCATAGCAGTTAGTCTGCGATTGATCTGTGCACCACGGTATGTATCTGCATATTGATGATCGATATAATATGGGTATGTTTGGTCTGTTAAGAACTGATTTGCAGAGCTTACAAAACCTCGTTCCGGATTCTTTACGGTAGGATTATGCTCATGAGGAATAAAGCCTTGCCAGTCATGGTCTGCCCTTGTCCCATCCAATAAGAATTTCCCTTGTGAATTCCATTTCAAAGGGAACTTTCCATTCGGTGTTATGGCAATATCATTTTCATTGCTTGCAAAAATGAAGTTTTGTGCCGGTGCATTATAATGAAGAAGTGCTTTCCGGTAATCAGTGTAGTTCTTAGCTCGGTTTAGACTTCTGAAACATAGAAGATCAGTAGGAGTATTATCATGAGCTATCCATCGCATGGCATAGCCTGCTGGTACATTCTGATTAAAGTTGTCTTTACTGGCCTCTTCGTAGATCACAGGACCATGGTGCGTAAACAATACGGTGTCACTGATTACCTCTCCTGTTTTTAGCGTATAATTTTCAATTCTTCGAGTTACGTCTTTCCATTCACCATCATGGAAGTATTGGGACTTGGAGGCATCGTTAAATTTGATTTTGTAGAAATCCAGAACATCGGGTCCTGTATTAGTGACACCCCAAGCGATGTCTTTATTGAAGCCAATGATAACTCCAGGTACGCCGGGAAGGCAGGCTCCGTAAACATTGACATCAGGAGAAACCAACTGAGCCTGATACCAAATAGAAGGTAAAGTGAGACCCAGATGTGGATCATTGCTCAATAATGGAAGTCCCGAAGCAGACTTTTCGCCAGACACTGCCCAGTTATTACTTCCAATTTCTGACTTTTGTTCTGGCCAGCTAAACTCATCTTTTAAGCCTGCCATTATTATTTCAGGCATTTCTGGTATCTTCAGCGGCTCAAAATTCCAAGAAGTTCCTTCAGGAATAATCGGATGCGGCCTGTCAGGATAATTCGGGAAAAGGTCATTAACCACTTCCATTCCGTACTCCTCAGCTATTTTTGTCATCCTCAGGTCGCTACTTCCGCCATTAAGCTGATTTCTCATATTCATAAACATGAGCATTGTTTTCAGCGGAGACCATGGTTCTGGTCTATAGTTGAGGATTTTGTACTCAATGGGTAAATCCTTCTCGTGAAGAGAATTGATATAGTCGTTTACGCCTGCAGCGTAGGCCTCAAGTTCCTGTTTTACTGTTGGAGCTTCATCAAGTCTGGCAATGATTTCCTCTGCTGCTTTTGCCATACCAGATCTTCTGTTGTATCGGTCGTACTCTAGGGCACGATCTCCTACTACTTCAGTTAATCTTCCTGATGAGACAAGTGTGTAAAATTCCATTTGCCACAGTCTATCTTTTGCCAAAAGATATCCCTGAGCATAATAAAGGTCCTGGTTATTATTGGCAAAAATATGAGGGACTCTATTCTTGTCAATTTTGATTTCAATCTCGTCTTTGAGGCCAGGAAGCTTTAAATCATCTAAGTCTTTGGTTTTCGTATTTTGCCAAAAACCAGTGAACGGACTGAATAACTTCCCGATAGGAGGGATAGTGCCAAAAGAGTTTCCGAGTAAATAGAGGAGGACGACCAATAGGGCGGTTGGCCAAATCGCTTTTAGTATTCTCATTTTATTCTGGTTTCAATAGAGACCTTGATTAGGTTTTAAAATGCTCTAAACGCTAAAAGTGTGTTTAAGCATATGATATGTTGATTGAGGTGTTCTACATGCAAAATAGTAAAAAAGTAAGGTTTTGAATCCTTTTTTCTGGAATTGTCGTTCATCCAATAAACCTTTGTCAATGCGAGTTTTTGCTTTTATAGTCATCATTATGTTAGGATCTTTTAAGGGTCGAGCCCAGGTTGAGAGCACTGCTTATAATCTTATACTAAAGACACTCATAAAAGAGTCTGTGCCCACTATAACTGTGAAGGAACTTTCTGAACAAGATTTGAGTAAGAAGCTGTTACTTGATGCTCGCGAGAAAAGGGAATACAATGTAAGTCACCTAAAAGGGGCAAAATGGATTGGTTTTGAGGATTTTGATATGTCTCGAGTAAGAGGAGTGGATAAAGAACAGGAAATAGTGATATACTGCTCAGTAGGTGTAAGAAGTGAGAAAATAGGGGAGAAGCTCAAAGCGGCGGGGTATACAAATGTGAAAAACTTATATGGAAGTATCTTTGAGTGGGTAAACCAAGGAAATCCTGTATATGATTCAGAGGGAAAGCAAACCCAAAAGGTTCATGCTTATAACAAGAAGTGGGGAATTTGGCTGAACAAAGGAGAGAAGGTATACTAAAAAAGGCCACCCTTTCGAGTAGCCTTTTAGATGAATTCTATTCTTGAATCCTACATATTATCAATCGTAGTCGTACTAATTGATTTCGTAGGAATGTTATAGTTCAATGTTACTCTCCAGGTATTCGCTAAAGGGTTACCTGAATTTGTTGGGATCAGGTAAGCAATATCTAGACCGTAGAGATCTTTCAGCTTTAGGCCAGCTCCCATAGTTACGTATTTTCTCCCACCTTTAGATACCGGTTCAAAGAAGTAGCCAGCTCTTACAGCCAATAGTTTCTGGTAAACATACTCAGCACCAATTGAGCTTGTAAATTCTCTCATTTCTTCTCCAAAACCATCCGGAGCATCACCAAAAGACTTAAAGATAGCTTCTACAGTGCCGTAGCTCGGTAAGGTTCCATCTTCTTGTGGCGTAGGCACCAAAAGTTTATTGAAGTCTAAAAGGAAATTGAATTGATTACTCTCATCAGGTCTTACCGTAATTCCTGTTCCTAGTTTTAGATTCATTGGTAAGAAATACTCTTTATCCAAACCGTAGTTCACTTTACCTCCGATATTGCTTAAAGTCAAACCAAAGGATACGTCTGTTTTCTTCAGCTCATCGGTTGGTCTGTTTTTGTGATAATAAAAACTTAAATCACCGGCAGCAGATCTGGCAGGCTTACTCACCTGACCATTTACAGCCTGATTACCGATAAGGTTTGAGTTGATAAATTTCAGGTTAATTCCGGCAGAAAAGTCTTGTCCTAATTGCATGGCATATCCCCCTGTTAGAGCAAATTCACGAGATTGGAAATCTCCGGCAAAAGCACCCGTATTGGTGGTGAATTCAATTAGACCTTGATTGAAATAAGTAAATCCAAGCGTTACGGCTTTACCTTCACCCACTTTTTTGTACATAGAGGTGTTTAGCAAACCCATGTCACCTACAAGATCTCTTAACCATGGAGCATAAGAGAAGTTAATGCCAGCATTTTTCTCAATCTGAGCTAATTTCGCTGTATTCCAATAAACAGAGTTAACATCTGGCGTACTGGCCACACCAGCATCACCCATAGCAGCCGCCCTCGAGTCTGGAGAGATGGTTAGGAATGGGACGGCAGAAGAAACAATTCGGTAATTGTTTGTAAGGCTTTGAGCAATTGCTGAACTCGATAGCAATGAAATTACGAATAAAGCAACGAGACTGTTTCTCATATTGAGTTTTTTATAGTTTCTTTTATGTGCGTCTTGACTGGTCAAATTTACCATCTTTTTAATTCTATTTCCAAAATATCAAGGGTGCCGAGGTATTTGAGCTTAAACCAGTGTTTTCTATTTGACTTGTAACTCTTAAAAAATACTTTCCCGTGGCTGGTATAAATTCTTCAAGATTCATACCAAAACGCACTTGACTTGGGCAGCTTGTACAGCTTTCAAACTGTTGATATAATAATCTGCCCGAAATGTTAAACACGGATAAATCAAAATCAATATTTGCTCCTGGTTTATCATGTTTGAGTTCAAGGCTCAAAATATCTTCGACCGGATTAGGGTAAAAACTGCTCAGTTCTGTCTGAAATGCACTTCTTGATAACTCTAGTGAAAACGACTCCACAGTTTGGTTATTATGGATGTCAGATATTTTTAATTGAATGGTATGTAGACTGGCATTTCCTGAGAGTGGTAAGAAATAATTGATCTTCCCGGCTTTTTCATCTAATGAAAAATAGTATTCATTAAGGTTGTAAACTAAGCTGTCATCTACGGTTATTTGTATTTGATGATCCTGATCTAAAAGACTTGTATTTATTCCACTTTCATCCTGTGTGTTGATGGTCAATACTCCACTGCTTTCGTCGTACGAAAATTTAACTTCAGGGCCTAGCTGGTCATTGGTTTGATTTGAGTAGTTCTTTAGTAATTTTAATTGATTAAAGCTTCCTTCTGCTTCTAAATTTTGCGATTCGTCAATAGCGTAAAAATAAGCAGTGCCCAAACCTTCTGTTTCACTGATGGAATTGCCGGGTGTGACACTTATGGAAAATTGGCCATTGATCACTTCGGTTTCACCTTGGAAAAGCAGATTGCTTTCCTCTTCATATGTCATTACGGTATTGCTGTTATTGCCAAGTGTGGATGAAGAGATCGGTTTATCATAAAGGCTTAGACGAATTCTTCCATTGAAATTAGCATCATCAATTTCTCCTCTAAATGTAAATTTTGTATTCCCTATAAGCTCTATTTTGGACGGATTCTGCTCATTGATGGTGATTAACCTAACATTTTTTTGAGGCCTGTTAATTCTCATCGAGGGGTCGCCTAAAAGAGAGAAATTACGGTTTATTTCTCCATTGATGGCATCGTTCTTTGTGGCTTTAAAAACGTCTCCAATTCTTTCAAATTCATTAATTCTGGTATAGAAAGCTTGATTGATGCCAAAGTTGGTACTCGAAAAAACCGGTCGGGTAGTGGTCAATAGAGCAGGTGTTCCTCCATTTGGATTTAGAAGAGCCAACTCTGCTCCAGAAACAACGGAAGGGTTATCAAAGCGACCGAACTCGCAAGTAGCCGTAAAGAAAATCGGCATGTTTTGGAGGTTTCTCCACTGCGTGATCTCCCTGAGGGTAAGAAGTTTTTCGTCTGTCCAGCCATCTTCAGAGCCATGACCATTGAAGTTGACTACCAATGCACCCTCGTCCATACCCTTTAAAAAGGCTGAAACAGCAGGTTCAGATCTTTCTCCAAGATCGGTTTCTGTTTGTTTATAGGCGTCGAGGTAAAGTTTGTGATTTTGAAGCTCGGGATTTTTTATTTTAGACAAAGCAGAGAAACTTTCAGCATCACGCTGATGTATATTTTGGTCAGCATCATCGGCGATAAATATCACTTTACGTTTCCATGAGCCTTTTGATTTATCATAGCTGATCAATTTCTCAATGACCTGTCTGGCTTCTAGTTTAGTTTTTACAGGCAGGCGACCTACTGCTATATCCAAAGTATGGTCATTATCATAATTCGGTCGCCAATTCCCATTTACGCTTTGACCTTCATCCCAAATGCCTTCGTGATCTTCCAGGAATCCGAAATAGTCATCTGACGCATAGCTATATATCGGCTCCAGAGACTCCTTGCTCTCATAACTTGGGATCAGCCTCTCGGGGTTAACGTAGCTTAGACCATTGGCATTTTTGTAGTCAAAGTTGGTGTCTCCTAACAAGAGGAGGTACTTGAATTTCTCGGGGTTCTGTAGCCATAAATCTCTACAATAATCACGAATAGCGGTGGGGTCTGTTTGGCCACCGGAATAATTGTGATAAATGCTCTCCAAGCTTACAGCTTCCGTTGCTAATCCATCATGCTCTGCTCTGTAGTCCTTTAATAAGATAGCCTCATTTTTAAAGTAGCTTGGGTAAACGATTAGTAATTCTGGTGTTTGTTGAGGTAAATCAGAAGTTTGAATTTGCTCTAGATTTTTCGGCTCTAGTACATTGTCGAGCGTGAAAAAAGCCAACTTTGTTAAGTTTTCAGAGGGCTTGATCAGATGACTGTTATTGCTCTGCTCAAACTGGCTCACTTCAGTAGGTGAACTAACATCCCATATAAACTGGTTGGAGTTTTTATCAAGGTGGAATTCATACTGGGTGTTTCGGGGTAAGAGATATGCTTGATGTTGCTCAGTATAAAAACCAACTGATCTTTTTCCTTCAATTTCCCAATAATTAAGATAGGCACCAGATGAAATGTCTAGCTCTTGCGGTAATTGAAAATTTAGACTCAGGCTTTCTGAAGTTGGCAGCCCGATTACCTCTAAGGAGCTGATCTCTCCGGCTCGGTTATATCTTCGGTAGTAATCGTTTCTTTGATACCTGATTTTGCGTAGCAAAACTTCATTATTCAAAGCCTCGTTTACAGAAATATTAAGCTTAGCATCTTCATAGGTTTGTCCCACAATATTGAAATGAAAACGAGCCGAGTCAGTAAGTGACAAGCCGGGAATTGTAACGCTTTTGCTTAGCTCCGAAAAGAAGTACTCGCCATACCATTCTCTACCTGAATTCAATAGATTGATAAAGTCTGGATCATAGAACTCAAAATGAGTAAGAGTTTCAATCTCAACGGCGTTAGAAATAGAGGAAAGCGAAACAGGTTCAATTTTTTTAGAATCTGTGCTTGAAAGCTCCATTAGTATATAAGCCTGATCAGTGTAAGGATTTTTTTGATGGCTTAGTTTTCCATCAATCAAAAGAACTTCATGTGGAGACTCGGCATAAAAAAGAATGTAGTCGCCTCTGTCAAATTTACCATTAGAGTCATTTGTGGAGACAGGTATTTCTTTCCAAGAAGGGTCTCGGCTTATTGAGTTACTCTGAGGTAGAACTTTAGTTGCAGAGTAATAAAACCGTGTTTTTTGAGGGTTGACTTCGTCAATTGCTACTCCATTTTTTTTGAGATAAGCTCGGTCAATTCTATAAACGCCATCATGCTCAATAGGAATTCTATACGTCTTTTGAGCCAAGGCTTGACTCAGAAAAACGCAGAGGAGGAATCCTATGTTAAGAATTTTCAGCATTGAAATAGTTTAATTGACTAGCTCAACCTGAGCCATCAGAGGAATTGTAAATTGTCTGTTAGAACCAATTTCCTGACAAAGTGCCCGGGTTCTTCTTTTCTCCAGTTTTTTAAACATACGATTCTTAAATACAAAAGTTTGGCCAAGGTTCAGATCCTCAAGGGTTTGCCCTCGGCTGGCTTTATCATATTGGCGGAGAGCTTTCATTAGTTGAGGGTCGCTGGTAGAAGAAGCCTTTGGGTTTTTCATGTACTTACTAAGGCTCAATAGGATGTCTGATGGCCAGAATTCTTCATTTAAAAGCGGAGCCATAAGTTCCTGAAAACGAAGCTTCCATTCTTTGCCATGAGGCTGAACCCTTTTTCTGCCAATCACATCGAAAATCTGCACATGCTGATGAGCTACTTCGTGAATATAGGTGACCAGGAAACTATAGCTGTTTAGGTCATGATTGACTGTAATCTGATGTTTGCCGTTTTGAAATCGATAATTGCCTAAGCAGGTACTTCTTGTTTTGGTCACTTTGAAAGAAAAAGGTTGTTCCTGCCAAAGAGAAACACAATAGCCTACTGCTTTCTCTGGAATTTGTTGTCTGAGAATAGTTTCCAGCTGTTCTGATTGTTTCGAAGAGAATGACCTTTGAACAGGTTTCTGTCGTTCTGTAGAGGAGAAGATTTTCTTTAATCGCAGCATTGTTTTATCAGCAGGAAGCAGCTAAGACTACAAATCTACAGACTTTAATCAAGCCTGATGTTGAATTGTTACGTCCTTTTAACGTCAAATGAATAGATTTGTGTCGAATTTTTAAGCATTGAATGAGAGAAATTAAGATTTACAATACGCTGACCCGCCAAAAAGAGGTGTTTGAACCTGTTACTGAAGGATATGTTGGAATGTATGTGTGCGGTCCTACAGTTTATAGTAATGCTCACCTGGGTAATGTCAGAACTTTTCTCACTTTTGATGTTCTGTTCAGATTTTTAAAAAGTATTGGCTACAAAGTCCGATACGTAAGGAATATCACGGATGTGGGGCACCTGGTAGGAGATGGTGATGAGGGAGAAGATAAGATCGGGAAGATAGCCAAGCTGGAAAAGCTGGAGCCCATGGAGGTAGTACAGCGTTACACCAATGATTTTCATCAGGTGCTAGACAAGTTTAACTTTCTGCCCCCAAGTGTTGAGCCAACGGCTACCGGTCATATGATAGAGCAGATAGAGGCTGTAAAGGAGTTGATTGCCAAAGGACTTGCTTATGAATCAAATGGCTCTGTTTATTTTGACATTGATCAATACAATGCGGAAGGGGGCTCATATGGTAAGTTATCAGGAAGAATTCTGGAAGATTTGCTAAATGAAACCCGTGAGTTGGATGGCCAGTCCGAAAAAAGAAATCAACTGGATTTCGCCATCTGGAAAAAGGCTTCACCAGAACATATAATGCAATGGCCCAGCCCATGGGGAATGGGTTTCCCCGGGTGGCATCTGGAGTGTACCTGTATGAGCAATAAGTACCTGGGAGATCAATTTGATATTCACGGTGGAGGTATGGATCTTAAATTCCCACACCACGAGTGTGAGATAGCTCAGGGTTCTAGTTTGACAGGCAAAGACCCGGTGAGATACTGGATGCATACCAATATGCTGACCGTGAATGGTCAGAAGATGTCTAAGTCACTAGGGAATAGTTTTCTGCCTGCACAGTTATTTGCCGGAGACCATGATCTTCTTGATCAGGCTTATAGCCCAATGACTGTTCGTTTTTTCATGTTACAGTCGCAATACAGAAGTACACTTGATTTTTCAAATGATGCTCTCAAAGGATCGCATAAAGCTTTCAGGAGATTGCTGAACGGTTTGAGAATTGTAAAGACTCTAGAGTTTGTAGAATCTGATGCTGCCATTGATGACAAGAAAAAAGCAGATGTAGAAAAGGCTGTTGAAGGTTTCTATTCGGCCTTAGGCGATGACCTTAATACTGCGGTAGGTATAGCACACTTATTCACGATGCTGAAATATGTCAATATGATTTACATGAATCAGTTGCCAGCGGCATCTTTAGGGAAAGAGACTTTTGAAAGTCTCAAAACGCATTATGTCCTGTTTTTTGAGGAAATTCTGGGTTTGAAAGAGGAACAAAACGGAACCGACACTTCTGTGCTGAATGGAATGCTTGAGATCTACAAAGAGCATAAAGCCAATCGCCAATTTGACAAGGTAGATCAGATCAGAGCTTATTTTAAAGATAACGGTATGGTCATTAAAGACTTGAAACACCGAATTGACTGGGCCTGGGAGGAGTAATTTTATAGGTATTTCTCAATGAGGTTCACCATTACCTTGAAGGGAAAACCAAGTTTTACAGCCAACTTCGAGGGAGCTTTTGGTTTGGCCAGAGGCTTGCCATACACACATGGTATGCTTTTTAGCTCGGTAAAGTGATTTTCTTCCACTTCCTTCTGATATGCAGTGTACAAGGGCTGCAAGTCTGGTCGGTCAGAAAGCTTATATCTGTTTTGCTTAGTAGCAATATTGTCTTCAATAGTGGGATTGAAAGTGCTGAAATGGAAAAATGAGAGAGGGAAATCTTCATTAACAAAATAGACCCCATTCTTTGTAGAAATCGTTCTTTCCTGAAGATTCCAGTAAGCCATGTTCATGCCTGGGTCCTTATCAATCAGAACTTTGTCAAAATAGGAAGGCACCAAATTGCACCATAATTGATCTACGAAAAGCCCATTGCACAAATCGTGGATACATTGGGTAGCCAGCCTCTCTTCCCACCATTTGATGAATCTTTTACTTTCTTCGGAGGTATTGATAGCCACAAAACCAAGATTAAAAACCCCATGGTTAAGGATGTCATGTTCATGAGTGTAAAACTCGTTTCGGTCATCTGTAATGGGTTGAGTCAGATGAGGCGTTAACACAATATTCCATTCCCTGAGCTTGGCTTTAAGGTCTTTTAGTGGCTGATAAACATAAATATCAGGATCGAAAAAGATGATGTTCTCTGCCTCAGGGTGGAGATTCATGAGGTGAGAGAAATAGAACGGCTTAACGGAAGTATTGAACTCTATGATGTCATAGTTTTCTTCCATCCAGTCGAAATTGAGTATCTCTACCTCCTTGACTTCAATGATATTGACTTTAGAATAGGTTTGACGGTATTGCTCGGGTATTCCTTCAAAATCATCGGCCAGGCCTATGTAAAACTTAATATCGGGGTTAGACTCTGCCATAGAGTCTGCCAAAGCTTTGGCCTGCGAGATATAATTATTTGAGCAAATGGTAAATGCTACCGTCATGAAGTCTTTCTCTTAATAATTGCCCCGCAAAAGTAGCGAAACTCGTTAAAGGCTCAATAGTTTACCCTTCTTTCACTACTCCATCTGCCAGCCAGTTGGCAATGGCCTGTCTGTTGTTTGGTAGTAAAAGTCTTTTTTGGTCGAAGCTGTTGGAGATGTTTCCGAGTTCAATGTACACCGTTGTCGGGATGGTCTCTCTGAGCATCCATAAATTTCGAGCTTTCACCACACCTTCATATCCTCTTCCTCTTTGGTGCTCATCATATTCGCTTTTAATGGTAGAATACATGGTGTTTGCCAGGCTTCTTCCCGATGTGCTGTTTGGGTTATAATAGAAGAAGACATCCACTTTATGGTTTTGATATCTGGAGTCTACATGAGTTACTATAGCTCTTTGCGTTTTGTATCCTTTGGCTTCATTTTCTCGGTATAGCTGATTGATAGCATCACTTCGCTGTTTTAACCGAACTCTTTGGTTTAGTGGCATACGAGCCCCGCCCCAAACAGTTTCGTCTTTATCGGGTTCCAAATAGGTTTCATCTCTAATCCCATCATTTTCATCACGGGTGATCATATAGACTTTAGCTCCATTACCTATTAGGTTTCTGGCTAGTCTAAGACTGACATCATATGCATATTCATCTTCACACAGCCAATGACCATTTTGGTTAAACATGGCTCCGGGGTCAGGCCCACCATGACCACTGACAATGTAGTAGACGTGGCCTTTGAGGCTATTATTATAAATCGGTGTTTTGGCGTATTCTTTTCCAAAGATGGAATAATTGACGTATCGTAAGGCCTCAGGTTTGTCTGTGAAGGCAGATAGCACGAACAGTCCTACCACCACAATGGCAGTTGAAAACAATTTTCTCATTTTTTCTCGGTTTATTAGAAAAGCAGGTTTTACCCTTTTTATTTTGGCATTTCGTTCCAAAAAGCAAAACGAAGACACCATTTTATTCCAAAAATAACCAGATGAGAGCAAGTATCAAAATCTCGGCAATTCTGCTGAGTATTATTTTTCTAACAAACTGTAAAAGTGGAAGTGAAGAAAATAAGACTGAATCCAGTAAAACAGCGGGTGTTGTGTTGGTTCCATCTCCGGCATTTGATGCAACAGGAGCATATGATAAAGTACAGAAACAAGTAGATTTTGGGCCAAGAGTACCAAATAGTGCAGCTCATACTGCTTGTGGAGACTGGATAGTGAATCAATTGAAAGACAGTGGACTGGAAGTGACAGAGCAAACGTTTCAAGCATTCTCCTTTAAAGGAAAGACTTTAAACGCCAGAAATATCATTGCAAGTTATAATCCGCAGGCTACCAAAAGAATATTATTAGGTGCTCACTATGATACGCGTCCTGTGGCAGATCAGGATGAAGAGCGTACTGAACAACCCATTCCTGGTGCCAATGATGGAGGAAGCGGAGTGGCTGTTTTATTGCAGATAGCTGAGGAGATTGCCGCAGCAGAAAAAAAGCCAAATGTAGGCATTGATTATATTTTCTTTGATGTAGAAGATGGCGGTACACCAGATAGTTTTGAAGGTAACGCCCTAAATGATTTCGGGGGTTATTGTATGGGTTCGGAGTATTGGTCAAAGAACCCACATAAAGAGAATTATTCTGCTTTTTATGGAGTGCTTTTAGATATGGTGGGAGCTAAAGGAGCTACTTTTTTGAAAGATAAAGCCTCGATGCAGGTAGCACCATCTGTGGTGAATAAAATATGGGGTATTGCTTCTCAAAAAGGTTACAGCTCTTTCTTTTTACCACAAAATGGTGGTGACATTATGGATGATCATATTCCGGTCATTATCAATGCTAAAATTCCGATGATTGACATCATTGATCAGAAAACCGGCAATCAGACTTTCTTTGATCACTGGCATACACATGATGATAACATGGAGTCTATTGATCCTTCAACCTTAAAAGCTGTAGGCGAAACTTTGCTTCAAACCTTATATCAGGAGGAAGGTGTCATATAAATGCCGTTGATGTCTGAACAAAATAAAAGCTCGAACCGCAAGGTTCGAGCTTTTATTTTTAGAAACTTTCTTTGTCTTACTTCACGCTGAAAGTAGTTTGACCGATTCTATAACCTTCAGAGAATAATACTACAGTGTATTTGCCAGATTCGTAATCTGCTCCTCTGTCATAAATGAAGTCAACTGTTTGACCATCGTTTGAGAACATGACCGTTTGCTTGGCAGTATAAACTGTTTCTTTTCCACCAAACTTGAATGTTCCTGAACCTGTAGCCATATCTGAGATTACCGTTCCAGTAGGATCTAGAAGTCTCATATAAACTGTCTTGTTTTCTTTTTTGGTTAATGGGTTCTCAGCCAGTTTGAAAGCAACTTTGATTTTGTCTACTTTTCTTGCTTTGAATTCTTCACCATCTTTCTCCTTACCTCTTGAGTTAATCGCAGATACAGAGTAGTTCATTGGTCTCAAAGCTGCCGCCAGAGACACCTTCTCGCTTAATTCGGCGTTCTTCGTGTTGATCGCAAAAACGCTATCCTTCAATGTAGCAGTTGTATTCTCAAGTGTTACTTTTTCTTCTTGAAGCTGAGTTTTTTCTGTCAAAAGAACCTCGTTTTCAGAAGTTAGGATCATGTTTGCTTCTTTCAGCTGTTGTATTTCACCGTCTTTTTCGGTTAAAGCGAGTTCGTAGTTAGCAATTTTATCCTGATACTCTTTCAAGCTTACATTTTTAGAGTAGATCAGATTTCTCTTGTCCTTTTCTAATTGTGATTTTAAAGCCTCTAATTCTTCAACCTGACCACCCAAAGCTGTTACTTCTGCAATTCTGGCGTCAAGCTGAGTGCTGATAGAGTCAAGCTTTGTATTGGTAAGCATAAGGTCACGATTTACTTCTCCTACCTCTACTACCTTTTCTGCTACTTTTTGGCGTTCTTTGAAATATAAAAAACCTAACACTGCTGCTACCGCGATAGCTAGAATTAAGCCGGCTTTCACGACTGAGCTGTTATTTGATTCTGAGTTTTCCATTTTAAATAACTTATGTACTTTTTCTATTTTAGGATATCGGTGAGCAAAGGTACGATTTTATTTTATTGATCGATCAAAAAGTATTTTTTGTCGACGAAAAGTATTTATTGGTCACTTCTCGCTTTATTCTAAATAGTATCTCCGCACTACGTTCAATTCATTAACTTTAGTTCGGATACAATATTATTTGTAGATGCATATTTTTTAAGAAAATTTTAAGAAAAGTATTTTTGCTCCTATGGCATTGATTTCAAAGAAGAAAATACCCTTTAAAATAAATACGGATTTAAGGTCATATCTGATGAAGTATGGACGTGAAGAGGAACTCCCTTTAAAATACTCAGACCTTCTACGTTTTGATAACCGTATGCCTCTGCTTGACAAGGACAATAATGATACGCTTTGGGAGACGGTGACCTATCCACAGTCAGATATGTCTGAGATTTACCATAATCTGAAGGAGATCTATGCCGATTTAAAAACGGATGGAGACGCTACAGTGATTAAACACCTTGTGGTAGATAGAGTTGACACATGTACTTATGCCAATACATCACCATTCAGGGTACGAATCATAAACATGGTGAATGATAACTATGACTATTTCTATATTAAAAACGCTGATGCCTCCAGAGTGTATGGGCTCGAGCTGGAGCACCTGCTTTCGCCAAATGTTATAAGTTACAGAACACATAAAGAAACATTAGTAGAAGAGCATATTGCTGGCATACCAGGAGACCTCTTTATGGATCAGCATTTGAGTGACTTCAAACTAAACCCTATTAGGCTTGCCAAGGAGTTTGTAAAGTTTAATGAACGATGCTTTGCCCGTTTACTAGGCGATATGCATTCGTCAAACTTTGTGGTAATTATTACTCCTGATTTTGAAGACTTCCACTACAGAATACGAGCGATTGATTTTGATCAGCAATCGTATGAAGGGAATAAGTCAGTGTACATGCCTCAATATTTTAAAGAAAACAATCCCATCATTGAAATGGGTATGAAGTACATGACCTCTGAGTCTGTACGTCAGTATCAAAAAGAAGAAAGATCACTCATTAGCAATCGAATTCAGTCTGAAAAAATAAGACTTAATGATCTCATGGAAGTGATGAAAAAGGACAAAGTAACGTTGGATGTAAATCTCAAGTATTTGATCAAAGAGCTAAATCAGCATCATAAGACCAAGGACTTTAAATCATGTAAGTCAATGGGTGAAGTATTGGAGCTCAACCTAAACCTACTGACTCAATAAATTACTTTCTTAAAGCCGCCAAAAAAATACATACCCAACCAATGATAAAGGCTGTGCCTCCTATAGGAGCAATAGCACCGAAAGTTTTAATACCGGTAAAGCAAATGGAATACAAGGAGCCAGAAAAAAAGATCACCCCAAGTGTAAATGCGTAACCAGCATACGTAAGGAGTTTTGAAGGGATAAATTGGCACAAGAAACCGGTTAACAAAAGTGCCAAAGTATGGTAAAACTGATAACTTACGGCGGTTTCAAAGGTGTCTAATCTGCCTTGTTCAATCAGGAAAGGCTCAAGAGTATGTGCTCCAAAAGCTCCTAGGGCTACGGCCAAAAAACCAAAAACAGCAGATATGACGATGAAAAGTTTGTTCATTAATAAAGTCTTTGTCCAAAAATAGCACTACCTACTCTAATCATTGTACTCCCACATTCTACTGCCAGTGGCCAGTCGCCACTCATACCCATTGAAATCTCGGTAAAATCTGGAAGTGAATATTCACCTTTAATCTTATCGAAGCTGTTCTTTAAAGAAAGGAATTCTTTTTTGACCTGCTCCTGATTATCTGTAAAAGTGCTCATGCCCATGAGTCCGCATAATCGGATATGCTCTAAGTTCTCAAGTTCAGGACTATTAAGAAGCTCGGTTAACTCATCTTGGGTCATTCCTGTTTTGCTATCTTCTTCGGCGATATGCATTTGAAGTAAGCAGTTGATGACTCTATCGTTCTTTTTTGCTTGTTTATTGACCTCTTTTAAAAGTTTAAAGGAATCAACAGAGTGAATCATTTTCACAAAGGGAGCAATATACTTCACTTTGTTGCTTTGCAAATGACCAATCATGTGCCATTCAATGTCCTGAGGTAATTCTTCAGCTTTGGCACATAACTCCTGTACATAGTTTTCGCCAAAAACTTTAAATCCCGAATCATAAGCTTCTAAAAGTTTGCTGTTCGGTTGTTTTTTAGAAACCGCAATTAACTGAACGCTTTCCGGTAGCTCACTTTGAATTTTTTTGAGATTCTCTGCTACGCTCATTTTTCAATGATTTCTTTAAGGCTGGCCGGTGAGTAATTTACACTTTTAAGGGTTTTATGGTCCCCTTCTCTAAAAACCAGGAATTTGTCTCCATCTTCTTTATAAAAACAGTCTGTTCCTTTGGCCTTATAATGGTCTACAGTGGCCTGTGCTTCTTCTTCTGTTTTACAGGCTTTGCTCATATTAGAACGCTGAACCTCATCAAATAGCTCTTTGAATTTATGGCCAAGCCCAAATTCTAAAACAGCTCCGGATAACACATACTGGATGTCACAAAGGGCATCGGCTATTTCTACTATATCTTTATCTTCAATAGCCTCCTGGAGTTCTTTTAGTTCTTCAGAGATAAGTTCTACACGTAATTCACATCTCTTTTGAGATGGTATCTGAGGTTCTTCTAAAATAGGATGATGAAATGTTCTGTGAAAATCAGCTACTTGTGAAAGAGATTCGGGAGACTTCATTTTATGTAGTTTTTTTAGGCCAATAAATTAGCTAGCCGTAAAATAAATTATCAAATATGATGGTTTGCAAAGTTCTCACAATTCGAGTAATATTGCTAAGAACTTACAAGTCAAATATTCTTAAATTGAAAATTATGAAGAAATTAGTTAGGTTGTTTAGCGTGCTGGCCCTAGCATCCACGGTAGCTTTTACGTCATGTACTGGTGATACTGGTCCTCAAGGTCCTGCTGGTCCTCAAGGTCAAGCTGGTTCAAATGGTACTAACGGAGCTGACGGTGCAGATGGTGCTGACGGAGCCGATGGTAAAGACGGTAATGCAAATGTAAAGAGCTTCACTAGCACAGTTTCTGTAGCTAGCTGGACTCCAACTGACGTTCCAGGTATTGGTTCTTCTACTACAAGTACATGGGGTGCAACAAGTGTTTCTAATGACCTGATTACTGCTGGTACTTTTGTACTTGCGTGGGTGGTTAATGGAGACTTCGAATACGCTCTTCCAATTTCTCTTTCTAAAGAAATAGATGGTTCTGTAGAATCACTTCAATATGCAACTGGAACTGGTCAGGTAAATCTTTATTATAAAAGCCAGACTTCATTGTTCGGTGGGTCTACCACTTATGCTCCAGGTTCTGACTTAAACTTCAAGTTCGTAGTTATCGAAGAAAACCTTGAAGCTGGAATGAAAGCTGCTGGTATTGATATGGGTAACTACACAGAAGTAGTAAACTACATGAACAGATCAGTAACTATCCCTTCTATTCAGTAAGAGATAGATAAGATTGTATAATTTAGCCTCTCCAAAACAGGAGAGGCTTTTTTGTGCTCATTAATGAAGAAGGTTATATTTTCTATTCTGATTTTATTTAGTGCTTTTACGAGTGCTTTCTCACAGTTTCTGGAAGATAAGAGCAGTCAGCAGACCGTAGTGCAGGCGTTAAATTATATTTACAATGCCGAATATAGTTTGGCTGAGAAAACGCTTTTGCCGGTTTATAAAAAATACGAGAATCATCCGGTTTCAGAATTACTTAAAGCTACAGTCCTTTCCTGGAAGCATAAGCCCATAGAGAAGAATCAAACGATGGTAAAGAAGTATCTGGCCCATCTTAATGCCTGTCAGGAAAAAGCCGTACTTTTACTTAAGAGAGATGAATCTATAAAAGCCGAGGCTACATTTTATTTATTATCTGCTCATGGTTTTATAGCCCGGGTTCATCATCATAACAAGGACTATATTAAAGCAGGGATAGAGGCCAAGTCTGCTTATGGTTATCTGAAGGATGGATTTACACTGGTTCATCAAAATCCAGATTTTCATTTTACCAACGGACTATACCTTTATTACCGAGAACGATATCCTGAGATACATCCGCAGATAAAACCTATTATTTACTTCTTTAAATCAGGGGATAAGGCAAAGGGTTTGGCTTCTTTAAAGAAAGCGACTCAAGAGGCTTTGTTTTCTAAAGTAGAAGCAGAGAACTACTATGGTGGTATACTTCTAAAGTATGAAAACAGAAATATGGAGGCCTTTAGTATCTATAGGGGATTGGTGAAGAGATATCCGAATAATGCGGATTTTTATTTGAGGTATATTCAAAGCTTACACGCTACCAAACAGTTTGATAAAATGGGAGGAGCTTTGTCAAAGCTGAATCAGTTTCAGGGAATTGACCAGAAATTGGGATATTTGCTATTCAAAGGGCTCTATGAATTTCAGATAGGGAATTTTGCTGAGGCAAAAATAGATTTGAAAAAGGTGGAAAGTTTTGGTGAGGAAAGCTCTTATACAGAGGACTTTCAAAGTATGGCCAAACTTACACTCGGGAAAATTGCTCTGAAAGAAGGAAATGAAACATTGGCAGAAGATTACTTCGAAGAGTCGGAGAACCTTGCAGAGTATTATTGGGTCAGAAAAGAGTTGACGGAACTATTGAAAAAATAAAAGGAATAAATGGGCAAAGACTTATTAATAAAGGGTGGTCAGTTAATTAATGAAGGAAAAATTTTCTCGGCAGATGTTCTGATCAGAAACGGGAGAATAGAGAAGATAGCTTCGCAAATTGATATGGAACATGGTGTTAGAGAAATCAATGCCGAAGGGAAATTTGTAATGCCAGGGGTAATTGATGATCAGGTTCATTTCAGAGAGCCCGGGTTAACGCATAAGGCTAATATTTATACAGAAGCCAAAGCGGCCGTAGCAGGCGGAACTACCACATTCATGGAGATGCCGAATACCGTACCCAATGCACTTACTCAGGAGCTACTGCAAGATAAGTACGATATAGGGGCTCGTACTTCTTTATCAAACTACTCGTTTTACATGGGTGCGTCTAATGACAATTATGACGAAGCCATGAAGACTGACCTTTCAAAGATTTGTGGTCTCAAAATTTTCATGGGAAGCTCCACAGGTAATATGTTGGTAGATAATGAGACCATTCTCTCAAAATTGTTTTCTTCCTTCGAAGGACTAATTGCAACCCACTGCGAGGATGAAGCCACTGTAAGAGGGAACTTTGATAAATATAAGGCTAAGTATGAAAACCAAACTCCACCTTATGATATACACGCTTTAATAAGGAACGAGGAAGGCTGCCTTATCTCATCCGATATGGCCGTTTCTCTGGCACAAAAACACAATACCAGACTTCATATTCTTCACATTTCTTCCAGTGATGAGATCAAACTTTTTGATAACTCTATTCCTCTAACTGAGAAGCGAATAACAGCAGAGGTATGTGTGCATCATTTATGGTTTGATGCTGAAGATTATAAAGAGAAAGGTAATTTCATTAAGTGTAATCCGGCCATAAAGCACAACCATAGAGATAAACTTTTCCAGGCTTTATTAGACGATCATTTTGATGTCATTGCTACCGACCATGCTCCTCATCAATTAGAAGAAAAGCAAAAGCCTTATTGGGAGGCCCCTTCAGGTTTACCTTTAATTCAGCATAGTTTATTAACCATGTTTGATTTCTATCAGCAAGGGAAGATTAGCTTAGAAAGAATCATTGAAAAGATGTGCCACGCACCTGCTCAGTGTTTCAAAGTGGAAGAAAGAGGCTATTTAAGAGAAGGATATTTTGCTGATATGGCAATCGTAGACCTGAACGCCAAAACTGAAGTAAGGAAAGATAATATCTTATTCAAGTGCGGTTGGTCTCCTTTTGAAGGTCATACGTTTGGCAGTAAGGTGACTGATACCATTGTTTCGGGTCATCATGTTTACTCTAATGGTGTTTTTGATGAATCAAAAATGGGAGAGAGAGTGACTTTTGATCCGATACGGTAGAAGAGCACTTAAGTCATAAAACAGAAAAGCCTCTGATTATTTCAGAGGCTTTTCTGTTCAAGTAAACTGAGGTCGATTGAAAATTTTGTTGAGGATAGTATCGTAGACATTACCAAACTTTGTGTAACACCATGTTTTTAGCTGCCTCACTTCTTCAGGGACTAACTGTAGAAGTCCTTTCTGTAATTCTTTTTCAAACAGCTTTTTGTCAAAACTAACCTTCTCTAAAATTAACTTCACGTACTCTAGCATGGTCATACTCATAAGTACTTAAGGTTTAATGAACAACGCAATAATAATATATAAACTGTTGAGTAAACTTAATAAAATTTGCCTTATCAGTCAAGAGCAGAATTTTATTAAATCATTGTCTTTATAACGTCCTCAATAGGGCGGTTATTTTTAAAAAATCCATGGAGTTTTATCAAGACCTCTTCCATGATGGCATCCGGGCATGAAGCTCCGCAGGTAAGGAGGATTTTTAATGGTTCTTTTGAGCTTAGATAGTCTAAAGATTCTACTTCCTCTTTTTGATGAAGGTCAAAATGTTTGATCTGTTTTTCACTCAATAGACTCGCGGCTGATCTGATAAAGTAGGTTTTAAGTTTTTCCTCACATAACTCAACCAAATGACTCGTGTTAGAACTATTATATCCACCTACCACAATGGCCAGATCGGCGTTTGTTTTCAGAAGTTCGTAAGTAGCATCCTGATTATCATTTGTAGCATAGCAGAGAGTGTCTCTTGTATTCGCAAAACGACTTTGAGCATCACTCTCATCCAATTGATAATGTTCTACAATGACCGATTTGAGGTAATCAGAAATTTCCTGAGTTTCTGAGGCAAGCATCGTAGTCTGATTCACCACGCCTATTTGCTGTAGGTCTCTTTTAAAATCAAAACCTTCAGAATATTGATCTTTAAACTGCAGCTCAAACGCTTCCTGAGTTCCTTTTCCTTTAATGTAATCTGCTAGTATTTCAGCTTCTTTGATATCACGTATTACTAGAGTAGGGGTATGATCCTGGCTATGCGAGAAAGTCGCCCTCGTTTCTTCATGACTAGGTTTACCATGTACTATAATGGTATAACCTTTTTCTCCTATCTGACCCGCCCTTTTCCAAACCTTTTCTACGAATGGGCAGGTAGTATCATATTGATAAGGGTTTATTCCTATTTGTTGTAATCTATCCTGAAGCTCAAGGGTGGTACCAAAAGCTGGAACAATTACAATGTCTTCTTTGGTAAGTTCTGACCAGTCAAAAATGTCGTTTCCTTTGGTATCCATCAAGAAACGTACTCCTCTTGAAAGCAAGTCTTCATTCACCTCGGGATTGTGAATCATTTCACTGAGAAGGAAAACTCTTTTGTCTGGGTGCTCATCTAAAGTCCTGTAGGCGATATCAACTGCATTTTCCACACCGTAACAAAAGCCAAAATGTCTTGCCAGATGAATTTTCAAAGGCCCAAAGTCCAGTGTTGTTGGGCTAAAGTCCTTCTTAAGTTTATCTGCTTTTCGACGAAATTCTTTGATTCCACCAATGATAGGGCTTCTGTAAAACTCAGGGATATTAAATTTCTTCATGCTATTTTCTGCCTGTATTTAAAACAGTAGAACTGGGTAGATGGTTGCAAAAGTACGCTTTCTATCAAAAGGGCGTTGAATTATCCTTAAATTTGGCTTCGCTTCTTTCAGTATGATAATCAAACCACTAAGAGCCTTTCTGATTAGTATGGTCTTTTGCCTGAATCTTCAGGCACAAAGTGCAAACATTCCTTATTCTGAAGATTATTACCACCTTATAGATAGATATGAGATTAAAGCTGGTCAGTTAAGCAATGATTTTCATTCTAACATAAAGGCTTTTGAGCGTAAAAAAGTAGCAGAATACTTTACAGTAGTTTTTGATGATAGTACACGCTTTAGTTCGGTAGATTCTTTCAATTTGGAATATTTGAGAGATGATAATTGGGAGTGGTATGCGGAGCGTGAGGATAGTTTAAAAGGTCTTTGGAATACTTTTTTCAAAGAAAGGGCAGATTTTTATCATTTCAAGAATGAAGAGTTTGATATTCACCTCAATCCTGTGTTTCACTTTGCCGGTGGCAATAGCCGGCTTGAAGATGACAAACAAAGTACCTTCAGAAATACCCGAGGTATCAGAATACGTGGTACAGTAGGTAAGAAGTTAGGGTTTTACTCTTTCTTCAGTGAAAATCAGGCGGGAACACCGCAATACATCAGATCTTATGTTTTAGATACCAAAGGTTATCCATACAATGGATTTACCAAGGTGGTCAATGGTGATAGTTTGAACATGGTGAGGGACTACTTTCAGGCGGAAGGTTATTTGACCTACTATCCCAATAAGAATATTATGCTGAGGGTGGGTCATACCAAAAACTTTATTGGTTCAGGTATAAGATCCATGATCTTGAGTGATTTTAGTGCTCCGTACTTCAATTTTATGGCTGATGTGAAGCTAGGCAGGTTAGAATATGTCAATTTGCTGGCTAAGCTGAATAATGTGCAGGAAGATTTTGATGTGGCCGATCTTGAGGTAATTCCTCCAAAGTTCATGGTGTTTCATCATTTGAACTTAAATGTCACCAATTTTCTGAACCTTGGATTGTTTGAAACCGTGATGTTTGGCAATCGCAAGTTTGACATGAATTACCTAAATCCGGTCATATTCTATCGATTTGTAGAAGGACTAATCGGGAGTTCAGATAATGCTATCGTAGGAGCAGATTTTAAACTAAACCTGGCAAAGTCTGTATCTTTTTACGGGCAACTTGTACTCGATGAGTTTAACAGAAAAGAGAGCAAAAATGAGGGCTGGTATGGTCAAAAGAATGCTGCCCAGATAGGAGGGAAATATATCGATGCATTCACTATTTCTCAGTTAGATCTACAGCTGGAGTATAACTATGCCAGGCCATATACTTACAGTCACTTCACTACTTACAGTAATTTACTGAATTATAACCTTCCGCTGGCACACCCATTGGGTGCTAATTTTAGAGAAATGATTTTTAATGCCAGATACCAGCCAATAGATAGGTTATTCCTGAAGTTTACTTACCTGTGGAACCTTAAAGGGTATGATGATGAAGGCAGAAATTGGGGAGGTGATATATCAAAAAATTATCGTGCAAACCGACCTTTGGAGTTTGGGAATTCGATAACACAGGGAGTAAAAAGAACAACAAGACTGATCAATACCAGAGCTTCTTATATGCTTTATCACAATCTTTGGATTGATTTGATGTATCAAAAAAGACGACTCTTTGGTGAAGAATTAGATCAAAACGAAAATTTGATTCAGTTTGGAGTACGCTGGAATGCTTTCTTTGAAGAAAACATCTATTAAAAAGGGGCTTTACTAAGGTCAAAGTTGTTCAGCTTTGGATTTATTGTAATCCTAGAGATTTTGATTACGAAAAAAGTGGTTCCTTGAAACCTTACTGCTTTCACATAATTGTCTTTTAATCTCATTTCTCGGTAAATAGCCGTGTAATTGAATTGAGAAATTTCCCATTCATTAAGTACTAGGGCGGCTCTTAAGGCTTCAAAAGCCAGTGTTAGATTTGAATAATAACTAATACTGTTTGAGCTCCCCTTAAACGCAAGCTTCTCTTCATTAAACGATATTTCCACCTGTATGATTTGACTTGTTTTCATATGTAAATGTTAAATAGTCCATTCGCTCTCTTGATGTTTATTGAAAGAAAAGTATGGCCGAAAACGGCTTTTTTAGATGCTTGAGCTTGTTTTGTAAATTTAATGAAAAATAGTGTTATTATTTTTCAAGCGTGAAACAATTCTGATCACCTCAGCGTTTAAAGGTCATGTTTGCAACGCACACTCATATGCGTAGCAAAGTAGCAATCCTGCCCTCGGCGGGATTTTTTGTTTATATCCGTTCCCAATTTTTATTAAGAAAACTGAAGCCGACGTTTTGAAATGGCGGTGGAGTTCATTCTCTTTGAACCAAAGAAAAAATTCAAAGTATGATTAGCGATAAAATGCAGCAAATGCTCAATGAGCAATACAATAAAGAAGTCTATTCTGCACATCTCTACCTTTCTATGTGCTCCTACTTTATGGATCGTGACCTTGATGGTTTCGCCAATTACTTTAGGGTGCAGTCTCAGGAAGAACTTCAGCATGCTGATAAGCAGTTTGACTATGTACATGATGTGGATGGTAAGATTACCATTTTACCAGTAGAAGCTCCACCCGCTGAGTTTGAGTCTATCATTGATTGTTTTGAGCAGACTTTGGCTCATGAGCAGTATGTAACCAAAAGTATCTATGCATTGGTTAAACAGGCGTTAGAGGAGGGGGATTTTGCGACGCACACATTCCTCCAATGGTTTATAACAGAACAAGTAGAAGAAGAAGCGACGGTCAAAAACCTGTTAAGTAAACTTAAGATGATAGGTGATAATACCTCTGCCTTATATCTTTTAAATGATGAACTTCTTCAAAGACAATTGGGAGCAGAAGGGGCAGAATAGTTCATAATGTCTACAGAAAGGGCTCTATGAGCCTTTTTTATTTGTTCCTTAATTTTATTTAGATTAAGTCTAAATACATTCTATATTTGCGGTTGATTTTCACAATTAGTTAAACATAACCGAATTAGAGTACAAAATGAGGAATTACTTCATTAGTGGATTGGCGTTAGTCGCTTTATTAAGTTCATGCGATACAGGAAATGATGTTAGTCCGGAGAAACCGGAATTGAATATCCCTGAAACATATTCGTTTTCAAGAAACGGAGAAAGCACTGTTTCTTACAGTGGACAAACCACCAGACTTCAAATGGCGGCAGAATTAACTTCAGCTATGAGTGCCTCAGGTACTTCTACTGCTGAAACGTTAGTTGGTATGTACAGGAATCAAGGAGGTTTCTTCGCCAATGCAGATCTTAACGCTTCTGATAAGAGTGTAAAGTCTAAAGTAGCTGCATCTGCAGATTTCTTCGCAAATAACCCTACCGAGAGTACTGAGATTCAAGATACTTTTGAGACGCTTTTGTATGCTCAAGTAGATGAAGTTTTCCCTAACTGGAACACTGAGGCTGCAGCAGGCGTAGCAGGTCAGTTTGTGGATGGCACCTCTGTAAGGCATGTAAACGCTCTGGGCTTAGAGTACGACCAAATGGTGGCGAAGTCTTTAATCGGAGCTTTAACACTTGATCAAATAGTGAATAACTATGTTAGCGTAAATGTACTGGATGCCGGCTCTAATGTTGAGGATAATAATAATCTGGTTTTGGCCGACGGTAAACCTTACACCACAATGGAGCATAAATGGGATGAGGCCTATGGCTACCTTTTTGGAGGTGCAGCCGACGGAGCTAACCCGCTTCCAACCTTGGGTTCTGATGACTCCTTCTTAAACAAGTATCTGAAAAGAGTGGAAGATGATCCTGATTTTGCCGGTATAGCACAAACAATTTTTGATGCTTTCAAAACTGGGAGAGCAGCCATAGTAGCTCAGGATTACGATTTGAGAGATCAGCAAGCGGAGATTATTCGTGAAAACTTATCTAAAGTAGTTGCTGTAAGAGCTATACATTATTTCCTTGCAGGTAAGCAGGCAATTGAGAATGGAGAAGACAGAGAAGCTGCGTTTCATGATCTTTCTGAAGGACTTGGTTTTGTATACAGTTTAAGATTCACCAGAAAGCCGAATAGCACTGAAAGTTATTTACCAGCTGCTGAGGTTAACGCCTTTATAGCCGGAGCTTTAGCTAATAATGGTTTCTGGGATGTTACTCCAGAGTTTTTAGATCAGGTAGCTCTACGCATTGGTTCAGCTTTCGGTATTGACCCGAGTTTAACGATAAACTAATAAGTTTTGAGAATTGAGTCGTCATTTTGGCGACTTAATTCAAATTTTATTTAGACCTAATCTAATTAAGAACTACATTTGTTAAAACTTTAATACAATGGCAGAAGAGAGTACTTTATTTAGTTCTTTTTTATCTGATGAGACGCAGGGTAATCCTGCTAAATCACCATGGGAAAGCCATGAGTGTGTGTTAAAGAAATGTTGTAAAAAGTATAAGAAAAAGGGCAGGCATTGTAAGAAGTGCCCTAGAGTGGACTAAGCCTTTTTCTGGAAGAATTCTAATTTTCTTGTGTAACTGATTCATGAAAAGACTGTTTAGTACTTTCATATTTATTTGTTTCCTCGTCTCGTGTAATACCAAACCTGAAGAACAAGGTTTGAAAGGTCAATTTGATAGAGATACTTTCTTGCAGCTCTATGCCGATGAGTATATCATTGCAGGTTTTGATCAGCTTTTAAATGATCTTAACCAACTATCTATTGCTCAGGGAAGCGAGGATGTAAAGCAACTTTGGAAGCAGGCTTACCTTTCTTTTTTATCTGTTTCAATGTACAATTTTGGACCTGGTGGAGAGCAACTAAAACTCAAAACCTTCTCTCAAGAGCTTGGTACTTTTCCGGTAGATGTATCTACAATTGACACAAAGCTAACTTCAGGAAACTTTAATTTTGATGATGTTCAAAGAGACAGCAGAGGATTATTAGCTATCCAATATCTCTTATTTGATGAAAATGTAGCTGAAGCTCCACTGCATGGAAAGTATTTGAATGATTGTATTCAAGATGCCATCAATAAGGTTCAGGCGATAAGAGAAGAGTGGGACTCATACAGGCCTGAGTTTATTGCCAATAACGGTACTGATGCAGGAAGTAGTACATCACTTCTTTATAATGAATTCTTAAAGAATTTTGAAGCACTTAAGAACTTCAAATTGGGTCTTCCACTTGGATTAAGACCAGGTCAAACTGCCGCATTGCCTCAGAATATAGAGGCTCTTTACTCAGGGAACTCACTTGAATTTGCTGAGAGGAATTTTAACGCTTTGAAAGAAATTTGGGAAGGGAAATCTGGCTTTGGCTTTAGGGACTATCTTGAAACTGTAGAGGGTGGAGAAGCTTTGATAGCTGCTACAGAAGCTCAGATTAAAGCTGTTGAAAATGCTTTTGTAAATTGTAGTCCGGAAGATTTTACCCCAGATAAGATAAGTGAAAACGCAAACTTATTGAGTCTTCATACCGAGCTTCAGAAGCTAACGCGTTACTTCAAAAGTGATATGTCTTCTATTATCGGTATCGCCATTACCTACAGTAGTGGTGATGGTGACTAATTTTCCACGGAATGAAGAGGTTTTATGATCGCATTATTGAAAAAGATGTTCTCATATATCCCTTAATTACCTTCAGAATAGTTTTTGGTCTTCTTGTTTTCGTTTCTACTCTCCGATTCATTTACCTCGGTTGGATTGATCTTCATTTTATAGACACCAAAGTTCAGTTCAAATACTTCGGATTTCATTGGGTCCCCCTTCTTTCATTCTTTTGGATTTATGTATTCCATGGGCTCCTTTTATTGAGTTCTTTATGCGTGGCAATTGGCCTTTTTTATAGAATTTCTACGGTTTTTCTGTTCTTCACATTTACCTACCTGGAGCTGGTTGATATTACTTATTATCTCAACCATTACTATTTCGTAAGCTTAGTGGCGGGTTTGCTTATTTTTCTCCCAGCTCATAGATGGTTGAGTATTGACGCATGGCGAAACCCCGCAATAAGAACAAATAAGGTCAAAGCCTGGACGATAAACATCCTCAAATTCCAGATTGCTATCGTTTACATTTATGCTGGTTTAGCAAAAATCAATTATACTTGGTTGATTGAGGCTCTTCCTCTTAAAATCTGGTTGCCAGCCAATGATAAAATCCCCATTCTAGGAGGACTTTTTGCAAATTCACTTTCTCCCTATGTGTTCAGCTGGGCTGGTATGTTATATGATACCTTTATTGTATTCTTTTTGATTTTCAGGCCTACACGTTTTTACGCCTATATTCTGGTGATATTGTTTCACACCATGGTTGGCATATTATTTCAGATCGGCATATTCCCATTGGTTATGATTGGTGTGACATTAATCTTCTTTTCAGATGAATGGCATGAAAGATGGCAAAGACGTGTGAATAAGGCTTTTGACTTGAAGGATAACTCAGAAAGAGTGACAGAATTCGTAATTCAGAAAACTCGATTCAACAAAGGAATTCGTGATGTGCTTATTGGCTTCTTCGTGATGTTTCAGCTCGTATTCCCATGGAGATACTTATTGTATCCTGGTGATCTATTCTGGAATGAAGAAGGTTATAGATTCAGCTGGAGGGTCATGTTGATGGAAAAGGCAGGTACGGCTACCTTCTATGTGAAAGATTCTCAAACGGGTAGAGAAGGAATAGTAGATAATCAGGAATTTTTAAATTCCCATCAGGAAAAACAAATGTCTTTTCAGCCGGATTTAATTCTGCAGTATGCTCATTTTTTAGGGGATCATTATGAGCAGGAGGGCCTGTATAAGCCTGAGGTTAGGGTAGAGGCTTATGTTACTTTAAATGCCCAACCCAGCAGGTTGCTTATTGACCCCAATCTTAATTTAATGGAAGTCCAGGACTCCTGGAGTCATAAAGAATGGATATTAGACTAAGCTTCTGATTTTCAATTGATTTTTTGATCTAAATTTTATTTAGACTGTTTCTAGTTCAATATCTTTGCAGTCCTCAAAACTATGGCAAAGAATCTTTTCCTTATTGTATTACTTCCTTTAGGTGTATGGGCTCAAAATTTGACCATTCGGGGTGAAGTGTTGAGTGCAGAAGATCAAAAGCCGTTAAGCAGTGTACTGGTAAGTTCTTCTCAATCAGAGAATGTAATATTTACCGATGATCAAGGCATCTTTCAGGTCACTTCTAATTTAAAAGACTCCTTAATTCTAAACTTTCAATTGGTAGGTAGAAAGTCTCAATCTATCACCCTACTTCCGGAAGTACGGCAAACCTTTATTCAAGTTTTACTTGAATCATCTGAAAACGAACTGGAGACTATTAAAGTAATAGCCAAAACGGCGAATGATTTTGGACGAAGTCACTTAAGGGCTATAGAGGGAACCTCAATTTATGAAAGTAAAAAAACTGAGGTGATACTTCTTAAAGATATATCAGCAAATCTTTCAACCAATAACAGCCGACAGGTTTATGCTAAAATAACCGGGCTAAATATATGGGAAAGTGACGGAGCAGGTTTACAATTGGGTATAGGAGGCCGGGGCTTAAGTCCTAACAGAACGGCAAATTTCAATACCAGACAAAACGGTTATGATATATCGGCAGATGCCCTTGGCTACCCTGAAACCTATTATACGCCTCCTACCGAAGCCTTGAAGAAAATTGAGGTAATCAGAGGGGCTTCCAGTTTACAATATGGTACTCAGTTTGGCGGGATGCTGAATTTTGTGTTTAACAAAGGGCCAGAGGATAAAAAGATTGAATTTTCGACCAGGCAGACTGTAGGAAGCTGGAATTACTTGGGCTCCTTTAACAGTCTTGGTGGTACAGTAGGAAAATTGAACTACTTTGTTTTTTATCAACACAAAAAGGGAGATGGGTGGAGGCCAAACTCATCATTTCAGCAAAACAACGTTTATCTTGATCTGACTTATCACTTTAGCGAAAACTTTAAAGCGGAGTTTAATTATACCTACAGTGATTATTTAGCACAGCAAGCGGGTGGGCTAACCGATGCCATGTTTGCTCAAAATCCGAGACAGTCTGTACGTGAAAGGAATTGGTTTGACGTGAACTGGAATCTCGCTTCTTTGACTTTTGATTGGAAGCTATCTGACAGAACCACGCTAAACTCAAGGACTTTTGTATTGGACGCGTCCAGAGCCTCTTTGGGGAATTTAGAAAGAATCAATGTCGCCGATCTGGGTGGAAACCGGACCTTGATTTCAGGTAATTTTGATAATATCGGTAATGAGACCAGATTGCTCACCAGATATGATCTGGGTACGCAATACGGTGCTTTTTTGATCGGAGGAAGAGTGTATCGCGGAAAGTCATCTGCTATTCAGGGAGAAGGATCAGATGGGGTTGGGCCTGACTTCGTTTTGTTGAATCCAGAATACCCTGAAAACTCTGATTACCTCTTCCCAAATACTAACGTTGCTCTTTTTGCCGAAAACATCTTTAACCTTAGCGATAAGCTAAGTATTACGCCAGGTTTGCGTTTTGAGTATATCAATACACAGTCAGAAGGTTACTATCGTCAAAGAGTTTTTGATTTTGCAGGCAATCTCATTTCTGATCTGAAAGTGGAGGAAAGTCAAAGTCGGGAGCGATCCTTTGTGATTGGCGGAATAGGCCTGAGTTATCGTGCTTCAGAAGAGCAGGAAGTCTATGCTAATTTTTCTCAGAATTACAGAGCCATCAATTTCTCTGATTTAAGAATCGTCAATCCTAACTTTGCTGTAGATCAGGAGATTAAAGATGAGACCGGTTTTACAGCTGATTTAGGATTTAGAGGAAAGAAAGGCAATTATTTCAGCTATGATCTTACGGCGTTCTACGTAGCTTATAATGATAGAATTGGTCAGATTTTGAGAGCCGATCAGCCTCCTCTTTATTTGGATTACAGACTTAGAACGAATGTGTCTGATGCACGAAATTTCGGTTTAGAGATTTTCAGTGAATTTGATTTTTTAAAATGGAGGAAACAGAACTCTGATTATTCTTTGTCGGCATATTTAAACGCTGCCTATGTCAATGCCAGATATGATGAGTCTGAAAATACGGCAGTTTCCGGGAATAAAGTAGAAATGGTACCGCCCGTAATGCTTCGTACCGGATTGAGTTTTAAAGCTAGAAACTGGGGTAGCTCTTTGCAATGGAATTATATAGCCGAGCATTTTACAGATGCCACCAATGCTATTAGAACATCAACAGCCGTTGAAGGTCTCATTCCTTCTTATTCTGTAATGGATATTTCATCATTTTACAGTTTTTCAAAATTCAAACTTGAGTTATCTGTAAATAATGTGCTAAACGAGTTTTATTTTACCAGAAGAGCAGAGGCCTATCCTGGGCCGGGTATAATACCTTCAGATGGTAGAGGAGTATATTTGAGTCTTCAAGCGAAACTTTAAGCCTACTTGATCTGTTTGCCCTCTTCTGTGTTCACAAAGAGAATATTACATAGGTCTTCATAACCCGCAAATACCTCTGTACCAAAATGCTTAAGTTCTTCACTTTTAAAACCAGCTACTATTAAGTCAGCTTCTCTTGAGTTCTTCTTAATGATACTCTTGATATCCTGGCTTTCGTCTCGGTTAATAAACTCAATATTATTCGTTGAGATTGGTAGTTGACCTGCTGAGATCAGATTGGTCATTTTTCTTTTCTCCTTGTCTAAGGCATCAGTTGGGAAAATGGAGTACACTTTAATTACGCCATTTTTCCAGTCTGGGTGAGCCGAAATCACATAAGCCAATAGAATCATCAAATTGGCATTTTCATAATCTTTTGGCGTAATCCAAACATGAATCTGACGCATCAAGCCGAATTGCATATCAGATGTAGAAAGAATTCCTATGTCAAAATTGGCTGACTGAATTAATTTGAAATTCTCAACGATGGTCTCAATTTCCTCGGGATTATTTCTGGAGTGATCAAAAATCATGAGGTTATTCTCAGTACCAGAGATACTCGGAAGCTGCACGACCTGAGAGATGGATGCCGCAAAATTTTGATTGATCAGGGTATCAATATAGACCTCACTTTTGGTGGCCTGAGCCATTTTAATGATCCTGTTTTTGATCTTTCTGGCATCCTGATTACTCTGCTTTGAAAGGTATCCATCTATGTGGTGAATATAGGTTCCGAAACCATATTTATAGGCAATCCACCGGTTCAGGTTAAACGCATCTAACCTCTTGAAGGTGTTTGAACTGAGCAATACCGCCGATGGTCTCCAGCTTTTATTATCTTCTTTCTCTGCCTTTTGCAAAAACACATGAATTTTTCTGGAAAGCTGATACATTACCCCTTGGAAAATAACGGCGATGTTTTTCTTTTCAGAATTCACAAAATTCAGGAGGAAGTAAATTGTGAGGATCAAAAGGATGGAAGCAAAGGCGTAGCCTGAATTCATAAAGAACATCAAGCCAAAACAAGAAACGGCACCAAAGAGGCTGATGTACCATTTTGACTTAAAGCGAGGCCTATATGATGGGTCTGCCGCGAAGTGCTGCATGAAAGAGATCAGGCATAAGGAGCCATACGTTACCATAAAGAACATGGAGATAATCTCAGCCACTGCATCTAGTTTACCCATGAGGATGAAAACCAGAGCAATAATGACCGTGATCAAATAGGCATTGTAGGGTTCTTCACTTTCGCCTCTGCCTTGAGCCAATAACTTATTAAATCCTGCCCCTGGGAAAACTCCATCTTTTGCCATGGCTTGAAGCGTTCTTGGTGCTACCAAAATAGAGCCAATAGCCGACGAAATAGTAGCAGCAGCTAAACCTAGTGGAATGAGCCACTGACCTTGCACCGCTATTTTAGACATCACCAGATTATGGGTGTCTGCCAACATTCCAGCCGGAGCCGAGTAATAGAGTTTAAGTGCAATAAGGATATACACCAACATACCGAAAATGGTAGCAGTTAGCGTTCCTAAAGGAATAGAGCGACCTGGATCTTTCAAATCACCTGAAAGTCCAAGCCCTGCGATGATACCGGTAAATGCAGGGAAAATAATTGCAAAAACAGTGAAAATCGAAACGTCAGGAACAGGAGGGATGACTGTCTGCGGTGTCACTTCCACAGGTTTTCCTATGAAAAATGCAATGAGGGCTATCGTTAAAATGGCCACCACCCAGTACAAGGTTTGCAGGCCTAGTCGGGCACCTTTTGTTAATACGATGGCCGTGAGAATGAATAGAGCTGGAATGGCTAAGGTTTGACTTTGATGAAGCAGCCAATCTGCCCATGGTACGAAAATATAATTGGCAAAGAGCCAATCGAAAAGAGGGTTAAATGCTTCTGTAAATGCGATAATATAAAAGGCCACACTAATGGCTTGTGAGAGATATAATGCAATCCCGATAGTAGCTCCAATCACCAGACCGAAAGACCTGGAAATGATATAATAGGCCCCTCCTCCTTCAACCTTAAAGTTGGTGGCAATTTCTGATAAGGCCATTGCTGTGGGAATAGTAACCGCATGACCAATCACCACGATCAAAATAGTGCCACTAAGGCCTACCGTACCAACTGAATAACCGAATCTTAGGAATAAGATGGCTCCAAGGATAGTAGAAATTGCCGTGAAAAAAACAGGGGTAGTGCCAAACTTATGTTGGGTATTTGCCATAGGGTTAGATTACCGCGGGCATAAATGTAGGGAAAATGAGCAGAAAAGCTAAAAGACTTCCTAAATCTTCCTCTTTAGCTCGAAGTGCTTACCGAGATACACTCTTCTCACCATTTCATCGGCTGCAAGGTCTTCTGCTGTACCATGTTTCAGGATTTTACCTTCAAAGAGAAGATAGGCTCGGTCTGTAATTGAGAGGGTCTCATTTACATTATGGTCTGTGATCAGAATACCTATGTTTCTATGTTTGAGCTTCGCCACAATTCCTTGAATTTCTTCTACGGCAATCGGGTCAACCCCCGCGAAAGGCTCATCTAATAAAATAAATTTAGGGTCAACCGCCAGAGCTCTTGCAATTTCTGTTCTACGGCGTTCACCTCCGGAGAGTACAATGCCTTTGTTTTTTCTTACATGAGTTAACGAAAACTCCTCCAATAGTTCTTCGGTTTTCTCTTTACGCTCAGCTTTTGTCATACCGCGTTTAGCGAGTTCCAGAACACCAATAATGTTCTCCTCTACTGTTAAATCTCGAAAAACTGATGCCTCCTGTGCCAGATAACCTACTCCTAGTTTTGCTCTTTTATACATGGGTAGGTCAGTGATGTCTTTGTCATCTAACCATACTTTGCCCGAGTTGGGCTGAACCAGGCCCACCGCCATGTAAAACGACGTGGTTTTGCCTGCACCGTTTGGTCCTAAAAGTCCGACTATTTCGCCTTGCTCTACCTGATAGCTCACCTGGTCATTCACCTTTCGCTGACCATATTTTTTGACAAGGTTTTCTGTTTTGAGAATCATCCGCTGACAGACTTTAAAGATTTGGTTTGTACAGGAAACAAAGATAAGAGTTAATTCCTCAAAGGGTTGTTTTCCTTTAGAACTTAAGGTCTTTTAAGAATAATTGAAGCGTCTTCTTACCTCTAAAATTATTCTCTTCAATAGTGTAAACAGCACTAAAGGTCTCTGCGGCTAAAAGAGGCTGATGATAGTACTCTGTCATATTAAAACCCAGGGCAGTTATACTTACGCCGGTTTCTTTGTCCACCAGTTCCAGCTTCATGTGCTTTTCTTTGAGAATTCTCGGGGAGGCCGCCAATGAAAGATGATGTGTTACAAAAACAGGTTGCATATTTTTGGGTCCGAAGGGGCCCATCTGCTTCATGATTCTATAGAATTTGCTGTCTATTTCGTCCAGTGAGATTTCAATATCTACTTTGATCTCAGGAACCAGAAGTTCAGGTGAAATAGTATCAGATACATAGCGGTCAAAAGCCGTTCTAAACTCGTCGATTCTTTCAATTGGAATGGTCATGCCGGCAGCATGCATATGTCCTCCAAACTGTTCCAAAATCCCAGAGCATGATTCTATGGCATCGTAAAGATTAAAACCAGAAACAGATCTGGCAGAGCCTGCCGCAAAACCCTCTTTTGACTTGGTAAAAATGACCGTTGGTCTATAGAAATGTTCTATGCATCTGGAGGCCACTATGCCGATGACACCCTTATGCCAGTCTTCACGATAAAGAACAGTGCTTTTGGCTTCATTAAATAACCAATCATCTTCTCTGATCATAGCCAGAGCTTCTTCGGTTATTCTACTATCATGGGTTTTTCTTTCAGTATTATGGTCTTGAATTTCATAAGCAAAATTCACTGCCTCTTCGTAATCTTCACTGAGTAGGAGCTTCACTGCAGCCTTAGCATGTTTGATACGTCCAGCGGCGTTAATCCTTGGCCCAAGTGTGAAAACTACACTTTCAATTGACATCTCACCTTGAAAACCCGCTACTTCTTTCAGTGCCTTGAGGCTAGTTCTGGGTTTTTCATTGAGCTTTTTTAAACCATAAAATGCAAGAATTCTATTTTCTCCAATAATTGGAACAATATCAGAGGCGATACTCACCATTGCCAGATCCAGAAACTCAAAAAGCTCTTCCAGAGGGATATCTCTTTTAAGACAAAATGCTGTCAGCAGTTTAAAGCCAACCCCGTTACCGGTCAATTCTTTGAAAGGGTAGGGGCAATCTTTCCTTTTAGGGTCTAGTACAGCCACGGCCTGAGGAAGTTCTTCCCCTGGCTCATGATGATCACAGATGATAAATTCAATGCCTTGCGTTTTCGCGTATTCTATTTTATCGATTGATTTTATACCACAATCCAGTGCAATGATCAATGAGGCTCCTTGTTCCTTTGCCCAGTCAATCCCTTTTTTTGAAACGCCATAACCCTCCTTATATCTATCAGGGTTATAATAAAGGATATTGGAGTGATAGCTTCTCAAAAAACCATAGACTAAAGCTACTGCGGTAGTGCCGTCAACGTCATAATCGCCGTAGATAACTATGGTTTCTTTGTTCTCTATTGCTTTTTCTAGTCGTTCAAGAGCCAAATCCATATCCTTCATCAGGAAAGGATCATTCAGTTGGTCTAATTGGGGTCTGAAAAATGCCTTGGCCTCTTCAAAATTATGTACACCACGCTGCCAGAGAAGTGTAGCCAAGGTAGTGGAAATGCCTAATTCTTCGGTGAGTAGCTTTACAGTAGAAGTGGCATTTGTATCTATAGGTTGTGTGATGAATTGCCAGCGTTTCTCTATCATGATTCAAAATTACTAAACAATGGCATAGATTTTGAGCCTTTTTTGGCATAACAGATAAAAACCGAGACGCAAGTTTTGGGGCAGTTTGTTGCTTTCCCTTTATGGGTAAGTTTAATGCTAAATTTGTCAAAGGACAGGATGGGTGCCATAACGGCACCCATTTCTTGTTTTAACATCTCTTCTGACAGAAATCTCGTACTATAAAGCATGTCGAGAATTTCAGTATTACTTCTATTTTGTATCACAACTTTAGGATTTGGACAATCACCAGATACTACCAAATTAATTAGAGATAAATCCATTATTGCTCTTCCTGTGGCCTTCCGTTTTCCAGAAACTGGATGGGGTGGAGGAGTAGCTGCTACCAGTAGCTGGTCATGGGGAAAAGATAGTTCGTGGGCCAAGCCCTCGCAGGCTTCAATAGGTTTGACCTATACTCAGAATAAACAAATACTCGCTTTTCTTCCGTTTAATGTATTCTTTGGAAATAATAAGTACTACCTAAACGCAGATATTGGCTGGTTTAAATACAACTTTTTTTACTACGGTATCGGCGAAAACAGGGTGCCGGAAGAACGCTATGATGTTAAATTTCCAAGAGTTCGTTTTTTAGCCAGTAGACAGGTGAGCAAAAATCTCTATGCCGGATTACGAGTCAATTATGAAGCTTACGATGTTTACAATCAGGCTGAAGATGGAGAGCTTATTGGGAATACTATTAATGGTTCAGACTTTAGCAGAACTTCAGCGATAGGCCCTTCAATATTATTGGATACCAGAGATAAAGTGTTTTATCCTAGAAAAGGGATTTTTGGTGAAGTGAATATCTTACCATCCTTAAAGGCTTTTGGTGCTGATAGAACTTTTACACAAGCCACCATTGATGTTTCTCACTACCAATCTTTGCATGAAAGATTAGTCTTGGCATCTAACTTCTATAACGTATTTTCTTTTGGAGATGATGTGCCTTTTTCTCAATTGGCCCAACTCGGTGGACCTAAGAAAATGAGAGGTACTTATCAAGGATTTTTCAGAGATAAAAATGCATCACTTTTACAGGCTGAACTTCGTTGGGAGGTATGGAAGTTTATCGGTCTGGTGGGTTTTGGTTCCATGGGATTCTTGGGTGACTCAGACAATTTTTTAAGAATGGATTTGCCTAAGTTTACATACGGGGCGGGGTTAAGAATATCAACTAAAAATAGTCTAAACCTTAGAATAGACTATGGCCTTTCACCATATGGATCAGGTAATTTTTACGCTACCGTAGGAGAAGCTTTTTAGTTGCCCGGTCCATTGCTTATGGGCATAGGAATAGTAGAATCTGTGTAAGTCACCCAAACTCTAAAGCCTCTGCTTGTAAAATCACAACCTGCAACAGCTTTAAATTCGAAATAGATTCTTGAACCGTTAATACTATAGACATACTCACGGTTATTATAGAATTCATTGGCCGGATAGAATGAAGAACTTCCGGTTTGGACCAAAACATCACAGCTGATTACTCTGCTTTCATCTACACCTAAACTGAAGTCATATACAGTGCCGCCACTACAAGAAATGGGTAAAGTAGTAAAGGCTATTAGCTTAGTTTTATAAGGGATTGATTCATTACCGGTTTCTGTGTATCCGACTACTCTGGTAGAGCCATTGATATCTAAAGTTCTTTCTGGAGAGGAGTCATTAATACCTACTTTGTTGTCCCCTCTGATAGTCATGACATTCCCTGACTCACTATTATAAAAGTTGATTCGGTCGTCACTCACATCACTTCCATCTATCAAAGCAGCCATATCCCAATATCTGCCTGCATAAACGTAGGATTTGGTTGTACTTCCATGAAGCAGGAAGGAACTGGTAAAGCGTAGTCTAGCGTAATCGCCCAATTGAGCCTCGTCTAAAACTAAATGAGCAGAACCGGAATTCTGACTCCAGCCTCCCGTGCTGTTATGTCTGATGTGCATTTTTCCATAATTCACATATTGACGTTGATCGGCTGAAGTAAATTCAGTACCAATCCCGATCCTTTGATTTCCGGAAATACTAAGAACACCTATTTCTGATAATCCGAGATTAAAACGTTCGGCATTCCAGGTGCTTAGAAGAGACGGACGATTTGTCGTTTTGGGTAGCACCTCTATTTGAGCATATGTAATGCTTGAGAAAACTAATAGTGTCAGTAGTAATAGAATTCGTTTCATAGTTGCCAAAGATATTTCTATCCTGGCGGTGTACATAGTTATGAAGAAGGGTTTTATAAAACGGTAAGAGGATATAAAAACGAAAAATCCCCAACTGTATTGAGTTGGGGATTTCTATGAGCTTTAGGCATATTAAACTTTATAGACCCATCCGTGAGTGTCAGCTACTTTACCTTTTCTTATATCATTCAATCCATTCTTAAGAACGGTTGAGATCGATTTATCTGTAATTGCCGGCAACTCGTAGTCTTTTCCTTCAAAACCAATGGCAGAGAAAGGAGAAACTACAACGGCAGTTCCTGCACCAAATACTTCAGTGACAGAGCCGGAGCTAATTCCATCAACAATATCTTTAACGTATACGTCTTGTTCCACCACCTCATAGCCTTTATCGCGAGCAATATTAATTAATGAGTCCCTTGTGATACCCTTTAAGATTGTGGTACTTGTTTTAGGCGTTATGAGTTTCCCGTCTTTTACAAAGAACACGTTCATTGTTCCGGACTCTTCAAACTTGGTATGGGTCTTGGCATCAGTCCATAACAATTGAGTATATCCTTGCTCTTGAGCAAGCTTTGCAGGGTAAAGAGATGCTGCGTAGTTACCAGCACATTTGGCATAACCTACACCACCTTCAGCTGCTCTGATAAATTCAGTTTCTATTTTAACCTTTGGCGGTTCAGCATAATATTTGCCGGCAGGGCTCATGATGATCATGAAGCGGTAGTTAAACGAAGGCCTTACGCCCAGGTAAACATCTGAAGCAAACATAAATGGTCTCAAATAAAGAGAGTTGTCTTCTCCATCAGGCACCCATGCTCCGTCTAGTTCCAAAAGCTTTTGAAGACCACCCATAAAAATCTCCTCGGGTACGGTTGCCATACACATACGTTCAGCAGAAATGTTGAAACGTTTGTAGTTTTCTTCTGGTCTGAACATGACTACTTCGTCATTAACGTTTCTGAAGGCTTTCATTCCTTCAAAAATTGACTGTCCGTAGTGCAGAGAAGCTAGTGCCGGATTATAAGCGATATCGCCATAAGGTAAAATCTCTGGTGTTTGCCACTCACCGTTAATACAGTCGGCCACCAGCATGTGATCGGTAAATAGAGAACCGAAAACTATGTTTTGAGGGTCTAATTGTTCTACCCGACTTTTTTCTACTTGTTGAATCTTGAAATCTATGGCGGTCGTCTCCATAACTTTATTGTTTAAAATGTACTCAAAACTAAGCCCAGAGAAAGTTACATCAAACTCTAAACTAAGAGAATGCAATTTTTGACAATAAATTTCAGAGAATCAAGACATTTCGACTAAATAGTTGTCATGACAACTAAAATCCTTTTTAACGGTAAACCAGAGATTGAGATTTTCTATCTAAAATCCTCAATGATAGCTTATTCTCCCGGAAATTGAGTGATGAACATATCTTTATGATTCAATCGTGGATCGTCAAGAAGGGCCTCTTTTTCTAAAGCAATAAATGAGGCACTTGGTTTAACTTTAGATGACTTTCGGGCTTTTGCCAGAGTGGTTTCTCCCAGAATGTCCAGCAGAGCTTCTTTCAGCATCGTTTCATCCGGGTCTCCGTACGGAAGATATGGTAAGAGATTATCTGTGACCGAAATGTCTACTGGGAATCCTTCAGGGGTACCGTAATCAGCAAGACCATCTCTATTGACCGTTTTCAATACGATAGGTTGCATTCCCCACTCCCATCTATCTTCATCATCAGAAATCGTGATAGAGCCTACATTTTTTCCATAGGTGTGCTCACCTACGAGCTTTACTTCCATGTACGGCAGAAGATTATTGATCACCAGTTCACTGGATGAAGCCGAACCATTGGTAACTATAAAATATACACGATCAAGTGTACCTGGATTGTTTACTGGTCCTATCCCTGCTTTGGTGGTAAAGAAATAAGAATTGAGTGCATCCTCACCATACGTATCTCTGTAATATTTCGTCTGCTCATCGTTCCAGATTTGTTTTGACATCAACTTGTCATCTGCAAGATTCTTAACAATGAGCGAGCTTAAAAGGGCTGCCGATGAGATATACCCGCCACCATTGTCTCTGAGGTCAATAACGAGTTCATCAATTCCCGCTGCTTTGAATTCACCGAAAGCATTATTCAAAGCTTGATCTGAGCTGGTTAAGAATTGAGTGTAAACCAAATACCCTATTTTCTTGTCTCCTAATTCTATGATGCTGTGATGCTGCACCGCTTCCGCTTGTAAACTACGTTTTGTTACCTCAATACTCGTTTTGGAATCTGTTATGGTACCGCTATTATAGCTGCCAAGTGTAAAAGTGGCGGTTTCTGTTTGTAGAACTGTTCTGTAGTTTTCTCCCGTAATATCTTCACCATTGACCTTGGTGATTAGGTCTCCTCTTTTTAATCCGGCTTCATCTGCCGCACTGCCAGGTAGAGCGTGTACAATGGCCAGACACACTCTGCTTCGGGTGTTATCCATGTACCAAGGCTTGGTTTTTATACCAAAAGAAGTAGAGATTCCATTCAAGGAATTTAGGAGGTCGATACTGCTTTCCTGAATCCATGAGAAACGATCCAGAACCCCAGGTTCTACTAAAAGTGACTCAAAGTATTCTTCCGGTTCCAGCGTTAAATCTGTTTCGGTAATAGACTTCATATCGCTCTCCCACAGATAGTAATGACTCATTCTGTCATATATCCAATTGTTAACATCAGTCTCGTCTGGTTCTTCATTATTATTTACAATGGGGTCAACCAGCTCTTTGAGTTTACAAGAGTTTAACAAAAAGACCAGAGAAAAGGCCAGGAGCAAATGGAGTCTTGATGTGTTCATGAAGTACTTTTTTCCTAATACGTATTCTTCAAACGAAAAGATGCTTCAATTGGTGTAAGCAAAAACCAAATCTACTCTTTTAGACGATTCAGAAGCAAGTTTTGCCTAAAGAAAGGTGGTCTAGATTTTGCCATTTCGTGATTTAATATAACTTTGTGGTGAATCCAAAATTTTAATACTTAATCTATTTAATAAGACGGATTTTATGGGTAAATCTTACCGCCTTAAAAAAGGTTTTGATATTCAGCTAGTTGGAGAAGCGGCTAAAGAAATTCAAGATCTTCCATCTTCCGAAATATTTGCTGTTAAGCCATCCGATTACCTAGGACTTACTCCTAAACTTACCGTAAAGGTAGGTGATGAAGTATTAGTTGGAGACAGCATTTTCTACGATAAAAAAAGACCTGAGATCAATTTTGCTTCACCGGTAAGCGGTGAAATTGTTGAGATTGTTCGAGGTGCCAAGCGAGTGATTCTTGAAGTAAGAATCCTGGCAGATAAAGATCAAAAGAAGGCAAAAGTTGAATTGCCAGGGCAGCTGGATTCATCTTCTGCCAAGGAGACAATTTTGAAAGCTAATCTTTGGTCGGTTATCAAACAAAGACCTTTCAATAAAATTGCCAATCCGGCAGATAGCCCGAAGGCTATTTTTGTCTCTACGTTTAAATCTGGACCACTTGCACCTGACATGGACTTTGTGATTGGTCAGAATAAAGAGGCTTTTGATAAAGGTCTGGAAGTGGCTAGTGCCCTAGCAGAAGGCAATTTATATGTAGGTAAGTCAGCAGAGTCTTCACTGGAAGTCTCCAAAGGAGAGGTAAACACATTTAGTGGCCCTCATCCGGCAGGTAATGTTGGGGTGCAAATACACCATGTGATGCCTATTTATCCTGGCGACTTGATCTGGACCATAGATCCGCAGGATATTATACTATTAGGTAAATTATTCACAACAGGTGAGTATGATCCTACTAGGATAGTAGCCTTGACCGGGTCTAAAGCTGGTTCTCCAAAGTATATTCAGGCGAGCGTTGGTCAATCCTTAAAGCCATTATTTGAGCCTTTGGCTGATAATGAGTCAAGATTTATTCAAGGTGATGTTCTTACAGGAGCCCAGTCTCATGTAGAAGATTATCTGTCTTTTTACACTTCGCAATTGACGGTGATTCCGGAAGGTGACCATGCCGAATTCCTTGGTTGGTTATTGCCTTCGGCCTCAAAATTAAGCCTGTCCAGAACATTCTTCTCATGGCTGATGCCAAATAAGAAATACGATCTGGATACCAATATGCATGGTGAAGAAAGAGCCTTCGTAGTGTCAGGAGAATACGAAAAAGTGCTTCCGATGAATATCATGCCTGTTCAGCTCTTGAAGGCTATAATGGCCAAGGATATCGAGAAAATGGAGGCTTTAGGTATTCATGAGCTCGCAGAAGAAGATCTTGCACTTTGTGAGTTTGTCTGTACTTCAAAAATAGATGTACAGCAGATACTGCGAGAAGGATTAGATTTATTAGAAGAAGAAGGATAAAATTTAAAACGGAATTATAGGTGAAATTTATTCGCAATCTATTTGATTCGGTCAAGCCCCATTTTGAGAAGGGGGGCAAGCTAGAAAATTGGCATCCTGCATATGACGCGTTTGAGACGCTGATGTTTGTGCCAAGCACTACCACTAAAAATGGCGTCCACATTAAAGATGCCATGGACATGAAACGTACTATGATGACAGTGATCGTGGCCATGCTGCCATGTTTACTCTTTGGTATGTGGAATGTTGGCCATCAGCATTATTTAGCCTATGGTATGGAGGCAACTTTAATGGAGAAATTCATTTTTGGTGCCATCAAGGTGATGCCTATCGTGGTAGTTTCTTATGCTGTTGGTTTGGGTGTTGAATTCATATTTGGCGTAATCAAAGGCCACTCAATCAGTGAGGGTTATTTGGTGACAGGGATGCTGATTCCTTTAACAATGCCTGTGACGATACCTTTATGGATGGTGGCTCTTGGAGCAGTTTTCTGTACGCTTATCGGTAAAGAAATTTTTGGAGGTACAGGTTTTAACTTTATGAACCCTGCATTATTGGCAAGAGCATTTTTGTTCTTTGCTTTCCCTTCATACATGTCGGGTGAGATTTGGACAGATAAATCTCCGGAAGCTGGTCATCAGATAGTAGACGGTTATTCTGGAGCAACCAATCTCGTAGCTTTTGATGTAGACTACACTCAAATTCAGCCTTTATCTGATCTATTCTGGGGTTACGAACAAGGTTCAATTGGCGAGACCTCGGTATTCTTTATACTTATTGGGGCTGCCTCATTAATCATAACAGGCGTAGGTAGCTGGAGAATTATTTTGTCGGTATTCGCCGGTGGCTATCTAATGGGCTTATTAATGAATGTTTTGGCTCCGGCTGATAATCTTACTCATGCCATGCATACTCCTGCTATCTATCATTTACTGATCGGTAGTTTCGCGTTTGGTGCAGTATTCATGGCCACCGACCCGGTTACCGCCTCTCATACCACCAAAGGGAAATACATTTATGGGTTCCTCATTGGTGCGTTTACTGTAATACTCAGAGTATTTAATCCTGCCTATCCTGAGGGAATGATGTTGAGCATTTTATTGTTTAATGTATTTGCTCCTTTAATAGATCATATGGTGGTAGAACAACACATTAAAAAAAGATTAAAGCATGCAAACTAACAGATATACATTTCTATATGCTATAGGAATCTCTATCATTACGGCGGTGGTTTTGGTGTTGACCTCTGAAAACCTAAAGCCTTTACAAGAGGCTAATGTGGCTCTTGATAATAAAAAGAACATTCTGAATTCTGTATTGGTAAGTTCTGAAAGTAGAGAAGCCATAGAATCATCATATAACTCTTCGGTAGAGGAAATGGTGATCAATAGCAAGGGTGAAGTTCTGGAAAACGTATCTGTGGAAGACGTAGATATGAAGAAAGAAGTGGCCAAAGAGCCTGAAGAGCGTCAATTACCTCTTTATGTATTCAGCGAAGAAGATGGAAGCAAGGCTTATGTTGTTCCTTTGAGAGGAGTAGGTCTTTGGGGCCCTATCTGGGGTTATATATCTCTGGAAGGTGACTTCAATACTGTAAAAGGTGCATTTTTTGACCACAAAGGTGAAACACCTGGTTTAGGTGCTGAGATTGTAGAGAATGCTTTTCAACAGCAGTTTCAGGGTAAAGTGATATATAACGATGAAGGCGAGTTTGTTTCTGTGAATGTGATGAAATCAACTCAGAAGTCAGACATTGATGAAGAAAGCAGAGTAGATGCTATCTCCGGAGGGACTATTACTTCCAATGGAGTAGATGAGATGATTGCAAATTGTCTGAAGCCTTACTTAACTTATTTTGACCAATTAAAAGCTAATTAATATGGCGGAAGTAGCAGAAAAAGAAAAGAAAGAGCCACTATTCTCCAAAAAGAATTTACAGGTTATTAAAGATCCTTTGGATGATAATAATCCTGTAACGGTTCAGGTATTAGGTATTTGCTCAGCATTGGCGGTTACAGTTCAGGTGAAGCCTGCTTTAATTATGTCAGTCTGTGTGATCTTTGTAAGTGCTTTCTCCAATTTAATTGTGAGTTTGCTTCGTAAAGGAATTCCTACCAGAGTGAGAATTATAGTTCAGCTTATTGTAGTGGCAACTTTAGTAACTATTGTAGACCAGGTATTGAAGGCTTACATGTTTGATGTTAGTAAGAAACTCTCAGTTTTTGTCGGTTTGATCATTACTAACTGTATCATCATGGGTCGTTTAGAGGCCTTTGCATTAGGTCAAAAACCGTGGCCTGCATTTTTAGATGGTGTGGGTAATGGAATTGGATATGGTATCATCTTGGTGGCAGTGGCTTTCTTCAGAGAGTTATTGGGTGCTGGTAAGGTATTTGGCTTCCAGGTTATTCCTCAGTGGGCATATGATCATGGATATGTAAATAATGGTCTAATGGTTCTTCCTCCTGCCGCTTTATTCCTGATCGGTATTTACATCTGGGTTCAAAGAAGTAAGAACACTAAACTGGTGAACATTTCTTAAAATATTAGCTATGGAGCATTTATTAAGTCTTTTTGTAAAGTCAATTTTTGTAGAAAATGCCGTCTTCGCTTTCTTCTTAGGAATGTGTTCATTTCTGGCCGTTTCAAAGAAGATTAAGACAGCCTTTGGTTTAGGATTAGCTGTAGTTTTTGTAATGATACTAACGGCACCTCTAAACTATTTTATATTGAATTATATGCTGGCAGAGGGAGCTTTAGCCTGGATACATCCATCTTTGGCTGATGTTGATTTGACCTTCTTGTCGTTTATATTATTTATTTCCACCATTGCTGGTGCCGTGCAGTTGGTTGAGATGGTGGTAGAGAAATTTGCCCCGGCTCTATACAGTGCTTTGGGTATTTTCCTTCCTTTGATTACAGTAAACTGTTCAATTCTAGGAGCATCGCTATTCATGCAAGAGCGTGAATACAATTTTGCAGAGACAGCCGTATTCTCATTGGGTACGGGTATTGGCTTTTTCTTAGCCATTGTGTTATTAGCAGCTATCAGAGAAAGATTGCAGTATTCTAAAGTACCTCCTGCCTTACAGGGTTTAGGTATTGCCATGATCGTTACAGGACTAATGGCTATTGCTTTCTTAAGTTTTTCAGGTATTAAATTGTAAAGAAACTTATGCTACCTATTCTTCTTAGTAGTATCGTTGTATTTATCCTTGTAGTACTTCTTTTCGTCTTTTTGATTATCACGGCGAAGGCGAAGTTACTTCCTCAGGGCGATGTCAATATTGTTATTAATGGTGATAGCGAAAATGCTCTCACCGTAAAACCAGGCGACACGCTTTTGAATGTTTTAGGAAATAATAATCTTTTCCTCGCTTCAGCATGTGGTGGTGGTGGAACATGTGCCATGTGTAAGTGTCAGGTTTTTAGTGGAGGCGGTGAAGTACTCCCTACAGAAACCAATCACTTAAATAGAAGACAAGTGGCAGATAAGGAACGTTTGGCCTGTCAGGTGAAGGTTAAAGAGGATATGGAAATCAGAATACCAGATGAGGTATTCGGTGTGAAGAAATGGGAATGTGAAGTGGTTTCCAATTATAACGTAGCTTCCTTTATCAAGGAATTTGATGTAAAACTTCCTGAAGGAGAAACGCTAGACTTTGAAGCAGGTGGTTATATTCAAATAGACGTGCCTAAAACCACTATAGAGTATAAGGATATAGATATTACTGCTCACCCTGAGTATCATGAAACTCCGGATAAGTTTAAAACGGAGTGGGATAAGTTTAATCTTTGGCCATTAAAAATGGTCAATGATGAAGAGGTTTTCCGTGCTTACTCAATGGCCAATCACCCTGCTGAGGGGAATAGAATTAAATTGACTATACGTATAGCTACACCACCTTGGGATAGAGCCAAGAATGGTTGGATGGATGTGAATCCTGGGGTATGTTCGTCATATATCTTTAGTAGAAAACCGGGAGATAAGGTTACTATTTCTGGGCCTTATGGTGAGTTCTTTATTAAAGAAACAGAAGCTGAAATGCTTTATATAGGTGGTGGTGCCGGTATGGCTCCAATGAGATCTCATTTATTCCACCTCTTCCATACGCTGAAAACGAAGCGTAAGGTGACATTCTTCTATGGTGGTAGAACACGCAGAGAGTTGTTCTACATCAATGAATTCAAAGAAATTGAGAAGCAGTTCCCTAATTTCAAATTCTTTGTAGCTCTGGATAACCCACAGGAAGAAGATAACTGGACTTTGAAAAAGGATATCAATGATCCCGAAGGAGATGGTTTCAAAGGCTTTGTGCATAATGTTGTAATAGACGAGTTCTTAAGTAAGCACGAGGCACCTGAAGATATCGAACTATATTTCTGTGGACCTCCAATGATGAACCAGTCAGTTCTTAAAATGGCTGAAGATTGGGGAATGCCTGATGAAAATGTATCATTTGATGATTTCGGAGGCTAAGAAACTTGGCCTCTTTGGTCTTCTTATTTGCTGTTTTCTGGTCTCTTGTAAAGAGCCAAAGGCAGAATATGAGCTTATATCAGGAGAAGCTCAAGGTACGACGTTTCAGATTGTTTATGCTCCTACTTCCGCTGGAGTTAAAGCTGAAAGTATTGATAGTCTGTTCACCGTCATTGATAATTCAATGTCTTTGTGGGTGCCAGAGTCTGTAATATCAAAGGTTAATCTAGGTCAATTAGAAACTGAGTTAGACCCTCATTTTGTTACGGTTTTCAATAGGTCAAAGGAGCTGTATAATTGGAGTGATGGCCTTTTTGACCCTACAGTTCGACCTCTATTAAGTGCTTGGGGACTTGTTCGAAAAGAAAAAAGAGAAATACCTACCTCTTCCGAGATTGACAGTCTAAAAGAATTTATTGGTCTTCAAAAGTTCTCATTGGATGGTAATTTGCTTAGCAAAGAGATCCCTAATGCTACACTGGATTTTAACGCCTTAGCTCAGGGCTACACAGTAGATGTTCTGGCGTGCTATCTCGATGACTTGGGCTGTTCAGATTATCTCATTGAAGTAGGAGGGGAGTTGAGATCAAAAGGAAGAAACAGAGAGGGTGCTGAATGGCGAGTAGGTATAGAGAAGCCAGACTATAACCAAACTGAAGGTAGAAATGCACTGGAGACTATTGTAAAGCTTAATAATGCCTCTTTGGCTACCTCTGGCAGTTACCGTAAATATGTCGAGCTAGATGGTAAAAAATATAGCCACACCATAAATCCTACAACAGGAATGCCAGTGGATCATCAGATGTTAAGTGTTTCGGTTATAGCACCAAATGCTATGGATGCAGATGCTTATGCTACCTATTTTATGATCGTTGGAAAAGACAAGGCTTTAGAATTGGCACCTGAATTAGGATTGAAAATACAATGTCTCTCAGAAGAAAACGGTAAAATTCAGACAGCTTTCTCCGAAGGTTTTGAAGAGTTAATCGTACCTATGGACTAAGAGTTTTCGCAAGCCTCACCTACCTTTCTACCACAAGCACCACACACAGCTCCTTCTTTCTGAAGCATAGGATTATTATTCGCACAAGTTCCTTTAAACTCTCCATTTTTAACAAAGAGCAAACGAACGCTAAAAAGGAAAAATGCGAATAGAACGGCAGCTAATGTTACAAGTAATAATTTCATTCTCTCTTATTAATTATTGCCTTTTGGCGTTATTCAAAACTACAAAACTCTAAAGTTTCACACTAACAATTCGATACCATTCTCAAATTTCATTATTAAGAAAATGATATTCTTTTGTCTTTTTCGAGGAATTCTTTAATTTGTTTCGAGCATATCAAAATCCTGAAATTACTATGGAAACTAAAGTAGATCGTATACTCATAAACAAGAACCTACAGGAAATAGTGCAGGTTAATCCGGATACTTCTGTAATAGAAGCCTTAGCTGTTATGGAGAAGTATGGAGTGGGAGCAGTATTAGTGATGGACGGGAAGAAGCTTGCCGGTATTTTCTCTGAACGTGACTATGCCAGAAAGGGTATTATTAAAGGAAGGAAGGCGAAAAGTACCCCTATGACGGAGGTGATGACCGCAAATGTTTTCACAGTAGACTCTGAAATGGGTATAAAGGACTGTATGGAACTCATGAATGATAAAGGTATCAGACACTTGCCGGTGGTGGATGAAGGTGTAGTGGTGGGAGTATTGAGTATTCGGGATATCGTAAATGCTTTGATCAAAGAGCAAAGACAGCATATTAACTTTTTAGAGAATTATATCTCAGGATCAATCGCGGGCTAAGGTTTACCTATCTTTGTGTAAACACTTAGTACATGTCAAAAAAGCTGTATATCATCAGGCATGCCCATGCCGAAGATTTAGGGAATGTTAGTCTAGTTAAGGATTCTGAGAGGGAGTTGACCTCAAAAGGAATCATGCAGTCTGCCAAGCTTGGCAGATATATGAAAAATACTGGTGCAGACCTTGGTATTTACAATAGCAGTCCTGCTTCACGAGCACGTCAGACTGCTTCTATTATGATGGAACAATATTCTTTGAATACAGACGAACTTGTGATAAATGAGGGGCTGTATGGAGGTGGGCCCAGGGGCTATTTGGCCTGCTTGAATCAATTACCCGAAAAAACAGATAGTGCCGCCATTTTTGGGCATAACCCAGATATCAGCTTCTTTGCGGAGTACTTAACCAGAGATGATATACAAGGAAGTATGAAAAAAGCCTCGGTCATCATTATGGAGTTTGAAGATCTAAAATGGGCTGAAATTTCCGGGAATACAGGAACTGTACTTCAAAGAATTGACGTTTCTGACATAAACTAGAGAGTTGTGAAGAAGAATAATATCTTTAAAATAGCATTTGTCCTCTTTCTGGCCATTGTACTCTATGTGCTGTATGATATGAGTAGCCAAACTACTGGTCCATGGAATAAAGATAAGCAACTCGAAAGAGTACTTCCAGAGTAATTTATATTCTGATTTCAGCGATTACTGCATAGTGATCTGAAGCAAAGCGACCTTCCCAGGTATTGGATAAGCTTGCGTGTTGTAGGACGGTGATATCAGGACTCACCAAGATATGGTCAATATTGGAGTTCTTTTGTTCTTTTGATTCAAAGCCGTTAAACGTATCATATGGCCCGAAATGTGGTGTTTTGCTCACATACTGAGCATTATAAAATCCAGCTTTATCAAAAACTTTCAATGGTTCATCTACCGGGGTACTATTTAAGTCTCCCATGATGATGGTACCTTCTTTATTGGCAATATGATTCACTATGACTTCTGAACTCTTTTCTCGTGCTACTACCCCAATATGGTCATAATGAGCATTAAATACTGTTATACGTTCTTTTGAACTCATGTCTTCCAGTATGACTTTGGTAGCTATTCTAGGTAGAGCAGCATCCCAGCTTTTTGATGGTTTTTCAGGTGTTTCTGATAGCCAGATGGTTTCCCATTTAACTAATTTGAATCTATCTGTTTTCCAGAAGATAGGGGCATATTCGCCAGCCTCTTTTCCATCATTTCTCCCAACGCCTACCCATGTATAGGCCTCGAGTGATTTTGAAAGATAATCTACCTGAGTTTTGGTGGCTTCCTGAAAACCTACAATATCGGCTTCATGATAAGTGACCGTTTGTGCCACCAAGTGTTTTCTGTTTTCCCACTGATTGATACCATCGTTTGGATTGTTATACCTAATGTTAAAAGTCATAACATTAGTGCTTGTTTGAGCAGAAAGCCCAAAGCTTAAGAGAGAAAGAAATAAGATGAATTTGGTGGTCATGTCTGTACTGTAACTTTGGAATGAAAATTACAGCCAGATAAGTAAAGTCCAAACCTTAGGACTTGAATACCTTAAGGAAATTCGATAAAAGCCAGTTTTCTTCCGACTTAAGAATGGCTTCCATAGTGCTATCAGCGAATTGTGTTACGTTACTGATGTCTTCAATGATACGTAAGACTTCTTTCTTTTCTTCGGTGTCGCCTTTAAGTTCTTTCTTGATATCTTCCATGGTACCGATAATCGGCTCCACTTCTCTTCTACGTCTTTCTTTAGCGATTTGACGAGCTACTTTCCAGATATCTTTTTCAGCAACGAAGTACTCCTTACGTTCACCAGGCAATAGTTGTTTGAAGATTAATCCCCAGCTCATAAGGTCACGAAGGTTCATGTTCACGTTTCCTCTTGAAATCTGTAATTCTGCCATGATTTGGTCAGCATTCAGAGCTTCAGGTGAAAGCAACAAAAGGGCGTGAATCTGCGACATGGTACGGTTTATCCCCCACTGAGTGGCAAGGGTACCCCATGTATGGATAAACTTATCCTTCGCTTCTTGTAACTCCATAAAATGGTAAAACTAAATCTATTAGGTATGCACGTAAGATCAGAAGTCAAATAAAGCGAGTCTTATTGAATTTTCAAAATTTTCTGAAAATATTTCAAAAGCCGAATACAAGCTTCTCGTCTTTATTTCAACGATTTTCTTATAGCATATCTTCCTCTTCTTCAGGGACTATCTTAGCAGGGCTCGTATATTTTTGACGAGTGCTATCAGACGGAGGCATATAGGTTTCACCCGGGCTAAAGATGCAATCTCCCGAGATTCTGATACCTGCGGGTACATTGAAGCTTGTCTTTTTGTATTCAAGATCTTCATCTTCATACACCTTTTGCATAAACTTGCCATAGGCGGGAAGTGACATTCTACCCCCTTGACCATGATACAGACTACGGAAGTGAACGGCTCTATCATCAGCACCGGACCAAACGCCAGCTATTAAGTTTTGTGTAAGACCCATAAACCAACCATCAGAGAAGTTCGAAGTAGTTCCTGTTTTACCGGCAACTTCATTTCCACTTAGAAGACCATATCTCGCCAGGCCTGCAGATGTACCTCCACCCTGTGTAGATCCTCTCATCAGGTGGATCATTTTGTAGGCTGTTTCAGCACTTAATACTTCTTTTTGGTCTGGAAGGTATTCTCTTATTAGTTCGCCGTGTTTATCTTCAATTCTGGTCACAAATAATGGCTCGGTGTACTTCCCGCCATTGGCAAAAACAGAATAGCCACCTAACATTTCGTATAATGAAACCTCACTCACACCAAGGCAGAGTGAGGGGCTATTGGCTAGTTCACTTTCAATGCCCAGTTGCTTTGCCATCTTGATAACATTACTCGGCTTAAACTGTTTGATCAGACGTGCACTAACAGAGTTGACAGATTGGCCTAAGGCTCTTCTCAATGTTAAAGGCTTATAAGTGTACTTCCCGTTGGCATTTTTAGGAGTGTAGGTGGTTCCTACCAATCCATCTTCGGCACCAAAAGTAACCGGTTCATCTACCACCACTTCACAAGTGGAGAAACCATTGTCAATTGCTGTTACATACACAAATGGCTTAAAAGTAGAGCCTGGTTGACGTTTTCCTTGCTCCACCATATCGTATTTGAAGTACTTGAAGTTAATATCTCCTACCCAAGCTTTGATATGCCCGTTTCGCGGATCCATGGCCATCATACTCATATGGAGGAACTTCTTGTAATGTCGTAGACTGTCCATATGAGAGATGACAGTATCTTTCTCCACGTAAGCTCCATCCTCCAGAACCAGGATACGCATTTCCTCCTTTTTCTCCATCTCAGCGAAAATCTTCTTCTCGTCATTACCGAGTTCTTTTTTCAATTGACGATAGACTGCGGTCCTTCTGGCTACACGCTCAATGAAACCTGGGATTTCTCGATACCCTGCTGCTGAGGTTTCGGCATTTCTTCTTTCTACCCAAGGGTTTCTGCCTTTCCAGTGTTCGTAGAATATTTTTTGCTGACTCACCATATGGTCATTTACCGCCTCTTCGGCGTAATTCTGCATTCTGGAGTCAATAGTCGTGTATATCTTGAAACCTTTATTATAAAGGTCCTCAGGTTTATAACCGTATTTGGTGATTTCTTTCTTTGCCCAGGCTTTCAGGTATTCTCTAAAATGAGGTGCAGGGCCATTGTTTTGTGACTCCGGAGAATAATTAAGTTCAATATCCTCTTCTTTGAGCTGATCAAACTCATCTTTACTCAGTTTGCCATATTTCACCATTTGAGCCAAAACTGTATTTCTTCGAGGCTTGGCCAAATGTGGTCTGAACTTGGGATTGAAACGAGATGGATTCTGAATCATACCTACCAAAAGAGCCGCTTCATTAGTCGTTAATTCAGACGGATTCTTTTGGAAATAAGTTTTCGTTGCCGACTTGATACCATGAGCCCCAGAGCTGAATTCAATCGTATCCAGATACATTTTCATGATCTCCGGCTTAGTATATCTTCTTTCAAGCTTAACGGCGGTAATCCACTCCTTAGTTTTAATGATAAGAGTTCTGACACCCGGCACTTTGTATAAGAAACTCTCAAAAGAGTCATCTCTACGAAGTCTGAAAAGGTTTTTAGCCAACTGTTGGGAAATGGTACTACCACCACCAGAAGGATTCAAAGTTGCCAGACCTGTAAACACTCTGATCATTGATCTGGCGTCAATTCCACCGTGTTTTGTAAATCGAACATCCTCTGTGGCTATCAGGGCATCGATAAGTTTAGGAGATAATTCTTCAAAATCTGCCGGACTTCTATTCTCATAGAAGAACTTTCCTAACACCACTCCATCCGATGAAATCACCTCTGACGCAATTTCACTCTTTGGGTTATCCAAATCTTCTACGCTGGGCATTCTGCCAAAAAGCCAAAACAAATTGAAGTTTACCGCCAGAAGGTAGACCACAAAAAGTCCGATGCCACCAAAGAAAAATACGTAAAGGAAATTGATGATTTTTTTGTACTTGCCATTGGCCAAAAAGCCCATCTGTGGAAATTTCATATTAGGAAAACGGTATTTATTGATCTTTCAAATTTACAGGATTATGACTTATAACGGTGCTTAAGGTCAGAAATTTCAGGGACTTACATCTTCTAGAGCTTATATCTAGGCATGGCACTGATTTTCTGATCTGAAAATTCACCTGCTTCATACTTAAAATGAGCAGCCATCGCTATCATAGCAGCGTTATCTGTGCAATATTGAAATTGAGGGGTAAACACCTCTAAACCTTCCTTTTCTGCAAGCTCTTGAATGGCTTTTCTTAATCCTGAGTTGGCCGCCACACCCCCGGCAATTGCTACTTGTTTTACTTTTAATTTTCGTGTGGCTTTCCTCAGCTTTTGAAGTAGCATTTTAATTAACGTGTGCTGATAACTGGCACAAATATCATCGATGTTTTCATCAATGAAATCGGCATTCTTGTTTACCTCTTTCTGAAGAAAATAAAGCAAAGCCGTCTTTATTCCTGAAAAGGAATAGGTAAAGCCTGGCATATCTGAAACTGGAAACTCAAAGGCCTGAGGGTTGCCCTTAGCAGCATGTTTGTCTATCATTGGGCCACCCGGGTAGGGCAGGCCTAGCATTTTAGCGGCTTTATCGAAGGCTTCTCCCACGGCATCATCCTGTGTTTCTCCGAGAACTTCCATCTCTAAAGGGGAAGAAACTAGGACCAGCTGCGTATGACCTCCACTTACGGTGAGGCAAATGAATGGAAAAGAGGGCTTTGGTTCATCAATGAAATGGGCCAGAATATGAGCCTGCATATGATTGACTTCTATCAGCGGGATGTTCATTGCCAGTGCAAAGGACTTGGCAAATGAAGTGCCTACAAGTAGCGAACCTAGGAGCCCCGGACCTCGGGTAAAACCGACCGCATCCACCTCATTTTTTGTTACCTTTGCTTTTTGCAAAGCAGACTCTACTACAGGCAAAATGTGCTGTTGATGAGCACGGCTGGCGAGTTCTGGAACTACACCGCCGTATTTTTCGTGTATTACCTGAGTAGAAACAATGTTAGATTTCACCTCTCCGTTAATAATTACGGCGGCAGAAGTCTCATCGCAAGATGATTCTATAGCCAGTATGATGGGGGTATTCGGCATATGAAACGCAAAATTAGAAAGAACGCGGCAGATAAATAAATTTGAAAAGAGGGCTTAAAATTGGTTTCAGGACATTCTTGATCCTGCTTATAGTACTGGCTGGCCTGGGTGCTACGCTTTTCTATGCTCTGCAATGGTCAGAGTTTCAGACCACTTTAGGCCAACGTTCCGCTAAATGGCTCTCTGATAAATTAGGCTCTACGGTAACTGTAGGAAATGTAAGGATAAGCTGGCTTGATGAGATTTGGCTGGAAGATGTCAATGTGAAGGACCTACAGGGAAGAGACATGATCTACGTGAGAGAGATTTACGTCAATACCAAAACCAATTTTAAATTCAGAGGGGAGAAGATCATCGATTTTGATAATAATCTGGATTACGTCATGCTTAAAGAGCCTGATGTCAAATTATATAAAGAAGAATCTGGTCAGTTAAACCTTGACGAGTGGATTAAAAAAGTAGGGAATACCCTCCGAGGTAAGGACGCCAAAGGAAAACCGGCAGCCTTCTCTATAGATGAGGCTGTAATTGAGAAAGGTACTTTCGAGTTCATTGATCCATCCAGGAACAGAATGCCGAAGGAGCTTTTTGATTATACAAACTTCACCTTCAATGATCTCTCTGGCAAAATAGAAAACTTCTATGTGCATAATGATACTGTAAGGTTTAAAGGGAGCGGAATAAAGGGGATTGATAAACGAAGCAATTTGGTAGTCAAGAAAATTGATACTGATTTTCTGTACACTAAAAAAATGATGGTTTTTGATCATTTGGTTGGTCGGTTTAATGATTCATATGTCACAAACTTTCTTTCCATACACTATAACAAGCCATCTGACCTTAATGATTTCAATAATAAAGTTAGGCTTAAAGCTCAGCTGAGAGGAGCTACCCTTCATGCTCAGGATCTGGGGAGGTTTGCTTCAGCGATGTATGCTTATGACGAGGTTTATCGTGTAGATGCTGATTTGGGGGGGAAGGTCACAGATTTGTATTTTGATAATGCCGATCTCAAATTTGGCTCAGGGAGTTATATCACTGGTAATGGAAACTTTAAAGGTTTGCCAGATGTAAAAAATACTTATTACCATATGAACTTGTCAGATTCCAGAATTCTGGCAATTGACAGTAAGCAGTACGCTGGTGAGGAGAATTTTAAGAACTATGTAGAACAGTTTGGGCAGGTTGATTTCAAAGGCCTTTTCAAAGGTACCGGAAATGATTTTGTAGCCGATGGCACTGTGATCTCCACCGGGCTTGGCAAAGTGAAAGGGAAGATGACTTTTGCGATAGAACCTACGTCAAAGCTACCGATGTATAATGCTGATCTGGTAACCACAGATCTGGATTTGGGTAAACTGTCAGGAAACTCCATTGTCAAAAAAATAAGTTTCAAAGGAAAACTTAGAGGAGCCGGGTCTCAAATAAAAACTGCCTCTGTAGATATGAATGGAGAGGTAATGTCTATTTGGTTTGATGATTATACCTACAAGAACATAAAGGTAGATGGTCAGGTAAAAAATCAGGTTTTCAGAGGCTCAGTAGATATCAATGATCCGAATATTACGGCCGATGTAGCTGGTTTAGTCGATTTTAATGTAGACCAAACAGCTTACGGTATTAAAGGAAATATCTCCAATGCAAACCTGAAGCCTTTAGGGTATACAGATGAGGACATTCGGCTCGAAACAAAGTTTGATTTCAACTTCAAAGGAAATAAGTTGGATGATTGGGTAGGTCAGGCTGAGTTTGAGAATATTTATGCTTACACAGACGATCGAAACCTAGTCCTTGACGATCTCCGTTTTCTAAGTTCTAATGAGAACAATAATCGGAAAATGGGGCTCAGGTCTCAGTTTTTTGATGCCGAAATAAGTGGCGACTTCTTGCCCACCGAGCTTATTCAGGATGTGATTCAATTGAAGAATGAATATGGCTTGTTTTTTACAGGAACAGAGGCTGAAAGAACACAGTATTATAGAGAGAAACGTCTGGACTCGCTTTCGCGGAATTACAAGGCTAATTATGCTCTGGAGTTTAAGGATACCGATGACTTTTTTGCCTTTATGCAGCCGGATCTCACGGTTTCTAATGACGCCAGAGTTGAAGGGGAAATTAGGGTAAGGTCTACCTCTCAGTTTACGCTTTTTGCATCTGCCGATACCATTAATTATGCGGGTAACGAATTCCTGGATAATGAAGTAGATTTTTATTCATCAAAGGGCTGGCTTTCACCTAAAGTTTTGACCTCCCTGATCATGAACTCAAGAGAGCAGCATTTGGCAAATAATGTCAATACAGAAAGGATAGACATAAATGCTGCCTGGGGAGATGGTGGACAAATAGATTTTGATGGTGGAATCAGACAAAAGGATACTCGAAATAAGGCTCAGCTTTATGGCAATGTCAAATTTGGCGTGGATGGTTTCACTGTCCAGGTGAACCCTCGAAACAGTATGGTAGATCTACTGGACTATAAATGGAAGTTTGACCGCCAGAACAGGATAAGCATTAAAGGCAAAGAAATACAGTTTGAGGACTTTAGAATTTCGAACGAAAAGCAAAGTCTGGCTTTGAGTGGTTTTGTTTCGCCTGATGAAACCAAGCAGCTTTTTGCGGCCATAAATAATTTTGACCTGAGAGCCTTAGAACCCTTGGCAGATTTGCAGATAGAAGGAATAGCCGATGGTGATGTGTCTATCAGTAATTATTACGGAAAGCCCATATTGCTGAGTAATGTTATAGTTTCAGGGTTCAAATACAAAAACATCCTGATAGGCGATGCCAATACAGTTATAGATTGGGATAACTTACTTAGCAAAGTAAAAATCGATTCTAAGGTCAATAGATTGGGTGTAAGGATTATGGATGTGACCGGCACCTATGATCCTAGTTTAGAAAATGGGGTAAAACTTACCGCCATTCTTGATGAGGCCAATCTGGAGATACTTGGAGCATTTGTAGACAATATATTCTCTGATTTGAAAGGTTATGCAGACGGAAATTTGTCTGTGACAGGTAGCCCTCGTGATTTAATCGCTCGGGGAGAAGTGGCTTTGTCTCAAGGTCAGATGAAAATCAATGCTACCGGTGGATATCTCTATTTTAACGATACCATCTTATTTACTGAGGAAGGATTTGTGGCAAAACCCGGAGGTTTCAAAGTTTATGATGCCCCTGTCAATGGCAACGAGGCATACCTCACCGGAGGGATTTTCAATGGCGGTAATGGAAATTTCATGATGGGGCTACATGGGTACATCAAAGACCCGGATGGTTTCAGAATCTATAACACTTCTCCAAAAGACAGTGACTCATTTTATGGTAGTGCATTTGCTACAGGAGATATTCACCTCACCGGGTCATTCTCTAATGTACTTATTACCGCAAACCTTGAAAGTAAGCGAAATACCAAGATTACGATTCCTCTGGATGGGGAGGCAAGTGTGAATACCAATCAAGAGGCTATTCCGTTTGCTAGTAAGCCTGTGCCGAAGGATGAAGAAAACGAAGAGGAAGTTAGGAGACCGGAGAAGGCCATCGCTGGTGTTAAAATGGTCTTCAATTTGAATCTAAATCCTGAGGCAGAATGCGAAATTATTCTCGACCGTAGAAATAATGATAAGATCAATGCCCGAGGCAATGCCCGTTTGATAATTGAGTATGATACTCGTAATGAAGACTTTACCATGAGTGGCCCATATACAGTTACCACTGGTACCTATGATTTTAGTTTCCAGAATCTGGCTTCTTTAAGGAAATTCAATATTAGGAATGGTAGTAGAATCTCATGGTCGGGTGATCCGTACACTGCAGATTTAGATATGAGAGCGGGTTATACCGCCAATGTGAATATGTCATCTATTTGGAGTTCTAGTACTACTGATGATATTGACAATACGCGTTACCCTTTAGATGTTTTAGTAAACATTTCAGGTGATTTGGCTACGCCAGATATCAGTTATGAGTTGGATTTTGATTTGAATAGAATTCCCAACAGACACCATTCTGATGTTTATGCTTTTCAGCAAAAGCTGAATGATGATGAGCAGTTTCTGAGTAGAAACGTAAGTTTTGTCATTGCCTTAAATAGTCTTTATGATGAGAGTAATGCTGTTCAGGTTTTACAAGATCAGTTTTTAGTTGAAAATATCAGCAGTATGCTGTCTAATCAGATCGGTAATCTGGCCAATAAGCTTGATCCTAATCTGGAGGTAGGTGTGTTGCTTGGTGATTTCAGACAGAGTTTATTGAATAACCTTTCTCTCAATTTCTCTTACAGCTTTATGAATAATAGAGCTAAGATTAGTGGAAGAAGTTCATACTCTAACGGTATTTACGATAACGTAACTTCTGTAAATCAGGGGCTACTGACAGTAGGCGGTGAACTGGAATACCTGCTTTCTGAAGATGGAATGTGGAGACTTCAGGTGCATTCACGAAGCGTACCTAGCTCTAATTATTCTTTGAGCATAGGTACAGCCACAGGTGGCAATGTAATGGTGTCAGGGGCAAGTATCTTGTTCTCCAGAAACTTTAATAAGTTTCCTATTGGCGTAGCCAGAAAAGAAGAAGAGGAGAAAATTGAACCTGTTAATCCTGAGGTCTCACTTTTGAAATAAAAAAAGCCTTTGCGGTTAGCAAAGGCTTCAAAAGAATCACTGTCTTCAGAACTTAGATCCTTACTACTTCAGCGTTTGTAAGCTGAGCAGATTCTAATATTTCTCTGGCGTACTTCAGGTTACCTGTAGGTGCCATTAAGTAAAGTCTGCTGTTTTTGATTTTAGCAAGCTCATTCAGCAATGTCAATTTAGTAATTGAGTTCTGGCTGTCTAGAGCTTTAAGAGTTACTTCAAAAAAACATTTCTTTGAGTAACTAACTCCTGTTACATCTGGAATAAACTTTTGCTGGTCAGCTGCTCTCTCGTAGGCAAATGGCTGCTCATATCCTTCCATGTCGGCTTTGATATTGTCGAAACCATTTTTCTGAGCCCAGGCAATCGTTTTTTCAATGTGTTTGGTCTTGTCCATCGGGAAAATTTTCGGTTGGTTTGAGAGTTTGATTTCTCGGTCGTATAAAGTCGGAAGCCACAAAGGTAGGAAAGTCTAAACCTAAAGCAAAACTCAAAAAGGGCTCAATTACAAGATTTATTGCCGTTTAGAGCGTTAAAATGCACTTGACCTTTCCTTTTTGAGATGATGACTCCACTCAATAAAAACTGCTATCTTCTTAGCCACCAGCCTAGCCATAAGCCTGTTAAGCCCCATGAGCCCACGGCATCAAGAAGATAAGCTAATGTCGGCGTTTCAAACCAAATGGAATTCAGATAAGGGATTGTAAAATATCCAATAAGCCCTACAGCAATACATGAAATGATGATTGTCTGAAAACTAGGATTCCCCATTTTTAGCAGTAACCAGGCCATCAAGCCTGCGGCTAAAATATCAATGATGAGACCACGTGACATGCTTGCGGTCATGTTATTTGTAAATTCTTTATGGTAATAGATCTGAGCCCATGGCTTGCCGAGGGAGTTTTCCATAAGCTCAGCCTCATCACCTCCGGGAGGAATGGTAGGTAGGAAGTAAAAACCTTCTTCCAGATTTTGGTCCAGATATTCTAAGATTTCCTCCTGTTTAGGAGTGTACTGCTGGGTATCAGCGTGAAAATTAATGGCCGCCCATGAAACAAACTGCCATACGAACAAGATAAGGCCACCAACTAAGGCAGCAATGATTAATTTTTTCATCAGTTAAGGGTTTGGTTTCCAGATCAATTTCCTTAAAAACTATGAATTAAACAATTGATACTGAAGACTAACCGTATTCTAAGAACCCTTTGCCCTTTTGAGGAAGACCTCCTTTTTATAAACATACCCTATGATCAGTTCTATTTTAAGTCGGTTTGGGTTTAGAACTGTGATTTCTCCATCTAGGTGAATTTTGCTTTTAGGTAAGTAAACTCTGCCACAGCAGTATTGTGTAGCACTTTCCTTTTCAAACTCCTTGAGAATATAGACGGTTTCCTTTTTCAAGATAGAATCATCTTCGTCATTGCCAAAGGATAAAAGCTTACCAAAGTATTTACCATCCTTTACTGAAATATTGACCAACCCGTTGGTTTCTTCATCTTGCCAAATACCTTTAATATCATTTTGCTGGGCAAAGCCTTCAAGATTAGGAGCGAAAAATAGGGAAGTGAAGAGTACTATTGCGGCTATAGATTTGCCAAATCTTCTTTCTTGAATTTTATCATATTCAGCTACATATGAAGGGTGTTCTGTTTTCATAAGTCTATCCCATACCCTGAAATACAAGCCATAATTTCCCTTAAATCTGGAGTGGTGAAGATTATGATAAACTGAGGAGTTAACTATCTCGAAAAGCCACGATTTTCTAAACCATTTTGGTAGAATTTCATAACCTAAATGGCCATAGACATTAATCGCAAATGAGCTAAAACTAAATAACATTAAACTGATAGGATGCATCGGTAGTATGAAAACCAAAATGGGTAAGATCATGGCTTCACTTATGGATTCAAAAAACTGAAATGAATAGGAAGTCCAGGGACTGGGATTGGTAGATTTATGGTGTACTAGGTGTACAATCTTAAAGAGTCTTGGATGATGTACGAGCCTGTGCATCCAGTAGAAATAAGTGTCATGAATAACCAGAGCTATGAGAAGACTTACTGGTATAAACCAAGGGCCATATTTATCGATCTCCAGGTAAAGCAGAGTGTACTCTTTTATGGGGCTTACCAAAAAAATAACCTGCATTAAGATGATGATCATCATGGTAACCAGTGAATGCAGGATTTCTCGTTTAAAATCTTTGTTTAAAGCATTTTTAGATTGGATTTTACTCTTAATAAAAGCAGAGCTTTTCCACACATAAAAAATTAAAAAAGGTATACCTGCCAGTAAGAAATACTGTATAAACTTTACAGGAATGAATCTCAGAAATGAATTTATATACTCCATAAGTAATTTGTTTTGATACAAATTTGAGGAGCTCAGAAATGATATGTCATTAACAAAAGATAAGAAAGGCTAGCGGCGAGCTACTCTTTTTCTTATTCGGCTTAATGAAACGGGAGTAACGCCGAGTACATTGGCAATGTATTTATCGGGTACGCGATTGAAAATGTTTGGTTGTTTTTGAATAAACTCCAGATAACGCTCTTCAGGTGAAAGCATAATAAAGGCTTCCAGATGTTCAAGAGATTCTTTAAGCATATGCTGAAGAAAATCCTGTCTGCTATGCTCCAGGCCCATATCTTTTATAATCTTGTCCATGGCGTGGTAATCCATTTTGATTATCTCAGATGGCTCTAGTGTTTCATAGGTGAATCTGGAGGGACGGTCAAGAAGGATTAAATCATGGGAAGCTACAATTTGATTCTCCCAGCGAAGCATTAAGGTCTTTTCATCGCCTTTTTTGTCATAGGTATATGCACGTATCAGACCTTTTTTCAGGTATCCAATGTACTTTTCCTTATTTCCTTCTTCAATAAAAACGGACCTTGCCGGCAGTTGGATAGTATCAAAAATGCTGGACAGTTCTGATTTTTGACCATTATTCTGCTCAAGAAGTAAGCGGAAATAAGAAGCCAATTTTTCGGTGTCCAGCATTATGAATAATTATAGTTTGATCTAGAACGATCTCAATGTCTCATTTATGATTTGAATACATTCAAGTAATTGTTCTTCTGTCATGACCAGTGGCGGTGCAAACCTGATTTTATTGCCATGTGTTGGCTTGGCCAAAAGACCACGGTCTCTCAATTTAACACAAATATTCCAAGCAACATCTGAGTTCTCATCTGTGTTTATAACAATTGCATTCAATAGGCCTTTTCCTCTCACTAATGTCACCAGCGGAAGTTCATCAACTGTTTTTTGGAGTTCAGCTCTGAATAATTGACCAAGCTTCTCAGCATTTTCAGCCAATTTTTCATCAATTACCACTTGAAGTGCTTCTTGTGCCACGGCACAGGCGAGTGGGTTACCACCGAAAGTAGAGCCATGTTCGCCTGGCTTAATACATAGCATCACTTCATCGTCTGCCAGTACTGCCGATACTGGCAACACACCTCCTGAAAGGGCCTTGCCCAGAATTAATATGTCTGGTTTGATTTCTTCATGATCAATACACAGCATTTTCCCGGTTCGGGCTATCCCCGTTTGTATTTCATCGGCTACAAAAAGGATGTTTGCTTTTTTACATAGCTCTCTGGCCGTGCTTAAATATCCTTCATCGGGCACCATAACTCCGGCTTCACCCTGGATAGGTTCTACCACAAAAGCCGCAATAAACGGATCTTCAAGAATAAGATCTTCAAGGGCTTTGATGTCATTGTATGGGATCACCTGAAAGCCGGGCATATACGGTCCAAAGCCTTTTCGGCTCATAGGATCTGTACTTGCAGAGATGACCGATAATGTTCTTCCATGAAAGTTATCACTTGCAAAAACGATTTTGGCTTTACCTTCAGGAATACCTTTTTTCTCATAGGCCCATTTTCTCGATAATTTAAGAGCCGTTTCTACAGCTTCAACGCCACTATTCATGAGCAGAGCTTTGTCAAAGCCAAACAGTTCGGTAATGTACTTCTCAAAGCTCCCGAGATTAGAATTATAGAATGCCCGGGAAGTGAGCGTAAGTTTAGAGGCTTGCTGGCTTAGTGCGTTTATAATTCTTGGATGGCAATGCCCCTGATTTACCGCAGAGTATGCCGAAAGGAAATCATAGTATTTATTGTCTTCCACATCCCAAACATATACCCCTTCACCCTTATCTAAAACCACCGGTAGTGGATGGTAGTTATGAGCACCGTATTGATCTTCCTGATCGATAAAACTTTGTGTTTTTTCTGTGAAAATTGCTTTCATAGTTTTGCTGATATTATGCTGCAATAATTGGAAAAATAGCTAAAATTAGCCAGTAAAGAGTTATATTGATTTTATTGATAAATATTTAAGTCATATTGACGTATGGATCAAAAGGATATTGAGATACTCAAAATATTACAGAAAGATAGTAGAAAGGCGTATTCAGAGATAGCCAAGTCTTTGGGCATTTCTAATACTATGGTGCACCAGAGAGTTACCAAACTCAAAGAGAAGGGTATTTTGCAAGGGCAAACTATACAACTAGATGAACGTAAGCTGGGTTTTGAGTGGAGTGCTTTTACAGGGTTGGTGCTAAAAGAAGACTCAGACTCTGGATTTATCATTGAGGAACTGGAGAAAATTCCTGAAGTAACGGAGTGCTATTATATAACAGGTCAGTACACACTCTATATAAGGATCGTGGCAAAAAACAGCCTGCACATGAGGGAGGTGCTTTATGATAAAATTGACCATATTCCCGGTATACTTAAAACAGAGTCCTTAATAGACTTCGGTGTGGCTTTCAAAAGAGGAGTACCGCTATAGAAAGTAATGGAAAAGTCTCCTCCATTTGATTCGCCTCACCACTGCGATTTCCGTAAATTGCGGCCCTTATGAAAAAGACGATTTATTTTGACAATGCGGCTACTACTTCCTTACATCCCGAGGTGCTGGAGGAGATGATGCCTTATCTTACCAATGTATATGGAAATGGCTCATCAATTCACATGATGGGTCGGAAGGCAAAATCTGCTGTAGAAAACGCCCGAAAGAAAGTTGCTGAGTTGTTAAACACTTCGCCATCCGAAGTCTTTTTTACATCAGGCGGTACTGAAGCAAATAATACAGTCATAAATGGCTGTTTGAATAGTCTCGGAGTAAGTAATTTTATTACATCGCCACTTGAGCATCACGCTGTACTTCATCCATTAGAATTTTTAGAGAAAAAGAAGGCCCTACATCTCCAACTTGTTAAAGTTGATGAGACAGGTACAGTGGATCTGGCTGATCTGCAGAATAAACTCAATGAACAGCCAAAATCTTTGGTTTCTTTAATGCATGGCAATAATGAGCTTGGGAATATTCTGGATCTTCAAAAAGTTGGAGAATTAGTAAAGTCAAAAGGGGGATACTTTCACTCTGATACTGTGCAAACGATCGGGAAGCTTCCAATTGATTTGCAAGAACTCAAAATAGATTTTCTCTCTGGTTCAGGACATAAATTTCATGGACCTAAGGGTGTAGGTTTTCTCTATATCAATAGCAATAACCGATTGAACCCATTTATTCATGGAGGAGCTCAGGAGAGAAACATGAGAGGAGGTACAGAAAACGTAGCAGGAATAGTAGGCCTTGCCAAGGCTTTTGAGTTGGCAGTAGCCAAAAGAGAAGAACGAAAATCATATATTCTCGGGATCAAGGAGTATTTCAAAGCTCAGATCGTGGAGGCTATTCCCGGAGTCACATTTAATGGTGCTTCAGGAGATCTGGAGAATAGTCTTCACCATATCATAAACGTTAGTTTCCCGGCTCACCCAGATAATCAAATGCTATTGTTTAGCCTTGACATTGAAGGAATCTGTGTTTCAGGAGGTTCGGCTTGCAGTAGTGGTACAGATATAGGGTCTCATGTTCTTACTACCCTTAATGTACCCGAAGAAAGAGCAAATGTTCGCTTCTCCTTCTCAGTGGAAAACACCAAGGAAGAAGTGGATGAAGTTATTCTGGCTCTAAAGAAGATTCTGAAGAAATAGACTCGGGTCACACAGCGTTTATAGATTAGCTAACCCGTTTAATAAAAGTAGAATGTCAGAAGTAAAAAGTATACTGAATTACATCAAATCGATTATTAAACCCAGCAAGATCATTGAGGTGAAGATACTTGACCCTGAAGTGCCTTCTAGGCTCGACAGGCAAATGGAAAGTATCGTCAAATCGCCACTTTTAAGTCGTGATCTTAGTTGGCTAACCTTCAATCAACGTGTACTCGATCAAGCTCAGAAAGAAGAACTGACGATTTTTGAGCGGTTAAAGTTTATGGCTATCACGGCCTCAAATCTCGACGAGTTTTTTACAGTCAGAGTGGGAAGTCTTTATAACTACCTGGACTACGGTAAAGAAAGAATCGACTACTCAGGCCTCCGGGAGCATCCATTCAGAAAGAAGCTTCTGGGCTCAATTCAAGAGTTTTACGAAGAAAGAAACCGAATTTTTAGAGAGGAACTGAAACCGCAGTTTAAGTCCAATGGCTTTCTGATAGTTTCTTATGATCAACTGTCTCGAGATCAGCAAAAGGAGGCGGATGAGTTTTTTGACCATACGGTTTTTCCGATGCTCACCCCGATGGTTTATGATCAGACGCATGCATTTCCCGTTCTATTGGCCAAGAACCTCATATTGGGCGTTGTTACCCAAAATAAAAAACGAGGCTTCAGTAGTAATGACCCAGATAGCCGGAAGATATCCTTCATTCAAATCCCAAATAACCTTCCGAAGTTTTATGTAGTTGAGCACAAAAGCATGATTCTTTTTTTACCAATAGAAAAGCTGATCATGGAAAACGTACAAAAACTCTATCGCAATGTAAAAATTGAGTCTATTGACCTCTTCAGGATCTTAAGAAATGGTGATTTCACTTTAGAAGAAAGTGATGATATCGAAGCCGACTTTGTTGATGAAATCAAACAAAAAATTAAAGAACGAAAAGTAGGTCGTTTGGTCAGCCTCACTATTGAGAAAGATCTATCACCATTTCTCAAAAAGACCTTGAAAGGCAAATGGGATATTGATGATTTCAATATTCTGGAGAATAAGGAATTAATGGACTATACTCGTCTGTGGCAAATAGTAAAACACCCAGAATTTAAAGGTGAGGTGCCTATGAGTAGGGGAGCCGTGATGCCTTTACATTTTAATCGCGAGAAACAAGAGTCTATTTTCAAAACCTTAAAAGATCAAGATGTTCTTCTGCATCACCCTTTCAATAATTTCGAGCCGGTACTTCAGTTAATTGAAAAAGCGGCAGAGGACCCTCAGGTTTTATCCATTAAACTTACGATCTATCGATTAGCAGAAAATTCCAGAATTACACAGGCCTTATTGCGTGCTATTGAGAATGGGAAACATGTCTCTGCTCTTTTTGAGATCAAGGCTAGGTTTGATGAAGAAAATAATATCAAAGAAGCCGAGAAGCTTCAAAAGGCCGGGTGTTTTGTGATTTACGGAATTGGTGGTGTGAAAACACATACCAAGCTGATGCTGATTGTCAGAAAAGAAGGGAATAAGGTGGTGCAGTACGCACATATGGCCTCGGGGAATTATAATGAAGACACCGCCAAACTGTATACTGACATCGGTATTTTGACCACTAAACCCGGGTATACTAAAGACATTTCAGAATTTTTCAATGTGATTACAGGCCACTCAGAGCCTCAGAACTATCAGTATTTGATCACTTCTCCGCGAGATATGAGAGCAAGCGTTATTGAGTTGATCAGAAATGAAGCACTTAATGCTAAGGCTGGTTTACCTGCCGGAATCTGTATAAAGGTAAATTCACTGGAGGATAAGGAGACTATAGAGGAACTGTATGAGGCCTCTAAAGCCGGGGTGAAAATCAAGTTGATAGTAAGAGGAATATGTTGCCTAAGACCAGGAAGAATCGGATTAAGTGAAAACATAACCGTAAGATCCATTGTAGGACATTATCTAGAGCATTCCAGAATATTTTATTTCCATAATAATGGTCAACCTAAAGTATATGGAAGTAGTGCAGATATTATGGTGAGGAGTTTTGATAGAAGAATCGAGTCTATCTTTGAGATTGTTGATGACTTCTTGAAAAAGCAGATGATTCTGATTTTGAGGTATAACCTCATGGATAATGTGAACAGCTATGAGCTGGGACAGTCTGGTGAGTACGAGAAAATTACCCCTGAAGGAGAGGAATTTAATATTCATGATCGCTCCTTTGATATCTCAGCCGAAGAAGTAGAAGAAGCGAGTCTCGATGACTTTTTTGAGCGAATTGCTCTGTTGGAAGAATCAAATGGAGACGCCTAGGGCGAAACCACCGAAGAAGTTCTGTCCGCCACCATCGGTTCTTTCGTAAAAAACGAGCCCCTTTCTATTCACTCTAGGGTTGATGCTTATCCTTGCAAAAATAACGGTAGGTTTCGGTGGGATGTCAATTAATAATTGTGGTCTGATGCCCAGGAATAGATTCGCATAACCTCTGTTATCTTCTTTATAGATTACTCGGGAGTATCCGGCACCGGTTTCAATAAACGTCTCGAATTTAAGCCTGGGAGGAAAGGTGTTCAATGGTCTCACCAGATCCTTCAAAACTTTGGGCAGCATGAAATTATAAGACATCTGAACAGGAATAGAAACACCTCTTGGGCTATTTCTTTTTGCCGGAAGATAACCTACACCTATTCTACCCGTATAGAATGATTTTTTATTTCTGATGAATGCATTTTCATAATTGATAGACATGATGGGGCTGATGCCAAAACCTTCTGCCATGATTGCAGAATTATAGCGAGATCTGTACATAATCTGGCCACATACTTCATGAGTACCCACAATCAGCACCAAAAAAAGAAGGTATTTCTTTTGAGCAGGATTCAATTAGAAAAGCAAAAAGTTAGATAAAAGCACGTTATTCCAGTGCAAATTAGAGGTTCTAGATCAAAATTCACTTATTTTGAATCAAAATTTGAACCAACAAACTGTTAATGGAACGCTATCTTGGCCTTTTAGGTATACTAGTCCTGCTCGGAATTTCATTTTTAATGAGCAACAATAAGAAAAGAATCAATTACCGACTGGTATCATGGGGGCTAGGATTACAGATAGGTTTCGCCCTTTTGATTCTCAAAACTCCCGTAGGACTACCCTTTTTTAGTTTTTTTGATATTCTGATCAAGCGACTATTGTCCTACGCAGATAAGGGTAGTGATTTCTTATTTAGCTCCTTTGTTTCAGGGGTAGTAGACTCTCCAAACCTCAATTTTGCAGTTAGAGTATTACCTACCGTTATTTTCTTCTCAGCTTTGGTTTCGTTGTTTTATTATCTGGGTATTCTTCAAAGAATAGTGAAGTTAATTGCTTGGGTTATGCAGAAAACGATGGGTACCTCAGGATCTGAAACTTTGAGTGTAGCCGGGAGTATTTTTGTGGGTCAGACGGAGGCTCCTCTTCTGGTAAAACCTTATGTGAAAGGGATGACTAAATCTGAGCTAATGACCATAATGGTAGCGGGTTTTGCCACCATTGCTGGTGGAGTTATGGCACTTTATGTCAAAATGTTAGAAGATATCCCTGGTATAGCCGGTCATTTAATGGCGGCTTCTATCATGAATGCACCTGCTGCACTAATAGTGGCCAAAATTATGTTTCCCGAGACAGAAGAGTCTGAAACTAAAGGAACACTCGAGGTCAATGTTGAGAAAACTGCCGGTAATGTGGTAGAGGCCATAGGTGATGGGGCGGTTGATGGATTAAAGCTGGCTGCCAATATTGGAGCAATGCTCATTGCGATAGTAGCTATCATTGCCATGCTGGATGGTATTTTAGGGTATGTCAATACTTCTTTTGTAGAGCTTCTGGGTTATATTTTTAAACCATTGGCCTGGACCATGGGTGTGCCTTGGGAAGAAGCAGGGACTGTCGGCGGTTTGATGGGCGAAAAGATAGTTTTGACAGAGCTTATTGCTTATTCAGACTTACAAGATGTACTTAATTCAGATGGACTTTCTGAGAGGTCGGCTATTATCGCCAGCTATGCTTTATGTGGCTTTGCCAATTTTGCGTCAATAGGAATTCAGCTTGGAGGAATCGGAGGTATAGCTCCTACACGAAAAAAGGATATAGCCATATTGGCCACAAAAGCCATGATAGGAGGTGCTATTGCATCAAATCTCACGGCCTGTATTGCCGGAATATTGATCTAAAAGATACTTTTGTAAATTTTTTTCTGAACCCTTCCAACCTTTTGCTTCTATACGGAGTCTAGGTTTTTGAAAAGGGTTTTAGGGTTAAAAAGGTTGGAGGAGAGTTTAACGACTTTCTTTCCAACCTTTCTACTTTTAAAGAATGTTGTGAAAAGAGTTTTAGTCATATATCTTCTTATAATTTGTACACTTTTGGCTTGTTCTAAACCAAAAGATGTGGAACCAGTGCATCTAGATGGTGTGCCTGTGGGAAGGTACAGTTTAAGTTTTTATGAAAATATCCAGAAAGTACCATATGAGGTTATCCTGGATGTTTCTGATAAGAGAAATGAAGATGGCGATTTCCTTATAAACGGTAGAAGTGCTGTGAACTTCTATGAATCTTCTTCCACTATTCAAACGACAGATAAGCAGTTTAAAATTAAGAGTTTGGCGGCTACAGAGATAGCTGGCTCTGCAGAAGAATTGAAGTTTGAAAACGAGTATTTCAATAGGCTCCTACAAGTTTCTCATTTTGAACTAAAAGCTGAAGGGAAAACCTTGGTTCTCTTCCTTAACGGAGAAAATACTTCCTTCATGAGTTTCACGCTTTCGGATATATAAATCAGGATCCGCATACAACTTTAGCCGGGGCTTTTGCATTAAGGAAGTACTAACAGATTTAATTATGAAAAAGCTAACAATCATTTTAACGGTCATGGCCGTGTTTTTTGGCTTTAGCCAGTGTGAAACTTCAACATTACCACCAGTGGATATTTCGATTGATTCGACCTACCAGGAGCGTACCGGTGAATTCGCTTTTACTTTTTTGAATAAGCTGGACGAGGAAGAAAAGAATGAAAACTTTTTTGTCTCCCCATTAAGTCTTCATATGGCATTGGGTATGTTATATAATGGTACAGATGGAGTTTCAAAAGAGGAATTAGAGAAAGTCCTGAACCTAAACGGCCTTACAGATGCTGAGATCAATGCCTTCTACAATGAATTAATTGATAAGTTGCCGAGAGTAGATCCTAAGGTGACGAATACACTTGCCAATTCCATTTGGCAAAGAGAGGGCTTTGATGTGGAGCAAAACTTTGTTGATATTCTCAAAGAAAGCTTCAGTGCAGAAGTATATGAAGAACCTTTCAATACCGCTACGCTGGACAAAATCAATAAATGGGCATCTGATAATACCAATAAGAAGATTGAGAAAATCTTAAGTGAAATATCGGCTGATCAGGTGATGTTTTTGATCAATGCATTGTATTTCAAAGGCGACTGGGCACTTGAGTTTGACAAAGACAATACACGTAAATCTAACTTTGCCGGCAAGGGAAAAACTTCTCAGGTAGACATGATGGCTATGAGAGATACTTTTGCTTTAGCTGATATGGGTACCTATAAAGCTCTGGATATGGAGTACGGAAACGGAGCATATGCCATGAGAGTTCTATTGCCGGAAGATGGCGATGCCAACGCTTTGATAGATAAACTGAATTATACCGAGTGGAAAGCTATCTCTGAACAGCAACAAGTTCAGGAGGTTAGTGTTGAGTTTCCAAAACTCAAAATGGAGTATGAAATTAAGCTCAATGATATTCTAAAAGGAATGGGTGTGCCTTCTATTTTTAGTAGTAATGCAGACCTCTCAAAAATTTCTCCTCCGGCTGGGAAATTGGTAGTCGGCTTTGTTAAACAGAACTCTTTTGTGGAGATTGATGAAGAGGGCACAGAAGCAGCCGCAGTAACCACAATAGGGATAGAACTTACATCTGTTCCGCTTTATGAGACGTTTCATGTAGATAAACCATTTGTGTTTTTCATTTATGAAAAGAATTCAGGGACCATTCAGTTTGCTGGTAAAATCTTAACCATTGAAGCGTAATGAAAAGTCTATGGTTACTTATTTTTCCGCTTCTTTTTAGCTCATGCAAAGAGAAAGACTGCTGTGTGTTTCCTGAAGGATCAGAGCTTCATGGAGAATGGGAATTGGTGAAAATCGTCAATGGTTTTGCTCAGATAGAATTGACCGGAGAAGAGATCGGCTATACTGAAACCCTAAAAATAGACGCGGGAAGAGATAAAATTACTTTTGACAAAAGTGATTCGCCGAAAGAAACTTTTTCTTTTGAGTTAAGAGAGGAATTATCTTACGACGCAATAGTGCTGGAAGAGGCAGATGAGTATCACTGGTATTGGCTTAATTATGAAGATGGTAAAGAAGAATTAACCCTCTATCAAAGGTCTCGGGTTGGGGCCGTTCTAGCCGACGGATCCTACTATCATTATTTAAAGAGATGATATTAAGTTTTGAGAGAAGTGGTGCTTTGTTAATTATTCTCCGTAGCTTTGCGTGGCAAATAATAGATCATAAATTATTTGCATATGCTTGACTCTTCAAAGCTTCTTTACGAAGCACTTACCTACGACGACGTTCTTCTTGTACCCGCTTATTCGGAGGTTTTACCGAGAGATTGTAGTACTGTAACTCGTTTTTCAAGAAATATACATTTGAACATTCCGCTGGTATCTGCTGCGATGGATACCGTTACGGAATACGAGATGGCTATAGCAGTTGCTCAGGAAGGAGGTATTGGTATTATTCATAAGAATATGAGTATTACCGAGCAAGCCGAGCAAGTAAGAAAGGTAAAACGATCTGAAAGTGGGATGATCATAGATCCCATTACGCTGCCACAAAACGCTCTGGTAGGTGATGCCCTCCGCATCATGAGAGAATTTAAAGTGGGTGGTATACCTGTGGTAACAGATGATAATAAGCTTTACGGTATAGTTACCAATCGTGACCTACGTTTCCAGAATGATTTCCAGAAGCCGATAGAGGAGGTGATGACCAAAGAGAATGTGGTAACTGCTAACCTTGGAATCGGACTTGATGAAGCTGAAAATATCCTTAGAGAATACAAAATTGAGAAGCTACCGATAGTGGATAAAGACCACAAATTGGTTGGCCTAATTACTTACAAGGATATTCTTAAAAAGAAAGATAGACCTAATGCTGCGAAAGATCAACATGGTAGACTGATCTGTGGAGCGGCTGTAGGTGTAACTGCTGATATAGAAGACAGGGTAGAGGCCTTGGCTAAAGCGGGAGTAGATGTAGTAAGTATTGACACAGCTCATGGCCACTCTAAAGGAGTAATAGAAACTTTAGCACGCATTAAGAAGCGATTTAGTAACCTTGATGTTGTGTGTGGTAATATTGCAACCGGCGAAGCTGCCAAAGCTTTAGCAGATGCAGGAGCAGATGCCATAAAGGTTGGAGTAGGACCTGGTAGTATCTGTACCACTAGAATTATTGCTGGTATTGGTATGCCGCAATTAACTGCCGTTTATGAGTCTGCAAAGGCCATAGAAGGTTCTGGTGTGCCTATTATTGCAGATGGAGGTATCCGTTTCTCAGGTGATGTAGTGAAAGCTTTAGCTGGAGGAGCCAGTTCAGTGATGATTGGATCTTTATTGGCAGGTACTGATGAAGCTCCTGGCGAGATGGTTCTCTTTGAAGGTAGAAAGTTCAAAACATACCGTGGTATGGGCTCTGTAGAAGCCATGGAAGATGGCTCTAAAGACCGTTACTTCCAGGATGCAGAAGCTGACGTGAAGAAACTGGTTCCTGAAGGAATCGTAGGTAGAGTAGCTTACAAAGGAAAGGCCGGTGAAGTGCTTTACCAGCTCAGTGGAGGTTTAAGAGCAGGTATGGGATATTGCGGAGCCGGAAGCATTGAAGAACTGCAAAAAGCCAAGTTTGTGAAAATAACGTCCTCGGGAATGGCCGAGAGCCACCCTCACGATGTGCAGGTCACGCGAGAGGCACCGAATTACTCAAGATAAATTACAAAGCACGATCAAGCGATCGTGCTTTTTTCTTTTAGAATCATAAACCATTTCAATGACAGAAAACTCTAAAATCTTTACGACTCAATATTTTCTCCTCTGCTTTAGCTCTTTCCTGTTCTTTTCCAGCTTCAATATGTTGATTCCTGAGTTGCCCGATTATTTAACGGGTATGGGTGGTGAGGATTATAAAGGTCTAATAATCGGGGTTTTTACGCTCACCGCTGGCCTTTCAAGACCATTTAGTGGGAAGCTAACTGATACCTGGGGGAGAATTCCTGTGATGATGGTAGGGGCTTTTGTATGTGTAATCTGTGGCGTTTTTTATCCGATTGTTAATACCATTGCACTCTTTTTGGTTTTACGTTTTGTTCATGGGTTTTCTACAGGCTTTAAGCCTACGGGTACGGCGGCCTTTATTGCCGATGTGGTGCCTTTTACAAAACGGGGAGAGGCAATGGGTATTTACGGTTTTGTGACCAGTCTGGGTATGGCGTTCGGGCCCTTTATGGGCAGCTGGATAGCAGATCAGTTTTCTTTAAATACTTTATTTTACTGCTCATCTGTTTTTGCGTTTTTATCGGTGGCTATTCTCTTCTCCATGAAAGAGACCCTTGCCCCTGAGAAACGACAAGGCTTCAATTTGAGGCTATTAAAAATGAAGCGATCAGATATTTTTCATCCGGCTATTTGGCCGGTGGTTATAGTGGTCTTCCTGAGTACATTTGGTTACGGTACTGTGCTGACGCTTACCCCGGATTTGAGCAAAATTCATGGTCTGCAAAACAAAGGTATTTTCTTCCTGATCTTTACGCTTTCTTCTCTACTGACTAGAATATTGGCAGGGAAGATTTCTGACCGTAAGGGCAGAGTTTCTGTTTTGATTTTTGGAAGCATAACCATGATGCTGGCTTTAGGGCTAACCTCGGTTACGTCCTCAGTCTATTTCTTCTATTTAGGAGGTTTCTTTTTCGGGATCGCCTGGGGAGTTATTTCTCCTTCTTATCAAGCCTGGACCATTGACCTATGTACAGAAGAGACCCGAGGTAGAGCTGTGGCCACCATGTACATCGCTTTAGAAGCAGGTATAGGCTGCGGTGCAGTATTTCCGATGTTTTTATATGATAACAAACCCGAAAGAATCGGTTACCCTTTCTTACTCTGCATGCTGATGTCCGGATTGGCTTTGGTATTCTTACTATGGTACAGAAAAAGGCAGAAGCCTGAAAAAGTGTCTCAATCCTCTATCTGACGAAGTATAGCTTTTTTATGATAGTCAATGTGGAAGCTCATAAACTGAAGATATTCGCGGACACTTAAATACTTAAAAGCAAGATGCGGAAGGCGGACTTTATCAAGATAGAAGTCTGACCAATCCGCCGAATTCTCTTTTAATTCATCATGCTTGGCAATAAAGTCTTTTATCTCATACACTTTTGAGCTATCAGGATGCATTCGGGGCTCAAAACCAGTTACTTTAGGGAGAGTAGCCTCACTGTAAGTTTTATTCATCCACTCCAGCCCACGGTACTTTTTAAAGTTGGGGCCAAAACGCAAAAGGAGAGCTATTTTAGGCATTTTGAGAGCCTTGTTCATGAGTTTAGCACTCAGTGTTAGGTGAGCCATATTTTCGGCAACAGACCATTTGTCGTTCTTAGAAACCATAAACTGGTCTTCACGAATTCTACCAACTATATCAAGAATGGCAGCCGTGCTATGGTCAATTTTAGAAATAAGTCCTTCTTTATTCATAGATATGAAAACTACGATTACTTAAGCTTTGCCAAAGTCCTAACGTAAACATCTTTAAGGTATTGATCATTTTCAAAAAGCTCACTATACATGACCGCACCTTCAAACTCCATGATGGTCTGCTGTGCCAAACGTAAACTTGTGCCTTCACTAAATTGACTTACAAAAACTGACTTCAGAGCCTCTTGCCAGGCTAGAATTATTTCCTTGAGTGTTTTCCTGAATTCAACTTCCTGACCATTGGTTTCTAACGTGGTATTGGCAATTATACATCCACCTTTTTTCTGCAACAAATTTTCTCCCACCCCCAGAAGTATTTTTTGAAGTTGCTCTCTGGCATTTTCGGTAGAAAGATTAATGTTGGAAAATACGTGATCTTCCAGCTCACTTTTGACTTTTAAGAGTACAGCAGACATCATTTTTTCTTTGCTCGCAAAGTAATGATAGAAACTTCCCTTCTGAAGTCCACAGGCTTTGGCCAGATCACTCATAGAGGTATTATAATAACCATTCTCTCTGAATACCTGTAGAGCTATTTCAATGATTTCCTCTTTATTCGTTTTTACAATAGGCATAAACGAATATACCTAAAATACTGATATCCTAAACGATCGTTTGGTATTTATTCTTCGCGTATTTGAATATTTTCGTTTTTGATTTCAGAGAGTAGTGGAAGGCTGCCATCTTCCAGAGCCAAAGGCAAATTTTCCAGAGGGTAAGAAGCCTCTTCAAAACCATAGTTATTATAATCCTGGAAAGTGATTTCGCCGATCTGTTGCCTGTTGGTCGCTTCTCTGAAACGAACACCACCGCCGTCTGTTTCGTAAGAATAAGCAAGATAGTCTAGTAAATGTGATTTAGAATTGATCCAAAACATAAAGATATCCTGATGATCTGTTCCGCCGCCTTCTTCGTCAAAACTCACCTTTAACACCTCGTAGTTTTCTCCTTTGATCGTGGTGGCTCCCAAATATTCTTTGTTAACAGCAGGGTCATTAAGACCACTTGGGAGGAGCATAAAATACGCCACTGAGTTCACTGAATTAGAATACTTATTGACCATGCAATCTGGCAGAGTGACAATATCACCATCAATACTTCTGATAAATCCTTCGTTCGTCAGTCTGTCAGAAATGATTCTGCCAAGTGTGTCCATTTGCACTCTTTGATAACTGTAAAGACCATCATCTTTTGTGATATCATAATGAATTTCTCTAAAGTCAAAGCTTAGGCTGAGTTTCTGGTATGCTTCTCCGCCATGGGCTTCGATAGCCTCCTCGGCTAATTGTTCGGCTTTAGGCGAGCATGAGAGTAAAGTGAAGATTGAAAGAAGTGTAAAAAGAAAGTAAAATGGCTTGTTCATATGTTTAGTCTAATGTTACATCTGCTTTGACTACCACATCACGGTAGTGAGGTCAAAAAAATAACCCGTTTCTCAGATTCACAAACGGGTTATTTGATTTAAAAGTTTTGATTTTTAGTTTGAAGCCAATTCTGCTTCAAATTTGACTGCTACTTCATTCTGAATTGGAGTAACTGTTTTCAGGTATTCATAAATAGCTCCCAGGTCTTCTTCTGTCATTCCTGAGTACATCATCCAGGGCATCATAGTTTGCATTGAACCTTTTTCAATACTATGCGGAGTATATGTACTATCTGAATACATCTTAAATAGTGCGATGAACCCATCTTTACTATGCTTCATTCCGGTTTCAGGGTCAGGACTAATATTCGCGGAGTAAACGGTGCCTAGCCCAGGAAGCTTAAAAGCCATTCCTCCGCCAAACTCTGTTCCTGGGATATTTTTCCCCATCGCATCTTTTTTAGAGTGACATTCTATGCAGCCAGCGGCATTGGTAATGTATGAGCCATATGCCACTACGTCAGATTTATCAGGTAGCGGAGTAGGGTTAGCTTCTACCGGAAAGGTGTTCTTAATCAGACTTACCGGGAAGTCAGTACTTGATACCTTATTGACAGATTCAACAGGACTTAGAGATCGTAAATAAGCTATAATCGAATACACATCTTCGGTAGCCATTTTATTATAATATTGCCAGGGCATGACCGGGAAAATAACTTCATTCTGTTTATCTACCCCCGAGGTTATGGCTCTATATATTTCTCCATCTGACCAGTCTGAAAGGCCATGAGGGGTGATATTTCTTGAATAAAATGTGCCGGGGAATCCCATATCATGATTAAATACATCGCCGCCTGCTCCTTCTGTACCAGGGCTTGGCGGGCCTGTGTATACGGTGAAATCTCTTTTGGAATGACAATCCATGCATAGATTGACATGATTAGCCAGGTATTGACCTCTATGAATACGTTCCTGGGTGAGTTCTACTTCTAAATCTTTGGGGGCCTCCACATTTGGCAAAGCCAACTTCAAAAATGCTACTCCAGCAATTACAATCAGTATTAAAACAGGAATAGCCCACTTTAAAATCTTTAATAATGTTTTCATATGCTATAGTTTTGGTCCAATGAAATTAGCCAATTCTATAGCCAAGGACTATTTTTTTTATCCTATGGGCTTTGAGGTATCTTAAGTTTAATCATCTTTGACTATGCAAAACCTCTTTGATGTCAATCAGACCCTATTTACTGTTCTGGGTTACCCAATGAGTTTTATTGAGCTGGTGGCTACCATTTCTGGTGGTATAGCAGTCTGGCTTTCGGCCAAAGAGAATGTGTGGAGCTGGATCATCGGCTTGGTCAATGTGATACTGGCCTTCTGGATGTTCTATCAGATTCAGCTCTATCCTGATATGTTTTTACAGGTGTTTTTCTTTGTGACCAATATTATTGGTTTTTGGCAATGGAAATTCCCGAAAGAGTCTGAGGCAAATCAAAAGCACGAGCTAAAAATCACCAAACTGTCTGTGAAGAATTTTGCTTTGCTTTCAGCAATAGGGGTATTGGGAACAATTCTTCTCGGAACCTTCTCAAAAAACTTGCATGAGATAGCTCCAAAGTTATTTAGTCTTCCTTCTGCTTTTCCTTATATGGATTCATTTACTACAGTGATGAGTGTGGTAGCTACATTTATGCTCATCAGAAAAAAAGTAGAAGCCTGGTGGATCTGGCTTGTGGTAGATATCATAGCCACATACATGTATTATGTCAAAGACGTCAAACTTTACTCTCTATTATACTTTGTATTCGTTATCATAGCGGCGTTTGGTGCTATTGAATGGACGAAGAGGTTTAGAGCTCAATCTTAACTTATCAAGTTCCAGGGAACGAGTCCGGTTTTTGCCAAAAAATATCGGAAAGATACCCTCAAGACACCCAAGCCATATTTAGAACTACGGGAGAAATTGATCGATGAAGCCTCCTCGAAGTATTTGGTAGGGCAGGTGACTTCAGCGATTTCAAATCCTTTTGAGAAAATCTGAGCAATGATCTCGTTATCAAAAATGAAGTCGTCGTCACATTTATTAAAGTCTACAGCTTTTAAAACGTCAGCCGAAAATGCACGGTATCCTGTATGATATTCAGATAGTTTCTGGCTCATGAGGAGGTTCTGCGAGAAGGTCAAAAGCCTATTGGCGATGTACTTGTAGATGGGCATTCCTCCTTTTAAAGCCCCTTTGCCCAAAATTCTAGAGCCGAAAACCACAGGATAAAGGTCCTCGGCAATGATACTTGTCATGGCTCGTATCAGTTTCGGAGTATACTGATAATCTGGATGAACCATGATGATAATATCTGCACCGAGTTCAAGAGCTTTATTATAGCAAGTTTTTTGATTTCCACCATATCCTTTGTTTTGCTCGTGAGTGATTACATGAGTGATACCAAGCTTTTCGGCCATTTGGGTGGTTTCATCAGGGCTGGCGTCATCTACAAGAATAACTTCATCCACTAAATCCAATGGAATTTCACGGTAAGTTTTCTCAATGGTTTTGGCTGCTTTGTAGGCAGGCATCACCACCACTACTTTAAGATCATTATACATATAGGAAAGTGCAGTAATTGAGGATAGAAATCCATTATTCGTGCCAAAGTAGTATTTTTTCAAAGAATATGGTGCATTTTTGCAGCCTCATAAGAAGAACTCAATCAGCTGTTTTTTATGGAATTCTCAAACGAAGTATTGTTTTTCGGCGGTTTCGCGGTTTTTGTCATTTTGGTAATGATGCTTGACCTCGGAGCATTTTCAAAAAGCAAATCTCATGTCGTAAAGTTTAAAGAAGCTGCACTATGGAGTGCGGTTTGGGTAGCTTTGGCAGTAGCTTTTTACTTCTTTTTGAGAACTTACGGTTATCTGATTCATGATATCAGTTCGCCTGAGGCTTTACAGGTGGTAAAAGATAAGTATTATTCAGCTTTGAGTTTGCCGGCATCTTTTGAAGAAGCCCAAAAGGCTCTTCAAAAAAATATGGCTCTGGAATATATAACGGGGTATTTGGTAGAGTACTCCCTATCTGTTGATAATATATTCGTATTTATCCTGATATTCAGCTCATTTGGTGTAAGAGAAGCCAATTATAAGAAAGTATTGGTTTGGGGTATTTTGGGTTCTATAGTGCTTCGCTTTGTGTTTATTTTCCTAGGTGCTGCACTTATTCAGAAGTTTGATTGGATTCTCTATATCTTCGGAGCTTTTCTGGTGTATACTGGGGTTAAAATTCTTTTCTCAGGTGATGAGGAGGAAGAAATTGACACCAAAAATCACCCTGCTGTTAAGCTGACTTCCAGATACTTTAACGTGTATGAGAAGTTTGTGTCGGACAGATTCTTTATCAAAAACAGATACCGAGATAATAAGCTTTTTGTGACACCTCTGTTTGTGGTAATTATAGTGATCGCATTCACAGATGTCATTTTTGCGGTCGACTCTATTCCAGCGATCTTTTCAATCACCAAAGACCCTTATATCGTCTTCTTTTCAAATGTGTTTGCCATAATGGGCTTGAGGTCAATGTTCTTCTTCCTGGTAAATATCATCAATATGTTCGCTTACCTACAGTACGGTTTAGGTGTATTATTGTCGTTTATTGGAGTAAAAATGTTGGCCCACCATTGGCTTGAGGAGATCGGGTTTACCAATCAGCACTCTTTGCTTGTGATCGTGGGAATACTTGGTGTGAGTGTTATTCTGTCTCTTCTTTTTCCTCCAAAAGAGAAGGCGGAAGCTTAGACTGCTGCCACCAGTTTCTACTCCAGACTCTGTCATAAGTCCAGTTTTTATTCTTCAATGTTTGAGGAAGGTAAGCAAAGGATTCTTTGATGCTCTCGGCTTCGTAAAAATTGACATCGTCAGTAAGTAAAAGTTGCTCAATCTGCCCGTCTGAGGTTTGCATTAAGTCTGCAAATGGAAGTTTATCTGAGAAGCTGACATTTTCCTCCATAATATCATCTTTGAGCAGTTTGGTCCAGCTTTTCGGAGTCTCAGTAAATTTGCTTGGGCTAAACTTTTTTTGAGAAACATCACGGGCATATTCCAGGTATTCTTTCAATAATATTGGCCCTGCGTTAGTAACCTGAGAAACGTCTAATTCCTCTGGTGAAATACTAGTTACGATAAAGATTTTTTCTTTGGCTCGGGTTATTGCCACATTAAGCCTGTTTTCTCCACCTTTTTGACTTAGCGAGCCAAAGTTTAACCTGAGCTTACCCTCAGCATTTTGAGCATAGCCAATGGAGAAAATAACGATGTCGAATTCATCCCCCTGAATATTCTCGATGTTCTTAACCGTAATATTCTGGTAACCCAATAATTTTTCTGAAATGAGTTCAGCCTGAAAGAAATTGAACGTAACAACACCGATCGATTTTTCGATGTTTGTGGTTCTCAGCAGTTTTACCAGCTCCAATACTTTTTCGGCTTCTACTTCATTGGTATTCTTATCCCATACTCCGTTGACTTTGAAAAACTCAATAGCAGGCTCTCCTCCATTTATTTCGTCATATTCCGGGAGAAGTTTGAGTTTCCCGTCATAAAACTTGCGGTTAGAAAAATCAATAAGGTCAATTGATTGACTTCGGAAATGGCCTTTGAGTGTTGTCTCAGGTAAGAAATGTGAACTTAGTTCCAGCAATGATTCTATCTCATGAAAAAGGTCTTCGTCTTCCTGAAGTTGAACGCGATAAAGATCACTTGGTTGTAATTGTTTGGAGTCGCCGGCTATCACTACTTGTTTACCTCTAAGCATAGCGGGTAGGCCATTCTCTGTAAAACATTGAGAAGCCTCATCAAAAATTACCAGGTCAAAAATAGGCTCCTCTGCCAAAGGAAAGATACAGGAAACGGTTTCTGGTGAAGCCATCCAGCAAGGAATGAGGTCAAAGATTTCATCCCTGAATGATTCAAGGGTTTTTCTGACTGGCCAAATCTGTCTTTTCTTTGTGGTTTGGTGTTTTAATTCCCTGTAGGTTGTGGTGTTTCCCAGCCTGTTTTTCTCGATGTTTTTATAGGTGAACTCTCGAAGTTTGACAAGTAAGTATTCTCGGCTAAACTTCTTTTTCTTGTCCAGTAAATCCCGAAGTTCTTTCTCCCATAAACTGAGCTGAAGGCTACTAACACTTCTCAGAATTGGGGATTTTTGCTCCAGATCATCGATCATATGAAGGATGAGATTTCGCTTGAAATGTGTAGCGAAGTTGGCATCATAGCGAGCTTCAGTCAGCTGAAAACAATTCCTCTCTGTGGCAGTCAGATTTTGGTAGAGTTGATCTCGGGCTACCAGATTGTCAAACTGATCATGAAGGAAGACAGAGAGATCATTGACATTCTCGGGACTTACGGTATAAATTTGATATTGACTCAAGACTTTGGTCCAGTCATTTTTTTTGTTCTTAATCCATGTCAAATGGCTCTCCCATTGACTTAAAAAGGTCTTGAAGTTTTCATAGCTTTCAAGGTGCCTTTGAGCAAAATTGGCTTTGCCTAAAAGTGCATTCCATTTTAAAAGAAGGTCAATTCTATGTTTAAAAACAGAAGCTGATTTATCTTTAGTTTGGAACTCTTCAAAGTCATAAGTGCCGTTTATTAGTTGAAGTTGCTTCAAGTCTTCAAGCTTCTGAAAAGCCGTTCTTATTCCCTCCTTATCAGTTTCAAGCTTGAAAAAGGCTAGGGTGTCGTTTGTTTGGTTTTTTGTTTTAGAAAGTAGTTTCCAGGATAATCTTCCGGTTATACTTTCAAATTTCTCATTAGCCTCTTTAAGGAAGATTAAACGTTCATCCAGATCATTGATGGCATAATCCTCGGCCTCCAAATCTAAGTCTTGAATGGATTTCAAGGAATCTTGTAAAGAATTGAGGTAGCTAGAATCGTTGCTGAATTTCAGCAGCTCTTCAAAATCACCTTTGCTGGTGAAAGCTTCTCGAAATTCTTGAATAAGGTCTAATTCTGTTTGTACCTCCAGATCAAAGTCAGCTCCGAGTGTGAGAAGCAAACCTTTTAGCTCAGCAATGTTCTTTAAGCTTCTGTGCAAGACCTCTAGCTCTGTCATTCCAAACTGATGGAAGGTCAAACGATTCTTCCAAAAGTCAGAACATTCTCCACTACTTTCCAGATGATTTTTATAAGCTTCGAGTGTTTCGAGCTTTTGTAGAAAATCAGAAAGTGTATCAAAATGAAAAAAGCGGAAATGTTCACTTAGGTCGAGCTCTTTTTGAGTCTGTTTATCGGCTTGCAGATAAAGATCTTTAACGGGTTTGCCGTATTCTTTTTGATCAAATAAGGCTGTCTTAAAGTCGGTTAAAGATGCTACCAGCTTATCGATTTTACGACTTGCAGCGTCAAATTCTCTTTCAAGAAAGATGGCGTTTAGGCTTTGGTTTTGATGCTTATAGGCTAGTATGTTGTCTATTTGCTTCGCAATTTTCGAATAAAGGTTCTTCCGGTCAGCTTTAAAATCATGTACCAGGGCCGTGAAAGCTTCCATTCCTACAGAGGCCAAACGTTGGTTTACCGTATCAATAGCCGCCCGCTTTTGACAGACTAAAAGGACTTTTTTGCCGTGGGCGGCATAGTCTGCCATTAGATTACTGATCAGCTGAGACTTTCCTGTTCCCGGTGGACCCTGAATCACCAATGATTTTCCGGATTTTACTGCACAGATAGCCGCCTCTTGAGAAGCATCCACCGCCAGAGGGAGTCGCAAATTCTCCTCTTTGATTGTTGCCGGGCTTTCCGTCAGGTTTGAGAAATAGGTTTCCAGGGAATCTGTTTGATAGATTTTCTTGGATTGTAAAAGGTAGTCGTAATCGGCCGTGATATAGGAACCTGTTTGAGGGTAAATGCCCAATACCGCCTGAGGGTAAAGTTTTAATTCGCCATTTTTCAGATCGTCAAAATCTGATTTGGCCATGGTCTTATAATCTTCCAGCTTTTCATCGAAGAGGTCAGAATTAAAGTTGAGTTCTATAGAACTTTGTTTTAAAAGCTGATAAAGGTTGGTTAAGAATGGTCGAATAGGTCCTCCAAACTCCGCTAGGTCGGTTTCGAGAAGTTCTTCATCTACCTTCACCTGATTAAAATGGCTATAGGCCAAAATGAAGCTTCTATTTAAGAAAATGCCATCTTCTTTCTTGCTAAGTTTCCACTTGTTGTTCTCTAACAGTAATGAAACAGGAATAAAACTTAGCGGACATCTTAACGCTGTACCGTCAATAAACTTCCCCATGACCATCGGATAACCAACGTATAAGTCTTCAGCACCGCGTTCTTCCTGTACGGTAAGGTCAGTCTTTTTAATTTGCTTTAATTGTCTGGCCAGATCATTGGTTGTGCCATTTCGTGGATCTATATACGAGCATAAATCGAAAGACTTTGAGCTACTCAATAATTTATCAATGACAAAAGAAGAGGGTTTGTTCTCTGCAAAGTTGAATGCATGAATATCAATAAACTGCCTTTTATACAGTCTTGGTAAAAACAAAGAGCGGTTTCGACTTGTCAGATTGACCAGCCTGTTTTGATATGTTTTGAGTAGATTGAGCATTCTTTAAACAATGATACGGAAAGCTCAGTAAAACTACTACATCACCATCAAATTGCACCCTCTTACATCTGAATTATCAAAACGACCGAGTACTTTAAATTGACTGTAATCTTCTGTAAACGAGCCTAAATCCTGTGTTTCTAAAAAGCAGCAAGAGTCTAGATTGGCAAGGTCAATCACGTTGATACCTCCGGTTTTGCCCGACCTTGATGAAGTGCCTTTACCAAGCTTGAAGCTAGGTAGGTAGGTGTACGGGTCGTTTACTTCTCTTAGAAGGATTTTCATGGATGGCGAAGCTGTAAAGGCTCCGTTGCCGGTGGAATAAGCCTGACTTAATAATTCGGTCATTCCGTATTCGGAGTGAATTTGGTTTAAGTAGAAGCTCTTTTGCAAAGATTCGTGTACTTCTTCACGAAGCATTTCCTTTCTGCGGCCTTTCATGCCGCCCGTTTCCATCACCACTAATCTCTCAGAGTAGTCTTTTAAAAAGGTCAGATCAAAATCTCCTTCGGCCAGGTCCAGCAAAGCAAAAGTGACGCCCATCAATAATACTTTTCTTGATGTGTTTTTGAGTAGATGTTTTAGTTTTAGTACGAGCTGTTGAAGATCGTCTAGATAAAATCCTGAATCAGTAGAAAACGAATTATAGATAAAGCCTTTGACCATGTAAACAAGAGAAGAATTGTCTCTTTCAAGGTAATTAGGCAGTAAGGCTAAAATATGATAGTCTGTTACCGGACCGTAAATGTTTTCAAAGCTTTTCAGACTTAAAAACTCGTAAAAAGGTAAGTCAGCGATATGATGCCTTGAGTTTAAACTGCCGGTAGTGCCGCTGCTTTCAAAAGTGTGCTGAATCTCAATAGATCCCGAAACGATATCATGACTTTTAAAAAAAGAAATAGGTAGACAAGGTATTTTCTCGAGGTGAGAGACTTTTGAAGGCTTAACGCCAAGGTTTTCTAAGAATGCTTTGTAAATTGGATTTTGCTCGGCCTGATATCGAAATATTTCAAGTGCTAGTGGCTCAAAATTAGAGTCATTCGGTTTGAGAGAAAGTACGGCAGCCTTGAATTCGTCTTTAAGATACACGCTGGGCAATTCGATATTTAGGTGGGCGTTCTAAACCAAAGTAACTTGGTTTTCGTTCTTACAAAAATAGATTTACGCTTTGAGAAACTTTGTGATCACAGTCTTTTTTTTAGCCTCAGCGGTGGCTTTGAGTTCATGCTTTAAAGAGCCTGAATTCTCTTTTACACCTTCTATTGAGTTTGAGGGATATACCAAAGATATCTTGCTCGATAAGTTTTTGGGGGCCAATAAGGACTCCATTGTCATCAGTGTGAAGTTTCAGGATGGCGATGGCGATCTTGGCCTCGGTGAAGAAGATAAGGCTATTGCACAGCAAAATGATGACTTCAATTATATCATTCAGCCTTACCGAATGAAAAACGGTACTTTTGAGGCTTTTGATCCTTTAGTTCCATTATCAGGCTATTTTCCTCAATTAAAGCTTGATGAGAAACCCGGCCCGCTTGAGGGAACATTGAGTTATACTATCGAATTTTTTCATTCATTTTCTCCAAAGAATGATACTCTAAGGTTTGACGTTCAGATCAAAGATAGATCTGGCAATCTCAGCAATGTAGCCGAAACCGAGGCTATTATTGTCAACGATATTTAATATTACCTCCCAGAAGATTTAACACGCTAAATCACAATCCTAAAGGTCGTTCCTTTCCCAATTTCTGATTTTTCTACCGAGAGCTTACCGTTATGGTAGGTCTCGATAATTCTTTTGGCTAGTGTTAAGCCCAGGCCCCAACCACGTTTTTTTGTTGAAAAACCAGGATTAAAGATTTTTCTTTGATTGCTTTTGCTGATTCCTTTGCCAGAGTCTGTTATGTCAATGATGACTTTTTCGTTTTGAGGGAAAACCTTGATATCTAAAGAACCAACGCCTGCCATGGCGTCCACCGCATTTTTACAAAGGTTTTCTATAACCCACTCGAAAAGATTGCGGTTGAGCAACGTCATATGATCCGCCGGCACAGTATTCTCAAAACTCCAGTCGATCTTGGTCGAAATCCTTCTTTCCAGATAGCCGATGGTTTCCTTAACCAAAAGTCCGAGGTTAGCTTCCTTCATGGTAGGTACTGAACCAATATTGGAGAATCTGGTGGTGATGGTCTCTAAGCGGAGAACGTCCTTTTCCATTTCATCACCTATATTTTGATCAAATTCTGGTTGACTACGTAAAACGCCGATCCAACCGAGAAGGCCGGAAATAGGAGTCCCGAGCTGGTGGGCCGTTTCTTTTGCCAATCCTACCCAAACCCGGTTTTGCTCAGCCCGGCGAGAAGAGCTGTAGGCGATAAAAGCAAGAGAGCCAAAAATTAAAAAGGTAGCTAAAAGGATGTATGGAAAGTATCGAAGCTCTTTAAGTGTTAATGAACTGGAGTAGTACAGATAGAGTGTGTCATTATTCTCTGAATCCTGATCATCACCTAAACTAATGGCAATCGGTTCATGCTCTAGAGCCATTTCATCAATCTTCAGTTTGAGTATGGCGGTCTCACCTTCCGGAGTGATGGTTTTAGTGCTGTCCGATAATTCTTTGATGTTTTTATAATCAAGAGCTGTTCCTGTTTCATCTACCAGAATAGTAGGGATAGATTCATTGGCGGCTATAACATCTGAGACAAAAGTGTAATCGCATGGACTATTAATACCTTGCTGGATAAAGAACCGAACACTTTCTGCATATAAGGTGGCATAGGTTTTCTCCCTTTCTTCAAGGGCTTTGCCTAATTGGTTGAAATAGTAAAGAACACCTCCACCAATAGCCAAAAGAACACCTATAACGATAATTCTCGCTCCTGAAAATTGACTGTAGATATTTGAAAAGATTTTTTTCGAAGCCATAATTAAGGTCTTTGCAACTTTCTGAACTGTAAGAACGTATTAAGCATAGGAATAGCCGAGAGACGATGATAATTTTGTACTTTTCTTAGGACAGAGGACTAGAATAAGCGACTTAATTTAGAACGTTTCTAAATTGATTTTTGTGATTTTCGTCATAGCAAAGATATACCTTTCTGTGTGTAAATTTGCAGCGTATTCATTTTGTACATGACAGGACAGTTTAAAGCCATATCGATTTCTTTCAAAAAAGCTCCTCTGGAGTTGAGGGAGCATATTGCATTAAATGAAGGAGAGGTGAAATCTTTACTCATGAGGATCAAAGAGGTCTTCAGTGTGAATGAGGCTCTTGTTCTATCCACATGTAACAGAACTGAAATCTATTTTCTTTCTAACGAGGAAATAGGAGAGCAGATGCTCGGCCTACTGGCGGCAGAAAAAGGGGTAAGTTCAAAGGACCTGGCTCCATACTGCGACTTTATCTATGACGAAGACAAGGCGGTGCGTTACCTTTTTGAAGTAGCCACTGGTCTACATTCACAAGTTGTGGGTGATATTCAATTGCCAAATCAAATTAAGCATGCTTATCAATGGTGTGCTGATATGGAAATGGCAGGACCTTATCTGCATCGACTGATGCACACTGTGTTCTTTGTAAACAAAAGAGTTTTTCAGGAAACCGGTTTCAGAGATGGGGCAGCTTCTACCAGCTATGCAGCTGTAGAGACTATTGAGTCTTTCTTGCCATTATTGCCAAATCCTAAGATTCTGGTTTTAGGTTTAGGTGAAATGGGTCAGGATGTAGCCATGACGCTTCACGATAAAGGTTACCAAAACTTCACAGTTTCAAACAGAACAAAGTCAAAGGCAGAAGAACTATCTAAGAGTCTTGAATTTGATGTTATAGACTTTGAGAATATTCTCAGTGAGGTTCATCGTTTTGATATCATCATCTCATCTGTAAGAACTGAAAAGCCATTGATAACTCTTGATCTGGTTCAGAGTTTCAAGCATCAGTCGGTTAAGTACTTTGTAGACCTATCTGTGCCTCGTAGTATAGATCAGGCCATAGAGGATGTAGCCGGTATGGTGGTTTATGACCTTGATGAAATTCAGCAAAAGACAGATCAGGCTCTGGAGAGCAGAAAGGCTTCTATTCCGCATGTTTCTCAGATCATTGACGAAGCACTACAAGACTTTAACAAGTGGTCTGACCAAATGGTGGTTTCCCCAACCATCCACAAACTGAAAGGTGCTTTAGAGCAAATTAGAAAGGACGAAATGGCAAAGTACATGAAGTCTCTTTCTGAAGAAGAAGCTGCTAAAGTTGACAAAATCACGACGAGCATGATGCAAAAAATCATCAAATTGCCTGTACTTCAGTTAAAGGCTGCCTGTAAACGAGGCGAAGCCGAAACCCTCATTGACGTACTCAATGACCTTTTCAATCTGGAGAAGGTAGAGGCGTAATAAACACTTTCTGTTTTTTTGATATTATCGATAGCTTTGTTGAGTTACCTAAACTCATTAAACTATGCTGTCTCCTAACTTACGGTTGAATAATGATGTCCTCATACCTCAGCTCGGTCTAGGTGTATTTGAGGAAGATTTTGATGTTTCAAAAACTAAAGAAGCTGTCAAAGCAGCTTTAGAGATTGGGTACAGACATATTGATACGGCTTCTATCTATAGAAATGAGGAGGAAGTTGGGAAAGCTCTGAGAGAAGCGAACGTACCTAGAGATGAAATCTTTGTGACTACCAAAGTTTGGAATAGCCATCAAGGGTTTGAGAATACTTTAAAGGCTTATGACAATAGTTTAGAGAGTCTCGGTTTAGAATATATTGACCTCTATCTGGTTCATTGGCCTGTCAAAGAAAAAAGGAAAGAGACGTGGAAAGCTCTGGAGAAAATTTATGAAGAGGGTAGAGTAAGAGCTATTGGGGTTTCCAATTACCTGGTTCCTCATCTGGAAGAGCTGGAGTCATATGCCCATGTAATTCCTGCAGTTAACCAAATAGAGCATACTCCTTTCTGTAATATGGCATCCACACATCTGAAATGTAAGCAAATGGGCATTACCCTGGAAAGCTACGCTCCGCTGGTGCGTGGTCTTAAAAAGGATCATGAGGTATTGAAAGTGATTTCTGCTAAACATGGAGTTTCTACTTTTAAGATACTCATTCGCTGGGCTTTAGATCACAGTATCATTACTATACCCAAAAGCAGTAATCCAGTACGAATACAGTCAAATTTTGAGGTTTTTGACTTTCATCTGGATGCTTCTGATCTGGAGGCTTTATCTGTTTTACATGACGGAACCCGCGTGGCAGAAGACCCAATGGATTTTTTATAGGTCTTGCTCCTTTAAACTCTTATCTTGCTTGGAAATCTGCTTTCCGAGGGCAGAGTTTGTGTGATCAATCAAAAAGCTATTGAAATGAAAAATGTATTCTTCCTCTTCGTCTTAACCTTCCTGCTGGGCTCATGTGATGTATATAAAAAATATGCCGATTCGGCCGAGCAATGGGAAAATGAAGTGACCGATCTTGAATTTCAGGATGATATAGAAAGTTATTCTGATGATGCCATCTTATTTATCGGAAGCTCTAGTATACGTCTCTGGAAAACCATAGAAGAAGATATGGCTCCTTATGAACCGATTAGAAGAGGGTATGGCGGGGCTCATTTTTATGATCTCATTCATTTTACCAAAAGGCTTGTTTGGCCTCATGAATTTCAGGCTTTATGCATTTTTGTGGCTAATGATATTACTGGTGGAGAAAATGATCTAACCGTAAATGAAACCATGCGTTTATTCAAAGAGGTGGTAGCCTCGGTCAGACAAAAGTATCCGGATGTGCCTATTTTTCCAATAGCAGTAACACCTACAAGTAGCCGATGGGAAGTATGGCCTGAGGTGCAAAAACTAAACGCAGCAATGAAGAGCTACTGTGAGAAAAAAGACCATATGTATTTCATCAATCCATCTGATAGATATCTCAATGAAAAAGGCATGCCAAGGGACGAGCTTTTTATAAGAGATAAATTACATCTCAATGAAGACGGATATGACATTTGGGCTGAAGAAATTAAGGTGGAGTTAGATAAAGTATTAAAATAAGAGTTTAAAAAACTAGAATGAAAAAAGCGTTACTGGCACTAAGTGTATTTACTGTTTTGAGTTGTACATCAGGGGAGCAATCAGATGAAGTTATTGAGGAAGTAAAAGATATAAACGTTCTGGTGGGAACATATACTGGCAGAGAAAGTCAGGGGATCTATCAGTTTAGTTTTAATCCTGTTACAGGGGAGGCCTCAGAAGCCCAATTTATGGCCGAGTCTGATGATCCTTCATTTTTGGCTTTATCAGAAGATCAAAATTTTATTTATGCTGTAAGTGAAGTGAATGGAGGAAGTATCAGAGCTTTTTCAAGAACAGATACTTCTATGACCTTTATAAATGAGCAGTCTTCAGGAGGGGTTCACCCTTGTCATGTGGCTATTGATAAAACAGGTAAGTGGGTATTTGCTGGCAATTATACCTCTGGTTCATTAGCTGTTTTACCTATACTGGAAAATGGAGGTATTGGCGAGCCAACTCAGATTATTAAACATTCGGGAACGGGACCAAATAAGGAACGCCAGGAAGGACCTCATGTGCATTCGGTCAATATAGCTCCGGATAACAAAGCTCTTTTTGTTCCTGACTTGGGAATAGATAAGGTAAAAGCATATTACTTCAATGACAGCACAGGTGTTTTGAGTCCAGGAAAAGACATGGAGGTGCTGCCCGGATCTGGCCCGAGGCATTTTACATTCCACCCAAATGGAAAATATGCCTATGTACTTCAAGAGTTGACCGGTACGGTGACTTCTTTTAGTTATTTAGATGGAGATTTGACAAGGCTGGAAGAATACAGCACTTTGCCGAAAGGATTTGAGGGTAAAAACAGTTCTGCTGACATTCATATCTCAGCAGACGGTGAATATCTGTATGCTTCTAATAGATACCATGACTCTATTGTTGTCTTTAAAATTGATACCTCAAACGGAACGTTGGAGCAGGTAAGTCATCATTCGGTATTGGGTCAAATTCCAAGAAACTTTGCCATTAGTCCTGATGGTAATTTTGTTTTGGTGGCTAATCAAGAGTCTGATAATGTGGTAATTTTCAAAAGAGATACAACCAACGGGAAGCTGGAACCATTAGACAAAGAGGTGAAAGTCTCTATGCCTGTTTGTTTGGTTTTTGCCGACAATTAGTACTGATATTCCAAGAATTTTGGGTTGGTGCTAAATGAATGGCATAGTTTTGTCGTTAGTTAATCAAAATAACGTTTTTGAATGCCCAAAGGCCTTGCTTTACTATTTCTGGCACTTCTTTGTCAATCATGCTTTCTTTGGACCGAGCCTGGTCCAACGCCTATTGATGTAGAAGAGCCTTTGCCAGAATTTCTGGAAACACCATCCAGTTATTCTGTAGCCAGAGGAACTTTGGATGAGGCTTCCGGTATCGTGGCTTCACAGACCATGCCTGGTAATTTGTGGGTCATTACTGATGGGAATACCAAGGCTGCGTTACATTTAATTAATAATTCAGGTTCTTATTTGGGAGCAATTGATTTGTGGCCATCTGTCAATAGAGATTGGGAAGATATGGCCGCTGGCCCTGGACCTGAAGATGGTGTAAACTATATCTATGTCGGTGATATTGGTGACAATGCTGAGAACTTAGAGTTCTATAAAATCTATAGAATGAAAGAACCTTCAGCTCTTACTGATGGTCTGGCTCAGGATAATATTACCTTTAGATATGAAGATAGACCCAGTGGCTTAGATGTAGAGGCTATGCTGGTAGATCCTAGAACCAAAGATATCTACCTTATCTCAAAGCGTCAGTTATTTACTGTTCGTGTGTACAAGCTGCCTTATCCTCAAAGTACTGATGCAGAAGACGTGGCTGAGTTTCAAGGCGTTATTCCACATACCTTCATCACCGCTGCTGATATGTCTCAGGATGGAAAAAATCTCATTATTAAAAACTATGAGGCCGCTTATTATTGGAAAGTGGGTGAGGATGAGTCAGTTTTTGAGGCACTTAGACGTACACGTGATATTGGCCTACCTTATTATGTGGAAGAACAAGGAGAGGCCATCTGTTTTGATCATAATGGCTCAGGTTACTATACACTCTCTGAGAGAAAAGATGCCCCCAATGGCACCTTGTATTACTACCAACAAAAAACAGAAGAGTAAGGGCTCTTAACCAAATAGCTTACCCAATTTTCCAGCTCCCTGCATTTTGTTCATGCGTTTCATCATTTTACGCATCTGGTCAAATTGCTTGAGCAAGTTATTCACCTGTTGGATTGATGTTCCACTTCCTTTCGCAATTCTCTTTCTGCGAGGACCATTGATGATATCCGGGTTTTCTCTTTCCGCGGGGGTCATGGACTGAATAACGGCTTCAATAGGCTTGAAGGAGTCATTGTCTATGTCAATATCTTTGATGGCCTTACCCATTCCAGGTATCATGCCCATCAAATCCTTCACATTACCCATTTTCTTGATTTGCTCCAGCTGGCTTAAGAAGTCATTGAGATCGAACTTGTTCTCTCTCATTTTCTTGTTCAGCTTTTTGGCTTCGTCTTCGTCGTAGGCTTGCTGAGCACGCTCTACCAAGGAGATAACGTCACCCATGCCCAGAATACGATTCGCCATTCTATCGGGGTGGAAGATGTCAAGATCTTCCATTTTTTCACCCGTCGACATGAATTTGATAGGCTTGTCTACCACGGCTTTCACTGAAAGTGCCGCACCACCACGGGCATCACCATCAAGCTTAGTTAAGACTACTCCGTCAAAATCAAGTCTATCATTGAAGGCTTTTGCGGTATTGACAGCATCCTGACCAGTCATGGAATCCACTACAAAAAGTACTTCGGTAGGGTCAATAGCTTTTTTGATGTTTTCTACCTCCTGCATCATCACCTCGTCTACTGCCAGACGACCGGCTGTATCGACGATGATAATGTTCTTACCCTTTGTTTTTGCTTCTTTGATAGCATTTTGAGCTATGCTTACGGCATCTTTATTGTCAGGCTCAGCGTAGACATCTACACCAATCTGCTCACCTAAAACCTGTAGCTGAGTGATGGCGGCTGGTCTGTAGATATCACCAGCTACCAACATGACTTGCTTACCTTGCTTCTTTAGGTAGCTCGCAAACTTTCCAGAGAAGGTGGTTTTACCAGAACCTTGAAGACCGGCGATCAACACCACGGCAGGAGAGCCTGTAAGATTTACAGATTCTGCTTTGCCACCCATAAGTTGGGTTAGCTCTTCCTGTACAATCTTGGTGAATAGTTGACCTGGTTCTACCGCAATTTTCACATCTCTGTCGAGAGCCTCTTGTTTTACACGGTCGGTAACTTCTTTGGCTACTTTATAGTTGACATCGGCATCCATTAGGGCACGACGAATCTCTTTTACCGTAGAAGCAATATTGACATCTGTAATACGGCCTTTGCCTTTAAGGGTTTTAAACGCACCAGCCAGTTTATCCTGTAAGCTCTCAAACATAGAATTTTGCTTTATATCAAAATGGGCTGCAAATTTAGTTATTAAACTGTTCAATAAGAAACAAAAAAAGCCCCTGCATCATTGCGGATGCAGAGGCTCAGTGATTTGGGCAGAAGCTTTACCCTTTATATTCTACTCGCTTCATAATCATTCGATTATTTAGAAGGAGTAGCAGTACGCGTTACTTTTGTTTCCGTTTTGATTTCAAACGGCTCTTCTACTACTTTATCACCAGTAGTTAAGATGATTTTGTACTTGCCATCAGGAAGAGAAGCCAGGTTTAATACTTTGGCGTAGTCTTCTGTAGCTACCTCTCTGTATAGAGTAAAACCTTCCATGTCTTTTACTTCTACGAATGACTTCGCTTCGATATTAAAGGCTGTTACTTTAAACTTCAATCCTTTAAGAGCTTTAACTGTAAGGTCTGACTCTACAAGGTTGTTGAAGTACATATGATCATCTGCGTGTACAGCTGTAGTTGATACTCCCATCAAGATTACAGCAATTGTTAATAGTTTTTTCATTTCGTTTATTTTTTAATTTGTGTTTGTCTAATTCTTAGAAATTTACCAGTGAGGTTTCGCTTCCGCCTGTCACTGTTTTCATTACAAACATACTTTATGTGCCTAATGCAATGCAATAGGTGAGTGTATGCCTATTGAAAGTTCATCACACGATCCTACGATAAACTTAGAAAAATATAACGAATGGTCTAATCATGTTATAAGTACTTGAAAAAGTACAATGCAATTTAATATTCGCTTAATATCAGCGACTTACATGATTTTTAGAAATCTATAGGATAGGTAGACTAATTGATGCAAATGTATAGGCTAATAGTACAAAATGAACTTTTGGAGACATTAGCTGATAAGTATTTGAGAATGTGTTTTTATTAATTTCAAGGGAGTAAAAAGTATTTGACTTAGAGCTTTTTAGGTGATTCCTGGTCTGTCTTGTTTTGGCACTAAGGCTCGAAGACTCGAAGTTTCACGAAGGAGTTAAATAGCGTCAATCTTAAAGTAAGTCCTAGTGTTTCTTAGTGACTTGGTGTCTTTGTGGCTAGTTAAGCTCTGCCACCAAGACACAAAGCCTCGAAGTTTCACGAAGAAATAGATATTATCAATCGTAGACTAAGTCTTAGTGGTTCTTAGAGACCTGGCGTCTTAGTGGCAATTCTCTTTTGCCACCAAGGCACGGATACTTTAAGTTTCACAAATAATTTAAATAGAATCAATCGTAGAATTAGCCCTAGTGTTTCTTAGAGGCTTGGCGTCTTTGTGGCAATTTATGTTCTGCCACCAAGACACGAAGAATCGAAGTTTTACGAAGAATTTAAATAGAATCAATCGTAGAGTAAGTCTTAGTGGTTCTTGGTGACTTGGGTCCTTGTGACAGGTCTTATTCGGTCACTAAGGCACTAAGGTTCTCGAAGACCGTCGTGAAAAGAGAAAACATAAAAAAAGCCTACGCGTTGGCGTAGGCTTCCTGACAATTATTTAGAACTGAATGCTTATTTCGCAGCTACAGCAGATCTTACTACAGTAGTTTCAGTTTTGATTTCGATTGTTTTTTCTACGGCTTTGTCACCAGTAGTAAGAACGATCGTGTACTTACCATCTTCAAGAGAAGAAAGGTCTAATACTTTTGCGAAATCAGCAGTGTTAACTTCTTTATAAAGAACGATACCAGAGTTATCTTTGACTTCGATGTAAGTTCTTTCTACTAAGTTGGCTGCAGTTACTTTGAACTTAAGGCCTTCTACGTTTTTAACTTTTAATTCTGATCCGATGATGTTAACGAACATGTGATCATCTGCTTGTACTGCTGTAGTAGATACTCCCATCAAGATTACAGCGATTGCGATTAGTTTTTTCATTTTGTGTATTGTTTAATTTGTGTTGTTACTAATTCTTTAAAGTTCTGATAAGCACTCGCTTACCGTTTTGTTCGATACAAACATAGGGTACTGCACCCATGCGATGCAATAGCTTAGGTGGGCGTAGGTGAAAGTTCATCTCACGATCCTACGATAAACTTAGAAAAGTACAATGGTTTAAGGAAAGGTGTAACAAGTACTTGAAAAAGTACAATTGTCTTTTTTATAGTCTTATTTCAAGTATTTTACATCAAAATGAGATTATTGTAGGACTTTTGAAAAATGAAAGTCAAAAAAATATAGAAAAAGTTATATTGATATATTTTTAAAAATTTAAATAACTCTCGTTTTTGTTTAAAATTGGGGCTTAGGTGAGGGTTGGGTAAGACGGAATTGTGCAAAAGAAATGGGCAATGGAATTTTGGAAGTATTAAAAAGAAAAAGCCCTCACATTTCTGAGAGGGCTTTGCCAATTCCTTAAAGACTTTGATTACAACAGACCTTCTAATCTATTGATACAGTTCAAATCTTCAAATGCTACTTTAAGACGCTCTACCATGTTTTGCTCGCCTTTGCGAAGCCATACACGTGGGTCATAGTATTTTTTGTTTGGTACATCGTCACCATCAGGGTTTCCTAATTGAGACTGAAGGTAGCCTTCGTTTGCTTTGTAGTATTTCAAAACACCTTCCCAAGTACTCCATTGCATGTCTGTGTCGATATTCATCTTCACAGCACCGTAATCGATAGCTTCTCTGATCTCTTCTCTTGAAGAACCAGAACCACCATGGAATACGAAGTTAACCGGTAGGTCGCCTGTATTGAACTTCTCTTTAATGTACTCTTGCGAGTTTTTAAGAATGATCGGCTGTAGAGAAACGTTACCTGGCTTATAGACTCCATGTACATTACCGAAAGCCGCAGCTACTGTAAAGTTTGGAGAGATTTTATTCAAGGTCTCGTATACGTAAGCTACTTCTGAAGGCTGAGTATAAAGCTTTGAGCTATCTACATCTGTGTTATCTACACCATCTTCTTCACCACCAGTGATACCAAGCTCGATTTCAAGCGTCATGTCAATTTTAGCCATACGCTCAAGATATTTTGAGCAGATCTCCATGTTCTCTTCTAAAGACTCTTCAGAAAGGTCAATCATGTGAGAGCTGAAAAGTGGCTTACCTGTTTTTTTGTAATGCTCTTCACCAGCATCCAAAAGGCCATCTACCCATGGTAGAAGTTTTTTAGCACAGTGGTCTGTATGTAATACTACAGGTACACCATAGTGCTCAGCCATATGATGAACATGAAGTGCTCCTGAAATTGAACCAGCAATCGCAGCTTTTTGATCTTCGTTTGATAAGCTCTTACCAGCGTAGAAAACACCACCACCGTTAGAGAATTGAATAATCACCGGAGAGTTTACTGCTGCTGCAGTTTCCAGTACCGCATTGATAGAGTTTGTACCTACCACGTTTACTGCAGGTAGGGCAAAATTGTTTTTGTTAGCATAGGCTAGCAACTCATTTAGTGCCTCACCTGTAACTACACCTGGCTTAATCAATGATTGGCTCATGTAATTGGTTTTTGTATTTTAATTAGATTTCTTTTCAATATCTTTTCAATGATATGCTATGCATATGAAAAGAGGGTCAAAAGTACATTTATTCGTACGAAAAACCAATTTAGAGTGCCCTGCTCTCTTTCTTGAGTTGGCGGTAGAATTTTTTCTTTTCGTCTGTGAAATCCTGGATAGCGATACTCAGGACTTTTGTTTGAATTGCCTCAATATGAAGGCTTAGAAATTCTTCTAATTCCCTGGCCCCACCTCTTTTGTAAATTTCACGAAGCATCCAACCAATCCCCTTTAATAGGATATCCTCGGTTTCTTTGAAAAAAAGTCGGGTGATCTGGAAGGTATCTTCAAAGTCATTCTTCTTAATGAACGCATAAGTAGAGACAATGGCTATACGTTTCTTCCAAATTGAGTTTTGCTCTGCAAGTTCATATAAAATATCACGGGGTCTTTCAATAAGAAAGTCTCCCAACAGATCTCGACACGAGCCATCCACTAGGTCCCAATTATTGACATAGTCAATATGCTCCAAATAAATCTGAACATAGGGCTCGGGGTTTTTCCGTTTGTTCTTTTTGTACTGTTTGACCAAAATCAGAAGCCCTGTCATTCTTATTTCATGAATAGGGTGGGTGAGAAGTACTATGAGGTCACTCTCGTTTAGGTCATAAAAGGGCTTGATAAGTTCTCTTATCTTGGTAACCTTCAACCCCATAAATTCTGATTGCTCTGCATATTCACCTTTGCCAGTTTTAAAGAATCGTTGCATTTTTTCTTTGTACTCTTCGTCGGCATTTGCGTTTAAAATCTCAAAAAGAGGGTAGAGATCAGACATCTTGTTTTAGTTTTGAAGGAACCGAAGTAAGCTAATATTGTTTTAAGCACATAATAATCACTGTATTTTAGGACGTGTCAAAGAAACCGATAGGAATTCTGGTAGGAACCAACAGGCCTACAGCCATGACTCTGGAGATGGCCTTGTATTATCAAAAGAAATTAAAAGAGAAGGGATACGAAAGTGTGCTGATGGATCTCGGTAAGCTCCCCGAAGATTTTGCTTTTTCTGCTTTGTACGCTAATAAGGGCAAAAGTGAAGGCTATAATTCTTTTCAGGCGGCTCTTGACTCTGTAGATAAGTGTTTTATTCTGGCACCTGAATATAATGGTTCATATCCGGGAGTATTGAAAACCTTTATAGATGGTCTACGCTATCCTGATTCTTTCAGAGATAAGAAGATAGCCCTGGTGGGTTTGGCCAACGGCGTACTTGGTAATGCCGTAGGCCTCGGACACTTAAATGAGGTACTGAGTTATATGGGAGCTAATGTGATGGGGCTTCGTGTAAAGCTGGGGGAGATTGCCAAATACTTTGAGGTAGACGAAATCAACCACCCTCTTTACCAAAAATTTGTGAATGAGCAGATTGACAAACTCCTGGCTTTTTAGTCTGCTCGTTCTATGATTGTAGCATAACCCATTCCTACACCAACACACATAGCTGCCAGTGCATATCGACCTCCTGTTCTGTGTAATTGATTCACAGCAGCTTGGATGATTCTGGTGCCTGACATGCCCAGAGGATGACCAATAGCAATGGCCCCACCATTCGGATTGATTCGAGGGTCATCATCAGCTAATCCCAGTTCTCTGATAACCGCCAAGGACTGAGCTGAGAATGCTTCATTAAACTCAATGACATCCATCTGCTCTAATGTTAGTCCCGCTTTTTTGAGAACTTTTATCGCGGCTGGTGCGGGACCAATACCCATAATGCGTGGTTCTACTCCCACCACCGCAGAGCTTACAATTCTTGCTTTGGGCTTTAAATTATACTTACTTAATGCTTCTTCAGAAGCAATAAGCATGGCAGCAGCTCCATCATTAAGTCCGGAGGAATTTCCTGCAGTGACAGTTCCGTCTTTTTTAAATGCCGGCTTGAGTTTGCCCAGCACATCCATTGTAGTAGATGGTTTAACGAATTCATCAGTGTCAAAAATGCCGACAGAACCTTTTCTTCCTTTGATTTCAATAGGTACAATCTCCTCAGCTAATATTCCATTTTCCTGAGCTTTGCTGGCTTTCATTTGTGAGTTATAGGCAAACAAATCCTGATCATGGCGGTTGATTTTATACATCTCTGCCAGATTCTCAGCAGTTATGCCCATGCCATCGGTGCCATAGGTTTCCTCCATTTTGGGGTTGATAAATCGCCAGCCAAAACTACTGTCGTACATTTTAGAGTCATTGCCATAGGCTCTGGAAGCCTTCGACATAACGTATGGTCCACGGGTCATGTGCTCTACACCTCCAGAAATGAACAAGTCGCCGTCCCCGGCTTTGATGGCCCTATTGGCATGAATAACAGCAGACATGCCCGAGGCACAGAGTCTGTTGATTGTTTCTCCAGGTATAGTCTGTGGTATTCCAGCCAGTAATAAAGCCATTCTGGCTACATTTCTATTGTCTTCTCCTGCCTGATTATGACAACCTAAGATTACTTCATCAATGGCATCTGACGGCACATTGGGGTTTCGTTTCAGTATTTCTTTAAGAGGTATGGCTGCCAAATCATCTGCTCTGATTGGGGTAAGGCCTCCACCGAATTTCCCGATAGGTGTACGAATAGAATCTATGATAAAAGCGTCTTTCATTTCTTAAAGCTTAATGTCAAAATTAGCGGCCGTTTTAGCTTTTACTTCTTCCAAAGTGCTTCCTGGCATGATTTCAATTAGGGTCAGTTTGCCTTCAATAAATTTAAAGACGGCCAGATCTGTAATGCACATATCTACACAGTGGCTCGCTGTTAGAGGTAGGGTACATTCAGGTACAACTTTGGAGTTTCCAGCCTTATCGGTATGTCTTAAAGTGATGATGAGGCGTTTGGCTCCAGAAGCTAAGTCCATGGCTCCACCAACGCCCAGTAGAGGTTTGCCGGGAACAGACCAGTTGGCCAGATTGCCAGCTTCGTCTATCTCAAGGCCTCCCATTACCGCTACATCAATATGACCGCCTCTGATCATGGCGAATGAGTCTGAACTGTCAAAATAGCTACTACCCTTAAGTGCCGTAACGGGTATTTTGCCTGCATTGACCGGATAATTCAGAGCACCGCCTCCATCTGTAGGTTCAGGTCCTACTCCAAGCATGCCGTTTTCTGTATGTAAAATTATGCCGTCCTCGGGAGAAATAAGGTCTGCCACTAAAGTTGGAATACCAATCCCCAGATTTACTACATCTCCTTTTTGTACTTCTTTGAAAGCTCTTTTGGCCATATTCATACGGAGTTCATCTGCCTTCTTTGAGCCTGTGGATGCCGAGCTTCCCAGGTCTTCAATCTTAAGCTCTTTCTGAACGATATAATCCACAAAACAGCCAGGCGTATGAATTTGATTTGGGTCTAGATCTCCCACGGGTACTATTTCCTGTACTTCTGCAATAACCAGATCTGCAGCCGTAGCCATAGCTTTATTGAAGTTTTGTTCAGTCATACGGTATTGGAGGTTACCGGCAGTATCTGCTTTCCATGCTCTTACGATAGCCACGTTTCCGCGGATGCCTTTGAAAAATACTTGCTCTACTCCATCTATGACTTTGGTCTCACGACCTTCAGCTAATTTGGTGCCTGCAGAAGTTGGTGTATAAAAACCACCTATTCCTGCACCTCCGGCCCTTAAAGCTTCTGCTAATGTTCCTTGAGGAATAAGTTCGTATTCTACTCTGCCTTCCTGAGCTGCTTTTACGGCTTCATGGTTTCCTGTAAAAAAGGAGCCAATCATTTTTTTTAATTGACCATTATTCAATAATCGCCCACCACCAATACCAGGCTCACCGACATTATTTCCAACAAAGGTGAGGTCTTTAGTGCTCAGCTTGGCCAATTCATGAAGTATGCTCACCGGGTTGCCGGTCATGCCAAAACCTCCACCAAGGATAATGTCGCCATCTTTTACGAGCGTGGCTGCTTTTTCTGCTGTAATGATTTGAACTTCTTTCATTTCTTTATGCTTCAAAGGCCTCAAAAGGAAGTCCTACGTAGTTTTCTGCTATTGTAGTGGCGTAAGCTTTTGAGGTTTTTATATAATCGAATTTTGCTTTCTGTAATTGATATTGGAATGAGCCATGCTCATCTTGTTTGTGAAATAGCGTAGTCATGAAATTTGAAAAGTCCTGGGCTCGCCAGATTCTTTTCAATGCGTTTATCGAATATTGCTCCAATTGACCAATACTATTGTTTCTGTAAAACCCGACAAAGCCGTCTACCAGATGCTTGATATCTGCTATTGCCAGATTTAAGCCTTTTCCACCTGTAGGTGGCACTATATGGGCGGCATCACCGGCCAGAAAGAGTCTGCCATGCTGCATATTGTCAATAAAGTAGCTCCGCATTGGTGTAATGCTCTTTTCAAATATGGGACCCGGCTGGAGTTTCCAACCTTGAGTACCTAGTCTTATGGCCAATTCTTCCCAAATACGTTGATCCGGCCAATTGTTTAGGTCCTCATCATTAGGAACCTGTAGATAAAGGCGGCTTACAGACTCTGACCTTAGGCTATGCAATGCAAAGCCATTTTGGTGGTAGGCATAAATCAATTCATCAGTTGATGGAGCTACATTGGCTAAAATGCCAAGCCAGAAGAAAGGGTAACTCACCTCAAACTCATTATAGGATTCTTTCGGGAGCGTTTTTCTCCCGATACCGTGAAAGCCATCGCATGCCGCCACAAAATCGCACTCTATTATTCCGTCTTCACCTTGGTGAGTGAAATGTATTTGAGGACTTTCAGAATCGATGTTTTCGATTTTTACGGCCGGTGCCTCAAAGAGCAATGTTTGACCGGAGGCATACCAGGCGTCTGTGAGGTCTTTTACTACTTCCTGTTGACCGTAAATGGTAATGTTTCTGCCACCTGTTAATTCTCCAAAAGGGACACGCACTCTTTCTCCGTCAAAACTTAAATATACTCCTTCATGCAAGTGCCCTTCTTGCTCCAGTCGATCCGCCAGATTAAGCTGTTTCAAAATATCTACCGTGTTTTGCTCTAGCAAGCCTGCTCTTACCCGGGCCTCTACATATGCTCGGCTTCTGTGCTCGAGAATAACTGAAGAGATTCCATGACTTTTTAACCAATGAGCCAGAGTAAGCCCAGCTGGCCCAGCTCCTATAATTCCGACTTGAGTTTTAAGTTTTTTCATAGGTTATTTCTTTTGGGTGATTTAGTATGGCGGAGTTTTTTTTAGAGTACTAAAAGCTTGACAAGGCTAGCTTTCCAGATCATTAAATACTTCTTCCGCCAGATGAAAGGCGTCATTGGCAGCCGGCAAGCCGCAATAAAGGGCTGACTGGAGGATTGTTTCTTTAATCTCTTCTTTGCTCACGCCATTATGGAATGCAGCTTTTATGTGCATTTTGAATTCTTTAGGCCTGTTTAAGGCAATTAACATGGAAATCGTAATTAGACTTCTGGTATGTTTGGGTAGGCCCGGCCTTGTCCATATCTCACCCCAGGCATACTTGCTGATAAACTCCTGAAAGTCGCCATTGAAATCGTTAATATTTGAAGAAGCTCGGTCTACGTGAGCATCACCCAAAACGGTTCGACGTACGTGCATCCCTTTTTCTTTTATTTCACTACCCACCAAAAAATGAATCAGCGTTTCAGCGTAAACTTTAGGGAATTCGGCGGCAGGGATATGCCTCCCAGGTATAATTTTGACCTCTGAATTTCCAATTTCTTCTGCCAGAAAATTTGCATCCTCAACAGTGGTAACTGGATCATCTTCTCCTGTTACAATTAGGGTCGGGCATTTTATTTTATCCCTGGAGTCTCTGAAATCTGCCTTCCCTAATGCCGCACAGCAGTTGGAATAACCCTTTTTGTCATTCGACAAAAACATACGGCTAAGCTTTACTCTTACGCTATCGGGGGCATCATTGCTTAGCCATTTTTCCATGCTGGCTTTTTCGAAAGACTCAAACCCTGATTCTTCCACAAGCTTTATACGTTCGTTCCAGGCATCTTCTGAACCCACCCGAGCTGCTGAATTGCTGATGATGAGTTTAGAGATTTTGTCGGGTGCATTTATGGCTAGCCATTGACCTATGAGGCCACCCATTGACAAACCACAGAAATGAGCTTTTTCAATGCCCAATTGTTCCATCAATTGCAATACATCATTGCCTAGCAATGCAATGGTGTATGGCTCATCAGTTTTTTCAGAGCCGCCATGTCCCCGTGTATCATATTGAATAACTCTAAAGTAAGGGGTCAGATGAGGAACTACAGCGTCCCACATTTCCATCGTGGTTCCTAGAGAATGACTTAAAATGAGCACCGGACTATTTGGTGTTCCGCTGATTTTATAGTTCATCATAGATCTTCATATTTATCTAAGACTTCATTAGTTATTCTAATGGCCGAGCCTAATGAATAAGATGGAGTGAAGTATTTTTCAATATCTGATAATTCAGTTTTTTGTTCCTTGAGAATGTCAAGCAAATGAATTTTCTGCGAAATGGCTTTTTTGCAGGCTTTGGTGACATAGTCATGTGCCTTCAACTTTCCCATTGTTTGAGCAAGAGCAAGAGAGACATTTTCGGCATAAATAAGACCATTGGTCTGCTCCAGATTATGAGCCATTTGCTCAGGTTTAACTTCCAGATGACTAATGAGATCAACAGTCTTCTCCAACGAACCAGCCGAAAGTCCCATGAGCGTATTTAGGGTTTCCCATTCGGCATGCCATAATCCTGCCGATCGTTCATGCTCTTGTAGCATGGCAGATTGAAGTGTAGCCACCAAATGCGGAGTCCGGGTAGCGTTAGCTATAATAACTGCCGAGCTGATTGGATTTCGTTTATGTGGCATAGTGCTGGAGCCACCTTTGCCCTCGGCAGCACCTTCAAAAACCTCAGCTATCTCGGTTTGCATGAGCAAGGAAATATCCTTTGCGATTTTCCCCAGACTTCCTGAAAGCGTGCCCAGAAAAGCACCAAATTCATTTATGCTTGTTCTGTCTGATTGCCAGCTGTTGGCAAGGTTTAGTTCCAAGTTTTTGGCAAATTCTTTCTGTACCTCTTTTGTGATGGAATTATTTCCCGAGCCTACAGCACCACCCAATTGAATTTTCAAAACCCTTTTTTTAATTGAAGCCAGACTCTCAATCAGAGATTCAATCATCCCGATGTATGTGACAAGTTTATAGCCGAAAGTGATTGGTTTAGCTTGCTGCAGTAGGGTTCTGCCTATCATCGGCGTTTCCTTGTACTTGCGTGCCTTGTTTACTAAGGCTCTCGTCAGGTCAGCAAGACCTTCTTCGAGTAAAACGATCAGATCTTTAATACAAAGGACAGTCGCGGTATCTACTACATCTTGGCTGGTTAAACCAAAATGGACGTAGCGTGAAGCCTCGAAGTCTCGAAGTTTAACAAGTTTGGATAATTGTTGTACCAAAGGAATGGCGGCGTTGCCTCCCAAAGGGATTTCGGAGATTAATTGGTCAATATTGATGAGTTCTACTTTGCAGCAAGTAGAAATGATTTCAGCAGTTTCATTCGGGAAAAATCCACATTTAGCCTGGGCCAATGCTGCCTGTCTTTCTACCTCAAGCATGTAGACGATGCTTCGACTTTCGGTGAGGAGAGCGTTGGCTTTTTCAGAATAAAATAAACTGGAATAAAGACTCATATATCGAAAAATACTGTTTCGTTTTCTCCTTGCATATGGATGTCAAATGTGTACCCCGAGCTCGTTTTTTTAGCCATTAAAGTAGACCTTCTATCTGCCGGGACCTGATTTAATATTTCGTCTGTTTTGTTCAATGATTCTTCATCCTCAAAATACATTCGGGTATAAGTATGAATCAATTGCCCCCTCATAAAAACGATAACCATAAGGCATGGAGCCTGGCCCTCAAATGACTTGGGTTTTGTAGTCTTAAACACAAATCTGTTTTCACGGTCAGTACCAGTGCCAAATCTTCCAAAAAGCTCTTTAGACGATGCTTCGACTTTCGGTGAGGAGAGCGTTGGCTTTTTCAGAATAAAATAAACTGGAATAAAGACTCATATATCGAAAAATACTGTTTCGTTTTCTCCTTGCATATGGATGTCAAATGTGTACCCCGAGCTCGTTTTTTTAGCCATTAAAGTAGACCTTCTATCTGCCGGGACCTGATTTAATATTTCGTCTGTTTTGTTCAATGATTCTTCATCCTCAAAATACATTCGGGTATAAGTATGAATCAATTGCCCCCTCATAAAAACGATAACCATAAGGCATGGAGCCTGGCCCTCAAATGACTTGGGTTTTGTAGTCTTAAACACAAATCTGTTTTCACGGTCAGTACCAGTGCCAAATCTTCCAAAAAGCTCTTTATCATCTTCCTTTTGCCATATTTCTATCATGGCATCTGGGATAAGCTCGCCTTCACCATCATAGACCCGACCAGAAATGGTAATGCAATCCTCTTCTTTGAGAGGATCGACCATTTCATTGCCCGCTAAAGCTTTGAAGTCATATAAGTACTGCTCCGGGGTAAGTCCGTAGGCGAAATATGGCCCGACAGTTTGTGAAGGTGTCTGTTTCATTTCTTTTTTGGTTTGCTCTACTTTCATTTCGGCTGGTAGGACTAAATATTCTCAAATGGAGTGGCCTTATATCCCCGTAAAACAAAATCAAACTTAAAGGCCAGTGCAAATCCTTCTTCTGTGGCGTCCATATCAAATTGTGCTACCAAGAGTTTTCGTCCCTTCTCAGGGATTCCCAGAAAAATAGGATCGTAATCTAATAAAGGATCACCGGGGAAATACATCTGAGTTACCAGCCTGTTGGTGATATTGGCCCCGAAAAGTGAGAAGTGAATATGGTTTGGCCTCCAGGCATTATAATGGTTACCCCAAGGGTACGCTCCGGGCTTAATTGTATAAAACTTGTAATGTCCGTTTTCGTCTGTCATACATCTGCCGGCACCCAGAAAATTCGGGTCTAATGGTGCCTCGTGCTGATCTACCTTGTGCACATATCTGCCGGCAGAGTTGGCCTGCCATATCTCTATCAGGGTATGTGGTATTGGTTGACCGTTTTCGTTATAGACTTTACCGTGAACCAAAATCCGCTCACCCAAAGGCTCTGCATTGACGATCGAATTTTTGGTTAGATCATGGTCAAACTCTCCAAGATTAAAATCTCGAAAAACCGGCCCTGTCTGTTCCATTAAATTCTGTTTCGTCAGAATAAGCGGCTTTGTAGGGGCACGTAAAATGGTTGATTTATAACCCTCATAGAGATATTGAGGGTGTACTTCTCTGTCAAACTTATTATAAATTATCTGGCTCATGGGTTGTAATGCTACTATTACAAAGTTGAAGGAATAGTATTAAGTATTCTTGGATAAAGTAAAAATATAAATTGTACATATTAAACATTATGAATTGTTATTGTTGTTAAATAGCTTATTATAAATACTTTTGAATATGTATAAATAAAACATCTAGTTGCTTGAGGCAGTTTACTGGTTTATTTGGAGATGAAAGCGATTTACGTACTCCTGACTTTGTGCAAGCAGAGGCCTTAGAAGTACGTAGCAAAGCCTACAACTGGGAAATAGATGAGCACTTTCATGGAGAATTGTTTCAGTTATTTTTAATTGAGAGTGGAGGAGGTTCATACACCATAGACCGAAATACTTTTGAATTTCAGCCAACTTCGGTTTTGTTGGTTCCGGCCAATACGCTTCACGGTTTCAGATTTAGGGAATCTATTCATGGAGAAGTTCTAACATTTTCAGCCAGAATCTGGCAGTCAATCATTAAAGAGCGACCGTATATTGAGGATAGGCTAAAAAATTCTGTCGCTTTTTCTTTTTCAGAGCAAAGAGATTCGTTTGAGAGAATACGCGAGTATTATCGTTGGATTCAAAGTGAAGTAGCACAGCCGAAAACCGATAGTCCATATGTTATGAGTAGCTTGATTGGTTTGATTTTGACCGAAATCTACCGATCAAACAAAGATCAGGAGCATTCTTTGGCCTCTGGTGCTAATCGCTCGCTGAATCACTACAGGAAGTTTGTGACACTGGTAAAGCAGAAGTTAGATCAGCATGTTCTGGTCAAACAGTATGCTGAAGACCTCGGGATTTCGATTGTGCACCTAAACAGAATTTGCAAAGAAATTGTAGGGAAAACGGCCTTGGAGGTGGTGCAGAATATTCTGATTGACGAAGCAAAGATTTATTTACTCAACACTCAATTCAGTATAGCGGAGGTAGCTTATCAATTGAATTTTACAGATCCGGCATATTTCAATCGCCTGTTTAAGAAAAAAGTGGGTGTTACGCCTGGCGTCTTCAGGAGAGGTTGATCGGTATTGAATAGGATGTGATTGATATGGCTATCTATTGTGCATTGGTAGCGAAGTAATTTTGAGGTATTGAAAAATAAAGAATGAAGGAAATAAGACGAGTGGTAACAGGTCACACTGAAGATGGGAAAGCTCAGTTTGTGATTGATGAGCATCTTGCCCCAAAGTTAATAGTTACCGGTGATGCTGCTATGAGTACTTTATGGACTTCCGAAGTGCTTCCCGCTGACTGTAATGATAACACTGATGGTAGAATTAGAGATGCTGGTACCACGCTTAAAGGCGGTTCTGTTTTTAGGGTGGTAGATATGCAGCCGGGGGCTTCATCGCCGATGCATAGAACAAATAGTATTGACTACGGAATAGTTTTAAAAGGTGAAATTGACCTCGAATTAGACGAAGGGCAGGTCAAAAGAATAGAAGAGGGTAGTGTGATAATTCAAAGGGGAACCATTCATCGATGGGTCAATCCTAGTCAGGAAAAAGTATGTAGAATCTTATTCGTTTTAACTGAGGCGAAGCCTTTTGAGGTAAACGGTCAACCATTGCCCGAAGTTATGGAACATTAAACTTAGAAATTTGAAGAAAGACTATTCAACACTCATTTGGGTATTGGGCTTACTCAGCGGTTTGATGCCCTTTGCTACCGACCTTTATTTACCAGCTTTTGGGCGTATTTCAGAGGATTTAGGAATAAACCACGGTCAGGTAGCTCTAACCTTGAGTAGCTATTTTGTGGGTTCTTGCCTCGGTCATTTAATTGCTGGGCCCGTTTTGGATAAGTATGGTCGTAGGAAACCTATTTTATGGGGGCTGATCATTTTCATGCTCTCCTCCGTAGCCTGCGTTTTCACTGCAGGTTTAATGAGTCTGGTAGTCTTTCGTTTTGTGCAGGCCATCGGTACCAGCTTATGTTCTGTGGGAGGTAGAACGGTGGTTCGTGATGTTTTCCCTCCTGAGAAAATCGCTTACGTTTTTTCTACTTTGGCATTGATCATGGGAGTGGCCCCTGTTATAGCACCATCTGTAGGAAGTCTAATCCTGGAATTTAGTCATTGGCATGGGGTTTTCTGGTTTTTAGGGATTTTGGCTTTTGTCATTTGGCTTGTCGTCTATTTCTTATTGCCCGAATCCCTTGAGCGAGATAAGGATTATTCGCTGCACCCAAAGGCCATGTTGACCAATTATAAAACGGTACTGCTTACACCTTCATTTTTTACCTATGCCTTAATTACTTCTCTGGCCAGTGGTAGTTTGTTCGCCTGGATCTCCAGCTCTTCGTTTGTATTCATGGAGACTTTTGGTTTGAGTTCACGCCAATTTGGTTGGGTTTTCGCCTCTACCGCCTCGTTCCTGATTATGAGTAATCAGTTGAATAGGTTTTTACTGAAGAAATTTAAAACTACCAAGATTTCTTTCTGGGCGGCTGTGATTCAGATCGGGATTTCTGTCTTGCTGATTGGAGTGGTTGAGTGGGCTTACACCATACCATTGATGTTAGGTGCTTTATATCTATTTATGCTTTCTATTCACTTGATCAGACCAAACGCTTTGGCCTTAGCTCTTATTCCCTTCACGAAAAATGTAGGGATGGCCAATGCTCTGCTGGGTACAATCACTATGATGGTAAACGCCGCGGTAATTGCTCTGTTGAGTCTCTTTTTTGATGGAACCTCCGGGCCAATGGTCTATATGATGCTCTCTATTGCGGTGGTGAGTGTAGTTCTTCAATTTTTAGGGATGAAAAGGTTAGGTATTCAATAAATCAAAAGAAAATGAAGAGGTTTGAGAATAAAGTCTGTTTTGTAACTGGAGCAGGTTCTGGAATAGGAAAGGCTACTGCTTTGGCTTTCGCTAAAGAAGGTGCCCAGGTGGTGGTTACTGATATCAATGGTGAGGCTGCCGGGCAAACACTTAATGAAATAAAACAGATTTCAAATACCCGAGCCATAGCGATAACTCTGGATATATCTCAAAGAGAACAGGTTGAGAATGCTATACAAAATACCGTCAATGCTTTTGGAAGACTGGACTGTGCCGCCAATTGTGCTGGAGTAGCCGGGCCTTTATCTGCTAAAACCCATGAATACCCTGAAGAATTTTGGCATCAGCAAATAGCTGTCAATCTTACGGGGAATTGGTTCTTGCTGAAATATCAGCTTGAGCAAATGCTCAAAAACGGTGGTGGGAATATTGTCATGCTATCTTCAGCAGCTGGGTTAATTGGTCAACCTGAAAACTCGCCCTATGCAGTCTCAAAACATGGAATTGAGGGAATGATGAAAACAGCGGCTATTGAATATGCCACCCATAATATTCGAGTGAATAGTGTTTGCCCTACGGCAATAGAAACACCGATGATTATGCATGGCCGAAGAAATTTAGCAGTGAACAAAGAAGCCAGAAATGAGGCTATAAATTTTCAGCGAATGAAAAGAATGGGGAAGCCGGATGAAGTAGCTGATGTGGTACTATGGCTATGTTCTGATGAGTCTAGTTTCATCACAGGCAGCTCTATCAAAGCAGATGGTGGAGCCTTGGCCTGACCCCACCATCTGACGAATCTTAAAAGTGATTTACATTGAATGAACCGGCACTTAAAGTAAGCTTATCGCTAGGGTCATCAAAATTGGTGACTACTACATCAAAGTTCCCTTTTATGATGGATTCTGATTTCTGAACCAATTCTACAGTACCGCTGCTTCCTTCTACTAAACTGGAGTATGAAGGTCCGCCATTTTCATAAATGACGTAGACATATACATCATCACTGATAGGGTAACTTCCTTCTGTTATGCCGGTCTCAAAACCCACGTAAACTGTAATGTCTTCTGAAAGCCCGTAGACGTTAAATGATCCATCAGAGAAGCCGAACGAGTAGGCATCTGTACCACGAATCACAAACTTGTCACCATCAATATTCACTTGAAAAGTATCAGCTCTGGCATCGACGCCATCGGGATTACAAGCTGTGAAAAGGAAAGGAGAAAAGAATAGAAATAAAATAAGTTTTTTCATTTTTGGCTATTTTGTTTGAGCTCAATTTATGCTCCTGTTTTTCTAAAAATCTGAGAATAGGCAGAGAAACTGGCCATTATTTTATTTTATGGAGGACCCATTACCGTAGGATAAAATTCTCTTACTTTTTTGAGTGTACTTAGAGACTGCTGTGATCACAAATGAATAAGGAAGTGGTCGATAATTGAATACATTACCTCAGATAGATTGATATCGAATATTTATGGATTAAGATCGATTCTCAAGATGTGATTTTGTGATATTAAATTTGTCCAAGAAATAAATAGAATAGTAAAATATTATGGCTCGTAACCCTCATTATTTTTCTCAGCTTGCTCATGTGGAGGTTCTCACGATGGATTTCGACAAATCAGTTGAGTTTTTTGCTGATGTAGTAGGTATGGATATCACCGGAAAGGAAGAAGGATCTGTATATCTGAGAGCCTGGGGAGACTACTTTCATCATACCTTAAAGCTTACCCAAAGTGAGGAGTCTGGTTTGGGTCACCTAGGTTGGCGGGCAGACAGTCCGGAGGCTCTGGAAGACTGTGTGACTTACCTGGAAAGTATAGGAGCAGGCCGAGGGTGGCATGAGGGAGATTTGGGGCATGGCAAGGCCTATCGTTTTCAGTCGCCAGAAGGCCACATGCATGAAGTATTCTGGGAGGTGGAATGGCTGAGAGAAGAAGGAGAAAGAGGTAGTATATATGCCGACAGATATGCCAGTAATAGACTGAAAGGGGCTAACCCAAGGCGATTTGACCATGTGACTTATATGGTGGCCAGAGGCAAGTATTCTGCTGAGAAAGAATTCTGGAAGAATATGGGATTGAAGAATCCGGATGAAATCAGAATGGATGATGAAAAGCCACCTATTGGCGGGCTACATACCATCGGTAATTTATCGCATGATATCGCAGTATTTACTGATCCTAATATCGGAGAGAATGAAGCCGTGTTAAATCATATCTGTTGGAATGTAGACAGCCGTGAAGAGGTATTGCTGGCCCTCGATTACTTCATTGAGAAGGGATACAAAAGTGTGATGGGAGCACCTACACGCCATAAGGCAGATGAGGGGTTCTTTATCTATATTCAGGATCCGGGGTCTGGGATTCTTTTTGAATACTATGCCTGTGCCAGATTGGTGTTTGCTCCAGATCATCTGGATGTACATTATTTAAAAGATAACCCGAACGACGCCTGGGGGAGTGCTAACCCTTTTGCCGAGATGGGTAAAGGCAAGAAGCTGGGTCTTACAGATGGTGTGGTAAAGCCGGCAGATATATAAGAGATTAGATCATTTAGAATAGAGAAATATGTGGCATTATTTTCCAGGGCATTATATGCCTTCATATCAGGTAAACAGAGCGTTGACTCAGGCACATTATGGTGGCGGAGAGTTTGCAGAGATTCTGGAGGTGGCGAGTGAAATTGACCCAGCCAACAGAGAAACTTTTAATCTGGCCTGGTTAAAAAAGGGCAATGAGGTTTTTGAGTGGGCAGAGGCTTATGAAAAAAAGAGTGCCTTTGTATCTGCCAGAAGAACATACCTTAGAGCCTTTAATTATCTGAGAAGTGCAGAGTTCTTTATGAACCTTCATGATGACAGAAAAAATGAAACCTATATAAAGGCTCGTGAGGCTTTCCTGAGAGCCATCAAGTATTTTGATGAAAAGCCGCTAACTATAGAAGTGCCTTTTGAAGGTTCTTTTTTACCGGGTTATCTTTTCAAGCCTGCGGGGGTGAAAAATCCTCCGGTGATGGTGATGTTTGGTGGTTTAGATAGTCTGGCAGAGGAACTTTATTTTGGAATAGGTAATCACCTGAATGAACGTGGAATTGCCCTTTTGGCTATAGATGGCCCGGGGCAAGGAGCCGCGTTACGTTTAAATCATATTCATTCTAGGTATGACTTTAATGTTGCAGGTACGGCCGTGTTAGATTGGGTTTTGGAGAATCTTCAGGCCGAAGTGGATACCACGAGTGTAGGTATAGCTGGTGTGTCAATGGGTGGTTATATGGCTGCCCGCTGTGCGGCTTTTGAGCCTCGTTTTAAAGTCTGTATGATTTTCGGGGCAGTTTGGTCCTATTATTCTGTGTGGGCAGGCAGAAATGGAAAGCATCCATTGGCAGAAATAGTAATGCACATCATGGATGCGGAATCGTATGAGGAGGTGCTGGAAAAGCTCAAAGGTTATACTCTTGAAAACGGTGTGGCAGAGAAAATTTCAATGCCTACGTTTATCATGCATGGTGGCGGCGATAAACAGAATTTTGTAGAACACGCCATTGAATTAGAGAAACACCTCACCTGTGAGCATCAAATGAAGATAGTGCCCGAGGGAGAAAGTGGAGCTCAGCACTGTCAGGTAGATGACTTTATGCCTACGCTTGATATGTACGATTGGATAGCCGAAAAAATAAAGGCCTGATTCTTTTCTATAACTCAACCCTTTGAAATACATGAATGACCTTAAAAAAATACTGATTGTAGGTGGCGGTATTGGCGGCCAAACCGCCGCTATTGGCCTGGCACAAAAAGGTTTTGATGTGGAGATAGTAGAGCTCCAACAGGCCTTTGATGTTTATGGAGTTGGTATTATTCAGCAAGCCAATGCTTTGCGAGCGTTAGATGCCATCGGTGTAGCTGATGAAACATTAAAGAGAGGTTATCCTTATGATAAAATCAAGTTACACATAGTAAATGGTACGCAGATAGGTGAAGCCGGAACGCCGCCCATTGGCAGATTTCCAAGTCATAACGGTATTTCCAGAAGAGTACTGCATGAGGTGCTTTTTGAAAAATGTGAGGAGCTTGGTATTGCTTTCAGGATGGGTCAGACAGTAGAAAGTCTGGAGAATAAAACTGACGGAGTTGATGTAAAATTTTCTGATGGCTCTAAAGGCTCCTATGACCTACTCATTGCTGCAGACGGCATTAATTCCCGAATGAGAAGTCTGGAGTTTGGAGAATACACACCCGAGTATGTAGGGCTTTCTGTTTGGAGGTATGCCTTCAAAAGGCCTACTGAATTAGAGACCGGGATGATGTTTTTTGGGAAGAAATCTAAAGTGGGGCTTATCCCAATGTCAGACGATTCTATCTATATGTTTTTGGTTTCTGCTGAAGGCGAGGACCCACGGATAGATCAGGCTCAGCTGGTGCCAAAGCTCAAAGAATACATGAGTGAATACCCGGTAAAAATGATTCAGGATCTCATAGAAGATGTCACAGATGCCGGTTTGGTAAATTACAGAACATTGGATACGCTGAACTTGCCGGCACCTTGGTTTAAAAACCGTGTGGTGGTTTTGGGAGATGCTGCTCATGCTACTATTCCGCAGCTGGGCTCCGGGGCTGCCCTGGCCATTGAGGATGCGGTAGTTTTGACAGAAGAACTATCTAAAGAGCAATCAATGGAAACAGCTTTAGGAAATTATATGGAACGCCGATATGAACGCTGTAAAATGGTGGTGGAAGCCTCAGAAACCTTGGGGAAGTGGGAGCTGATGGAGTTTACGGGCCAGCCATTGCCAGAGGAAGCAAACCCGGGAAAATTGATGGGTATCACCTGTGGCAAATTAGTAGCACCTATTTAGAAGAAGCAGAGCAAATGAAATTAGTAACTTTTAAGAATAAGAACGGAGAAACTAGCATTGGCTGGCTGGTGGGTGAGGCGGTTGTTGACATGCAAAAGGCTTCCTCAGAGCTGCCGGGAGATATGTTGACCTTTATAGATCATCATGAAAAGTATTTTGAGCTTATTAAAAGTTTGGGAGATGTAGAGCCGCATTATCTGCTTGCTGAGATTACACTTTTAGCACCACTGCCAAACCCTCGAAGTTTTAGAGATTACATTGGTTTTGAGATGCATATGCTCAATGCCTCCAGGTCTTTTGGGCACACCATTAGCGAAGTTTGGTACGAAATGCCCATCTACTATTTCACAAATCACCAGGCGGTTTATGGGCCGAATGATAAAATCAAAAGACCCGAAAAAGAACGTAAACTGGATATTGAATTGGAGCTCGGTATGGTGATCGGTAAGAAGGGAAGCGATATCAAAAAAGAAGATGCGGAGTCGTATATATTTGGGTACACGGTTTTCAATGACTGGACCGCCCGCGAAATCCAGAAAAAGGAAATGATGCTGCCCCTGGGGCCTTGTAAAGGAAAGGATTTTGCCAATGCCATAGGCCCTTGTATAGTTACTGCAGACGAGTTTGAGCAATACAGAGTCCCATTTTCAGAGGAGTTCTTTGAAGAACCTCTTCGAGTACCAGAGATTAAGGGAGACCGTTTTGACCTAAAAATGACTTCAAGAATAAACGGAGAGACCGTTTGTGAAGGAAATTATAAAACGGTGCATTATACCTTCTCACAGATGATAGAAAGAGCATCTGAGAATGGTGTAAACCTGATGCCCGGAGATGTCTTTGGTTCTGGCACCCTGGGCTGGGGTAGTTTAATCGAAAATAACTTCAAAATTCACCGCCCGCTAGAACCGGGTGATGTGGTAGAACTGGAAATTGAAGGGATTGGCCTGTTAAGAAACGAAGTGGTTTAAGTTTTAAACTTAAGTAAACGGTAGGGTCATCTTTCTATGAAGGGTGATCCTCTTTTTTACACTCATAAATCAAAAAATATGATACTGGAATTTGCAAAGCTTTATATCAAGGAGGATGAAGTCGAAAGTTTTCTAAAGCAAACACCAAAAGCTGTGGAGGTGATTTCACAGGCGAAAGGATTTCTGGGAATTGAATTCAAAAGATCTGTCGAAAATCCCAACTGTGTGGTAGCATTGATCTCATGGGAAACGCTGGAAGATCATACCGTGGGCTTCAGAGAGTCTGAGCTGTTTCCTCAGTGGAGGGCCGTTATCTCTCCCTTTTTTGCCTCGGCTCCTGAGGTAGAGCATTTTTCGGGAGTGTAAATTTTAATCTGCAATTGATTCGAATAGGAAGAATAAATGAAAAAAATATTGAAAGAGGCTATCGGGCTGTATGAGGCAGATAGCAAAGACAGGAAAGTAAGAGACGCTGTAGAAGGGCTAATCGATGAAGTTCGTAATGGCGGGGATGTTGCTGTGAGAGCCATATCAGAACGTTTTGACAAATGGTCTCCGGAGAGTTTTAAATTATCTCAGGAGCAAATTGAAGAAATCGTGAATGGGGTTGATCCTCAAACTATTGAGGATATTAAGTTTGCTCAGACGCAAATCAGAAATTTTGCTACGCATCAAAAAAATGCGTTAAAAGATATAGAGGTAGAGACACTTCCGGGTGTTTTTTTGGGGCATAAAAATATCCCGGTCAATAGTGTAGGCTGTTATATACCAGGCGGCAGATACCCCATGGTGGCTTCTGCACATATGAGTGTGCTTACAGCAAAAGTAGCGGGGGTAAAAAGAGTATTGGCCTTTACACCTCCTATTCAAGGGAAAATACCTGCCGAAACCGTGACGGCTATGCATCTGGCTGGTGCAGATGAGATTTATCTACTCGGTGGCGTGCCTGCCATCGCTTCTATGGCTTTGGGTACAGAATCCATTGAAAAGGTAGATATGGTAGTAGGGCCAGGAAATGCCTATGTAGCTGAAGCCAAAAGGCAGCTTTTTGGTAAAATCGGAATTGATTTGCTGGCAGGGCCTACAGAGACCCTGGTGATAGCAGATGAAACATCTGACGCAGAAATTTGTGCTACCGATCTGCTGGGTCAGGCAGAGCACGGTCCGGGCTCTCCGGCCATACTTCTAACCAACTCTGAGAAACTTGGTCTGGAAACTATAGCGGAGGTAGAGCGACAGTTAAAAACACTGCCTACTGCAGATGTGGCCAGCATAGCCTGGAAAGATTACGGTCAGGTGATTGTGGTAGACAGCGTAGATGAAATGGTGGCGGAAGCCGACAGAATTGCCAGCGAACACGTGCAGGTAATGACCGCAGATCCACGTTATTTCTTAGAGAATATGACCAATTACGGGGCACTTTTCCTTGGGAAATATACCAATGTGGCCTATGGCGACAAGGTAATTGGTACCAATCACACCCTTCCTACAAAACATGGAGCCAAATACACCGGAGGGCTCTGGGTAGGTAAGTTTATGAAAACTTGTACGTATCAGGAAGTGAAGACTCCTGAAGCCAGTGCTATGATCGGCGAGTATTGTTCCAGACTATGTGAGATAGAGAATTTTGCCGGGCACAAGGAACAAGCGGATATTCGTGTGAGAAGGTATGGCAAATAGTTTAAGTTTAGTGAGACTTATCAAATGAGGTTTTGATGATATCTTAGGAAACCAATTTTGTAGACAACCAAAAAGAAGAAAGATGAAGACAGCACTAGTTACAGGAGGATCGGGAGAAATAGGGTCGGCTATTTGCCGGAAGTTTGCAGAGAATGGTTACTCAGTTGTCATTACGTATAATACTAATAGGCAGAAAGCCGAACAGGTGCAGGAAACCCTGGCTGGGAAAGATCATAGTATTTTTAAAGCACCTAATACTGATGCCTCTTGCCTGGCAGATTTGTACGATTACGTGGAGAGGAAATACGGCAAGCTGGATGTTTTAGTCAATAATACCGGTATCACCACTCCTGTGGCTCATAATGACCTGGAGGGGCTTACTGATGAGTGGATTGATAAAATAATGCAGACGAATTTTCGGGGGAGTTTCGCTATGGTGAGAGTCATGAGAGAATTATTAGAGGCTGCTGCAGAGAAGAAATCAGCCACTGAGGATGGCGGGAGGAATTCGGCTTTGGTGGTCAATATTTCTTCTATTGCTGGCCTGTTTGGTATTGGCTCAAATGTAGCCTACTGTGCCTCAAAAGCCGCTTTAGATTCAATGACACGGTCATTGGCCCGGGTGCTGGCACCAAAAATCAGGGTAATGTCAGTTTCTCCTGGTTTTGTTGAAGGGGAGTACACCAAAAACTTTCCACCAGAGTTTTTGCAAAGTCAAATGGAGCATACACCTATGGAGCAATTTGCCACCGGAGCAGATGTGGCCAATGCCGTTTTTGCTCTGGCAGATCAATTAAAAATGAGTACCGGGGGCATTCTGACAGTAGATGGCGGAAGACTTCTACTGTGATTTAAACTATTTAAATAATTCTTAATCAACTAGAAGATGAAAATAATTGACCTTTCTGTAACGATATCTGAAGACATCAAAGAGCCACTGCCTACCAAGATTGACTATGAAGATCATAAGGCAGGAGCCAAGAAAATAGGTGCTGGGCTTTTTGGCGGTATGACAGACTGCTTCATTGATGATAATGGCCCTGCTGGTGAGACGCTTACAGTGACCAGCCATTGCGGTACGCATGTAGATGCACCCTATCATTATTTCCCCACTTCGGAGGGAAAACCTGCCAGAACTATTGATGAAATGCCGCTTGATTGGTTCTTTCATGATGGAGTGGTACTGGACTTTACTGATAAGCCAGATGGCTACATGATTGAAGTAGAAGATTTGAAAGAAAAATTAGCAGATATCAATTATTCTCTAAAACCTTACGATATTGTGCTCATTCGTTGCGATGCAGATAAAAGACTTCACGACGAAGATTATGTAAAAATACATGTAGGTGCTTCAGCCAAAGCTACGCATTGGTTAATTGATCAAGGCGTTAAAGTAATGGGTACAGATGGATGGGGATGGGATATTCCCCTGCATATTCAGGCTGAAGACTACAAGGCTAATCCGAGACCTGGCGTGATATGGCAGGCCCACTATGTAGGAATTGAAAAAGAGTACTGTCAGATAGAAAAAATGGCTAATCTGGATCAGATACCCCCTTATGGTTTTAAGGTGGCTTGTTTTCCTGCAAAGATTAAAAAAGCTAGTGCAGGCTGGACTCGTGCTGTGGCCATAATTGAAAACTAAAAATGAATAGTACTGTTCCGGTTCTAACTGCAGAAGAAATGGATAGTTTCCATTTCGGAAACGATATAGCGGCCATGCCGCAATTTACCGGTCGGCACCTTTTTCATATCAATAGGCTGGAGAGTTATGTCAATAAGCTCACTTTTCCCCTGCCTCCTCACAGGAAGGTAACCTATGATTTTATCTTTTTAACTCAGGGAAGTTCTATACGTAGCAAAGGACTCTCTGAATATGAAATAATACCTAATCAGTTCTTTTTTCTGCCGGCGTATCAGATAACGGAGCATAAGTTTATGAGCCCTGATGTCAAAGGCTATTATGTGCACTTTAGTCCTGATATTTTTCACGACAGCACTCAGCTGAAACTGCTACAGCAATACGACTTTTTAGGCTTTTTGGCCAATCCGGTGGTGGAGGTAGATGAGAAAACCAAAGAAAGAATATGCCGTGGCTTAGATGATTTATTGGAGGTTTATGAGTCTTTTGACGGTGATAATTATAATTTGATCGTATTTAAGATTCTTAATATTCTTTCAGAAGCTAGCCTCTTTGCTACCAAAGAGGTGGAGAATGTTCTGAATACCGCTGCTGCACTTTTAGTAAATCAATACAAAGACGCATTGGCTCAGAAAATCTATCAGTTACAAAAGGTGTCTGAGTATGCAGATCTACTGAATGTTACCCCTAATCACCTCAATAAATGTGTAAAGCAGATTACACATAAAACTGCTCAGGAGCTACTTAATGAACTGATCATTATGGAAGCTAAAAGTCTCCTGAAATATTCTGACTTACAAATAGCTGAAGTAGCGGTGAGACTCTGCAATCAAAACCCAAGTAATTTCTCAAGATTCTTTAAAAGCCAGACCGGGCTAAGTCCTAAAGCATATCAGAATTCCTGATTGATTTTGACAAGTATTGACTGTATTTTGATTCTTAGAATAGGATAAAAATAACTTAATTTTATTCTATACTTTCCAAGTGAAATACTTGAACCTATTGAATTAAAATCAGATGATGAAAAAAGGACTTTTCACCTATGAAAACCGGGTGGTGCTGTTGATGGCTCTCACTTTCGGTTGTTTGTTTTTCGACCGCCTTTCTCTAAACTTTTTGATGCCTTATGTATCAGAAGATCTTCAGCTGAACAATACGCAAATTGGCCTACTGGCAGGAGTATTGTCCTTAGCATGGGCGTTTTCCAGCTTCTTTTCTACGGCTTGGGCAGAAGCCAATAATAAGAAGAAGGCTGTATTTGTGACCGCTGTATTTGTCTTCTCATTTTGTTCGTTTGGTTCAGGTCTGGCCATGAGTTTTACCGGCCTTCTAATAGCCCGCATGGTCATGGGTTTGGCAGAAGGGCCGGTGATTCCGCTGGCTCAGAACTTTGTAGAAAGAGAGTCATCTCCAGGTAGATTGGGCTTAAATACAGGCCTTTTACAAGCCGTAGGTTCTGCTCTTTTTGGTTCTATTTTGGCTCCGGTAATTTTGGTGCAAATTGCTGAAAACATGGGCTGGCGATCTGCCTTCTATATTGCAGGAGCACCGGGTTTATTGATGGGTTTGCTTTCATGGTTTTTGATTCGTAAAACTACAGCCGAGAGCGTTGCTACATCTGAAGAAGATAAAGGACTGAACCTTAAAGAGCTTTTGAGTTATTCTAATATCAGATGGGGCATGGTGATCAGCTGCACGGTGTTCGGATGGTGGTTTGCTACGCTTCCTTTTATCTCTAATTATTTTGTAAATGAGCAAGGCATGAGCGGAGATGAAATGGGTAAAACTATGAGCCTTCTTGGAGTGGCTGGTTTAATTTCCTCAATCCTGGTGCCAGCTCTTTCTGATAAATTCGGGAGAAAGAAAATCATCTTCATTTTTAGCTTGATTGGAGCCTTATATCCGGTTTCGGTTTATTTTTTGAGTGGATCCGGAGCTCAGCTACCAGTTATTTTTCTAACCTATTTTATGATGGGTGTTATTCCTATAGCTGCAGCCGTGATTCCCTCGGAAGCTGTACCAGAAAGACTAAGAGCCAAGGCCATCGGCCTTATCACTGGAGTGGGGGAGATCGTAGGAGGAGTGATGGTGCCTGCAGTGGCGGGCTTATTGTCAGACTCGGTAGATCCGTCTGCGTTTTTATGGGTTGCCTCGGCACTGGCTGTGTTAACTTGTATTTTTTCGTTTAAATTGTCATCGAATAATTAAACCCTATCGATGAGATTACTAGTAATTGCTGTGCTTCTGGCAGCTTCATTGAGCACACAGGCTCAAGAGAAAAATACCAAACCTAAATATTCTGATTATGAAATAGAGTCTGCCATGCGTAAGACTCAGGATTACGGCTATTTAAGTAAATATCAGGAAGCCAATGCTGCTCTTCATGGTGAGCCGCAGAAGGTAGTATTTCTGGGCAATTCAATCACTGAAGGCTGGTATAGAGTAAGACCAGAGTTTTTCAATGAGAATGAATTTGTGGGTCGTGGAATCAGTGGGCAGACATCTTCTCAACTGCTCATCCGTTTCAGACAAGATGTGGTGAATTTAAAACCTGAGAAGGTGATCATACATATTGGCACCAATGATATTGCTGAGAATACCGGTCCTTACGTTCTGGAAAATACGGTCAATAATATAGCGTCAATGGTTGATATTGCTGTGCAAAATGACATAGAAGTATTGCTGGCCAGTGTACTCCCGGCTACCAAGTTTTCATGGAGAATGAAACTCGGAGATCGCTCTGCTCAAATTGTTGAACTTAATGAACATCTTCAAAAAATGGCTCAAGAACGTGGCCTTAAGTACATTGACTACCATACTGCAATGAAAAACCCTGCGAATGGCCTGGATGAGGAAATCGCCAAAGACGGCGTTCATCCTACCCTAAAAGGCTACGCTATTATGGAAAATGTGGTATTGGAGGCTTTGAGGTAGGGTTTTATTGTGCTTTGATTTTTTGAAAGAAGGGCATTTGTGGTTTGAACACTCAATGGTCTTGAATTTTAGAAATACTTTTCCAGATTAAAGTTCTCCCATCAATCACATCCCCAAAGCCCTTCTGCGGGGTTCAGCTCTTCGGCTTGAAATTGAATTTCAATAGGTTGTGAAGACTGGGCTCCCGAAACAGAAGAAGTCTGAATGATATTTCCTGTAATGTGACCTTTGAGAGTGGTACCTCTTAAGCTCAAATCCATTATAAGGTTTGTGGGTGAAGGGCTGGGCTTATCTTCAGCATCAAGACCTGCAGGTGCGTTATAAATGATATTAGGCGACTGACCAATCACGAGCCATTCGCCTTCATTTCCTTTATCCTGAACTAACTTTGTGCTGAATCTGGTGCCGGAAACTGGCAAATCGGAAAGGTTAAAAATCAAATTGAAAAATACGTCGGCATTACTGTCATTCGATAATTCGACTGTAACTTTTCCGGGGAAACTTGTTTCATTGAAATTGGCTTCATTGCCCACAAAAGCTTTACCGCCAATAACTACATTCCAATTGCAGTAGCAATTGCCTACTTCCAGGAAAGTAGTGTCGCTGGCCGTAGGGTCCGCTTCTGAGGTAGCTATAATCAGGTATGTTCCGTTCTCTTCCGGAGCGGTAAACTCTCCATTGACTCCGATGGCCACATTTTCGTTAGTTTCATTGAAGGCTTGCCAGGTAACAGTTTTGTTTTGGTCAGAGACCAAAGCCTGAAAAAGTCGTTTGTCTCCTGTTTCTAGGCAGCCGAAGTCGTCAGAGAAAATTTCTACCGTCACTCCACTTTTTATCTGTAATGTTTTCAGCCTTCTCTCAGCAAACTCAGATCCTCTGATACATCGATTTGAGAGGTGTTCTACTGTTAATATGTAAGGGTATTTGCTTTCGTCTTTCGGGGTGAGGTGCAGTAGGTTTTGCACTCCGGCAAAGGGTGTTCCGTCGCTCTCAAAATTGAGCATTTGCACAGAACCTTCATCAGCTTCGGCTTTAATGTTTTTCTCAAAAGCATCATTGAGGAGCACTTTCACAGGTAGAGATTCTCCGGGAGTAACATTAACCGAACCAGATGGGTCTGTATTGATTTGAACCGGCTTTATTTTAAGGGCAGTGGATTTTTTGGCCGTATTTCCGGCAAAGAACGCAGACCGTAAACCTACTTCAAGGCCGGCTTCGCCGGTTTTTCTCGGGTACACATAGCCTTCGTTTCCTTTTAATTCAAAGGCTTCACCTGTCAGTTTTGCATATAAGTATTTATAGTCATTGATAGGTACCAGACACGACTTTGGTTCAACTTTAAACGTTTCACCATCTAAATGCCCGGAGCCGGCAAGGTTATCAAGCTGCTTACCCGTAAAAGCAGTGGTGATATTGAAGGCATTATCACGTGTTGCATTTATATGCTTAACACCAGTTTCTTTGAATTGGATTTTTGAGGCGGCTAGTCCTCCAGCCTGAAAAACAGTTTCCCAAATGGTGCGGTCTAGGCTCCATCCTTTGGTTTTGACTGTAACCGTGGCTTTTTCATATCGAAGTGGATCACAGGCGAGCTCTTCCAGCAAAGCCGTGCTGTCTATTTGATAATTGAAGCCACTGAAGCTTGTAAAATTAGTTTGATACAAACCCTCATACACTTTTTTATAGGCAAACACCAATGCACCGGTAGCTCCTGATAGTCCTCCCAGGGCCGGCACAAAACCTGAAAGGATTAATGCATCTGAAGTTTTTTGGAGTCTCACCCCTTTTTTATGACCAGTTTTTGGGTTTGAATCCAGATATTTAAAGGCATCAGCAGCTATCCGCATCTGTCTTCCTATTTCTTCAGGAGTTAGCCCTTCGCAGCCTTTGGCCATTACGCCACCAGGTCTTTTTCTGATGGCTTTATCGTCAAATTCGTCTACCAGTAATTCTTTAAATCCTACATGAGCCAGCAGACGGTTCGTAAGGTCAATGGTGGCCTCGTTAGATATACTGCCCTCAATCAGAGGCTCTTCTGAGTTCAATAGTTTGTGAACTGAAAAATTGGCCTCTTCACCTTCCAGTAAGGCATAGGAAAGGGCAAAGGGTAATAGCTCAGCACTGAGGTTATTCAGGTCGCCTTTGACGTCTTCTGGTTGATAGCCTAAAAATCGAATTCGCTTATCAATCATTTGAATGAGCCGTGTCACTACATTTTCTAAATATCCATCTGCTTTGGGTAATTCTTTGATGCTGATGAGGATATCCTGGCAGTTGAGTACTGTCTCATTTTTTGAAAATTGAAGGCCAATTTCTCCAGCGGATAAAGGATCGGAAAAATTAAATGGAGCAATCAAATAAGGTCTGTTAGCAGAGTCTAACTCTATCATCATGAATGCATCGGTAGGTGTCTCATTCATCAAAAAGTCTACCCGGATGTCATTTGCCGGAAGTCCCTGTGGTAAGCTCAAGAAAATCGAGTCCGAAGGAAAAACAGATTTGTTGATTACTTCAATCGGTTGACAATCATTCAGAGGCTCAGCTACTGGATCATTGCGGTCTTTTTCGCAGCTAACCAAAGTAAGACAGAAGAATAGAGTTGATATCAGAAGTTTCTTGAATGTCATTTTGCTAAGCATTTGATAAAATGGATATTTTGTTCGGGCCTCAATTACATCCTCCGGTTTCGGCTTTAAAAACAGCACCTGTTTCAGTGGAGAATCCCGGGTTTAAATGGATATGAGAAGCTGCATATCTGACATCTGCAGTGGTCCCGATCTGGTTACTGGCTGTGATATACCCTGTGCTTTGATGAGCTTCATAAATCTCAGTGCCTGAAGCAATATCATCAACTGTACTTTCTAATAAGATCATGGTAGGGCATATACATTCACCCAGGCCGGTATCGCAGAATTGTTCAAAAGGATTTATCAAATCGGTGTTACCCGGAAAAATATTCCACCGAATCGTCCCCCTAAGTGCACATAAGCTGCTAAGGTTAGCGTCAAAACAGCCCTCCAGTTCATTATTTCCTAATTGTAATTGGTTGATAGCGGGCAAGCTGCCTAACGATGGAGGAATAGTTCCTGAAATCTGATTACTCTGAGCATTGAATTGCTCCAGACTTGTTAAGCCATCAAAAATATCGGGCAAAGGACCTTCCAATTCATTATTATAAAGTAGTAGATACTTGAGGTTTGAAAGGTTTTCAAAGCTTGAGGGTATAGAGCCTGTGAGATGGTTAAGTTGTAAACTTAATTTAGTTAAGGTGAGTACACCCCCGATTGAAGAGGGAATAGATCCGGTCAAATCATTATTGTAGAGCTCAATGGTCGTTAGATTACTCAGGTCGCCAATAGAAGAAGGAATACTACCCCCTAGATTATTATTCTGTAGCCGAATTTCTTTGAGCTGAGTAAGGCCACCAAGTGTGGTTGGTAGGCTTCCTGTTAAGTTGTTCTGCTGCAAGTTGATTTTGGTTACCCTGTAGAAGCCTCCAACTATTTCGGCAGAAATACCGGTTACTCCGGCATAACTACAGGGATTGCTACCGGGTTGATTAAAGAAGTTGAGGATTTTGTCCCATCCATCATCGTTAAACCAGGAGCTACCATTTGTAGTATTATAAAAGCTGGTAAGTACACCTACATCACCAGGGTGACATTGAGCAAAACTTAGATAGCTTAGGAATAAGAGTAATATTGTTTTTTTCATAGCAGAGGCTTTACCCTTAGTGTTCTCTTAGGTCTACAGGTTAACATTGAATGAAGATTTTTTTATCTGAGACTTCTTTAGTTGGCTTTGTAAAAACCTGAAGATTAGAAATTGGTCGACTATCCTCTTTTAACAGGGTAAGAATGGTATGGTTTAGTCGGTTTTCTCATTTAAATTGTGGCCACTAATTATTAATAACCAACCCTGTATGAAAAAGACCAACCATTTAGCGGTGCTGACTCTAGCACTTTGTTTTGCATTAATTAGCTCATTTAAGGCTTTTGCCAGAGACTTCTATCAAATTAAGATTTACTCAATAAGCTCTTCTGAGCAAGAAAAAGTCATTGATCAATACCTGGAACATGCTTATCTGCCGGCATTGCACAGACAAGGAATAGAAAGTGTGGGAGTGCTGAAACCAAGAACTGAAACAGATGACGCGGGTAAGAAAATTTATGTGCTAGTTCCGTTGACTTCTATGGATCAGGTGCTTGAGATTGAAGAGAAGCTTGCCAGTGATCAGATTTATCAGAAAGCTGGAGCTGCCTATATCAATGCTCCGCATGATAAGGCTCCCTTTGATAGAATTGAGTCGATTATTTTAAGAGCTTTTGTGGATGCTCCGCAAATGAATTTGCCAAAGCTTAACGGACCAAAGTCTGAACGTTTTTACGAACTAAGAAGCTATGAAGGTCCTACCGAGAAAAAGTATGTCAATAAGGTAGATATGTTTAATGCCGGTGGCGAAGTAGCTCTCTTTAGTGATCTGGATTTCAACGCTGTTTTTTATGGTGAAGTGATAAGTGGAAGCCATATGCCAAATCTGATGTACATGACCACTTTTGAGAATAGAGCCGATAGAGATGCACATTGGAAGAAGTTTGTGGATTCCCCGGTTTGGACAAAGCTCAAAAATGACCCGAATTATCAGAATAATGTATCAAAGAATACGCAGTATTATCTCTACCCTACAGAGTATTCTGATATCTAAACTCTAAGAATAAAACCCCTTTTAGAATAATTTTAACCTATTGAAACGAATGAAAAGAAAAGCAATTCTGCTATTGCAGGCCTGTTTGGTGGTATCCTTATCTCAAGCTCAGAATATCTCTGATTTTGAGAACCCTACAAACGAAGCTAAGCCACGTGTATGGTGGCATTGGATGAACGGGAATGTTACGAAAGATGGAATAAAGAACGATCTGGAATGGATGGAGGCCACTGGAATTGGCGGCTTTCAGAATTTCGATGCAAATCTTATGACTCCATCTGTGGTTAACCCAAAGCTGGTCTACATGACTCCTGAGTGGAAAGAGGCGTTTAAATACACGACAGATTTAGCCTCAGAAAAAGGTTTAGAAATGGCCATTGCCGGCTCTCCCGGCTGGAGTGTAACAGGTGGCCCCTGGGTAAAGCCTGAAGACGGTATGAAGAAGATTACCTGGTCTTTAACTCAGCTCTCTGGTGGCAGAAAAGTATCAATCGAGCTGCCGCTTCCTCCTGCAGCCACAGGTGCATATCTTGATGCTAATAAAACGGAAGAGTCTATCCTCGGTTCTAACGAGAAAAAGGAAGTGCCGGAGTATTATCAGGATGCATATATTATCGCTTACAAACTTCCGGAGAAAGAGAAAAATATGATGCTCTTTTCTCCAAAGATAACCTTAAGTGGAGGTGATTTTGATACTGGTTTTTTAACTGATGGAAAGCTCAATGAGTATCACGAGCTGCCGGCTATGGAGGTAGGGGAAGATATGTTCATTCAGTATGCATTTGATTCGCCACAGACGTTTAAAGCTTTTGCCGTAGCCGGATCTGCCGATGATCCATTGGCTCAGTTTAACGGCGTGCCGTTAAATCGATCACTGAAAGTGTCTGATGATGGTGTAAACTTTAGGGAGGTCGTGAAGCTTTCTGGAAGTTATGTTCCTTTAAACACTGTGGCTATACCGCCTACCACTGCCAAGTACTGGAGAATGTGTTTTGAAACCTTGGAGCCTACCGTAAACCCAATGCTCGCCATGATGGGAATGGGCCCTGGTAAACCAAAAGGAACGAAAGTAGCAGAATTTATTCTCTTCAATACTACAAGAATAGATCAGATAGAAGACAAGGCTGGTTTTAGTCCTTGGACTGAGGTAGGTTTAGTAGATGGCTATGCCAATGAAGAGTCCATATTGTCAGAGGATGTTATTGACCTTACCGCTAATTTCTCGAATGGTTTTTTGAATTGGGAAGCTCCAGAAGGAACATGGGAGGTGATGCGTTTGGGGTATTCCCTTACAGGAAGAGAGAATCACCCTGCCTCGCCTGAGGCTACTGGACTAGAGGTTGATAAATTGGATGAAGATGCCGTAAGGAGGTATATCAATAACTATTTAGATCAATATAAGGATGCCACGGGTGACCAATTGGGAGCAAACGGACTTGGCTTCATGATCTTGGATAGTTATGAGGCTGGTCATATGAACTGGACGCATGACTTTGCCGATGAGTTTGAATCAAGAAGAGGATACCCCATTGCCAAATGGACTCCAGTTCTTACGGGTAGAGTGGTGAATTCAACAGCCGAGAGTGAGAAATTCCTATGGGATTTTAGAAAAACCATAGGGGAGATGATTGTGGAAAATCATTATGAAGTCATAGGTGAGGAGCTACATAAGAGAGGAATGAAACGCTACACAGAATCTCATGAAAACAAGCGTATTTTCCTGGCGGATGGTATGGATGTAAAGAAAAAGGCAGACATTCCTATGTCAGCCATGTGGACTCCGGGTTCACTGGCTCCCGGACCAGATGAAGAGGTGAGAAGCGAGGCTGATATTCGTGAAGCCGCTTCAGTAGCTCATATTTTTGGCAAACCTTACGTGGCAGCCGAATCTATGACTTCCGTAAGGAAATCATTTCAAGAACATCCTGAAGTACTCAAAAGAACCGCCGATTTAGAATTAGCTTCAGGGCTGAATCGTTTTGTGATTCACACTTCAGTACATCAGCCCTTAGATAGAGGTCCAGGCTTCTCACTTGGGCCATTCGGTCAGTATTTTTCACGTTTAGAAACCTGGAGTGGTGCTGGTGCACAGGCATGGATAGGTTACCTCGGTAGAAGTAGCTACATGATGCAGCAAGGCAAGAATGTTGCCGATATACTGTACTACTATGGTGAGAATACAAATATCACCTGGGTATGTCGCGAGTCCCTTCCGACTTTGCCAAATGGCCTGGAGTTTGATTTTGTGAACGCTTCAATTTTGAAAGAGAATATTTCATCTCAAAATGGACTTTTGATAGCACCTTCCGGTGCAGAATATAAGGCCTTGGTGCTCGATGAAAGTGCAAGAGAGATGACGCTTCCAGTCCTTCAAAAAATTGCTGAACTACAGAAAGCCGGCGTTAAAATCGCAGGTACGGCACCTGAATTCTCGCCAAGCCTTTCAGATGATAGTGAGGAGTTTAAAAAGTTAGCAGCCAGTGTAGCAGGAAAAATGGTCAAACTGGAGGACTTGGGTTTAAATCCGGATGTAACATTTGAAGGCACTTCTAATGAGATTCTTTTCAGACACAGAAAATCTGATCAGAAAGACATTTACTGGTTGAATAATAGAAGCCATGAAAGTACGACTGCTATTGCCAGTTTTAATGTAGGCGGCAAAGTGCCTAAGCTTTGGAATGCCGAGGATGGTTCGGTAAAGACGCTCAGTTATTCAATCAAAAATGGACGTACAGAAGTGCCTGTTTCATTTGATCCTTGGGGAGCATATTTCATAGTTTTTGAAGGGGAATCAAGTACTGATAATTTCTATGTAGAATCATTAAAAGTGGTGGATGAAAAAGAGATTGAAGGTATCTGGCAGGTAGAGTTTGATGGCGAAACTCATGAAATGGAAGAATTGGTATCTTGGGCAGAGTCTGAATTAACAAAGCATTTCTCTGGTACTGCTATTTATCGTATTTCTTTCGACCAAAGTAAAGCTATTAAAAAGGGTGAGTCTTATGTATTGGAAATTGAATCATTGAGCAATCTGGCCGAGGTAAAATTAAATGGGAAGTCACTAGGTGTGATTTGGCATAAGCCTTATCAAATTGATTTGACAACCGCATTGAAAAAAGGTGAAAACCAATTAGAGATTCACGTTACCAATTCTTGGGTCAATAAATTGGTAGGCGACGCCTCTAAAAAAAGGGATGAAAAGGAAACCTTTACCACTATGCCGTTTTACAGAGAAAATTCTCCTTTAGAAGATTCAGGTATTATAGGTTCGGTTATTCTTAAAAAGAAGATGTGATTTGATTGAATTTTGAGGGATTCTGATACGTTATTGACTCATATAGAGAAGGTTTGCTTCGCAATTCGGAGATTCGCCCTCTCAATTTAGGAAGTGATAGAATGTGGTACTATTATCCATATTTCACAACCTATATTTGCCAAGTTTATTCAACAAAAAAGCACATTGATTAATGAAGTTTTCTAATTGGGGTAAGTTTATACTTGTTCTGGTTTTTTCGTCTTTTATTTTTTCTTTCAGCTCTCAGTCCGACTTTTTTGAGCCAGATCTTTCCTTAGATTCATACGTGGTTGAAGATGGTTTTGAGCTCAGTATCATAGCATCGGAGCCTCATTTTTCGGCACCCGTGGCCATGGATTTTGATGATAGAGGAAGAATGTGGGTGGTAGAGATGAGAGGGTATATGCCGAACCTCGAAGGGATAGGTGAAGAGGTACCCAATGGCCGAATCACTATCTTAGAGGATTTAGATAATGATGGTAAGATAGACCACTCTAAAGTCTTTTTAGATGAGCTGGTTTTACCTAGAGCCATTGCTCATGCTTATGGCGGCTTATTGTACACAGATGGCCCGGCTTTATATTTTGTCAAAATCAAGAAAAATGATAAGCCAGGAAAGCCTGTTTTGGTAGACCCAATTTATGCCGATGGTGGAAATGTGGAGCACCAGCCTAATGGTTTGATGCTTAACATAGACAACTGGATATATAATGCCAACACCAACTTCAGATATCGACTGAAAGACGGAGAATGGTTAAAAGAGCCAAGCTCTTACCGTGGGCAGTGGGGTATAACAAAAGATAACTTTGGTAGATTATATGTCAATAATAACTCTACCCAGCTGCAGGGAGATCATGTATTGCCGAATACATTAATCAGAAATGAATACTTTAAGCCAAGCTCATCTGTCAATCAGACTTTGACACGTAACCAGCGAGTATACCCTCTTCATGCCACAGCAGTAAACCGTGGTTACATGGATGGTGTTTTGGATGAGAAAGGGTACCTGGTAAATGTGACCGCTTCTTGTGGCCCATTGGTCTACAGAGGGGCTAACTTTCCTGCGGATTATGATCAGAATGTTTTTGTGAGTGTTCCGGAGGCCAATCTTATTAAGAGAAATATTCTAACGTTTTTACCTACTGAAACAGAAGCTGAGCAAGCTTGGGATGATAAGGAGTTTATTGCTTCTACAGATGAGGGCTTCAGACCTGTTAATCTTTTCAATGGCCCTGATGGTGCTATGTATATTGTAGATATGCATCGCGGAATTATTCAGCACAAAGCATTTATATCTCAATATTTGACCAAGCTTCTTGCTGAAAAGCAGTTGGACACTATGCAGAATCAAGGAAGAATCCTAAAGGTAATTCATAAGGATAAACCTCTGAATGCCTACCCGAATTTTGCTAAAGCGAAAAAGAAAGAGCTGGTGAGTTTATTGAGTCATCCAAATGGTTTTGTTAGAGATCGTGCTCAGCAAAAGTTGATTCAGAAGGACTCAAAATCTGTTCAAAAAGATTTGATTGCTTTAGCAAAGTCAGACGCAAAACCTCTTGGCTCTCTACATGCCTTATATACCTTAGAGGGTCTTGATTTGCTATCCTTTGATTTACTCAAAGAAATTCTTGAGGCCACCAGTAATGATGAGAAAATGGCTCATGTTTTAAGACTTTTTGAAGGGTTTGCTTCGGTTAGCAATTCATCAGAAATGGCTGGAATTATCAATTCTGTTTTAGCCGAAGAAAATGAGTTTTTAGATCTCTACGTGGCAATTTCTTTACAGCCATGGGTACAGGTATCGCCGGATATTTATTTACCAATTTTAGCCGAAATCGGGAAGAAGCATTCAAGAGATAAAGTGGTGTCTGAAGCCATCGTAAGTAGTATTGGAGGTCTTGAAAAGCGTTTTATGGATGAATATAAAACTACTGGAAGGCTGAAAAGAAATATTAAAAAGGCTATTGAGAGTAGAGATGACGAGAAGATGAATTCCATTTTTGTTCGTGAGTCTGGCAAAGATGATACGCGTACCAATGGACTTAAATTATTCAGAACGATCTGTGGGGCGTGTCATGGGGCTGATGGCTCAGGTATAGCCGGTCTGGCTCCTCCATTGACAAATTCTGAATATATCGATGGATCAATACAACGTTTAGCTTCCATCATTCTTCATGGTATCAGCGGACCGCTTCATGTAGGTGGTAAACTTTACGAGCTCAATAATGATATGCCGGGCTTGATCAATAATCCGGATATCACAGATCAGGATGTGGTAGACATAACGCATTTCCTTCAAAATGCATACGCTAAACAAGGTAAACGCATCTCTGTAGAAGAGGTGGCAAAACTTCGTCAGGAGCCGCCGGTCAATGGTGTGTACTCTGAGAAAGAATTGCTTGAAAACCGATTTGAGAAATAAGCCTTAACGCTTAGTTAATTTTGAGGTTAAACAGACTTAAAGGTCAGAAGGTATTTTTGAGATATCAGACTTTTAGGTTTTGCAGACATCTACTGTTGATTTTCTTAAAGATTTGTATTTGAATCGTGGTTTACAATTGTGTCCCGAAAGCGATGGAACACAGTTACAACACGCTCTGGCGACTTATCAGAATGCCCGTTTTGATGAAGCTGATCTTGAAGAAAGGGTTGCTGCATTTCTTCACGATATCGGTCATCTTCTCAATGGTAGAAATGAAGAAGCCGATCTGACAGATCATGATTTTATAGGTGGAGAATGGCTTCATAGTGTTGGCTTTCCGGGAAAAGTGGTAGCTTTAGTCACACATCATGAGAATGCTAAACGCTATGATCTTTACAAGAACGGAACGGATATCAGGAAATTAGGAAAGGGCCAGATGGAAGGAGGTGCAATGATTGAATCGCAGGCCCGAGCTTTTGAAATGATACCTTATTTTCATGAAGTGATGTCGCTTAGAGAATGGGATGCCACACCCTTAGAAATAGAACCAACCAGAAGTAATATGCATCTGGTTTTTAAAGAAATTGAAGAGCTATTAAACCTGGAATATGCGTAGTCTGAAAACTATCTTTTTGATTCTGATTTTTTCGGTAAGCCTGGCGGCTCAAAAAACTGAAAATGTAATTCTGATTACTTTAGACGGTGTTCGCTGGCAGGAAGTTTTCAAAGGTGCTGATCAACGTATACTCCATGACGAGGACTACACCGAAAATATTTCTTCTGTGGAGAGACAGTTCTGGAATGAATCTGCGGAAGTTCGTCGTGAAATGCTCATGCCCTTTCTCTGGACCTTGATCAAAGAAGAAGGTATAATCGTCGGGAATCGTGATCTGGGAAGTAAGGTGGATATCAAAAACAAGTATGGTTTCTCCTACCCGGGTTATAATGAAATATTGACTGGTTACCCTGATGAAGCCGTGGATTCTAATGATAAGAATTACAACAAGAACACCACTTTTTTAGAGTATCTGAATAATCAGGAAAAATATAAAGGCAGTGTTGCCGCTTTCTGTACATGGGATGTTTTTCCTTATATCATCAATGACAAAAGGAGTGGTTTGCCGGTAAGTGCGGCAGGTACTTTCAATACCCTTACCAATACTCTGGAAGAAAAGCTATTGGATGAAATAGAGCATACTGTGCCTAGTCTGGCCAGCGGTAGATTTGATTTTTTGACTTTTTACAGGGCTTTTGATTACCTCAAGACTAAATCTCCCAAAGTACTTTATATCGGCTTTGATGAAACCGATGAGTTTGCCCATGAGGCTAAATACAGAGAGTATCTTTATGCTATCGACACCATTGATAGCTATATAGGTCAGCTATGGGATTATTGCCAAAGTCATCCTGATTATAAGGACAAGACCACTATTTTAATTACTACCGATCACGGTAGAGGAGATGCTGATATTAGTCAATGGACAAGTCATGGCTCTCGTGTTCCAGATTGTGGTTCTATTTGGTATGCTGTTATTGGGCCAGACACTCCAGCGAATGGTGAAATAAATTTCGATCATCAGGATCATCAAAATCAAATAGCTGCTACGATAGCAAAACTACTCGGAGAAACATTCACGAATGGTCATGAGATAGGTAAACCACTTGATCTGGTTGTGAAGTAGTGCTTTTGTCATCGGATGATTAGTCATCTGACGAATAACCACCGGAGTAAAGGCTTCGTCCAATGACTATTTTTTTCGAGGACTTTCCGGTATTTATTCATCCGACGACCGAGTTCTTCCGCGTTTAGTCGTTGGATGAAGCTCGTGTCATCGGACGAATAACCACGAAAGTAAAGGCTTCATCCAATGACTATTTTTTTCGAGGACTTTCGCATTTATTCATCCGATTACCGTGTTCTTCCGCCTTCAGTCGTTGGATGAAAGTTGCTATCATCGGACGAATAACCACGGAAACAAAAGCCTTCGTCCAATGACTAATTCTTCGGGACTTTACACTTGTATTCATCCTACGACTGAATTCCTCTGCGTTTAGTCCTCGGATGAGGCTTATTTTCTTCCTAGAACCTGAACCGAACTATCGTTGATTTCGAGATTAAAATCTGACAGAAGTTTATAAACTTCTGAGCCTGCGAGAATGGCCGGGCCATAAGCATGGGCGGCGTACGGACTGATAGGTCTGTGGTAGTAAAATGCAGGATCAAAGGCCATACCTGTGCCCACGCATGTACCATCCACCTGACCTTTTTGAGTAATTTTTGTGCTGGTTGCATTCCAGCCTAACAAGGCAGCCGGAGTAAAAGCTTTGGCATCTAGCCAGCCGTTATTGACTCCTCTTGCGAAGCAATAGGTATAAATTGCGGTAGCAGAAGTTTCTAAATAGGAATCTGATTTATCTAATAATTGATGCCAGAAACCCGAACCCGATTGGTATTGCAAAAGCCCTTTTGCATGGTCTCTATACAAGGCTAAAACATGCTCATAATCTGGGTGGGACTTTGGAAGAACATCAAGCACCTCTGTCAAGGTTAACAGTGCCCATCCGTTAGCTCTACCCCAATGAAACTCTGGGTGAGGCTCCATACCTTCCACCCAGCCATGCATAAAAATGCTTCGGTCTTTATTGAACATTTTATGGGCGAAAAGACCAATCTGTTTGGTTATCTCATCGTAATATTTCTTATCGCCGGTCATTTTGCCCATTTGGGCAATAGCTGGCAAACCCATAAACATATCGTCTAGCCAGAGTGTGTTTGGTTGTGGTCTATTTCTGGCCAAAGTGCCATCTGATAATCGATGTTCTTTGTTTAAGATATAATCAATATGTGTTTTAATCAAAGGGTCAAAATTTGCCTTGGCTCCATTGAGTTTGGCTTTGATCATAGCAGTACACATAGCTCCACAGTCATCGAGTGCATGTGGATTTAAGAGTCCTCTAAACGGACCTTGATCAGCCCAGTTGGTGCCTTTTGCTGCATTGGCAGCATAAAATGGCGTTACTTCGGCAATAAACTTCAGTCGCTCGTTGGCGTAGTTTGCATAGGCCTGATCTCCGGTAACCTGAGCTGCATTTTGCATTGCACCGTAGGTAACACCCCATTCATAGCTTACAATCCTGAAATCACCTTTCAACAGCTCTGTTTGTTCGTTAATTTTAGAGTAGTCGGTTACTTTTTCATGTGTTTGGGCATTCTCCAACGCGTACGGCGTCGCCTCTTCGAGATAATGAAGAATCCTGTCAAGAGCATTTTTGACTTCTTCTTTGGCCGGAATTCCATATGGAACCGGGTAGTCTGGTTTTAACAAGTGTAGAGGCGTGTTGGAGTCATTCGCGTTGGTCACGTTTCGTTGTGCCAGGGTGGTATTTATACCAATGAGTAGCAGGAGGGCTATTTTAGTAAGAGTATTCATTCGTTAATTAAGGTTGAATGCCCGAATGTAGCCCATTGGATAAAATGAACTATCCCGTACCGTGGTGGCATAGTTAAGAAGTAGCAATCTTATCGATGTCGATCCGATAGTAAAAGAGCTAACCGAACCTTTTTTTTGCATGAATACTAAATACCTTAACGATAAGGTCAAACTCTCTAATTAGTAAAGTGGGTAGGTTTGTCTTGCTGATTTCTACCAGCTCTTTCAATAGTATTCTTTATTCATTTTCGAGTATTCTTTCGGTAATATGGAATTCTCATTCAATTATAAAGGATTGGCCTGGTTGCCATGTGAATGATTAGCGTAATGCACCACGTGGGTGATGATTAATGTGGTAGCACCTATATAGATCAATGGTGTATGAATAAAGAGTAAAATCTGTAAAACAATGGAGATCAATATGATGCTAATGCCGATCCAGAAAAGAGCTTTTATCAGTCCAAACTCCATGTTTTTAGTCAATCGGTAGACTGAAAAAATACCAATCAGTAAAAAAACAAGATCTACAAAAGGGTTATGCGAAACCCTCATCGGAACAATAAACAAGAAGGGAAATAAGAGGCAGTGAAGCAGACATAAAGTGGCCGCCGAAATACCTAAAATATCTAAACTTTTAGATTTCATGTGGTGCTATTGTACAAGGCTTTTGTCATCTAAAGCCGTTATTGAAATGATTTATTTGATTTCCTCAGCGTCTTGAAAGATGTAGATGAAGTCATCGAGGTTATCAGCATTCAGCTCAAGCGTACCTTCAATGGTGCAGTATTCATCAATTTTGAAACGACGCGGTGTGCTTTTGAACTTCAAAGAGATCACAGATTCTTCACCAGCTCCGCCACAAAAAAAGCAGGAGGAATAATTGAATCTTGAAACCGCATATAAACCGGCTTTGATGTCCATGGGTACCATATAACCGGTAATTGAAACTCTCTTACCTTCCAGCTTTTTAATGCTTTCTCCGAAAATCGGGTAGGGGATTAATTGACGGTATTCCTTATTGTATTTTGGTTTGAAAGTCAGATCTCTCAGCTGGTTCCATGTGATTTTTAAGCCTTTCAGGCTGGCATTTTTATCACTTGAAATCTCAAGCTCCAAATCATTCTGGAATCTGTTTTCAAGAGTGTTGATCCCCATAAACGAACTGAAAGTATTGAGAGCTAATAAGCTTAGCAGTACGATTCCTATCCTTGAAATTCCATTATCCATGTGCCAGTGTTTTTGAAATATTTAATGACCAAATTCTTAAGCCTGGAATGAGTGCTGCCAGTAAACCGATAAGCAAAGCACCGAAAATGAGCAAAGGCTCGCCAGGCATTAGTTTCCATAATTGAGCCCATCTTAAAGAGTAATTGTTTTCCAGAGTGGTACTTAATGAAGCCAGGGCCACACGGCTCAGAAGTAGACCGGTCGCAATACCGGCAATACTTAAAACCAGTCCTTCTACCAGAAGCGACCATAGGATGCGAAGTCTGGAAATTCCTACAGCTCTCATGAGTGCCAGCTCGTACTTTCTTTCTTTGAGTGAGTTATAGAGCGAAACAAAAATGATCATAGCTGAGAGTAAAATGATTCCAGCCCCTACATTTCTCAAAACGGCAATGCCCACACCGAACAGCGTAAACAAACGATTGACTTCTATGGCTGGTACTGCTGCCATTAAAGAAGATTGTTCATTGACTTGTCTTGGGATCTGCACCAAACCCATCGGACTTCTGAATTTGATGAGTACCGCAGTCAATTCATCGTTTTCGGCATGATCGTGTTCTGCATGTTCATCCTCTTCTGCGTGCGAATGACCCTCTTCTCCGTGATCATGATCATCTTCCCCATGTTCATGATGTTCTTCTTCATGAGAATCGGCTTGTTCTATTTCAGCCAATCGGTCTATATGTTCTTCTTCGCCGTGGTCATGAATTTGACGCACACTTTCGATATTGCTGACGATCAGGTTATCTAGAACAGTACCATTGGCTTTTAGTATCCCCGTAACCGTGTAGGCCTGATTGGTATGTTCCTCCCCATATTCATCATTCCCATGACTGCTGAAAAATTCATTACCAATATTCAGCTTGTATTTCTTTGCAATGCTGCTACCGAGCACTACATCAAAATTATGCTCAAAACTTTCACCGCTTTCAAGTTCGCTGGAATAATGACTTAGAAATTCCTGATTGGTGCCAACTATGGGTGTGCCTGAATACGAGTCTCCATAAGCCAGCGGAATTGCCTTTTCTACCAAAGGATGTTTCATCCATCTGGAGGCTTCTTTTTCTGAAATATTCCCGGTAGGAGAATCAATATGAAATACAGCCGAAAGAATCAATTGCAGCGGACTACCTTTAGCACCGATCACCATGTCTATATCATCGATGTTTCGGGAGAATTGCTTTTCAAAGTTCTCTTGAAAAATGAGCAAAGCCGAGATAATACCTACACCAATAAATAAGCCTATCCAACATAGGATACTACTCAGAGGTTTATAGAGAATATTCTTCCAGGCCAGTTTTAACATTTTCATGTTTTTCTTCATTAATGTTTTAAATGATCACAATGGATTTTTCTATCCAGCCGATGTTATAATTCAATGTGATTCGGAAAGATGTCTTTGAGTCGTTGGTCATGCGTCACAATAATCAAGGATGCTTCCTTCTCCTCTGCCTGAGCTTTTAATAATTGAGCTACAGCATCACAGTTTTCATCGTCGAGGCTTGATGTAGGTTCATCTGCCAAAAGAAGCAGAGGGTTATTGATTAATGACCGGGCAATTGACAATCGCTGCTGCTGCCCCAAACTAAGATTCTCTGGTAATTTAGAAGCAGTATCTCCCATGTCCAAAGCGTCAAGTAAGCTCTGAAAATCAGTATTTTTATGGCTTTGGTTTGCCACCAACTCCAAGTTTTCCAGAACAGTTAGGGCAGCTATATAATGAGACTGCTGAAAAATAATACCGATATGATCACCCCTGAATTGATCAAGTCCTCTATCAGATAAACCGGTGATATCCGTATCTCCAATAACAACACTTCCAGACTTTGGTCTTAGTAGGCCTCCTAAAAGGTGGAGAAGTGTGGTTTTTCCTTTGCCAGATTTGCCTGAGATGATCAAAACCTCCCCAGCAGGGCAGGTGATATCAGGGAAATGGAAATCAATATTAGGATAAGTAAATGTTAGCTCTTTCGTTAATACCATTGTTTTCTACATTACAGGAAATGGATCTTTAAAGTTAAAACCCTTTTCCATTTGTTCTATCTCCTTTTCGGTACAAAGACAGTCCATTAGTTCTTTGGACATTTGTGCAGGCTCCAGATCTTGACCTATAAGCACCAGTTCATTCATGCGGTCGCCAAACCTTTTGTCCCAGCCACTATCTATTCTCTCCTGATTTTCAATAAACGCAAGGTACTGGCTACGCTGGTTAAATGGCATACTGGCCCACCAGACTCCGGCGTTTTCAGCCCTTAACGAACCGCCAGCCTGGCTCCAGTTCAGGGCTGAGTCTGGTCTTGAAGCCAGCCAGAAAAGTCCCTTTGATCTGATAACCCCACTCGGCCAATCATTCCCGATGTAGTTCCAGAATCTCTCCGGATGAAAAGGCCTTTTGTTTCTAAAGACAAAGCTGCCGATGCCGTATTCTTCTGTTTCTGGTGTATGTGCTAAGCCTTTGTCTCGGTTGGCTAATTCCTGAATCCACCCTGCCGAGCTTTCTGCTTTGGCATAATCAAAAAGCCCAGTATTGATGATTTCCTGATAAGGAACATTGGAGAATGACGATTCTATAATCTTAGCTACCGGATTAAGCGACTTAATCACTGCTTTTAGTTCTGCAAGTTTGAAAGGGCTTACCAGGTCTGTTTTATTTAAAATGATAACGTCAGCAAATTCTACCTGGTCGGTTAAGAGGTTCACAATGGTTCGTTGATCACTCGGGTCATCGTTTAGTTTTTTTGACCAGATGGTTTCGTTTGATCCAAAATCTCTACCAAAGTTAGCGGCATCTACTACAGTCACCATACAGTCAATATAGGACCATTTTGAAAGGTCAATGCCGTTTTCGTCGTCTACAAAGCTGAAAGTTTGTGCCACAGGAACAGGTTCTGAAATACCTGTAGACTCTATCAGCAAATAATCAAATCGATTCTCTTTGGCTAATTTTTCAACTTCAACCATAAGGTCTTCACGTAGGGTGCAGCAGATACAGCCGTTGCTCATTTCTACTAACTTTTCTTCAGTCCGGGAAAGTGTATTTTCTTTGCTTACCAATTGGGCGTCAATATTCACTTCACTCATGTCATTGACAATTACTGCCACTTTCAGTCCCTCCTTATTATGAAGTACGTGATTTAGCAAGGTGGTTTTACCAGCACCTAAAAAACCAGATAGGACTGTTACGGGAAGTTTTCTTTCAGTTATCATATATGCTAATGTTAAGTCGGGCTATTCAAAATCAGAGAATTAAGGTGCTTTACTGTGAGAAGAAAATGAGAGAATAAGCTGAGAGGCAATATTCTTTATGATCTTTTTACTAAATGCAACAACGTTGCAAATATAAAGGCATACCTATCTTAGATGCAACTATGTTGCATAAAATATATGCTTAAAATTACTTGATGATACGGTGTAGATTGATTCCTCTTGAATCAGAAACAGCTAAAGGTTGGAGTTTTGGGAGGTGTTTTGTGATGCGTGGTTCAATTGATCTCAATTTTAACCGTGCAAACTTTTTTAATGTAGAGTAGGGTATGCCTTATAGGCCAATTTGAAAACAGGTAGATTAGTGAGGTATTAAATGTTTGCTAAACATCCTATATACAAGGTAAAGTCCGTTCTGTCATATTCATTGACTGCCCTTGATGAAGTATCAAGACTCAAAAAGTAGCCCCGGAGGGAATCGAACCCCCACCAAAGGTACCGGAAACCTTCGTTCTATCCATTAAACTACGGGGCCATAAGGCTGCGTGCAAAAATAAGAGCTTTGCCGGCTATACTGTCATTTAAACTCTTTTATAAATCAAAAAGTGCCTTCAGCTCGGTGGCATCATTGGGCTTCATTCTACCAGCCAGTATAAGCCTCAATTGCCTTCTGCGTAATGCGGCATTATAAAATTCTTTTTCTTCCTCTGTTTCCGGAATAGCCTCGGCTATTTCTATTGGTCTGCCACTTTGGTCTACTGCCACAAATGTCAGAAATGCCTGATTGGTTTGTATACGTGTGCCGGCAGGTATATTTTCAGAATATACCGTTACCACCACCTCCATAGAGGTATTGAAAGCTCGGGTGACTTTTGCTTCAAGCGTCACAACGTCTCCCAGAGGTACGGCATTGCTGAAAGACACATTATCTATGGAAGCCGTTACCACTATTCTATTGGAATGCTTTTGAGCGGCTATAGCACCGATAACATCCACCATTCTCATCAGGTTTCCACCCATAAGGTTGCCTAAGGTATTGGTATCGTTGGGCATGATCATCTCCGATTTTATGGAAAGACTCTCTGCTACGTTTTTGGCTTTTGGCATTTGTTGATTTCGTTTTTTGCAAAGCTAAAACTTTAATTCGGAGTCTGCTTTTCAATTTTTTTTCAAAATACGTGTGACCATTGAAATGAAAGCCGTCTTAAAACTGAAGCGACTGATCAGTGCAACTTTCCTTACTAACCCAAAGAGCATAAAACCCCTAAATCCATAGGCCTTGCCACGAATCGTTCGGCAGGGCCATTTTTTATCTCCACCTCAAAATTGAAATTTGGGCGACTATTGCTGATATTCGTTAAAACACCATCTCATTATGAATTTAAAGAAGATGCTTAAGAGTTTTGGCTTTGCCGGTACCGGCTTTGTCAAATTGCTGAGGTCTGAGAATAATTTTCAGTTTCATGCCTTAGCTGCAGTTCTGGTGGTTATAGTCAGTGTTTTCTTTGAACTACAAAGATTGGAATGGTTAATGGTTTGCATCAGCATAGCTGCTGTTTTTACTGCTGAAGCCTTTAATACGGCAATTGAAAAACTTTGTGATTTGGTTAGCAAAGATCGCTTAAAGCAAATTGAAGACATCAAAGATATTGCTGCCGCCGGAGTCTTATTAACGGCTGCAGGAAGCGTAGTCGTAGCCTTTTTTGTTTTCGGTCCACGGATTATGAATCTCTTCTTAGACTTCTTCTTGGTGTAAAATCGAGATATGCATTGCCAAAAATGCCTACCTTTGCCGCCGAATCAAAACTACCGAAACTGGCATGTCTGAAAGATATATGCAAAGGGGTGTTTCTGCCTCCAAAGAAGATGTTCACAAGGCTATTGAGAATTTAGATAAAGGATTATTCCCGAAGGCTTTCTGTAAAATATCTCCAGATACCTTAGCCGGCGATCCCGAATATTGCAATATCATGCATGCTGACGGAGCAGGTACTAAAACTTCACTGGCATATCTTTATTGGAAAGAAACCGGTGACCTCAGTGTTTGGAAAGGAATAGCTCAGGATAGCATTATCATGAATACTGATGATCTACTTTGCGTAGGTGCTACGGGTCCTATATTGATGTCATCTTCTATTGACAGAAATAAGAATAAAATTCCGGGTGAAGTGTTGGCAGCTTTGATCAATGGGAGCGAGGAGGTTCTTCAAATGCTTCGTAAAAATGGTGTGGAGATTTACAGTACAGGTGGAGAAACGGCAGATGTAGGAGACCTGGTAAGAACAATCACTGTCAATACCACAGTTATTGGAAGAATGAAGCGTGCCGATGTAATTTCAAATGACAATATCAAGCCAGGTGATATGATCGTAGGCTTGGCTTCTTACGGGCAAGCGACTTACGAGAGTGAATATAACGGCGGTATGGGGAGCAATGGTTTAACTTCTGCTCGTCATGATGTGCTTGATCATTCGTATGCTGAGAAGTATACAGAGAGTTTTGATCCAGATATCCATAGCTCTTTAGTCTATTCAGGTAGTAAGTTACTGACAGAGAAAATAGAAATAGGTGATGGGCAACAGGTTTCAGCAGGGAAATTGATTCTTTCGCCTACCAGAACTTATGCACCGGTAGCTAAGGAGCTACTTGATAAATTAAGATCTCAGATTCATGGAATGGTTCACTGCAGCGGTGGTGCACAGACCAAGGTCCTACACTTTGTAGATAATGTCCATGTGATCAAAGATAATCTCTTTCCAATTCCTCCATTGTTTAAGCTGATTCAAGAGGAAAGTAAAACAGACTGGAAAGAGATGTACAAAGTCTTCAATATGGGCCATAGACTTGAAGTCTATCTACCAGAGGAGTTTGCTCAGCAAGTCATTGACATCTCAAAATCGTACAATATTGATGCTCAGATTGTCGGTAGAGTAGAAAGCTCTGAGGAGAAGAAATTGACGATAAAGAGTGAGTTTGGCACGTATGAGTATTCCTAAATCTGGGGAATTTTGAGGAAACTACTTTCCCAAAATTCCATATTTAGAAAACACTGGTTTTAAGAAATTTTAGATTGATACGGTCAAAGAAGTTTTCTGTTTAAAGAATGGGGTAATTGGTCATTTTGTCGACTGATTTTAGCATTAAGGCATAGTATTTGGGAATTACATACTGTAGTTTTGAATACTTAATGCTTTCTATGAAATATAGCTTTCCCCTTTTAGTCCTATTTTTCTGTTCGCATGTGTTTGCCCAGCAAACTGAAACTTTTGGTTTGGGTCATACCGGAAAGGTAAAAGTTAGTGCCAGCTCAAACGCCACTGAGGGTATAAAAACATTAACGCTGGATGGTTTTTTACCCAATCATAATTCTGCTTCAAGATTTCTTTCTCAAGCTACTCTAGGTCCTCGACCTGCAGAGGTGGAGAATGTGACCATGATAGGTGAAGAAGCCTGGATGGATCAACAGCTGGCTCTACCAAACTCTTTTAGCACAGAGGCATATATTCGGTCTATTGCTCAGCAGGTGGCAGATACCTTAAATGAACAAGACCCTACAAGAGAAGTCCCTTATACGGTTGAGAACTTAAATCTAAACGACGATTATTTCGATATCGCGTGGTTTCAGGGAAGTATGACTTCTCCTGATCGTCTTCGTTGGAGAATGGCTTTTGCCCTTAGTGAAATCTTTGTGGCTTCCAGAATCTCATCTTTTGATAATAATCCGTATGCATTAGCGAGCTATTATGATGTTTTGCTGGAGCATTCATTGGGTAATTACCGCGATCTTCTGGAAGCAGTGACTTTTCATCCGACCATGGCTGTTTATTTGACTTATATGAATAACCATGCTGAAGGCATTGTAGATGGCAATCATGTTTTTCCTGATGAAAACTATGCCCGGGAAGTGATGCAGCTGTTTAGCATAGGTTTATTTGAACTCAATAATGACGGAACTGAAAAGCAGGATACCAACGGTAACCCAATTCCTACTTATGATAATGATGATATCGGCGGTTTAGCCAAAGTTTTTACAGGACTGTCTTGGCATAACAGCGAGTATCTGGGTGATAATACCAATGATGAACAGGCATTTACACAGCCGCTGAAGTTTTTTCCCATTGATAGTAGTGATGCTTACAGAAGGTGGTGGAGAAGCGACCATGATATTGTAGACGGCCACGACCGCGGTCCTAAAACTTTTTTAGGTCAAACCATCCCGGCTCGAGATCCATCTCTAGGCTTACAAGATTTTCAGGATGCCATAGATATCATTTTTAATCATCCGAATGTAGGACCATTTATTTGCAAGCAATTAATTCAGCGAATGGTCACTTCAAACCCTTCTCCTGCCTATGTGCAAAGGGTTACTGAAGTATTCAATAATAACGGTGCTGGTGTTCGTGGAGATTTCAAGGCGGTTCTAAAAACCATTTTGCTGGATCGTGAGGCTCGGGTAATTGAAGAAAGACATGAACGTTACAGCGGAATGCTTCGTGAGCCTTTTGTGAGATATACAAATCTTGTTAATGCTCTTAATTTGACTTCTACCATAGGTGTTTACCGCAATGACATGGACGAGGTTTATGAGCAAATGGGGCAGAGACCTCTTCAATCCCCCTCTGTATTTAATTTCTTTCAAACCTCCTACAGACCAGATGGCGAACTGGCAGAGCAAGGTAAAGTGGCACCAGAATTTCAAATTCTCAATTCTATAACACTTACTGGGTATCTCAATGCCTTGGCAGAATGGTTGATTGATAATGATCCTATTGACTATTACTGGTACGGCGGAGATACTGTTTATAAAGAAGATGAGGTGCCTGAATTTGATTTTTCAGGAGATTATCTCTTTGCCAGTAATAAAAACCTCCCAATTCTTCTGGATAAATACAATATGCTTCTGGCACACGGAAGCATATCCGAATCAAACATTAATCACATCAAAACAGCTATTGAAGCTATGCCAGATATCTATGACTCAGATGGGGAAATAGATGAAAGCGATGCCCGAAGGAGAGTGGCTCTAACCCTGTTTTTGATGATGTCAAGCCCTGAATACATTATAAACCGTTAAAGAATGAACCGTAGAGACTTTATAAGAAATGTAGGTTGCGGAGCCATGGGCTCTACTACCTTGCTGAGCACGCTGGCAAACCTGGGTGTGGTCAATGGAGCCATGGCCAATAAATCGTTCCATAGTGCTCCACCAGATGATTATAAGGCCATCGTTTGTGTTCTTCTTGCCGGTGGTATGGATTCTTATAACATGCTTATTCCAAACGGAACGGGTAGTGGTGGTGATAATGGTTTTGCTAATTATCAAACTGTTAGAGGCGGTTTGGCCCTACAAGATGTAAATGCTCTGCATAATTTGAATATTCTGGAGCACGTAGGAGTTCGAGGGGTTACAAACGCTTATGACTCGTTTGCTGTGCATACCCAAATGCCAGAGCTTCAGCAATTATTCAATGATGGTAATCTGGCCTTTATGTCTAACATTGGCACTCTGGTTGAGCCTCTGGCCAATGAAGCAGACTATGATAACAACCTAAAGAAGAAGCCGCTTGGTATATACTCACATTCTGATCAAATTCAGCAGTGGCAAACCAGCGTGCCACAGAGTAGAGATTCTTTAGGCTTTGGAGGTAGAATTGCAGATTTATTGCATGCGGGAAATGACAATACCAATCTCAGTATGAATATATCTCTGGGTGGTAAAAATATCTTTCAGCGAGGCAATGAAGTTTCTGAATATGCTATTCGCAATAATATCAATGCCAATAATGTAGGTTTTGAAGGCTTACCGAGCAATTGGTCAAATTCGGGTTACCTAACTCAATTAAGAAATCAGGCGGTGGATAATCTGGTGGCAGAAACGTATAGAAATGCCTTGCATACGGCTTATGGCGTCAATACACAGTCATCTATTGCGGCGTTTGAGACTTTCAAAGAAGCACTTCTAAAAGTCCCTTCCTTTACAACTACTTTTCCGGAAACTGGTTTGGCAGATGACCTTTTTGCTATTTCCAGAGTGATGAGTATACGCAATGAACTTGGCGTGAAACGTCAAATTTTCTTTGTGACCTATGGTGGTTGGGATATGCATGATAATCTCATCACCAGCTTAAATGGGCGATTGCCAGTGGTGAGTCAGGCCCTAAAGTCATTTTATGATAGCACAGTAGAGCTGGGTATAGCTGATAAAGTCACGACCATCACCATTTCAGATTTCGGAAGAACTTTGACTTCAAATGGTACAGGCCCTCAGCAGGGATCTGACCACGCTTGGGGTGGCAATTCTATAGTCATGGGAGGCTCAGTGAATGGGCGTAAAATCTACGGAGGTTACCCACAAATGGAGATCGAGACGAATACTCGAAACATCTCCAATCGTGGGAATTTTATTCCCACTGTTTCAACTGACGAGCTCTACGCAGAGTTGGCACTTTGGTATGGAGTTAGTCCTTCAGATTTATGTTATGCCTTACCAAATATTGGCAACTTCTACTCTTATTCAGCTGGTAATTATCCCCTTGGTTTGATGGATATGTCGGGTGGTATATCAACTGTAGATCAACCTCAAAACTGTTTGACGTACTAATTATGAAAAGAATTCTACTGGCAATACTTTTCCTTTCATCTGCGGTTAACCTCTATGGTCAAAGCTGTGTGGGTGAGTCTGGTTATGTGCATTGGAATATCTGGATGAATTTCGGTTTTGAGCCAGATTCTTCTGATATGTCAATTATGGATGTATACCCTGAGTATCCTGATCAGCAAAATGTGCTGGGTTCTCTGCAGACCCCCAGAAGGTTTAATAATTACTACGCTTCACTCATCAGAGGATATATAAGTGTACCTGCCACAGATGATTATTATTTCAATGTGGTTGGAGATGATGATACTCGATTTTACCTGAGCTCAGACGAAAGTAGAGATAACCTGGATTTGATAGCCAGAGTATATAATTATGCCGCGTATGAAAATCATTACGACACCACTATTCAAACCTCACAATTGATCAGATTAACTGCTGGCCAGAACTATTATTTTGAGCTACATCATTTTGAAGGAAGTGGAGATGATCACGCCACCGTATATTGGCGAGCTCCAAACAGCCCGGATACTGATACTGTTTGGCAGGTTATTGATCATAATTACATTAAGGCGTATGACTGTCAGGGTAATTGTGCCCCCAAAGGCACCGCCTGTAATGATGGAAACTCGGCAACTACAAACGATCAGGAAGATGGTTTTTGTAACTGTGTAGGGGAGTATCCAAAAACTACGGCCTGCATAGGTGAGCGAGAGAAAGTAGATGCCTACTATTTTGATAATATAGATGGTTCTTATGTGGAGTATGATTTGCTAAATGCACCCAATTTCCCGCTGGTTCCTGACAGACAAGAGACTCTGGAAGGTGCATACGGCCCGCTGGAAACTTATGTCAATGATAACTATGGAACCTTGGTGCAGGGTTATTTGACAGTGCCTGTAACCGGAGTTTATAACTTTAATATTACGGGTGATAATCAGACCTTTTTCTATCTAAGTAGTGATGATAATATTGCCAATAAACAAAGCCATCAGGCCTTGGTTTATCATAATTCAGGAGAGGTGGAGCATGACCGATCCAGTTTTCAAAATATAGGTCCGTTAACCTTGGAAGCTGGTCAATTCTATTATTATGAGTTTAGACATAAAGAGAGTGGCTGGCGAGATTTCTTTAGTCTGCACTGGAAAACTCCATGGCAAAATACCTGGAAATTGGTGCCGAAATTCTATCTCTACGATTACGATTGTGAACTCTCATGTGTAGCCGAAGGGACACCTTGTGATGATGGGAATATCTATACCAATAATGATCAATATGACGCCAACTGTAATTGTGTAGGCACACCTTGCTCAGGGTCAGACTGTGATGATACCATGGCAAAGTATTCTTTCTATGAGCCGGCGGGATCTACAGGTAAGAATATGACGACAGCTGCTAATTCGTGGGAAACTTGTGGTAGTTCTCTCGCTACAAATCCTAACCCTGCCAGAGCTTCTCAGCAGCGATGGATCATGTATGATTTTGATCAGAAGTATCGTTTTCAGGGTAGTAGAGTTTGGAATTATAATGTTTCAGGTCAAACCGATAAAGGATTCAGACAGGTGTATGTTGACTACTCTGAGGATGGTGTTAGCTGGACCGCTCTCGGTGGATTATATAATTGGCCGCAGGCTCCGGGGATATTGGATTACGGAGGTTTTGTTGGACCCAATTTCAATGATGTGAAAGCCCGATATATCCTAATATCGGCAGCCAATAACCACGGTGATCCGCTCTGTTATGGGTTTAGTGATATCAGTATCGATGCCATTCATTGTGATGATAAGGATACTCCTTGTGACGACCTTGATCCTTTGACCTCTTACGATAAATTTGACGATAATTGTAACTGTAAAGGGGTTGATATAAAATGTGCTTCAGATACTATTCTGCTGGCTAGAGAAACGTTGGCAGACCCTGAGTTTGAGGCTAGAATGCATATTGAATCTAGAGCCTTGGTGCCATCTACAGAAAATATCAGCTTTACGGCTGGTAATAGCATAGTACTCTTACCGGGCTTTGAAGTTGACAATTCAGGCGTCTTTAGAGCCGAAATAAGTGACTGCTTGCAAGCCGCTTTTGTGGCAAATCAGGAGGCGAGCAAGAAAAGAGATGAAGAAGGGTCATCCATGATAACATCTGTAGAAGAGCGTCATCGTAAAGAAGTGATATTCAGATTGAACGAGCCAGACATGGTAGCCCTGAAATTGAAGGATGCCAAAGGGAATACGCTTGTGACCATAATTGAGGATGAATTAGAAATATTGGGGACCTATACAAAATACATACCTACCAATAGACTTCGCAGAGGTACTTACACAGTGGAGTTAACGATCAATGATAATTTGATAACCGAGACTTTTGAGGTGAATTAAGCCTTACATCTTTTGCAATGCTATTCTTCTAAATAGCCATAACATTGTGAAGGTAAGTGCCGCAGAAAGAACAACCATTGACATAGGGAAATGCTCCATTTCAGCTACTTCTGGGTCTAACACACCAATATGAGAAAAGTAGAACATGACTACGGCAAATCCATTATTGAAAATATGGCCGATTATAGGCACCCAGAGGTTTCCGGACCATAAATAAAAGTATCCAAATAAGGCTCCAAGAAAGAGTCTTGGCAGAAAACCATAAAACTGAAAATGGATAGCCGAGAAAATAAAGGCCGCAATCCAGATCGCCAGATGGGGGTTTTTAAGTCCTTTGTATAATTTTCGCTGAATCAATCCTCTGAAAATGAGTTCTTCGCCAATGCCGGCGATGACTGCGATGACAATGAAGCCAACAAACATTTTAGGGAAGGTATCAAACGTGGTCAGGAACTCGGTGAGCTCTGCCAACGAATCCTCCATCATTTTCATAAAGGACTCTACTCCTGAGAGCCATTCTGGTAAAACCATATTGCCATTAATTTCCTGAAACCAGGTATTTAAGGGCATAAAGCAGAATTGGGTTAAAATAACCAGAACTATGATTTTTAGATCGCTTAATTGACGAAAGTTGAGCTCAGAAAGATTCTTCTTTTCTACTACCCTCCAATAAAATATGCCTGCCATAATAAAAGTGATGAGAGAAATGACGCCTTGACCAAGCACCAGGGCCCACCAGCCGGCTTCAGAACTCATCAATGCACTATTGACATCAGACAAGTCTTCCATGCCAATTCCCCCGATTAAAATCATCAAAACTGAACCAATGATGTTGCCTATCACCATGGCTAATAGAACTATCCCAATAATAAGCAGTATGGCAGATAAAGCACCTCTCTCGTTTCGTAGTTTCTCCAGAATGGAATCAAAAGACATAGTAATCAGTTAATTTGGTGTAAATTTGCGTTTTAGAACACAAAAAACCTATTCAGTTTGGTCAAAATAGGAAACATAGAACTAGGGGAATTCCCGCTTTTACTTGCACCGATGGAAGACGTGAGTGATCCTCCGTTCCGTCAGGTATGCAAAGAAAACGGGGCAGATATGATGTATACGGAGTTCGTTTCTTCAGAAGGGCTCATTCGTGATGCCTGGAAAAGCAAACAAAAACTGGATATTTTCCCGTATGAACGCCCCATTGGCATTCAGCTCTTTGGCTCTGATGTAGAGACCATGGCTGAGTGTACTAAAATTGCTGCGGCGGTAAATCCAGATTTGATTGATATCAATTACGGCTGCCCGGTAAAAAAGGTAGCTTGTAAGGGTGCCGGTGCTGGACTGTTGCAGGATATCCCAAGAATGGTGGAAATGACCAAGGCCGTGGTAGACGCTACAGATTTGCCGGTGACTGTCAAAACCCGATTAGGCTGGAATGACCAAACCAAGAATATAGAGGAGGTTGCAGAGCGGCTTCAGGATGTGGGTATAAAAGCACTGACCATACATGGAAGAACACGTGCTCAGCTTTACAAAGGCGAAGCAGACTGGACTCTCATTGGAAAAATAAAGAATAACCCACGAATACAGATCCCAATTTTTGGTAATGGCGATATTGACTCCCCTGAGAAGGCTCTGGAGTATAAAAACAGATATGGAGTCGATGGACACATGATTGGTCGTGCTGCCATCGGTTATCCGTGGATCTTTAATGAAATCAAACATTACTTTGCCACTGGCGAGCATTTACCACCGCCTACCATCAGACAGCGTGTAAAAGCCACCAAAGATCATTTGCAATTCTCAATTGAGTGGAAAAATGAACGTCAGGGTGTTCTGGAAATGAGAAGGCACTATGCCAATTACTTCCGTGGTTTGCCTCATTTCAAAGAGTATCGCATGCGTTTGGTGCAAAGTCTTGACCCTGAAGAACTCTTTTCAATTCTGGATGAAGTTTTAAAAGAGTTTGATGGTTACTTTTTGCAGAGCAAACACACAAAAGTAGAATACGCCGGAATCGATTAAGGTGTTAGCCTCTTTTTCTTTGGCTTGTTGAGATTGATTAAACTTTAAAATCATTACTCAATCTTTTGTCGCTTGTTGGGCGTAAGTTTGAGCTGTGAAGAATCTACTAATCCTTCTTTTTTTAATCATGGGCTTTACCTCTGGTTTTGCCCAAACCCGCACCTATGCCGTTAAAGTGGTAGGTATTAAAGTCGGGGAAATTGAAGTATCAAAAAACACTAAAGCCGATACTACAACCTATAAACTGAGTAGCCAGGTTGATGTCAATTTTCTGGTTTACCACTTGAAAGTAGATTACCGCGTAAAAAGCGTTTATTCTAAAGGTAACTTCATCGGTTCAGAGGTCAAAGTTGTTTCAAATAGGGGAAACTATTTTACAAAAACGGTCAAAGAGGGCGATCACTATTTGGCGACCTCCAAACAGATTGATAAGGATGTCAACAGAAAGATTGACCAAAATATATCCTCGTCTTTTGCTCACCTGTATTTTAATGAACCCCTTAAGACAGATAAAGTTTATGCAGAGTTCTATGCAGACTTTATCCAGCTTACTGCCTTAGAAAATCATCACTACCTTGGAGAACTCGATAAAAATATTGATGAATACTATTTCGAGAATGGGCTATTGGTCAAAATGGTAAAGAAAAACCCCATTACTGACATGGTGATAGTCTACCAACCGCCAAATAAAAAATAAACAGCAGAACTGTTTCTGTTTGACCCCTACACAGAGAAGGATTATTTTAGCCGGGAATTCATAACCATATTGATTTTCTTCATGAAAAAACTGCTGCTATTCCTTTCACTAATCTCATTTAGTCTTTCTGCCCAATTACCGCGACTAGAAGTTTCTGAAAACGGTAGATTTCTGCAAACTGAAGAAGGAAAACCTTTCTTCTGGACGGCAGATACGGCATGGGAATTATTTCATAAGTTAGATAAAGAGGAAGCTACGCAGTATCTGGAAAAGAGAGCATCGCAGGGTTTTAATGTCATTCAGGCTGTAGGTCTGGCAGAACTTGATGGTCTTAATACACCTAATGCCTACGGCTATAAAGCTTTGGATAGTACAGATCCTATCAAAATAAACGTGCAGTACTTTAATAATGTAGCATGGGTAATGGAAAAGGCAGATTCCCTGGGATTATATGTAGCTTTTTTGCCCACTTGGGGAGATAAATTATTTAAGGAAAGTTGGGGTGCAGGCCCGGAAATTTTCAATGAAAAAAATGCGTATGAGTTCGGTAAATCACTGGCTCTTAGGCTGCGTTCGCAAAACAACATCATTTGGGTACTAGGCGGTGATAGAAACCCCAGAAAAAACTCGAAAGATGTGCAGGTTTGGAATGAAATGGCCAGAGGTATAAAAGAAGGTTTAGGTTTATTTGTTGATGGTATTTTTACATTTCATCCTCAGCCAGCCTCACTGGGCGGTAGCTCTAATTGGTTTCATAAAGAAGAGTGGTTAAACTTTAATCTTCATCAAACCGGCCACTGTCCAGACGGACTTACCTTTCAGAAGATCAGTCATGACTATCAGTTAGAGCCTGTAAAGCCTACCATAGATGGTGAGCCGCTTTATGAAGATCACCCGAATTGTTTTGATGCCAAGAACAAGGGGTATAGTACAGCATCAGATATCAGAAGAATTATGTATTGGAATGTATTTGCCGGTGCTGCTGGTCAAAGCTATGGCTGCCATGATGTATGGCAAATGCATACTGCGAAAGATGCAGGAGTGAATAACCCTCTAAGACCGTGGCATGCTGCTCTGGATTTACCCATGGCTAATCAGGTAAAGCATTTAAAAAACCTGATGCTTTCCAGGCCATACTTTGATAGAATTCCAGATCAATCTTTGATAGAAAGTGAGCAGCCAGAAGATCTGGAGTATGCCATTGCCACCAGAGATGATAGTGGCACCTACGCTATGATCTATGTGCCTACGGGTAAAACCATCAATATCAATACAAAAGAACTTCGAGGGCAGCTACTCAATGTCTGGTGGTATGATCCACGCACAGGTGCTACTTTTTTATTGGGTCAAACTCAAAATTTCGGTTCTTTTAGTGCTGTGGCTCCTTCTTCTGGTCTGGCAAATGATTGGGTATTGGTAATAGACGATGTCCGCAAAGGATATGATAAGCCGGGAACGGTGGCCTACTAAGAATGCTGATAGGTGAAATCACATACCTGGATTTCTTTGTTTATGGAGATGTTTTTGAGGTTTAAACCTCCCAGCTGTGTTGTTAATTGATCAAGCTCCAGAATGATGCTTTCATAGGGTTTGACTTCCTTTTTTCTGAAGAGCTTACTTATTCCACATTCCAGCACATTGACCTTAAACCGCAGATTGGTTTTATCAAAACCAGAAAGTATCTCAGCCCTGAAACCCAAAGGCTGTTTTTTATGCGATACCCGGTTATTAAGTTTTCGTAAATAGCTATCGTAATAGGGCAATCGCATAAGATTTGGCCCCATTTTTAAGAACCATCCGTGGAGTTTATTCTTTGGTTTGGTATAAGCTTTGGCTATTCGCAAACACTTATTTTTGATTTCATCCATTTCCAGGTTTCTACCTTCCATTTCCTGAATAAAAGCCAGAAAATACCCAGCTAGATTAAGTCGTTTGTCGAGCGGATTCTCAGATTTCTTAAGAATGCCCTCTTCATGTAGAATGGTTTCATAGCGGGCGTCTATTGCTGCCAGCACACTTTTATGTTTCTTGGGAAACAAAGACTCTATTTCTGCTGCAAAATACCTTTTGAAGTTGCCTTTCAGATAAATGATGGCTGCTATGGCAGCAATAAAGTCGGCGATTGGAAATAGAAGTAAAAACCAATAACTCCAGTAATCTGAATGATAAAGTAAAAGGATAATTGACCATTTGGAAGCCATAAAGAGCAATGCAAAAAGCACTGTCTTTTTAATTTTAGCTTTCATGAAATGGGTCATAATAGACTACGGTCAGGGTTGGACAAATTTACAATATATTTTGATTTCTTTGAAATGCCCCATTTAAGGGACTTTTGAGGGTGATTTTATGTAGTTTTGAGGACTCGACCATTTCTATTGAACTTATGAAACTACCATTTTTAACGTTAGGGCTTTGCCTTTCACTTTTTGCTTCAGCTCAAACTCCTTCTTTAAAAAAAACACCGCCAATTAGTCCTGCAAAAGCAGAGACCGCAGGTATATCTTCTGTAAGATTAGAGCGGGTCTCCGGAATGATAGAAAAAGCTATTTCAGATAACGTGATTCCCGGTGCGGCGGCCATTATCGTAAGAAATGGCAAAATTGTTTATCACCAGGCCTTTGGATATTCAGACGTAGTGAATAAAAAGGAGTTTCAGAAAGATGCTATTTTCAGAATTGCGTCTCAGACAAAAGCTATAGCTACCACCGCTGCCATGATGCTCTGGGAAGAGGGGAAGTTTCAATTAGATGACCCTGTTTCAAAATACATTCCTGAGTTTAAAAATCCGCAGGTGCTCGATCGGTTTAGAATGGCAGATAGCAGCTATACTACCAAGCCGGCAGGTAAGGAAATTACTATAAGGCATCTCATTACTCACTCTTCCGGAATAGGTTATGGGGTAATAGACGGCGATGAGCGATTCAAAGCCATCTATAAAAAAGCAGGGATTACAGACCTGTTTACTACTGAGCCTGTAACTATAGAAGAAAGTGTAAAAAGGCTGGCGAAGCTCCCGCTTCACCATGTGCCCGGTGAGCGGTTCACTTATTCAGAAGGTTTAGATGTGCTGGGTTATTTAATAGAAATCTGGAGTGGAGAGCCCTTTGACCAGTATCTGAGGAAACATATTTTTGAGCCTCTGCAAATGACAGATACCTGGTTTTACTTACCTGCCGATAAAACCAGCAGACTGGTGGAGGTACAGACCAAAGACGAAACGGGCAACTGGGTGCATTTTACAGATACCTTTTATGATGTTAATTACCCCAAGACAGGGGCGAAAACATTTTTTGGCGGTGGAGCAGGACTTTCTAGTACCCTGAAAGACTATGCTACTTTTTTGCAGATGTATCTTAATAAAGGCGAGTATAACGGTGTTAGACTGTTGAGTAGAACTACCGTAGATTTTATGCTTCAGGATCAGCTCGGAGATATTTATGTAGACCATTCTGGCTTTGGTCTTGGTTTTGAAATTCTGAATGAATACGGAGCATCCAGAGGTGGGAAAGGGAGCCAGGGCACGTTTCGCTGGGGCGGTTATTTCAATACCCAGTATTTTGCAGATCCTAAAGAGAATGTCATCGGAATCATCATGAAGCAAACCCAGCGGGTAGGTGGAGATTACACCGGAGACCTTTTTAGACAAATGGTGTTTCAAACGATTGATGATTGATACGTTATTTCGTTAATCTAAACACTCGATATAGTTTTAGATAGAAATGAAAAATGTGTTTTTTTTGACACTTCTATTTTGCTCAATCATGATTGAAGCTCGATCTCAATTATTTGTAGATCAGAGTTTAATTCATTGGATTCAGTCGAGGCCAAATATTGGTTTAGAATACAGACGGGATAAATTAGCTTTTAACTTAAATTATATTCGGCATAGAAATATTTGGGTAGGTTTAGGGACACATTTGCCTAGTCTTATTCCGGTTAATCAAAGTAAAAGATTGGCCTTGGGATATAAGTATTTTATTATCCCAAATTTATTCTTTGAGAATAAGATTGATTATCTCAATTACTCTGCTCCGTTTTTAATTAAAGGATTAGATACTGATTTGGCTTTTAATGATAACAGGGAAATTAAACTTCAGAATAATTTAGGTGTGTTAATGGGGAGAAAAAAGAAGCTTCAATTTTCTCTTCAAGCAGGGTATCATATAGGAAAAGGTGCATTCCAAATCCCTATAAGACACTTGTATCAGCAAGGTCAACTTGATGCATACGCTTATTTGTCAAATGGAGAGAGTATATATATTGAAAATTATGACTCAATTAGTGAGAATAAATTAAAAGAATTGCTTCAAGATTACTCAAATATCAGAGTGACTAAACATCAATTTAATATTGACTTTAAATTGTATTTTAGGTTAACAGGTAAGAGAAAATCAGTTGACCAATAAACGTTTTATAGAATAAATAAAAATGAGAGCTTTCATCCTAACAGTTTTTGTTCTTTTTAATTTTCTTAGTTCTAGTGCCCAGCTGAAAGTGGCCAATATTTTCGGCGATCACATGGTTTTGCAACGCAATGAGCCTATCAAGATCTGGGGATTCAATAACACAGGAGAAGAGGTTTCTGTAGTTTTCAACAGTAAGAAATATACGGCTAGGACAAATGATTCTGGAAGATGGCAGATAAGCATGGATGCCCTGCCAGCCGGTGGCCCATACACGCTGAAAATTTCAGATAATAATGAATCTGTTACGCTAAATGATTTACTAATAGGGGAGGTCTGGCTTTGCAGTGGGCAGTCAAACATGGAGTGGAAAGTGGCCGCTGTAAATAATGCTGCAGAGGAGATTTCTGAGGCAAACTGGCCTACCATCAGACATATAGAAGTGCCAAAATCTCTGGAGTTTTCACCCCAAAGCGAAATAAAGGAAGCAGCGTGGGAAGTTTGTTCTCCTGAGACCGTTGATGGCTTTTCGGCAGTAGGCTATTTCTTTGCCAGAGAACTTACCCGTGAGCTTGGCGTGCCAGTAGGGCTGGTTCATTCTTCCTGGGGTGGGTCACATGTAGAGACCTGGATAAGTAAAAGTGGGATGCTGAATTCTGAGATTCTCTCTGAGTACGCTTCGCAAATGCCTAATGACTGGGTGTCTTCAAATCAAAAGATGGAAAAGCAGACAATCGCCTTTTTTCATGATGATCCCAGTTTTGATATTACAACACTCTCAGAGACCGACTATCTTAAGAACTCTTATGATTTTGCCGGCTGGAAAGAGATAGACCCCATGTATCAGTGGGATTGGAAAGGCGTGCCTTCATTCCGCGGCACCGTTTACATCCAAAAAGAAATAGAACTTGATAAGGCACAGACCAGCGGTACCTCAAAAGTATTTTTTGGTGAATGTAGCGGAGATCTTACGTTTTATGTCAATGGTAAAATGGTCTATCATGGATATACTGAGAATGAAATTTCTTTCCAAATTCCTGAAGGTATCCTTGAGCAGGGGAAGAACAGCCTATTGGTTAAATTTTCAGAAAACAGAGATCCGGAATGGCGAGCTATGGGGCTGTATGGGAATCGGGAGGATTTCAAATTAGTTACTCAAAATGGCTCAGTACCCTTAATGAATGGGGATTGGAAAGCCAGGCCTAGCTGGGAGTCTCCCCGTCATTACAAGGCCTGGATGAATAATGAAGGTGCTTTATGTTATAATGCCATGATAGCCCCGCTGGTAGGCCTCAGCATGCAGGGAGCATTGTGGTATCAGGGCGAATCAAACGCCGGCAGAGCTTTTGATTACCGTGAATCTTTTCCTCTGTTAATTAAAGACTGGCGATCTAAATGGGGGAAAGATTTCCCTTTTTACTGGGTGCAGTTATCAAGTTACGGGGCTTTTAATGATAGCAATACCGGATCTGACTGGGCTGAACTCCGCGAAGCTCAAAGTATGACCTTAGCACTGCCTAAAACGGGAGAAGCGGTGACTATTGATATTGGAAATCCTCATGATATACACCCAAGAAATAAGCAGGATGTGGGTCTAAGATTAGCACTGAATGCTCTGCAGAATACCTACGGAATGTCGATCGTAGGATCGGGTCCCAGATTTAGTTCGGTGAGTTTTAAGAAAGGAAAGGCCACATTGACATTTAACAGTATTGGTAGTGGGCTAGAAGCCAAAGATAAGTTTGGCTACCTCAAAGGCTTTGAAATAGCAGGAGCAGATAAGAAGTTTTACTTTGCTAAAGCAGAGATAAATGGTAATACAGTGGTGGTTTCACATCCTGAAGTTTCTAAGCCTGCTGCTGTACGATACGGCTGGTCTAATTCCCCAGTAGATTCCAATTTATATAATAAACAAGGCCTGCCTGCCTCACCTTTTAGAACTGATGACTGGAAAGGAGTAACTGAAGGAGAACATTTTAAGTAACAATGTCTGATAAGATTCTCACATTACACCCAGAAGGTAAAAAAGGTGTCAATATCAGCCTTGAAAAATATATATTAATCAAGGATTATATTCTCAGAGCTTTAGAGGAAGAGGGTGCCATGACTTATCAGTATTTGAATGATAAAGCTAAAAAAGACCTGACGGATAATTTTTCTGGTAGTGTACCATGGTATGTCGTTTCTGTAAAATTAGATCTGGAAGCCAGAGGACTGATTGAAAGAATCCCTAAAACTTCTCCTCATCAAATACGTTTAAAAAAGACTTAGAACTCCATAAAAGAGAAGCACCCCTGAATAAACAGAGGTGCTTCATCACTCTTTTATAAAACTAACTAAACTAGTAGCCGTCGTTTTGCGGGAAGGCAGAATTACCACCATCTACAAGGTCAATCTGAGCTTGTGGAATTGGTCTGTAATAATGCTTAGCTGATACATTGTCTGCACCTTGAGGGTTATGAGCTTTAACTCTCTCTACAAGATTACCCCAACGCTTCAGATCAGTCCATCTGTGGCCTTCTCCCAATAGTTCACGAGCTCTCTCGTCATAGATCATTTCCATTGTTGCCTGGCTTGCATCAATTTCCATTTGCGACTCCATTCCCGGGAATGCGGCTCTTCTTCTGATTAAGTTGATATGCTCTGCCGCTTCAGCTTGCTTACCCTGCTGAATTAAACATTCAGCCACCAAAAGGTGAATGTCTGCCAATCTTATCAGAACCATATCTCGGCCACCTCGTACCTCATTGATACTTGCACGGTTTGGATCTAACCACTTGGAAAGAACACCAAATTGTTTCTCCTGATACATGCTAGGTGTATATACCTGATAAGGTTTTGTAGCTCTTTCAGCCTCAGGCATTTCATAACCTGGCATATAGATCGCAGTATCACCTACAGCCACTGTAATTGAAGGTTTTGACTTGTCTAAGAAAGTATCAAAAGTTCCTTCTTTCGTAGCGTAGAATACCTTTTTAAAGCTTTTGTCATAACGAGAATCTACATCACGATTAACAAATGCCGTGTTATACGTGTAGTCCGTAGGACGTAGTCTTTTCCAAGGGCGACCAATATGAAGAACACGGCTCATAGCTGGCTGAGTATCATACTCCATTAGATAATAAAGGTGCCATCTGTTACCATAACTACCTGCAGAAAGTAAGTCGTACGTAAACTGCACTGAGAATATTGCCTCTTTGTTTTCGTCATTATCTAGTTGGAAAATCTCAGAAAAGTCACCTAATAATTCACGATCGTAATTATTGATTACTTTTTTACCGTACTGTTCAGCTGTTGCATAATCTGCTGCAGAACCAAATGAACGTGTAGCCCTTGTGATATACACCTTGGTAAGGAACCCATCTACCGCCATCTGAGTAAAACGTCCCCATTCAGCAGATTGAGCAGGAAGATCATTATAAGCATCATTGAAATCTTTGATGATTTGATCATAAACTGCCTCCTCTGAAGATCGGGTAATCTCAGTAATTGGTCCGTTAGTCTCAGAAATTCTGAGGTCAAGTCCACCATAGTGCTGTACAAGAGTAAAGTAAAATAATGCTCTTAGAGCTTTGGCCTGTGCTACACCTTCTGTAACAGCAGTAGCAGATAGGCCTTCTATTTCACCACTTCGATCAATTATTGCATTACAAGTATTGATTCCTTTGTAGAACTCTCTCCACAGAGTAAGAACCCAGTTATCTTGAGAATCAAGGTTTGAAGTGTACTGGTTATACTTTTTATAACCACCATCAGCACCATTTGTAAAGGTGTCTGTACCCATTTGGCTCATGGTCATGCTGATCTCCTGTGCATAATAAGTACGCAAGAAACCGTAAGCAGCTGATAAGGCGTCATTAAAGCCTTTTGGTGTATTGATATAATCGTTTGAAAGGTTACTGATAACAGTTTCCTCTAAAGCGTCTTCACAGCTTTGGGTGCTGAGCATCAATGCACACGGAAGAACAGCGAGTCTCGCAACTTTCGCAGATCTTCTTAGTATATTTTTAAATCTATTTTTCATTAGTAATAAAATGCGTTTGAATTAGAAAGTAACATTTAAACCTACAGTTGCTGTCCAAGCAGATGGACTCACATTGCCATCCAGACTGGCGTCTATGTCAGTTTCAGGATCGATACCATTGTATTTAGATACAAATGGAGCAAAAATGAATGGCTGCTGAATAGAGCTGTAAAGCCTAAGTGACTGCATACCTAACTTATTAACTAATTCAGGAGCGAATCTGTAACCAAGATTGATGTTTCTAACTTTGACAAAAGAACCATCAAAGATGTTTAAAGCAGAGTTTCTAACCGGGAACTCCTGGTTTTGATTTGGTCTTGGAGTTTCGTTTGTAGGGTTAGTAGGAGTCCAGTAATCAACAACGATATTATTATAACGACCAAATAGGGTGTTATTATTGGTATGGAAGTTTGATCTGATCTTCTGACCTAATCTTGCATACACGAAGAATGAGAAATCGAAGTTGTTCAGCTTAAATCTGTTGGTAATACCACCAGAGAACTTCGGTACACCAGAACCCTGAATAACACGGTCATCTGCTGAGTATGCTCCATCTCCATTTACATCACGAATTTTGATTTCACCAACTTCAGCATCGTAAGATCTAGCCTCGTCAAATTCGTTTGACTGCCAAATTCCTATTTTCTCCCAATCATAAATTACAGAAAGTGGTTGACCAATAAACCAGCCATTTCCTATATCATCTCCACTTGGAAGTTCTACGAACTGCTCCTTGTTTTTAAAGAATGTAAAGTCAGTAGACCACTTAAATCCATTGCGATTGTCAATGTTTACTGTACTGAATGTACCTTCTATACCATTATTTCTTGTGGCACCTACGTTTGTAGTTACCTCTGTAAATCCAATAGAAGGAGGTAAGTTTCTAGAAAGAAGAAGGTCACTGGTGGTTACATCATAATATTCTAATGTACCGTAAACTCTTCCTCTAAATAAACTGAAGTCTAAACCAACGTTCAATGTCGTTGATGATTCCCATCTAAGATCTGGATTACCAATTGTGCTAGGAGCATATCCGAAGTAGGCTGTTTGACCGAAGTTATAAGCTTGCTGGCTTAACAGACCTTGAGTTTGATATGGAGAGATAGCCTGGTTACCAATTTTACCATAAGACACTCTAAACTTAGCAAGGTCTATAGCAGAGATATTTTTGATAAAATCTTCACTAGACAGGTTCCATGCCACTGCTACACCAGGGAAGTAACCCCATTTTGTGTTGGCACCGAAACGTGATGCACCATCAGCTCTAAGTGTAGCTGTAATGAGATACTTATCATTAAAGCCATAGTTAATACGACCCATGTATGATAGTAAAGCCCACTGTTGTAAATCTGATCTTACACCTTCAATGATTGCAGCGTTACCGAAGTTATAGAATTGTTGAGTTTCAGATGGGATATCTTGAACTGTAATTCCATTCGTTTCAAAATTGTCTTTTTGGTAAGACTGTACAGCTGTTAAGTTCAGATTATGATTGCCAATATCCTTCGTATAATTCAAGATATTTTCAACAGTGTAGTTAAATCTTGTCGCGTTATCTGTCGCTGCTCTAGGTGGAGCCAAACGACGAGCGTTTGTAAATGTACCTTGGAAAAGGTCTCTCTTGTCCACAGCGAAGTCAGGACCAAAATTAAATCTGTAGGTTAGTCCATCAATGATTTCTGCCTGTGCGTAAATACCAGAGAACATTCTGTTAGTTTTTCTTCTATCAATAAATGCTCCGTCTACAATTTCAGAGAATGGGTTTGAACGAAGACCATCTTCCGTAGGTAGGAAGTTTAAGGTTCCATCAGCATTATACGGCTGGCCTAATGGGTTTTCACGCATTGCTCCTCCAAGTGGATTAAAGCTTTCTCCGTTTCTAACTGAATAGTTAATGAAAGTCGACATCCCCATTGAGATTCTTTTCGTTAACTGATGATCCAGGTTAACTCTCAATACGCTTCTGGCATAATCCTGATTGTAGATAATACCATTGTCTTTATAGTAGTTTAAAGACATATAGTATTTTGTTTTATCGCTTCCGCCAGATACACCAAAAGAGTGGTTCATTCTGTTACCTTGACGTAGTAATCCATTTACATAATCAGTAGATCTCCCTTGAGCGATACCATCTAATTCTACAGATGTAAAGACTACATCGTCAGGTTGAAGCTCACCTAATGTGCCATCCGGGTTCTTTAGACGATAAGCTTCTCTTTTTGCTGCGGCAAATTGCTCACCGTTCATGAACTGAAACGTATTTAGAGCCTCAGAAATACCATAATAGGCATCATAGAAAACAGTTGGTTTTCCCGAAGATGATCCTCTTCTTGACGTAATCAACACTACACCATTGGCACCTCTGGCACCATAGATTGCCGTAGCAGACGCATCTTTCAATACTTCCATAGAAGCAATATCATTTGGGTTGATATCACCTATACCTCCGGCAAGAGGAATTCCGTCGAGTACATACAGGGGATCTGAACTGGCGTTAGGAGAGCGACGACCTCTGATTACAACACGAGGTTGAGTTCCTGGCTTACTACCAGCTTGCATTACATCTACCCCTGCTACACGACCTTGAAGTGCCTGTTGTGTATTCTCGATAGGCAAATCTTTGATGTCCTGCGATTTAACTGTAGAAATAGCACCAGTTAACTGACTCTTTTTCTGAGTACCATAACCAATAACTACTACTTCTTCCAATGAGGCGGCATCTGTAGCAAGAGAAACATTAACTACATTTCTGTTGCCAACCGCTACTTCTTGAGATACATAACCAACGAATGAGAAAATCAAGGTTTGATTTGGGCTGGCTTGTACCTCGTATTTACCTTCAGCATCTGTAGTAGTACCTACTGTAGTACCTTTGACTACCACGCTTACACCGGGAAGAGATTCTCCGGTATCATCATTTACTGTCCCCGTAACTTGGGCAACCGATTGCATGGCTACAAACAAGAAACAGAGAGCTAAGCTGCTACTTAATGTGAGCGACTGCCAAAGCCTTTTTTGAAGAGGCTTTTCAGTGTCTCTTAGTCTAGTTTTTTTCATTTAAAATAGAGTTAAGTTTGAATAAAAAATTGGTTTTAAAAGAGGGTTTTTTGTGTTAAAAAGGTTGAATTTTGAGTTACCAAAAACACTCATGTATGCTTTAGAAATACATGAATAAGTACAAGTTTATCTTAAAAAGATTTAAAGCCTATACTGTACTGTCTTTGATTTGAAATGATACTATTTTGATATTATTTATTAAAATTGGGCTAAAGCAGTATAAGTATAGTGAATTTTGTGCAAAAGAAGCTTTTGATAATACAAAAAATGGCATTGAGATCAGTGAAAAGTGTATGAACGGTCAAAAAAAATGGCTGCCATTTGGCAGCCATTTTAAATTCGTCAAAATAGTATCTGAATCAATCAAAATAACGTCCTATCTGATCTGCTATATTTTTTCGGAGATCATTGACGTCAATTTCACCCATTTGAGCATACAGTTTTTCTCCTTCAGGAGAAAGTAAAACGGTATATGGCAGAGCACCTTGCCAGTCGGGGTCAATGGTTTCAATCATGTCATATTTATTGACTCCCTCCTCTAATATATAATTGGTATTGCTTGCGTATTTCTTTTTCAGGAAGGCCAGCGTATTATCAAAGTTATCGGCCTCGTCATTTGAAATGGTAACAAACTCAAAATTGCGGTTTCGGTACATCTTATCAGATTGTACCAAGCCATCAAACTCTGCTACGCAGGGACCACACCATGTGGCCCAGACATTGACCAGTCTAAATTTCTTACCTTCCTTATTGGCCATAATTTCAGACAGCTTTGTGAGGTCGGCTTTGGCCAGGTTTACTTCTTCTTCTTTCCAACCTTCTACTTCTGCCAACTTTGACTCTGCTTTCTCCATCCACTTGATGGAACATCCGAAGACTTTTGTGGTTTGCTCCTCGGGAGTATTGCCTGCCAGCATTTCATCAGTGGCTTTATTGAGATCAAAAATTGTAGCCTTACCAATATGCTCATCATTGTCTATTCTTCCCTGATATTGAAGCTTACGATCTTTGTCAAAAAGGAAAATGTGGGGAGTAGCCACCGGACCATACTTGGCAGCTACTTGTTGAGTAGCACCGTCATATAAATATGGATAGGTGAAACTCTTATCTGCAGCTCTGGTTTTCATTTCCTCAAAACTGTCATTGAGGTCTGTATAACCCAGTTCATCGAATCTAACGGCTTTGTCTGCATTTGGGCTAATGGCCACCAGTTTGACACCTTTGGGTTCATATGTATTAACATACTCTTGAACACGTTCTTCATAGGCCTGTGCAGTAGGGCAGTGGTTACATGTAAACAATACAGCCAGAATATCTGCATCTTCATATTCTTCTAAGGAGTGGAATTCGTCATCAATGCCTTTCAAACGAAAATCGGGGGCTTGAGAACCGATTTCTAAGGTCTTTACATCTTTGCTATTGACGATGGCTACTTCTTCATTTGGCTCTTCTGTAGCATTTTCATTTGGAGTACAATTTAACACGGCCAGTCCCATGGATAGGACAATGAGTTTTTTCATGATGGGTTGAATTTGTTTTCTATTTAGGTTTTATTGTAAAATAAGGGAATATCTTCGTCTGCTACAAACCTTTGGCTTCCCCAAGAATCTACCCATTCAAAGTATTTGTCTATTTTTGATTACCCACCTAAATGGGTTAAAATTAGATGATAAAAGCTATACGTCAAAAGTCTGTCTCAGAGGATGTTGTCTCTTGGGGGATTCTATTATTTCTCAGTGTTATTTGGGGCCTTTCTTTCCTTTTTATTAAAAAGATTGTTGTGGTGCTCACACCAATAGAGCTAGGAGCAGCTCGTGTCTTTTTGGCTGGAGTTTTTTTGCTACCCTGGTCATATCGAGGTTTTAAAATTGTACCAAAGAAGCAACTGGGATGGATTACACTGGCTGGTTTATTTGGAAACCTTATCCCTGCATTTATCTATGCCTGGGTTGGTTCTAAACTCAATAGTTCACTGGCAGGTACTCTAAATTCTACCACACCCATATTTGTTTTGATTATTGGGGCTTTAATATTCTCCGTGGTCATTAAGAGGTTTCAGGTTATTGGAATTCTTCTTGGTTTTTGTGGTAGCCTGCTTTTGGTACTATCTGGGAATGATGGTCAGCTTAATTTTGCGAATCCGTATGCTCTGATAGCCATGTTTGCCACAATGATGTATGGTTTTAATGTCAATATTATCAGCAAATATTTAAGTGATATAAAGCCGCTTTATCTCACTTCGGTAGCGTTCTTAATTGTTGGCGTTTTAGCTTTTATGGTATTGCCCTTCACAGATTTCTTTGAAAAAATTCTGGCTCCGGAAAACAGACAAATATTAATATATATGCTCTGTCTAGCTGGGATCAATACTTCTTTGGCATTGGTGGTATTTAATTATTTGCTTCAGAAGACATCGCCGGTATTTGCCTCCTCAGTGACCTATCTTATTCCTATTGTGGCGGTAATGGCGGGTTTGTTAGACGGAGAACTCATTTCTATTTGGCATTATTTAGGAATGGGCATTACGCTTGTGGGAGTTTATCTTATTAACAGGAAGTAAATTCTTATTTACTTAATATGAGAAACAACTATATTTGCGGAAACCTGCTCATAGATGTCGATTAAATACAAACGAATCCTTCTCAAACTTAGTGGCGAAGCCTTAAACGGCGGAGATAAGAGCCACGTTATTGACTCAAAAATTCTAGTCAAATTTGCTCAAGAAATTAAGAAAGTAGTAGATGCCGGTGTGGAGATCGCCATTGTAATTGGTGGTGGTAATATCTACAGAGGTGCTTCTGCAGACTCGGGTATTGATCGTACTCAGGGAGATTATATGGGTATGTTGGCCACAGTTATCAATGGAATGGCCATCCAGTCAGTATTGGAGAATCATGATATCCAGACAAGGCTATTATCTGCTATAAAAATGGAACAGATAGCTGAGCCTTTTATTAGAAGAAGGGCTATCAGGCACCTGGAGAAAGGTCGCGTAGTGATTTTTGGTGCCGGTACCGGTAATCCATTTTTCTCAACGGACTCTGGTGGAGCATTAAGAGCGAATGAAATAGAGGCAGATGTGCTTTTGAAAGGCACAAGTGTAGACGGAGTTTACACTGCTGACCCGAGGAAAGATCCTGATGCCAAAAAGTATGATGAGATTTCATTTACAGATGCCATCAATAAAGGATTAAAAGTGATGGATAAAACAGCTTTCACGCTTTGTCAGGAAAATGGAATGCCGATTATCGTGTTTGATATGAATGAGGAAGGAAACCTTCTTCGCGTAGTCTCAGGCGAAAAAGTAGGTACTTTAGTTAAAGATTAATCGTTATCGAATTTTAGTCCTTAATATTTCAATAAAGAAATTAGAATAAGACCGATATGGAAGAAATAGATATGTTAATGGAGATGGCAGAAGAGGGCATGGGTAAAGCCTTGCGATATACTGCCTCAGAATTAAAGAAAATAAGAGCAGGTAAGGCAAATGTAAGTATGCTTGATGGAGTTATGGTAGAGTATTACGGAGTACCTACTCCTGTTAATCAAGCCTCCTCAATTACAACGCCTGATGCCCGTACAATTGCTATTCGTCCTTTTGAAAAAGGCTTATTGCAAGATATTGAAAGAGCAATCATCAATGCTAACCTTGGTCTGGCTCCAACCAATGATGGTGAGATTATTCGTCTGAATCTACCACCGATGACGGAGGAAAGACGCTTAGAACTAGCCAAACAGGCCAAAGGCGAAATAGAAACTGCCAGGATCAACATCAGAAAGGTAAGACAGGAGATCAATGATGATCTAAAGAAACTGAAAAATGATGGTGTGTCTGAAGATGCTATCAAAATAGGTGAGGAAAATGTTCAATCGCTAACAGATACCTATATTGAAAAAGCAGAGAAGATGTATCAGGAGAAGGAGAAAGACATCATGAGTGTTTAATTCTCTGGACAATAATATTAAAAGCCCCTTTTCGGGGCTTTTTTTGTTTTGAATAGCTCTTTTTGCGAGCAATTCCGTTTATAGAATAAATAGAAGAATATTGTAATTCGTCAATTATGAAAAGAAAAGGTCTACTAAGTTTTTGGATACTGAGTCTACTATTCACTAGTAGCCATTTCTCGTTTGCACAGCTGGAGGATTTTGACGCTTATGGATGTGCCTTAGGTAAAATGAAAGCTGGGCAAGGTCTTCTAAGTTCTAAATCATTGAGGTATCCCGGTGATGGTAGCATAGACGCAGGGTATTATTTTCTTGATTTAACTATACAGCCTGGTACAAAAAACTTGATTGCAAAAGTACAAGGATCCTATAAAGTAGTAGCCCCGGAGTTAAGTCAATTCTTTTTGAATTTGAGCAGTAATCTAACGGTAGACTCTGTACTTGTGAATGATGAGATTACGGCTTACACTCATGCAGCGGATAGAATTGAAGTTGATTTCTCTGAACCTAGGATTGCAGATGATATATTTCAATGTACTGTCTATTATCATGGAGTGCCACTTCAGAATGATAACTCATATTCAATAGAATTTGATACTCATGGCTCGGGTGAGCCCGTTATCTGGACGCTCAGTGAGCCTTATGATGCCCCTTTGTGGTGGCCTTGTATAGATAATCAAGCGGATAAAGCAGATTCTTGTGACGTCTGGATTACCCTTCCTGAGTTTTTCACTTCGGTATCACAAGGGCTTTTACAAGAGGAAGTGAATAATGGGGATGGGACCAAAACTGCCAAATGGAAACACCGATATCCGATTGCTCATTATTTGATATCCATAGCCGCTTCAAATTATACTTTACAACAAAGATCTTATACCTCTGCCTCAGGTAAAACATTACCAATTGATGACTATCTATACCCAGAAGTGGCGGCAGATGCTAATGTGAACACCTTATTGAATCTGACGGACGATATGATGGAGGTTTTCTCAGAAAAGTTAGGTGAGTATCCATTCATCAATGAAAAGTATGGGCATGCCATGTTTGAGTTTGGTGGAGGTATGGAGCATCAAACCATCAGTAGTATGGGGGGCTTTACTTTTGGGCTGATTGCTCATGAGTTAGCTCATCAATGGTACGGGAACAAAGTGACCTGCAAAACGTGGAGAGACATCTGGATCAATGAAGGTTTTGCTGAGTTTTTAAATTTATATGCCATTGAGCAATTGATTGGTAAAAGTACGTATGATGAGCAAGTTGCTCGCTATATGCTCAATGCTAAAAGTGTTACAGGAACGGTGGCTATTCAAAATACCAATTCAGTTTCTGCCATTTTTGACTTTCCTAAAACTTACCTGAAGGGCTCACTAATTTTACATACGCTTAGAGGTATCATGGGCGATGATCTATTTTTTGCCGCCTTGAAAGAATTTCAGAATACAGAGTTTGCTTATGGTGCTGCTTCTATTGAGGATTTCCAATTGGTGGCAGAGAGAGTCTATGGGCAGTCGTTGCAGTATTACTTTGATAATTGGATTTTCGGGACAGGTTATCCTCAATACACCTATGGTTGGGAACAAAGCGGAGAAACGGTGATGGTGGAGGTGACGCAGAGTCCGCTATTGGGTACTCAGACGTTTACTTATCCAATTGAGCTGGAACTTACATTCACCGATGGCTCCACAGAAATTCAAAAGGTTTTTGTTGACCAGTCTTCGCAGAGTTTTGAACTGCAGACGGGCGGAAAAGAATTGACCAAGATGACATTTGACCCTTATAATTATGTCATGAAAGAGGTTTCTCAGGTGAGTTTGAGTCCTTTAAGTCTTTCTGAGTTTCAGCAATTTAAGGTTTACCCAAATCCGAGTATTGATTATTTAGTACTCCCAGAAGCGGAAGAAGTGGCAGAACTGAAAGTGATAAATCAACAAGGCAGGGTGTTTGAAGCACCTAGAGAAGGGGAGAGGCTAAACACAAAATACCTCCCATCTGGAAGGTATTTCGTTCAATTTATATCTAATAATGGCAGAAGCCATTCGAAGTCATTTGTGAAAATCTAAACCGGTTCTGTCTGAACAGTGCTGTCAATCATCGCAGGAGCTTGTTGCTGCTGTTGCGGTAATTGATCATTTGGTTGAGGAGTCGGTGTTTGCTGCTGAGGGTAGTTTTGGTAGGTCGGTTCCTGCGGCTGTGGCAAGAAAACAACATCCACTACAAAATACTTGGTGTCACCATTCCACGGGAATTTGACAAATTTCTCTTGGTAAACGATGGTCACTCTTTCACCGGTACTCAGTGCTTGTCTTAATTTAGTGACTACAGAGTCTTCTTTAGCCGAGAAATCCCAATATCTAGGTTGAAGTGTACCAGTTTCTCCAGAGTATCCGCCTTCGTTTAAGACGCCTTCGTAGGTTTTGAAAATATATCCTCTTTCACTCAATTTTGATAGCGTTCCTGCTCTTTCGCCTGAGCTGAAATAGCCCGTGCTGATATAATAAAACGCCCCTATTAGAGCCAAAAGAAGAATGAATAAGAAAATTCTAAATTTCATCTGTTGAGGTTTATTTTATGGAGTACAAAACAAATCAATTTTTCGCAATTATTTTGCTCGTATCGCAATAACAGGATTTAGTGAAGCCGCTTGAGAAGCCGGAATGATACCCGAAAGTATACCAATTACACTGGCAATCATCAGGCCCACCACCATATTACCTGTAGTCAGAATTAGGTCCAGAGGACCCAGGCTTACAAAGCTTATGAGATATACCAAGAGTAAGCCGAACAAACCTCCGATAATACATAGAAATACAGACTCAAAAAGGAATTGGAAGAGAATAAAGTAATTCTTCGCTCCCAAAGACTTTTGGATACCGATGATATTGGTTCTCTCTTTAACAGAAACGAACATGATATTGGCTATGCCAAAACCACCGATCAATAATGCAAAAGCCCCTATGACGTAGCCACCCACTCGCAGGGCGTCAAACACCGAGCTGATAGCTTTGGCTGCTGCATCTGGTCTGTTAAGAGCAAAATTATCTTCTTCTGATGGCTTTAAGCCCCGAACAGTTCGCATTAGTCCGGTAATTTCACTTTCGAGCATGACCATGTTTTCATCGTCTTCGTATGCCTGAAGGGCGATCATACCAAAGAGGTTTCCTGAGGAAAACATTCTTTTATGCCTCAGAAAGGGAATGTAGATTTTCTGGTCAGGATTCCCACCTACGTCTACCAGTTGCTTTCCTTTTATTTCCTGAATACCAATAACGGTGAATTTTTGACCTTTGATTTTGATGCTTTTGCCCAGGCCATTCTCATTATCGAAAAGTGTTTGGGCTACCTCCCCACCAAGTATTGCTACATTTCTGCCGCCATCTACCTCTGACTCTGTAAAGTATCTTCCTTCTATAATTGGAACTTCAGTAATGAGATCAAAATCATAAGTGATACCATGTATCAAGGCATCAAAACTGCTGTTTTGGTATTTGGCATTAGCTACCGAATAGTCCATAATGGTGACTGCATCGGCATTTTTGACATTGTTTTTGAGATATTCGTATTCAGAGTATTTTGGGCGAGGTCTTTGGAAGTATTTCCACCATGGGTAATCTCCTTCTCCAAATAGCCAGGGGAATTTATCTACGTAGATTGTTTTCTCACCGATACTGCTGAGTGCATTTTTAACATTGGCTTCCAGCGAGTCTACCATGGTTAAAACACCAATGATAGAGAAGATGCCGACTGTTACGCCAAGCAAAGAAAGAAGTGTTCTTAATACATTAGAACGTAGAGCCTGCCATGCAAAACGAAAGCTCTCGAAAACCATTCTGAAAAACTTCATCCTTTGTTCGGGTTTATTGAGAACATAAAGGAAAATAAAAGAGAGACAAATTTCAAAAGCTTTTATAAGGACGTTTGCATGAGTTTTTGAACGGTTAAACTTATGGATATTTGGAATCACAATTTTGTAATTGAACTTTACCAATAGATAGTTGCAAGTTTGGTGTTTGTGTGGTATCAAAATATTATCTTTTGCTATTTTGGATTCTTAACAATTAACTCAAACCTTTTTACGTGAAAAAGCTATATATAATTTCTGCAGTCATATTTTTTATGGCCGCTTGTAAGACTTCAAAACAAACCCCTCAGATTAAGAAGGGAGATGGCCTGTTCCAATTATTTGTAGAAGATGAAAACCAGGATGCCTTCGTCAGTGATAAGGCTGGTGTATTTAATGAGCATGGAATGGTGGCTTCGGCTCATGAAGAAGCTTCTAAAGTAGGAGTAGAAATCCTTAAGAAAGGAGGTAATGCGGCTGATGCCTCTGTGGCTACATTTTTTGCTTTGGCGGTGGTTCACCCCTTCGCCGGTAATCTCGGAGGTGGAGGCTTTGCGGTGATCAGAGATGCAGACGGTACCCCTAGCAGTCTTGACTTTAGAGAGAAAGCCCCTTTGAAGGCTCATCGCGATATGTATCTTGATGAAAACGGTGATGTTATCAAAGGTTTAAGTACAAGAGGGCATCTGGCCAGTGGTGTACCGGGAGCAGTGGATGGCATGGTGCAATTACACCAAGAGAAAGGTACGATGAGCTGGAAAAGCTTATTACAGCCTGCTATTGATTTGGCTGAAAAAGGAGTGGTTTTGACCGAAGGTCAAGCCCGGGGAATGAACAGATACCGAGATACTTTCAGAGAGATCAATGGTGAAGATACTCCTTACTATGTGAAAGCAGACGGCTCAGATTTTGAAACCGGAGAGGTTTTCATTCAAAAAGATTTGGCTGAATCTCTGAAACGAATTCAAAAAGAAGGTGCTGATGGTTTCTATAAAGGAAAAACGGCAGATCTTCTGGTGAAGGAAATGGAAAGCGGCGGTGGAATTATCTCTCATGAAGATCTGGAAAAGTATGATGCGGTTTGGCGTGAGCCCATCGTGAAAGATTATAAAAACTACAATATCATTTCTATGCCTCCACCAAGCAGTGGTGGTGTGGCCTTATTGCAATTAATGAAGTTGACAGAGCCCTATCCGATCGATGAGTGGGGATTCAATTCGGGTAAGACTGCTCAGGTTATGATAGAGGCTGAAAGAAGAGTTTATGCTGACAGATCCAAGTGGCTGGGAGATGCTGATTTTGTAAAAGTACCCGTAAAGGAATTAATGAGTCAGCCATACCTGCAAGAAAGATGGGCTTCTTTTGACCCTTCAAAAGCCTCTTTAAGTTCTGAAATAGATGGGGGAGATGTTCCTTATTACGAATCTGACCAAACCACTCACTTTAGCGTGGTAGATAAAAACAAAATGGCCGTATCAATTACCACTACATTGAATGGTGCATTCGGAAGTAAAGTCGTGGTAGATGGTGGAGGTTTCTTTATGAATAATGAAATGGATGATTTTAGTGTAAAACCAGGAGTTCCTAATATGTTTGGTTTGATTGGTAATAAAGCCAACGAAATTCAGCCAGGTAAAAGAATGTTGTCATCCATGACGCCGACAATCGTGGAGAAGGATGGTGAGCTATTTGTGGTGGCCGGTACACCTGGCGGGAGTACTATTATCACTTCGGTTTATCAGACATTGCTCAATGTGCTGGAGCATGGCATGAGTATGCAGCAGGCTGTAAATGCCCGTAAATTTCATCATCAGTGGCTACCTGATAAGACTTATACAGAAGAGTCAACTTTTGATACCGAAGCACTCCAATATCTCTTAAGTGCAGGTTATGAAATAGAGATAGGCAGAAGGCTTGGTAGAATGGACTGTATTATGGTCCATCCTAATGGAACTTTAGAAGGAGCTTCTGACCCAAGAGGAGAGAATACCAGTGTAGGTTATTAAATTCAAATAATTGATGGTAAGGATGTTGTGAATTCGTATATTGCTATAATATCCAAAAAGTAAACGTACAGTTCATGGCGACTCCGCTCTATAAAAAGCTTGGCCTCAAAGATGGTCAGAAGGTAATTCTATTGAATTTTCCTGAAAACTATTTTGACTTACTTGGTCATATTCCGGAGGTTGAAGATTGTGAAGAAAACGAACTGGCAGACTTTGTTCATTGGTTCGGTACGGAGTCTTATGTGTTAGATGATGCTCTTAAAACTTTACGTTACAGAATTAAACAATCTGGTATGATCTGGCTCAGCTGGCCTAAGAAAACATCGAGGATAGAAACCGATTTAAATTATCATTCGGTAAAGAGTGTGGCTATGCAATATGGTCTAATTGACACTAAAGTTTCGGCTATTGATAAAATCTGGACGGCATGTAAGTATGTGATTCCTTTGAAAGATCGAGATTGATTGCAAACTCTGCATCTATTGGTTTGTTTTGCAGTTCAATTGAAACCAATGAGGAAGATATTCTTTGTATTATTTCTGGGAGTTTTACTGGTCAATTTCTCTTGCTCAGAATTTGATTCTGATGAAAAACTGGCCAAACGCTCTTGTGGCGGCTGTCATTTGGCTCCTGAACCTGATATGCTTACCAAGGAAGTGTGGCAAAAACATGTACTGCCACGTATGGGAGCATGGTTAGGTGTTGAAGATGCTCAAATTCTCAAAAAGGATATGGCAGGCAGAACCGCCTACGCCAGAAATATTGCCGAAGAATTAATTCCATCGGAGCCGCTTATCACTTCAGAGAATTGGCAGCGAATTCAAGAATACTATATCAAAAATGCCCCTGACTCTCTTGAATCCATTGTTCATGAGGACTTTCATGCCCTTGAAGACTTGTTTGAAGTAAAAAAGATTAAGCTGAAGAACCGGTTTTCTGAGGCTACCAATACTTTAATTCATTTTGATCAAAAGTTGGGTCAATTCTTTATCGGAAGAAGAAATGGTGAGTTCAGGATTTTAGATTCTGACTTTCAGCTTCTAGATTCTATCAAACTAGCCAGTTCACCGGTAGATATTGAAGTGAATGGTGATAATGACTATGAACTTCTGCTCACCGGTGAGATCAGACCAAATAATGAGCCGATCGGTTCACTAATTGAAAGGAATAGCGATGGTCTGGGACCAAAAATTCAAAATCTCTATCGCCCGGTTTTCTTTGAGAAAGTTGATCTCAACGGTGATCAAATTGACGATTACGTCATTTGTAATTTTGGCTTTCATGTGGGCAAACTAGCCTGGTATGAAGGAACAAAGGCAGGAGGTTATAAAGAGCACTTATTGCTGCCTGTTGCAGGGGCCATTCAGGTAAAAGTAGAAGATCTTGACGGAGATGGTGTTAAAGATATTTTAGCTCTCTTTACTCAAGGCGATGAGTCTGTAACGGCTTTCATGAATAAAGGAAGAGGAAACTTTATTGCAGATAGATGGCTGCAATTGCCCCCAGTTTATGGTACTACGGCTTTTGAATTTATAGACTTCAATAAAGACGGTTTTAAGGATATTGTGATTGCTAGCGGAGATAACGCTGATTACTCGCTTATTCATAAACCTTATCACGGCGTACGATTCTATCAAAACGACGGTAGAAATCATTTTAAAGAGGCTTCTTTTTATCCTTTACATGGTGCTGCCGGGGTAGAAGTAAACGACTTTGACCAAGATGGCGAATTAGATGTGGCGGTCATCGCTAATTTTGCCATTTTTAATAATAGACCACAAAAGGGCTTTGTCTTTTACAAAGGTTTGGGTGATTTCCGTTTTGAACCTTATTTGTCTTCGGCTACAGATGCCGGAAGGTATCTTGTGTACGAACAGGCAGATTTTGATAAAGACGGAGATATGGACCTAGTTCTGGGCTCTCATATGGTACCTTTAATGGTACCTCGAGAAGAGTATCAACTCTGGAGAAAGGAGGCCTTAGACTTATTAATTCTTGAGAATAAAAAGCAGTAAGACTACTTTCTTAATATTAAGCTAAATAATTCAGCTACCTCTTTATCAACGATGTTATCTGCTGAAAGCACTAAATAGTGTTCTCCGGCAGGTATAGTGATTTCTCCAAGGGCTAATTCTGTCCAGTTTTTCTCATAAGCTTCTTTTCGTTTTAACCTGTCAGGACTTATCAAAAGGGGAGGGTCAAAAGGGTGCTCCAGAGTGGATGTGATGTAGTTCTTGTCAATTGAAAGTTTGACGGTGCTGCCTGTTTGGTCTTTAGGGCATGTATATTTGATAAAAGCCTTGAGCGTTACCTCTTTACTAGATTTGACAAGCCATTTTATTTGGTCTTCTTCAGAAGACCAGTTGACCAGCCAATCATGAGCCCAGCCGTGGCCTTCTTCAAACTTTAAATTCCCTAAAAATTCGGCTTCGTAGGTTGGTAATTCAGTAAAACTTGTGTTTACCTCGATAGGTTTAATAGCCTGATAGTACAGGGTGGCATTTTTAAACCAATCGAGGTATGATGTCTTAAATTCTTTGGTCAATGATTGTTCTTGCAGAGCAATATTGTTTTTCTGTTCTGGGTCAACGGTCATATCGTAAAGCTCGGCTTCGTTTTTTATTACGAATCGATACTGTGATGTCCTCAATGCTCCCGGTCTAGCTTTGATATCTTTCTCTAAAAACGCCACATGCGAAAATATTGACCTTTCTTCCAGTTTCTTTGTATTTCCGAGCAGAAGATCACTAAGATCTATTCCATCCAAGGGTTTGGTTTCAATTGGCTTTAGCTTACAAAGTTTTTGAAGAGTTGGGTAAAGGTCTATATGAGCAGCAAGGTCTTTGATTTTTTTGCCTTGGGCAATTTTCTCTGACCATTTTATTAAAGCCGGTACCCTGACTCCACCTTCATCTACATGACCCTTTATCCCTTTCATATGGCCATTGTAGCGATATCCATTGGGCCCGTTATCTGTCATAAAAATGACTATAGTATTATCAGATAAGCCAGTGTCATCGAGTTTTTGAAGTAAGCGAGCAATATTATCATCTATGTTTTCTACCATTCCATAAACGGTAGCTAGCTCATCATCTAGTCCTTTATTCTTATACTTTTCAAAATATGGATCGGGAACTTGGTAAGGGCTATGTGGGGCGTTATAGGGGACATAGCATAAAAAGGGGTTCGACTTATTTCTTTCAATGAAATCGATGGCCTTTTCGGTTAAAACATCGGTGATATACCCTTCTGTCTCTATGTTCACTGTACCGCTATCCAGATGAGTATCGAAATAATTGCTCCAGTGACCGGCACAAAAACCTATGAATTCATCAAAACCTTGATCTGTAGGTCGGTTTGGGTAGTGTGAACCGTTATGCCATTTGCCAAAAATACCAGTTTGATAACCATTGCTTTTAAATAATTCTGCTATTGTTGACTCGTCTGAATCCAGAATTTCAAGTCCGTTAGAAACGGAGGTGGCCCCGGTACGTAAATGATATCTTCCGGTAAGCAGACTTGCTCTGGTAGGAGCACATAGCGGTGAAACATAAAAGTTTTCAAACTCAGCACCTTGAGAGGCGAGTTTGTCCAGTGTTGGGGTTTCCAGTTGGACATTGCCATGAGAACTCATATCACCCCAACCTTGGTCATCTGTTAAAATGAAAAGTACGTTAGGCTGCTTGGTTTCTTTACAAGACAGTAGTAGTAAAAGAGCACTAGAGTAAAGGAGAGATTTGAAGTATTTCAATTGGTTAGTCAATTATTTCTTAAAGGTATAGAATATACCAAAGCTTCCATTATTCGATAGGGAGGCATTGAGTGAGTATTGCTGATAGTAATTATTGAGGTTAATTAATGCATTGACAGAACCGAAACTAGCAGAAATCATAAAATGCTCTTTGAGCAGGTAGTTTAGACGAATTGGAACAGCATATACGGCTAACTCGGCTCCTTCAATTTCACCGAATAAGCCATTTACTCGTCCTCCCAAATAGGGAGCCAGGTATAAATCATCTATTAGCGAAATAAATTTTCCTCTTTCTATTACAGGTCCCAGGCTTATGTTATAGTTATACGGAGACGGGTCGACAATGATGTTCCCGCCAAAAGCCCAATAGGTATTATCTGAGGCTATTTTACCTGTGAGAATATTCAACTGGAGATTGGTAACAGGTGATTGATCAAAGGAATTTAAATGATTAAAATTTAGCGAGCCATTAATAATCCTTCGGCCTGCCAGATCTTGTGAAAATACCTGGAATGATGATAAAAAGATGAAGAGTAGGATGGAGTAGCTTTTCATGGAATTAGTTTTTAATTGAGATGCAATACTACAGGCTTATGTTGCCATTCAAAAAAAAATCCCCTTTTCAGGGGATAATTTTTATTTCAATCTCTTTACAAGTTCGTCTCGATGAATCCTTAGTTCTCGACCGAGAGGTCTGCCATTTCTATAAGTCTGAGTCCTTAGACTAAGATTGCCTTCAGGTATAACAAACGGGTCTTCGTATTTATGACTAAAGTGAACCGGATAGGTATTGTCTATAGAATAGTAAACAACTGTATTGGGTACATTATTTTCTAACTCACATATGAGTTTGCCGTCTTCGTTTTTAAGGTGAATGATAGGCTCGTATACAGCCTTGGAGATATTCGTATTAGAGGCGTCAAATCTTTGAAAGTGATGTTCGGTTCTATTGATAAAACTGTTCCAATCTTTTTTCTCTTTAGGAGACCAAAATACTTCAGACAAGGCTAAGGCTCTTGGGTAGGTCATGTACATGGCATAGGATAATGTCGGAATTACTTCTGTCCATAAGTTACCTTGTCCTCCCAAAACTAATTCAGCGTCTACACCATCTGGCACTGGCTCAAAATCATAGGAATGCTCTAAGCTAAGATCACTATAGATAGGGTTTTCTACACTGTGGTCTCCTTGTGTATAGTCTAAATAAACCCAGTTTTTTGGCGTCATGACCACCTCATGACCTTTATGTGCGGCCTCAATTCCTCCGTCTACAGATCTCCAGCTCATAACAGCAGCATCGCCATCAAGTCCACCTTCTAAGATTTCATCCCAGCCAATCATCTTTTTGCCCTTAGCGTTGATGATTTTCTGAACTCTACTCACAAAATAGCTTTGAAGCTCATGGGTGTTTTTAATCTTATTTTTCTTCATGAATTTCTGCACTTGCTCATTCTCTTCCCAGTAGCCATGATATGCTTCATCACCACCCATATGGATGTAATTGGCTGGGAAAAGTTCAGCTACCTCAGTCATCACTTTATCTACAAACTCATAAACCTTTTCGTCGGTAGGGTTTAAAGTGTTTTCGATCAACATCTTGAAACTGCCGTCTCCTGGCCATTCGGCAAATTTTGATCCAGGATTGACGAATTTAGGCTCCTTGTTTACAGATAGTTCAGGGTAGGCTGCCAGGGCGGCCATACTATGGCCCGGCATGTCAATTTCCGGAATGACCGTTATGTTTCTTTCTGCTGCGTAAGCGATAATATCTTTAATCTGCTCTTGTGTATAAAATCCGCCATATGTGGCTTCTTCACCTTCTTCCGGGTAAGGTCTCGTATCCCCAAAACGCCCGTGTCTTTCTACTCTCCAGGCACCAACCTCTGTAAGTTTTGGTAATGACTTAATCTCAATTCTCCAGCCTTCATCATCAGTAAGGTGCCAGTGCAAAACATTGAATTTATACTGAGCCATCTTGTCGATATAGGTTTTAACCTCTTCTACTGTGAAAAAGTGACGGCTTACATCCAACATTAAGCCTCGCCAGCCAAATCGTGGATAATCGGTGATTTTGCAACCCATGATCATACCAATGCCCATATAACCGTTTTGAGAGTTTTCAAAGTCTCTAGGTAGTAACTGACGAATGGTTTGTAGACCATTGAAAACGCCGTTAGCTTCATTGGCTTTTAGCTCAATAAGATTTTCCTTTACCTCAAGTGTATAGCCTTCTTTGGCAAGTTCTGGTTGGTTAATGAGTTCAATACGAATGCTTTTGTGAAGGTTGTCTGGTTGATCTACCTTTTGCGATTGAATCTTTAGTCCACCTTGAGCTAAAAAATCTTTGAAGACCTGAATGTAGGATTTAGCTTCTTCGCTATTGGTTCTATCGTCAATGCTTGTTTGCTGATCCAGCATAAACATGGCATCCGAATGTTCATAGCTTACAGGGGTGGGAATAATATTATTTTGGGCGAAGGTGAAAGTTGTAATAAGTAATAGAAAGAGAGACTTTTTAAAATATTTCATAATAGGAGGTTCAGTTTGTTAAATCTATTCAAAAATAAAAAAGTCTCCTGAAGTAGGAGACTTTTGAAGTAGAATTTTGATTTTGTTTATCTTAAGCTCACCCACGAGCCGGCATTATACACCTCGGTCAAGCCCTTACTTTTTAAAATGGAAGTGGCTCTGCCTGATCTCATTCCTGAAGCACAGCACATGACTAGCGGCTTATTATATGCTTTTAACTTGGTGATATTTCTGTCGATGGTATCTAAAGGGATGTTGACTGCTCCTTTGGCATGACCGCCATTAAATTCCTGAGGAGTCCTCACGTCAATTATTTTTGCTCCATTGGCTACGAGCTCTTTATAATCTACCTTTTCACCAAATAGCTTCTTTAATAGTCCAAACATGTCTTTGTCTTTTCTTTGATATTCAATTTACAGAACAAAATTGAGATTTTCTGCAGCGAGATTTGGTGAGGCTTATCACATTACCTAAAGAAAATAATAACAGCACCAAGAACCGTTAGGGCGAGTATGATTTTCCTGTAATTATCGCTCTTGATTTTCTTTACAATCCATGCACCTGCCCAAAAGCCTAAGAAAATGGCAGGGATTAGTGCTACATCAGTTAATAAGCTATGAGCAGTAATGGTATTCCATGAAAAAACATGGAATGGGACTTTGAATAAATTAATAAACAAGAAAAGCCACGAAACGGTCCCGATAAATTCATTCTTCGGGAATCTGAGTACTAGAAAATAGATATTGGAAAAGGCACCTGCCAGATTGCCAAGCATTGTAGTAAATCCTGAAGAAATCCCCATAATGCCCGAAAACCAATTGCCAGAAGGTAGGTTGTCGCTTTTTCTTCTTTCCCACCAGATCATAAGACCGGTAGCAGTGACGATAATCACGGCCATGATTCTTTTAAAAACGGCTTCATTGATTTCTTTACCGATATACCAGCCCAAAAGCACCCCCACAATCATCCATGGCATGAGCTTTTTGAAATGTTTCCAGTCGGCGTGTCTGTTATAATAGACTACTGCCATAATATCTGCTATACAAAGTAGTGGCAACACAATCCCGGTAGAGGTTTTTGAACCAAAAACGAGGGCCATTATGGTGACATTCATGATGTCAATTCCACGAAGCCCGGCTTTAGAAAGGCCAATAACGAAGGTGGCTAAAAATGCCATCGACCATTCCAGAAGACTGTGTTCTGAGAGTACAGATTGAAGCAAATTTTAAGAGTTTTTGATAAAGATAATGGAGTCTATAATTAATAGACCATTCAGGTCTAAATTTTGCCTAATAGCCTTCCCCAAAAGCAAAATAGTATCAGCCCCTTACCATCTTATCAATGCACTTCCCCAGGTAAACCCACTACCAAATGCGGCTAAGCATACCAAATCACCTTCTTTGACTTTTCCAGCTTCCCATGCTTCACACAGGGCGATAGGAATGGAGGCGGCGGTGGTATTGCCGTATTTCATGATATTATTATAGACTTTATCATCCGGCAGTTTTAAGGTCTTCTGAACAAACTGTGCAATTCTAAGATTTGCCTGATGGGGAACCAGCATGTCAATGTCAGCAGGTGTGTATCCGGTTTTTTGTAAGGCTTCCATGATCACCTCCGGGAACTTGGTGACGGCTTTTTTGAAAACCAGCTGACCATCCATTCTTGGATAGTAGGTTTTATTATCCAAAAGGCCATCATAAACAAAGACTTCTCCTAGCTCCTCTTTTGAAGGGAACCCAAATTCCTCATCCTGAAGATGGTAGCCACCATGTGAGCCCGGGCTGATCATGGCAAGCTCTTCGGCATTTGTTCCATCTGAGTGGAGGTGTGTTGTTAGTACGCCCTTGTTATCTTCTTCCGTTGCCTGGATAAGCACGGCTCCGGCACCGTCGCCAAAAAGTACAGAAACAGCTCTGCCTCGGGTTGAGAAGTCAAGTCCCATCGAGTGCATTTCAGAGCCTACCAGTAGGATATTTTTATACATCCCAGATTTAATAAATTGGTCGGCCACAGAAAGTCCGTAGATAAATCCAGAGCATTGATTCCTGATGTCTAATGCCCCAATCTCCGTTTTGGTAATGCCTAATTCTCGTTGTAATAACACGCCACATCCCGGGAAATAGTAGTCTGGGCTGAGCGTGGCAAAAATGATAAAGTCTATATCTTCTTTGATGATTCCAGCTCGCTCAATGGCCTTCTTGGAAGCTTCTGCCGCCATTGTTGTTGGGGTTTCCTCATGCTTCTTGGCGTATCGTCTTTCTACAATTCCTGAGCGTTCACGTATCCATTCATCAGAAGTGTCCATGACCTTCATGAGGTCAAAATTCGTGATTACTTGATCGGGTACATAAAAGCCGATTCCGGCAATTTTAGCATTGGGCATAGTTCAATAAGGCTTAGGTTTCTACAAAATTAGCTATCTCCTTCGAGAATGCTAGTTTGCTTTACATCTTTTACCACAAACTGACTTTGGGTGTTGGCAATGTTAGGAAGCGTAGAGAGTTTGTTGAGTATAAAGCGTTTGTACTCTTCCATGTCTGAGACAATGATTTTCAATAAGAAATCAGAGCCTCCGGATATGCAATAACATTCCACTACTTCGGGCAGAGTCTGAATATCTTTTTCAAATTTCTCCAGGTACTCAAAAGCATGTTCTCGTAAACTGACATTGCAGAAAACCAAGAGGTTCTTTTGAAGGAGTTTTCTGTTGAGTTCTATTGTGTATTTCTCAATATACCCATCCCTTCGAAGTCTTTTCACTCGCTCGTGAACGGGTGTAGTGGTGAGGTTCAGTTCAGCTGCTATCTCTTTATTGGTGGCCAGACCATCATTGACCAGAATTTTGAGAATCTTAAGATCTACAGGATCCATGTGCTCCATCAGAATATTATGCTATTTACGGCTCTAATAACGCATATATTTTCTATAGTCGTATGAGAAAAAAGATTTCTGTGGAATATTATCCTAAAAGAAAGCCCCGCTTCTTTTCAGAAACGGGGCTTAAAGCCTTCTATGAATATTAATTTACGCTACCCAGGATTCTACTACAGACTTCTCGGGAAGTTTGGCATCAATTTTTAGTTTCTTTCTCATACCGCCCAAATCATTGAAAATCTTGTTTGGGTTGGCTCCTTTTAAAGAGTCTAGCGTCATGAAGCCCATCTTTTGTAAAGCAGGCACCCATATTTCAGGTACTCCTATGGTAGCATAATCGGCGACTGTAGCCATTTCCACTTTCTTCTCTGGTCTCATCTGAGGGAAGAAAAGCACCTCTTGAATACTAGTGTTATTGGTAAGCATCATGGTGAGGCGATCTATACCTATACCAATCCCTGCTGTAGGTGGCATACCGTATTCCAGAGATCTGATGAAGTCTTCATCCAGAACCATGGCCTCTTCATCTCCTCTTTCTGCCAGTTTTAATTGATCTTCAAAACGTTCTCTCTGATCAATCGGGTCATTCAACTCAGAATAGGCGTTCGCCACTTCTTTACCCATTACAAAAAGCTCAAAACGCTCTACCAGACCTGGCTTGCTTCTATGCTTTTTGGTCAAAGGAGACATCTCTACAGGATAGTCAATAATAAAGGTTGGCTGTACCAAATGCTCTTCTACTTTCTCTCCAAAGATTTCGTCAATCAATTTGGCCTTACCCATGGAGTCATCTGTCTCAATACCCCATTCTTTACATTTGGCTAAAAGTTCTTCTTCAGAAGCGTCGTCTACATTGACTCCTGTATATTTCTCAATAGCCTCGATAATACTTAGTCGGTCAAATGGACCCGCGAAATTGAGTTCAGTTTCTCCGAATGTAAACACCGGGCTACCGTGTACCGCTGTGGCTACCTGTTCAAAGATTTTCTCAGTGAAATTCATCATCCACTCGTAATCTTTGTAGGCTACATAAAACTCCAGAGCCGTAAACTCCGGGTTATGTGTACGGTCCATCCCTTCATTACGGAACATCTTGCCGAATTCATACACCCCATCAAAACCTCCAACTATCAGCCTTTTTAGGTAAAGCTCATTGGCAATCCTCATGTATAGAGGCATGTCGAGGGTATTATGATGTGTTTTAAATGGTCTGGCCGCTGCACCTCCATGAATAGGCTGTAGGATTGGTGTTTCCACCTCTAGCCAGCCTTGCTCGTCAAACATGTTTCTCATGGTGCTGACGATCTTAGCTCTTTTACGGAAAATCTCTTTGTTCTGAGGGTTTACAATGAGGTCTACGTACCTTCTGCGGTAACGCATTTCAGGGTCTGTGAAGCCATCGTGAATTTTGCCGTCATCATCAACTTTTACCACAGGTAAAGCTTTCAATGATTTATTAAGAAGCGTGTAAGAAGTTACATGAACAGATTTCTCACCGGTCTGGGTCATGAAGCAGTAACCTTCAACCCCAATGATATCACCGATGTCAAGAAGCTTTTTAAAGACAGTATTATAGTGAGTCTTGTCTTCTCCCGGGCAGATATCGTCTCTTCTGAGGTAGATCTGTATTCTTCCGGTAGAATCTTGAAGCTCTGCAAACGAAGCAGAACCCATAATTCTAAAACTCATCAATCTACCCGCAATTTTTACAGCTTTGAAGTCTTCGTTTCCCTCTTCAAATTTCTCTGAAATTTCAGCTGCGGTAGTGTTGGTTTCAAACATGGCCGCAGGGTATGGGTCTATACCCAGGGCCATGAGTTTTTCTCTTTTATCTCTCCTTAGTATCTCTTGTTCGCTAAGTAACATTCGCTATTCTTTTGATCAAAAATTTGAGTTCATTCGCTAGGTTTTGGAATGAAACCGCAAAATTAACCAAAAAAGAACTAAGGTGAGTTCAAATTATTAGATTAATGAAAAGGCTTAATTTGTTGCTCTATGAGCAGCTCTGACATAAATTCTACTTGCCAGCAAAGGGGCAATACCCACAACGCTTAGTAGAATGCCTAACCAGACAATCTTAGTGACATCTACGAACACCGTTCCGGCACTTAAAATAGCAAGAATGATGGTAGTAGACAGAGGTAATGAAATAGCCAGAACCATCACTGCAAGTTCCACATTAAAGGTTCTTTCCGGTTTGCCAGATTCCTCTTCTTTACTGTTAAACAAAGAAATATGTGCAAATGGCCAGAAACTCACCGAGCTCAATGGAAGTACCGCAGCCAATAGGATATGGTTAGGATCCGTGAAACCAGCGAGCTTTATTAAAGCAGCACTGAATAATAAACTTACCCCTGCTCTAAAAACAAGAATGGAAAGTACCACTCTTTTGTTTCCTTCTTTGAATTTGACGGCCAGGCCGATAAATATCAGAACCATAGGTGTCATTAATGCACTGGTACGGTCAAACAAGCCTCTTACTACCTGCGGTAAAGTATCGTAGTTCCAGCCAAATGCCAAAAGCATAAGTGCTGCAAACAAAATGATATTGATTGGTTCTTTGACCAGACTTATCAATAACGATTTGATTTTGTCTCCGGTATTGGTTGACTTTTCACCGCTTGTTTTGATAAACATGTTCATGGCTATAATGTACAGGAAGATCAAAACAAAGAATTTGTTTCCCACATCGGCCATTGCCGCAAGGGCCAGGCTTTCTTCACCGAGAAACTCAGCAATAAATGGAAAACAAGATAAGCCCGGTGCCAGTGAGGGAATGAGCATTATCAGCGTTTTGCCATTGGCACTATCCTTTGAAATGCCAAGCATTTTAAGAGCCACCGGTGTAATGAAATACAATAAAAAGTTAAAGGCTAATGCCACAAAGGGTACAAATAAAAGTGAGATATCTAGGTTGATTTTCATCAAAGCGATGAAAATTGTAGAAGGGAGAGCCACAGATAATACAAGCTCTTTGATCCCGTTGGTTTTGTCTTTTGAGACGAATTTTCCTTTAAGAATGAGTCCTAAGCCTATAAGTAGGACAAGTATTAAGGTTTTAAGTATAGCTTCGTTCATGAGAGATTCTTTAAAAGAATTTTAAAAAGAACATTCAGGAACCAAAAGGCCCTGAATGTTCGGATAATCAAATTTGAAATAGGATTAACTAATGCCTTTCATGGCACTGATGAACATTTTCATTTCATCCATAGTACCCATACTTACTCTACACCAGTTTTGATCCATGATATTGAATGCTCTCACACCCACATTCTGTGCGTTCATTTTCTTAAGGAACTCCTTACCGTCCATGTCTATCGGGAAAATCATGAAACTGGTATATGAAGGAATTGGGTCATAGCCCATTTTCTTCAGTTCGGCAGAGACGTACTCCTTACATTCCATGTTCTTGGTTTTGGTCATCATCTGGAAAGAATCATCACCAAATGCAGCATCGGCTGCCATGATAGAAGTCAGGGAAATACCCATACCACCACGGGTGATTTTCTGGATATCATCTATGAACTCCTGAAGACCAAACATATAGCCTACACGCAGGCCGGCCATACCCATGATTTTTGAGAAAGTACGACAAACCACTACGTTATATCCTTCAGATACCAAGTGGGCCATTGATTTGGCATCTGGTCCATGAGCAAGTTCCATGTAAGCTTCATCAATGAAGATTGGCACTTTCTTAGAAACTCTTTTACAGAAGGCTTCAAGATCCTTAGCAGGAGTCATGGCTCCTACAGGATTGTTAGGATTACAGATATAAACCAATTTAGTGTCTGCGTCAATAGCTGCTTCCATAGCGTCAAGGTCATGAGCCCACTCTTTGGTTGTAGGAATTGGCTTCCATGTACCACCTACTTTCTCAGCTACTCTGATCATTGACATGTATGTAGGGTCTGCTGTAACGATATTACCGCCTTCCATAAAGCTCACAAGAGCCACTTTTTCAAGTAAGTCAGATGAACCAGGGCCCATCATGATTTGCTTGGTATCTACATTCTCTTTCTTGGCAATTTTGCTCACTAGAGAGTACATTTCTCTCCATGCATAACGGTTACCTCCGGCTACCGCTTCCTGTGCGGCTGTAATGGCTGACTTTGGTGGCCCGTATGGGTTTTCGTTAGCATTCAGCTTGGCAAATAACTTTGTTTCTTTAGGGTCGTCTAAGAAATATTCTCTAGACAGAGGGCTGTAGTAAAGTCTGTTATGCGTGTCAAGGTAGAATGGCTGAGAAGCAAAAGCCCCTTGCACCAAGTGAGGTGCAAGGGCCATTCCGCCTATGGACATTAAACCAGATTTTAACAACTTTCTTCTGTTTACTGACTTTTCCATAGTTTTGTTTTATTTAAAAAATTGATCAATTACTAAATTTATTTTGATGCTAGTTTGAAGAGTTTAGTGAACGATTGGTCTTTATAAGTTCCGCTTGCCATAAGCGAAACTGATTCGCCTGCACCGGATACACCGAAAGAACTCCATGGGATAATCACCTTGGCCACACCATCTGCATCAGTGGTAATGGTGGAGATGTCGGCCCCATCTCTAAACTTCAATGAGATTTCAATAGCAGCCACTGCAATTGAATCTATCCCCTTGGTATAATCCAGGATGTTGGTTTTGTCGAGTTCCAGAACCTGAATTCCGAAATCTGTACTTTCGCCAAATACTGAACTTACTGTAGGGTCAGTAGATAGGCCAGAAGAGGCTCCTCCATCGCTGTCTACTACCTGCACTAGTACAGGAGAGACAACTCTATCTACAAACGGATCATCAACTTCACAGGCGGCGAAACTCAAGCCTGCTAAAAGCATTAAAACTATTTTTGATATATTTTTCATGATTGATTGGTCGGTTAAAAAATTATGGAATTACTCTGCCCACCATAATGTGGTTTGCATATTGTCTGGGCCACCATTAAGACTGATGCCACCATCAAGACTTGTCTTATTCAGAGAGTACTCTGTAGTTGGGTAAGGAAGTCTTGTAGGGATCACACCGTCGTTCTCAAAAATGGCTCTTGGGTCAGCAGCTGGGAAAGTAGGGAAACCGGTACGTCTGTACTCTGTCCATGCTTCTACTCCTTGACCAAACAAGGCGATATACTTCTGAGTCATGATGGTCTCTTTAGAAGCACCTCCAAGGCCATCTATAAAGCCGGCAGGAACATCTAAGCCAAATGCATCATACGAAGCCTCAATACCAGCTGCCATATAAGCATCAGCATCACCGCTAATGTCACCATCAGCTGCAGCTTCAGCTAGTATAAAGTTCAACTCACTGAAAGTCATTAATACACTAGGGGCTGCCGCATCACTAAAGCTTGACTGCAATACCGAAGCAGAGCTTAGGTATGTAGTAGCAATGGCATCAGGAAGTCCGTTAGGGATACCAGCATAAGTTCCGTTTACCTCAGTGGCTATAGCCCCAAGACGTGTATCACCAGTGGCTGTAAGCATATCTACAAAAGTCTTGCTCATGCTCCAGTCAGTTCTACCGCCAATCACCATTACCTCATTCCAGGTGTTATTACTTGGTCTCGTGCCCGTATGCTCCAATGTTGCGTTATCAGCATTGCTTTCGAAAATCGGGTATGTAGAAGGTGATCCAAGAATCTCGGCCATAATGGCTGCTGATTCTGAAGGCTTCTTAGCTGCTTGTCTGTTCGCTAATTTTAGACGAAGAGAGTTGGCAAACTTTTTCCATTTCATGATATCACCGTAATAGATGATGTCACCGGAGATGTCAGGACCGCCTATCGTTAATTTCTCATTGGCAGTTTTTAAGTCAGCTAACATGCCTGCATAGATACTCTCCATGCTATCATATTCTGGCGTGTAAATCGGCTCTTCTGCAGAACCTGAAACTGCTGCTGAGTAAGGTACTGCTCCGTACATATCTGTAAGCAGCGAGTATACCCATGTTTTCATTACTAAGGCTACACCTTCATAATTGGTGTTAGGGTTTACACCCTCAGGGCCTGTTAGGGTTATGATTCTTTCGAAATTGGTAAGGCCATCGTTGTATAATGACTCCCAGGTGTTATTATAAAACGCCGGAGTGATACCGTAGCTATCTCCCTCATTAGAGTAGATATTTCTGGCCAGGTATTGGATCCAGAGCATGGCACCATCAAGGTTAAGACGCTCAAATCTGGTGCTACCACCCCAGTATCTATCTACAGACTGCTCAATAGCGTAAGGTAATAGATACTGTGAGCCAATTTCGGTTGGGTTATTAGGATCAGTGTTCATCTCCTCAAACCCATCAGTACAAGAGTTGCCTGCAAAGAACATGGTAGCTCCTAACAAGAAAGTATATATTGATTTATGTTTTTTCATGATAATCAGTTTTTGAGATTAGAATCCTAGAGCAAGGTTGAAACCTAAGCTTCTTGAAGAAGGCAATTGACCGTAGTTGAAACCTTGTGAGTTTCCACCGTAAGAGTCTACTTCAGGATCGATATGCGGGTGATTTGAGAATAGCATTAGTACGTTTCTACCAACTACTGAAAGCTTGGCGTTTTGAATTTTAAGTTTTTCTAAAACTGCCGGGCTAAAGCTGTAGCCTAAAGAAAGCTCTCTCAATTTCACGTATGAGCCATCAAAAATGGCCGCTTCATGGTATCTTCTTGGGTTGTTATACCCGTAGAATTGGTTACCAGCTACGATAACATCATTTGGTACATATTCAGGGTTTTCAGCAGTACCGATATTCATCACACCTTTACCGATTACACCCTCTTCTCTACCAATGGCTGTTTCGGCATATTGACCAGTCCATCTTGCAGTAGCACTACCTTCATCGTAGAAGTCTCCACCCATTCTTACATCGAGTAGGGCGTTAAGAGATACATTCTTGTAAGTGAATGTATTCATGAAACCACCTGTCCAGTCTGGCTGAACGTTCCCAAGGATTTGCGGAGTACCATCAACTACAGGTAGACCATTTTCATAGATGATTTCACCTGCATCAGTTTTGGCAAAGCCAATTCCGTAAAGAGTTCCGTATGGCTGACCGATTGTGGCAATTGAAGCTAAACCTCTTCTTGTTTGAAGGGTGTAAGTTTCAAGTCCTTCTGCTAGTTCTACTACCTTGTTTTGGTTTTTAGCGTAGTTCAGACTTGTTTCCCATTTGAAACCGCTAGGTGACTCAAGGACTGTACCGCTTAAGGTTACTTCAATACCCTTGTTGTTTACTTTACCTGCGTTAAGTACTCTTGAGTTATAACCACTAGCTTTAGAGATTTCTACACCAAGAATCTGGTTCTTCGTTGTTTGGTCGTAATAAGTTAGGTCTAAGCCTAGTCTACTTTTGAAGAATCTCAAATCTGCCCCAACTTCAATACCAGTAGTGATCTCCGGCTTCAGTGTAGCATTGGCTAACTCTGTATTCTCATAATATTGAGGAATAGAGCCATTCCAAGATCCACCAGATCTAAACGTTTGCGTTAGCTGATATGGGCTGGCATCATTACCTACCTGAGCCCAGCTACCTCTTAGTTTAGCAAAAGATAGAACAGAGCTATTGATGCTCATCAGGTCTGTCAAAACAGCACTTAATGAAGCAGATGGGTAGAAGTAAGAGTTATTGCCTGCAGGCAATGTGCTTGACCAGTCATTACGAGCTGTTAAGTCAAGGAAAAGGGCATTTTTCATCCCGATTTGTGCTGAAGCGTAAAGCGACTGTACCTCTGATTCTTCAATGGTACTTTCTGCAGTGTTTTGACTTGGGTTAGCGTTTGAAAGGTTATAAACACCATCCACTACCAGTTCACCTACATAAGTGTAGTTTCTCTTATAATAGTTTTGTCTGATGGCTCCACCAGCCTGAGCAGCTACGGAGAAGTCGTTACCGAATAATTTGTCATAAGAGAATAAGAAATCATGGTTAGTTTCTTGTCTTCTCAGTACAGTTTCAGAATATCTGCCTGGTGTCTGGTTACCATTTCTTACACGCTCAAAGTTTGAAATATTGATACGAGTATCTGACCATACATCAGTACCACTTCTTAACATTAAGCTTAGGTCTTCGGTGATTGTGGCCGTAAGGGCAAGATTGCCAAGAAGTCTGTCTTTGTCATTGGTAGTAGGCAGGAACTCATTCATGAAGAATGGATTGGTAAAGTAAGTATGCTGCCAGTTAGCAGGGTCTGTATCTGCCAGTTTACCATCGATAGCTCTTTGGATGTGTACATCATCATATGTTTGGTAATCTGCTAGTCTATCCCATGAAACATGTCTGTGAGCCCAGATGAACTGAGAACCTGATTGGTAGTTTCTGTTACCGCCAGACTTGATGTAGTCTGCCACAAAGTTTGCTTTTAACCACTTACTAAGGTTATAGCCAGACGAAACAGAGAAGTTGTCTCTCTTGAAATCGTTAAATGCGGCTATACCTTTTTGGTACATATTACTGTATGAAAGTCTGAAGTTGCCATCCGCGTTACCTCCAGATAGAGCAATGCTATTCGTTCTTGTAGAACCTGTATCCCAGAATTCTTCCCAGTTGTTTGGTTGAGGAACCAAAGGAGCTACTTCTGTGCCGGTCCACCATTGACGTGTCAAGCGACCGTCCATAGGAGCACCCCAGCTTTCATCTGTACCTGCAGTACCAGTTGTAGATCCTGGAGAAAGGTTGCCATAGGCAGCCTGATATTGCTCGTAAGCATCTGGTTGGATAACTCCAGACCAGCCGTCTGAGTACCAGGTACGGTAACCATTACCACCACCATAAGTGTTTTGGAAGTCAGGTTTAATGAATGGTCTCTCAATCGTAAAGTTTGAATTAAAGTCTACACCGAGACCTTTAGTGTCACTACCATCTTTAGTGGTAATTAAGATAACGCCGTTTGCGGCTCTAGATCCATAAAGTGCAGCGGCATTTGGTCCTTTTAGAACTGAGATGTCTTTGATATTGTCAGGGTTGATCTCAGAAAGACCACCACCATAAGTTTTTTCATTGGTTTGCTGCATTGGTACACCGTTGATAACGATCAAAGGCTCATTATTTCCAGAGACAGAAGAAGCTCCACGAATCTGAATATACGAACCACTACCAGGGCCTCCATTGCTAGAAATTCTAACCCCGGCTATTTTACCCGAAAGGGCATTCATGACGTTATTAGAACGTGCTTCCACCAAGGCATCTCCTGATACCTCTTGCTGTGAAAAGCCTAAAGATTTTTTCTCACGACTAATACCAAGAGCGGTAACTACTACTTCACTTAGTACTTTATTATCTGCTTTTAAGGATACATCAAAATACGTTTTGTTTCCTACAGGTATCTCCATGGTTTCAAAACCAATGGTGCTGAATACCAAGACTGATTCAGTGTCTGGAACCTGGATTTTGAATTTTCCGTCAAAATCACTGATAGTACCTGTAGTGGTACCTTTGACTAGTATAGAAACGCCGGGAAGAGGTCCTTCTCCGGGAGCTGAAACAACTCCTGATATTTCAATAGCCTTAGATTTAAAGGAGCTAAGGACAAAAAGCATCAGAAGTGTTTTGAGTAAAAGTTTTCTCATAACGGTTCTGTTTAAGGTTTGCGATATTTCTGGGGTATCTCCGCCCGGTTTTCTGAAAACCCCCGACCGCTCGGTTTGTCAGATTACCAGTGACGGAGAAATGCTTGAAAGGGAATTAGAATAAAATGAGTCTTTGAAGACTTCCTTTTTAACTGTTAATTTTAAATAGGTACTGTAATTCACTTGTTTATCGGTATGTCACTAATGAATGACAGCCGATAAAACTTTCGCTTATTGCGGTCGGGAGGCGAAGGTTTTTGTCTGCTGATTCTGTGTTTCTTAAAAACACGATTCAAGTGTACTGCCTTTGATAAAATGTGCCAAATAAATTATTGTATAATTTTTAAAAAACCTTAAAAAAGACTGCAAAAGGAAATGAATTCTAGGAAAAACACAATAGAAAACATTATTTGGCAAAATAATAGTTTGTATAAAACAAAATACTGTCAATGGCTCATATGGCAGTGATACGCATAAAATGGCCTGCTCTTCATACCTTTGTTCAAATATTTGAAATATGCTAAAGGTAGGAGAGCTCAATAAACTAAAAGTGCTAAGAGGTACATCTGTAGGTTATTATCTTGGAGATGATGAAGGTAACGATGTGCTGCTGCCTCATAAATACATTCCTGAGGATGCGGAAGTAGGCCATGAGATTGAGGTCTTTCTTTATAGAGATTCAGAGGATAGGATCATTGCCACAAACCTGGAACCACTCATAAAGCTCAATAAATTTGCCTGCTTAGAGGTAATGGCCGTGACCAGGTTTGGGGCTTTTCTAGATTGGGGGTTGGAAAAAGAGCTGCTAGTGCCATTTAAAGAGCAAAATCAAAAACTGAAAACGGGAGACTGGGCTATAGTTTATTTGTATCTCGATGACGAGACCGATCGTCTGGTAGCTTCTGCCCGTGTAAATCGATATCTGGAAACCGAAGAGATTAATTTGGAAGAAGGAGAGGAGGTAGAGATTCTGCCATACGAGAAATCGGATTTGGGCCAAAATGTCATTGTGAATGACCTTTACAGAGGCTTGGTCTATCAAAATGAAATCTTCAAACCGCTGAATTGGGGTGACCGTACTAAGGCATATGTCAAAAAAGTAAGAGAAGATGGTAAACTCGACATTTCTTTAAGACCGCTAGGTTTTGAAAATGTTATAGAATCTGATACCGAAAAAATACTACGACTACTGAAAGAAGCAGATGGTGTGCTTCCTTATTCTGATAAGTCTGCTCCGCAAGATATCATGGGGTATTTTGAAATGAGCAAAAAAGCCTTCAAAAGAGCCATAGGTGGACTCTACAAGCAAAAACTCATTCTGATTGATTCAGAGGAAATTAAGCTGGTAGAGTGAGTCTTACGTGAATAAACTCTTCTGATTTATCCTTCTATCCACTATACCTAAGATTTTGATGTATAAGAAAATGATGTATATATTTGTATACATAAGTTTCTAATGCATGAATAAGCACATTAAGGGGAGTCTGAGTACGATAGTTTTGAAATTGCTGCATGATAATGGCCGTATGTACGGCTATGAGATCACCCAAAAGGTCAAAGAGCTCACCAAAGACGAGATTCAAATTACCGAAGGGGCTCTTTATCCTATTCTTCATAAACTGGAAGCTGAGGAGGTGCTCACCGCCGAAACCGAACGTGTAGATGGCCGTATAAGAAAATACTATAAAATTACGCCGAAGGGAAATGCTGCCGCTGTTGACAGAATAGCGGAACTGCGAGCCTTTGCCGAGAATTTGAATATTTTACTCAATCCCAAACTTGGAAACGCATGAATCTTACCGCACAACAAATAGATAAAATCAAAGAATTTCTGGACAGCCAGCATCTAAACTTTCAGGAGTTTTATGATGAAATGCTGGATCATTTGATTCTGGAGACTGAAGCTAGAATGTCCTCTGATCACCTTGATTTTAATTCTACAATTCTGAAGGTGTTAGATGAATTCAAATTAGAGTCTATTCGATTATTTGATTTCTTAGGTATAGGATATGAGCGTTTTAGCTTTAACAAATTGGAACGCAGTAGCTTTCGCAGGAAGATGCATGAAGTGAGATATAGATTGGTGTCTCAGTTGATAAAGAATATTAGTAGTCCATATTTTCTACTCCCACTTTTCATTTTGTTAATTGTTTTAGTTCAATTCCACGATGTAGCGGAGTACGGAATATTAATATTCAAAGAAAGGTCCATTCCTCTTTTTCAGAATTACTGGATCAAAATGGTTTTTATTTTGTTCGTCTCAAATTTTTGTACCCAGTGGTTTGAAATAAAGCCATTTAGACTAATCGGCTTTAATCAGTCAAGGTCTGGTATTTTCACTGGAGACCGTAAATCGAGAAGGACGATGGCAATCAATTCAAGTTTAAAAACACTTGTATTTGCTATTGGTTGTTCCGGCTTGACTTTTCTTGGATTTTTATTTCTGCCGGTCCTTTCAATTGAAATATATCTGAGCTGTTTGGTGATCAATATTCTGCTCTTTGTAACGAGCTTTCAGATTTTAATTTCTGAAAAGAATAAACTCAAAACCACATGAAACTAACACCCGCACAACTAGAAGAAGTAGAATCCTTAGTTCAAGCTCAAAATCTCAAGTTCAAAGATTTTGAGGCTGAGATGGTTGACCATGTATGTACGGCTATTGAGCAAATGGAAGAGTCGGCAATTGACTTTAATTATGAAATCAATCGTATCGTTTACTCCTTTGATGAGCACTTTGAAGAAGTAAAAGGAATCTGGCAATCCGGGAAATTTTATACAGGAATGCGTGCTGTAGAGCAGCGGCATTTTGCAGTGTCTCAAAAGCGAATTTTAAGACTCCTTATTTCGTCTCTGAAGAGTCAATTGTTAAGTTGGAAGGTGTTAATATGGATGTCCTTGTTTTATCTTTTGACTTTTGTTCATCACCCTTATTCATGGTCTACATTTGACTCTTTTTCTGAGGGTTTTTTAGAAGGTATTATTTTAAGTGCGTGTTTCTTTTTAGTTGCTTTTCTTTTTTCGAATGAAACGTTTTATGATCCCGAGACAGATAGTATTTGGAAATATTTCCCGAGAATATACAAGAGGTTTTTCAGGCCTAAATCAGTAACTGCTCATTCTTTGGTAAGAGTTATTTTAATTCCTGTTTTGATCTTCTTGGTTTTCGTTGAACTAAACTATTTCTTGACATTGCCGCAGATCGTAAATACTGCCTTTGTGTGGTTCTTGTTGCTGGTTACATGGTGCACTTTTGAAGTATATCAAACAAAAATTTTAAAAGGATGAAACTCAACGAAACCCAAATACAAGACCTGTTTCACTTTACTGAACGTCATTATGTAGAGCACTATGATGTGCAGGTGGAGATTGTTGACCACCTGGCTTCAGCCATTGAAGAGCGTTTAGAAAAGAACCCTAATCAGGTTTATGAGCAGGTGCTTGATGATGTTTACCAAAGTTTTGGCCCAATGGGTTTGTCCGGTTTTGTAGATTCTATGGAAAAGAGGGTTTATGAAAGAGGTAGGAGAGAGGCACTCAAAGAGTTTAAGTCTTTCTTTACTATCCCTAAAATATTTCTAACATTGATTTTGTTTGTTGCTACATGTTTTTTTGTTGATATCATGCCCTCTAGCATTTATGTGCCATCACTTTTGGTGATTGTTGTTTCTACTGCGGCGATAATGTTAACTGTTTATTTTTTGAGGAAAAGAAGAATTATAAAACCTTTTATATCATGGCAAAAGGTCCTAAAGAATAATTACGTTGGCGTTTGGCTAGTTGTTTTTAATTTCGGATTTAATCAAAATTCAATGGATATTTTTCCAGGCTTTAACTATTTGTTTGCCATAGGTTCCGTGGCCTTTGTTATTTCGTCAATTGCCGATTATCAGGTAATGGAAAAGACATTTACGAATCTAAGAAAGCAATACCCTGAAGCCTTTGCCTAATTCAGGAGTAATAAGCTTACATAGTCCTGTGGAATTTCCTTGTTTTCTGTATTGAAAAGCTAAGGAAGTTGATTCGGCGTTATCCTTAAAAAATACTTTTAAGAACTTTGGAATTCTGGCTTCCAAGCTTCTACTTCTTCTTATCGCTCTTGTCTTTGCCGCCAAATAAGGAGAAATGAACATATCTTCTTGGATTGGTCTTCATATCAGATAGAAGTGCTTCCAATGAAGCAGCAGTATGATCCAGATTGGTGTAAAGTGAATCATCAGAGGTTAATTTGCCTAGTGTGCCTTGTCCATTATTGACATCACTCAAAACCTTCTGTAGTCCAGCAATAGTACTATTTAGATTATTCACTGTTTGCTCCAGTTCAAGTGCATTCAGGTTTTGAGTGAACTGACCTGTCTGAGTCATGATAGGAGTCATTTGTGAATCCAGCGAAACGGTAAGTGTGTTGAGATTGTCTGTAAGTTCAGCAGCATTTGTTGTAATCTTTGAAAGGCTCACCTGATTTTTGGCTAGAACAGCATTTACGCCATTCGTGGTTTGATTGGCTGAAGCCATCAAAGCCTTTAAAGCGTAGCCTGTTTGGTCAAATTGCTTAACTACCTTGTTGAGGTTGGTAACCAATGAATCGACATGAGAGAGGGCCGGAGTAATCTCCTGAATGGCGGCATCTGCCAGACCGAGTTCTATTTCGCCAATGATCTCTTCTCCTTGTTTTAGCTCATTTCCAGGTTTAATATCCAGCTTAATAAGCTTACCACCAATCAAACCGTCGTCCGCCAGTAAGGCTATGGATTGATCTGTGATCTTGATTTTCTTTTTTACAGCAAGTGTAACGTCAATCTGATCGTTCTCCTGATCAGTTTCCATTGACATTACTCTGCCCACATTTACGCCTTTGTAGGTAACGGCATTGGAGACTTGTAGGCCGTTAACGTCATTAAAGACAACTTTGTATTCATTCTCAGTGGAGAAAATATCTAATCCTTTCAGGAAATTAAAGCCGATGTAGAGCACCGCCAATGAAATGATCCCTAATAAACCAACCTTCGCTTCTTTGTTTATTTTCATATGTGCTTAAAGTGTTCCAGCTTCTTCTTTGGTACAAATATAGTGCCTTATTGGTTCTGTTCTACATCATTCTTGTAGGATCTGAAGGCCTGATAAATAGCTTCAGCCTTCCTGGTTCTTCCGGTTTCACTGGCTAAAACCCGAGCATCGCTAGGGTTTGACAAGTAGCCCGTTTCTATAAGTACGCTAGGCATGGTGGTTTCCCAGATCACCAAAAAACCGGCCTGCTTTACACCTCTAGATTTGTAACCCTGATGCCTGAATTGACTCTCTACCCGAGAAGCAAAATCCATACTTTGGTTCATAAATGCAGACTGGTAATTGGCCAGCATGATATGAGCAAGGGGAGAATTGGGATTGAAGCCTTTATAAGATTTCTGATAATTGTCCTCCATGAGAATAACATTATTCTCTCTTTTGGCCAGATTTAAATTGGCCTCCGTTTTATGAAGTCCCATAATGTAAGTTTCTGTACCACTGGCGTTTGGGGTGGTGTGTGCATTGCAATGGATACTGATAAACAAATCAGCCTTGTTTCTGTTGGCAATGGCCGCTCGCTCGTTCAAAGGAATAAAAACATCTGAATTTCTGGTGTAGATGACTTCTACATCCTTCATTTCCTTTTTGATTTTATCACCAAGCTTCAAGGCTATGTCCAGAGCATACCTTTTTTCTTTACCGCCACCTGTGCCCGGGTCTTTACCACCATGGCCGGCATCTATCACGACTTTTTTAACTTGATTTAATGGGCGGCTATCCCAAGTGCAGAAAGAAAACAAGATCATGGCCAAGGCCACAGCCATTACGGGTATTTTTTTTGAGGAAAGCATAGCAAATTAGGTTTCTTTAACACGATAATTTAAAGCACGTTTCGTTTGTCAAGAGTAGTTTTAAGCTACTTTTGTACCCAAATTTACGTTTTTTGATTCTAAAGGAAAAGTTACGGAATATTCTTAACGACTTCATAACAAGAAAACTGCATAAAACTGTAGCTTTTTCTGTTCTGTTGTTCCTTTTGCCTTTGTGGTCAATACAGCTGCACGCCCAAGGTCGCCTTGGTAATTTTAAAACGTCCACTGGCAGAGGTACGGCTTCATCTTCTCAACCGATCAAAAGAGATACCGTAGTCTCGGTTATTCCAGATTCTCTTGTGAGTGCAGAAAATGATCTGGAGACCACAGTGGAGTATTCAGCAGAGGATTCCACAATCATGGATGTTGACGGGAAAACGGTTTACCTCTATGGAAATGCACAGGTAGACTATGGCGATATCTCGCTTACTGCAGACTATATTCAGCTCAGCTGGGGCAATAGTGAGGTTTTTGCTCATGGATTACCGGATACCACCATTCAGGTAGGGGAGCAGGTAAGTGGAAAGCCCATCTTTAAGCAAGGAGCCGATAGCTATAATACAGACACCATTCGTTATAATTTTAGGTCCAGAAAGGCCATTATCAAGCACATTGTGACTCAGGAAGGTGATGGGATCATTCAGGGAGACAAAGTTAAAAAGGACTCCATTGATAATTTGTACTTGGTAGACGCCAAATACACCACCTGTGATCTTAAAGAACCTCACTTTCATATTGCTTCCAGAAAAATTAAGCTGGTCAATAAGAAATCTGTCATTTCGGGGCCTTTTAATTTTGTGTTAGCAGGGGTCCCTTTGCCAGTTGGCTTACCTTTTGGTTTCTTTCCTGTACCAAAGAAAAAGGAGATTGGAACATCGGGCTTTATCATGGGTACCTATGGTGAAGAGCCGGGAAACCGCGGTTTTTATTTCCGAGACTTTGGCTACTACCATGCGTTCAATGAATATATTGGAGCAAAAGTTTTGGCACAGATTTACTCCAAAGGAAGCTGGGGGCTCGGAGTGCAGTCGCAATACACAAAACGCTATAAATACACCGGGAATCTCAACCTTCAATTCAATTATAATAAGCCGGTAGATGAGTTTTCTCTCAATGGGATTTCTCGGGACTTTAATATCTCCTGGAGTCATTCTCCTCAGAATAAGCGACCGGATAGAAGCTTCTCCGCCAATGTAAACCTGGTTAGTAATAGTTTTAATCAGAATAATGTCAGGCTTGATGCTGTAAATCAGTATACCAATAACACCTTCGGATCGGGGGTGCAGTATAGCCGAAATTTCGGTTCTATTTTGAGAACAAGTACAGCTTTGAATATCAACCAAAACGTTTCTACCGAGGTTTTGAACGGTGGTTTGACATACAGTATTGGTTTAAACCAGTTTAACCCTTTTGTAAAGGAGAAAAACAAAACCGGAAGATGGTTTGAGTCTTTCAGAGTTGGTCTGGATGTAAGAGGGGGCTATTCTTTTACTAATGTTTTAAGTACACAGTCTACTACATATTTCGACTATAATATCGCTGGCTATGATAACGACCCTCTCACGGTAGAAGAAGAAAACAGGATTCTGGAGCTGCAAAACTTATTAAGTTCACTTTTAATTTCTGATGAAGAAAGGGCATCATATCAGGCTGAGCTAAAGCAACTGACAAACCCTACGGCTACCGGATTAGGGAATATTCTTGGTAATGGAGAATTTACGAACTCATACTCTGTTCCTATTGCTCTGCCAAACATTAAATTGTTTAAGCATATAAACATCACCCCCAGTGTTTCTTACCGAGGTGATTTTTTCAGTCGAGAGCTGAACTACACCTTTGCTAATCCTGAGTCATCGCAAAAATACACCCTGGAAAGCGGTAAAGTGGTTACCGTGTCAGTAGATAATTCTCTTGATGGTATTGAATATAATTATAACGATAATGGAGACCTATCGGTGACTCTAAATGAGAATAGCGGAGGGGTAGTCTTGATTGATACTTTGAACAGACCGGCATTCGGGCAGAGATATTCTTTCGGTACATCAATGAACACCCGGGTATACGGAACGTATAGATTCAAGTCAGGCCGAAGAGTGTCTGCTATTCGACATACCATAGCTCCTTCCATTAGTCTGAGTTATACACCTGACCTAGACGGTCAATATGCTCAGAATACGGTTGTAAGACAAAGTGCTGACGGTACCACCACTTCGAGATATTTGCCACGATTTATCAATGGCTCTACTACCAACCAATCTGCCGCAGGTAATATCGGTTTTTCATTGACCAATAACCTGGAGGCAAAGGTTAGAAGCAAGTCTGATACCTCAGAAACGGAGTATGAGAAAATCTCACTACTTGATAACTTTGGAATTAGTACCAGTTATAATATGCTGGCTGACAAAAATCTCGGAGAGTTTGGTTTGGCACCATTAAGTTTTAATGCCAATACCAACATTTTTAAGGACTTGATTAGAGTGAATGCCGGAGGTACTTTAGATCCCTATGCATATGAGTTAGATGACCAAATCACCAGCAATAAGGCCGGTGTGAAAACAACTGATTTTAAGTGGACTAAAGATGGCTATTCCGGAGATTATTTGTCCCAGTTTAGGCTTGCTCTTTCTACCAGGCTCTCACCAAAAAGTTTTCAAAAAGAAGAACCAAAGAAGGAGTCAGATGACCCTGCTAGAGATGCCATGGAAGCGTTTGTAAGAGCTAATCCAATGGCTTATGTCGATTTCAGTATTCCCTGGTCTATTAACTTAAGCTACTCGCTCAACTACTCTAAACAGGGTTTTGCCGATGCAAGGGTAACACAGGCTATTCAGATGACAGGTGATTTAAGCATAACGCCGAAATGGAAGGTAACTTACAGTACAGGGTGGGACTTTGTCACCAAGGCGGTTACGCTGACCAATATCGGTATGATGCGTGAACTTCACTGCTGGGATATGAGCTTTAACTGGACCCCAATTGCAGGTAACACAAGCAGGGCAAGTAATTATAGCTTTGACCTAAGAGTTAGATCCTCCTTACTATCTGACTTGAAGATCAGCAGAAGGAGGATCTATTATGATAGAGGAGGTTTTTAAACTTAGCTCAGTTCAAAACTAGCAAGCTGCACAAACTCCATAACTCGGTTGTCTATTTCTTCTGCCGTAAGGTTTTGGATTCTTTCTGTTCCAAACTTCTCTACACAGAAGGACGCCATTGCAGAGCCAAAAATGATGGCTCTCTTCATGTTATCAAAAGATGTGTCATTGGTTTTGGCTAGATAGCCTACGAAACCTCCGGCGAAGGTATCACCAGCCCCGGTCGGGTCAAATACATCTTCTAACGGAAGGGCAGGGCAGAAAAATATTTTGTCTTCCTGGAAAAGTAAGGCACCATGTTCACCTTTTTTGATAATTAAGGTTGATGGACCCATTTTCATGATGACTTTGGCCGCTTTTCTCAAAGAATACTCTCCTGAAAGCTGGCGAGCTTCAGAGTCATTGATAGTCAAACAGTCAATCTCAGCAATGACGGCTTTCAAGTCATCCATAGATACATCCATCCACAGGTTCATTGTATCCAGAATTACAAACTTGGGGCGATTGTGGAATTTTTTCAATGTAGCATGCTGAACAGCGGGTACCATATTCCCCAACATGAGGAATTCGCAATCCTGATACTTCTCCGGAATCACCGGTTCGTATCCATCAAGCACATTTAGTTGCGTTTCTATGGTGTCTCTGGAGTTCATATCGTTATGATATCTTCCCCACCAGAAAAAAGTCTTGCCGTTTTCATCCACTTCAAGTCCTTCGGTGTCAACACCATGGTCGTTTAAAGATTTGATCATTTCCTTAGGGAAATCGCCCCCTACTATACCTACAAGGTTGTTTTCTTTCGTGAAATACGAAGCAGCTAGAGTAATGTATGTTGCTGCTCCGCCAATGATCTTATCGGTTTTACCGAATGGCGTCTCCAGTTTGTCAAATGCTACTGATCCTACAGTTAAAAGGCTCATGAAGTTGGTTTTTATGGTAATAATTGCGGCAAAAATAGCAGGAAATATTGAAGTGTCCTTAAAGGGCTTGTACTCGCTGTGGAATGATTTTTATTTTAGTATGGCAGAACTATCATCTATGTACGTCTGAAATGAATCAGATTTACAATGGGAAATATGTAATTGTATAGTTCTTTATTGTATTTTTACCCATCTTAATTATAACTCAAGAACATTTTCAGATGAAAAAGTCTTTATTTTTAATAGGCACGCTAATCACCGTATTGACTTTTGCCTTTACCACACAAGCTCAGGGGCCTGTTCCTTGTGTTGAAACCTTAAACTCATTTTTTCATGAGGAGGTAGTAACCACCATGCCTGAAGGAGCTAAGCCAAAGATATTAAACAGACTAGGTACTAATCCACAGTTTGGGAGAATCAGAAGACATACGGCAGCTTCTGCATATTCGCATTTAAAAGGAGTGAAGAAAAGAAGCAGAAGAAACGGCAGGGAGCTGGATCGTTTACTTCAGACCCTTGGCTACTCTGGGATTGAAGATCCTGAATTTGGTGCAGATGATATTACTCCGGTGATAGTTTCTGCCGGTGAAGTAGGATGGATGGGTTCTGGAAGCGATAAGTATTTCAAAGCTCAGTTTGGTAAAGACTTTGAGGGTTTCAAAATCTTTGTGAAAGAAGGCCCATGTTTCATCTACATTATGAAAACCTGTGGTAATATCTTTTATGTAGATCCTCCGTCTTGTGAAGATGGATATCCTTGTCCTGAGTGTTTGAATGCTTCTGCATTTACAGGGGCTAAGAATCCTTTCTGTGAGTGTACGCCTTGTCCTGAATGTCAGGAGACTTTAGATCAGACCATCAATGTTTCTGGAGCAGGTGAAATTAAGAGTGGTGATAGAATTCTTGGTGAAAAAGAAGTTATGCTAGCTGCTACTTATGGTGGTGAAACTATTTGTATCGGTTCTCAAACTATTCCTGTTAACGTTGTTTACGAATATCTGGCAAATGGTTCTGCTTCAGCTTCTGAGGTAGTGACTGTAGATAATCAAGATGGAAACGCTCAGTCATCACTTGATATGAAGATTCCTGTTAATCTTGATTTCGATGTTACTGAGTCTCAAACAACTTACGGTGATAACGGAATGGTGGTGATGGATGTTACTGCTAAGAGATTCGCAGCTCTAAAGAAGTTCTACGGAGCATGCCCGGCAGATATTTCTGGTACTGCCATGGAAACTATCGCGGAAAAAACGATGGACGTAGCGGATGCAGCAGTAAGTAATGAAGCCGGCGATGGTAAGGCAGGATTGAAAAAGCAAACGTTGATTTTTGCGGGTCAAACGGCCAGCAGTGAGATTGTAAGTAAAGAATATTCTACTACAATGACCGTAATTGCTCACTCTACTAAAACAGGTAAGCTTTCAAACGGTGAGTCGGCTGAAAGATATCTTTGTCTAGGACAATATCTTGTTCCAGGAGCCTCAGCAATGCAATACACATTAACAGGTACAAGCAACCTGACTACAGCCGTAGAAGTATGTGATGCAGAAGGGGATGAGCCATCTACTAAGAATATTGCTTTGCCAATAGACCTTGATGCTTCGTTTACTAAACAAGAAATGAAGGCTGGTCATGATGGTAAGATCTACATCGACGTAACAGAGAAACAATTCAAGAAACTTGCAAAGAGATTCTCAAGATGTTGTTCAAATGGTGACAGTTCTTGTTACTAGAGTTTCAATAGATACTAAAGAAAAAGGGCAGCGAAAGCTGCCCTTTTTTTATTACATTCTAATAAAGTTTGTCGCCCATTTAGCCAAGGCTTTCTTTGAGTTTCGCGAATGCTGTATGAGTTTTCTCAAAGTTAAATTGAGCAATCATCTGCTTCATGTTTTCTGAGAGTTGCTCATTACAGAGGTTGCCAATGCTGCCTTCTAAAGTATGATTTAGGTCTCGGTTAGGAGTGAAATTACCATCATTGATGCTTTCTCCTACCTCTTTATAGGCATCTCTGAAGGTTTTGCCATTTTGAACCATTTCATTGACATTCTCTACACTAAACAGGAGGTCATATTTCTTATCTTCAAGAAGGTTCTCTTTTACTTTGACTTTGTCAATCATGAAAATGCAGATTTCAAGACAGTCTCTGAAATTATCAAATGCCGGTACAATCAACTCTTTCAATAACTGAAGCTCTCTGTGGTAGCCACTGGGCAGGTTCCCTAAAAGAGAACTTACCTGAGTTGGCAAGGTTTTGAGAAGATTGGTTTTGCCACGAAGTATTTCTGCTACGTCAGGGTTTTTCTTATGAGGCATAATGCTACTGCCTGTGGTGATTTCCTCAGGTAGAATTAAAAAGCCGAAATTCTGACTGTTGTACAGACAGACATCCATTGCCAGCCTGTTTAGGGTATTGGCAAGATTGCTCAGAGCAGAAGAGACCACATATTCCATCTTACCTCTGGTCATCTGAGCATAAACTACATTATAGTTAAGGTCATCAAATCCCAAAAGCTGGGTAGTCATGGTTCTATTTAGAGGAAAAGAAGAGCCATAACCAGCACCGCTACCTAAAGGGTTTTTATTGACAACCTTGTAGGCAGAATGTAAGATGGTGAGGTCATCAATCAAGGATTCAGCGTATGCACCAAACCAGAGCCCAAATGAGGACGGCATGGCTATCTGTAAGTGAGTGTATCCCGGTAAAAGGTGTTCTTTATAGGCTTCGCTTTTCTCAATGAGCTTCTCGAATAACTCAGAAATTAGCATTGTGATGCTTTCTATTTGCCCTCTGAGATACATTTTAAGGTCTACTAAAACCTGATCGTTTCTAGATCTTCCTGAATGTATTTTCTTACCCGCGTCTCCAATTCTTTGTGTAAGTATAAATTCTACTTGTGAGTGGACATCTTCAACGTTGTCTTCAATTACAAAGTCACCGGCTTCTATTTCATTTATAATTTCCGAACAGGCAGTTTTTATTTTTTTTAAGTCTTTTTCACTTAATAGGCCTATGGTTTCAAGCATTGTGGCGTGTGCAATTGAACCATATACGTCGTACAGTGCTAAATGTATATCTAGTTCTCTATCAAGGCCTACCGTGAAGTTTTCAATATTTTCAAGGACTTTTTTGCTATTGTCTTTTGCCCAAAGTTTCACAGGATAATTGTATTTTTAGTGCTCCGCAAAGAAACGAACTTTGTGACCATTAGTGAAAGAATCGTCTAATAATCGAAAGCTTTAACGCCAATGCAAACGATTGTTTAGCACGGTTTTTGCAACTATATAACGTGAATCTTGGATGTAGATACTTCACTACTCTGATCTGTTATTTTTGAAATATATAGTTAACAGATAATCAGAGACTTAGTATAGCCATTCGATTAAAAAACATCGTGCATTCCTAAGTTTGGCATAGTTTTTAATAGGTCGTTGACCTTTAAAATATGCTGTATTTAGGGCTCACGATGTTTTTTTTTATTGACCATGAGAAAAAAAGTTAACAAAAAGTAAAAATTTATCTGGCAAGCCAGGGTAGAGCCTTTGAAACAGAATTACTACTACTTGAAACTGAGTGAATCTATAGGAACTATCCTGTTTAGTTAAGAAACTACTATTACAGGAATGAAAAATCTTTACGAACTTCTAAGGAAGGTTGGCATATGTGTTATGCTGACTCTAACTACTTTTTTTGCTAACGCACAATTTAACCCTTTCGAAGCCACAAAAGGCTTTACGGTAGTCTCCAGAGGAGATATCGAAATGGCAAGTGGTGAGATTGAAGGAGGGATAGCCACCTTAGGTAAGGTACGCATTAAAGGTACCACTCAGGTAGGTGTTAATACCTCCGGCAGCTATGTTGTCAGTGGTGATGCCCACCCCACGGTTGTCATTACCGAGGGCGGTTTTACCTATGAAAGCGGCAATGGCTTAAAAGTACTTGGTAACTCCTTTATAAAGGTTTTGGACATGTCTGGTTCAAAACTTTGGTCATCAAATAAAGTACTGACAAGCTCAGGTGCTAGTTCATACAATACTTATCCGAGAGTAGAAATGACTGTTAGTCAATCTCAGTCATCAATAGAACAGGATGTATTCAATTTCGGGGGTAGTTTCACCGAATTTGAACAATACTCAAGCCAGCTAAGCTCATGTACCGAGAATATTTCTTTAACAGATTTGGGTGCAAACAAGTACAGATTGAATCTGACGAATGGTAAAACCAATATTCTCACTGTTACTAAATCAGAACTTCAGGCTGCCTCATCTGAAATCCACTTTAGTCAAGCTCCAAGTGCAAGTACTCCTGTAGTAATCAATGTGGATCTTGAAGGGTCTTCAAAATTTGATTGGTATGTGCCTAATTTTCCTGGTTCTTCAAATTCTTATGGTCAATTCATCATTTGGAACTTCTATAATGGAAATGATCTGAATATTCATGGAGCTACCTTATTGGGAAGTATTCTTGCACCTACCATTAATATATGCAAAATTGGATCTTCGAATATAGAAGGTCAGGTTGTTTCAAATTATTTTACAATGGACGCTGGTGAGATTCACTATCAAGTCTTCTCGGCCAATGTTAATTGTGGATCAGAACCGGTGGCTTGTAACTGTGTATCTGATAATTTAATTCAAAACCCAGAATTCACTCACGATGCCAATGACTGGATTGCACCTTTAGGTCAGTTTGGTCGTGCCGGAGGAGGTCCTAGTGGAAATTATGCAATTCTAAATAATGGCGATAATCATAACGATTATTACGTTTATCAGGACGTAGCTATTGGTGGCAATGTGAATTACAAATTCTCTGCAATTACGGCTCGTCATAATGGTACTAATTCGTACATAAAACTGATCTATTATAATGGATCTACAGTTATAGGTGAAACTGCTCCATCTTATACTGAACTACCACATCCAAACTTCAGAGAGGTTAAAATAGAAGGTGTAACACCTTCAAATACCACTAAAATTAGAGTATATGGTTTCGCCAGATCTACAGCTCTGAAATTTGATAGTGTTGTACTTACCAAGTGTTTTGGAGATATCAATCTGGTACAGGGCTCATCTACCAAACCATCTTGTGGTTTAAATGATGGAACTTTAGTTGTTACAGCTTCTGGCGGAAGCGGAAACTTTAAATATAGAATTAATGGAGGTTCATACCAGACTTCTAACTCATTCTCAAATCTGGGTGAAGGAACCTACACTGTTGAAGTAAAAGATCAGGAATCGAACTGTACTAAAACATTACAAGTCCAATTCGACTGTGAAGATAGATGTACCAATACTTTATCTAGCCCCGATCCATCTGAAGCAGAAGTTAATCCTTCTCAATCTTTTGATTTAAGTGTTAATACAAATGCCAGCAATGGTGTTCAGGTTGAATGGTTTAGATCAACTCAAAATGTTAATTCTTATGCAGACCTTAGTTCTAATACTTCTGTAGGAGTTGGAACTGTTGCAAATGGAGTGGCATCAATTACTGTAAATGCTCCTTCGTCTTTAGGAACATACTATTATTATGCAGTCTTCAAGCCTATTGATCCTTGTGGTACGTTTGCAAAACATAAAATTGTTGTAAGAAATATTGGGACAAACGACCCGGTTTGTTTATCAGGCGAGAGACAACTAACAGATAATCTTTTAAGAGGAGCATGTAATACAAATGCCACCACCTATTATTCATTGTGGCTAGACATGAACTCTTCTACAGGGAAGCCTAATTATCAACACTTTAAGACTTCAGGTCTTAAGTTTGAAGAGTACTGTGATGGTACCGCCAAAATATACGGAACTGTTTGTGCTGTTGATGGTGGAGCAAATGACTGTTTAGAAGTAGAGTATATTCTTTCAGATAGAACAGCAAGCACTCCTCAAAATAGTCCGAAAGCTAACTCATGTACCACTTATGGCAATGATCTATATTATTATGTAAATGCTACAGGTACTATTTCAGGTAAGTCTGGTGGTATTTATAATGGTTTGCAAATCACTATTTCGGATGATGGTGGAAACAGTATTCCAGCATTCCAGGTAGGTACAGGTGCTAATGTTAATACAAATGATTTTGGAGCTAGTGGTTGGTATAACCTTAGTTTCAATAATGGAGGTACTAATGGTTGGTCGGCTAAAACCAGCCATGGTGATTTTAATTTCAATCTTGGATCTCTTATTCCGTTTGAACTCGAAGCATCTTCTTCTGCATCAGTTGTTTGTTTAGATGGTTCCGTAACCTTGAATGCTCAATTCAAAGGAGAAGTACCAAATGCTTGTAGTCCTACATACTCTTGGTCAAAACCGGGCGGTGGTACAGAGTCGGGTCAGACCATCACACTAAATGATGTTCAGGCAAATCAGGCTGGTGTTTACACAGTTACGGCTACTTTCACTTCTAACGGTAAAACGTGTAGTGCTACTTCAACTGTTAATCTAACGGTTGACCAAAATTGTGATGGAACTCCAGTTTGTTTACCGAATTGTGATAATTCTACATTAGTTTATTGGAACCTTAATCAGTGTAATACAGGTACCGGCGGAAACTGGTATGGAGAGTTTGAACCACAGATTAATCTTACTGGATGTGCTGATATAGAGGCGACAACCATTTACAGAATTAATCCTGATCATAATAAGCACTCATGTGCAAGTGGGCCTGATGGTTCAGATGCTATGTGTGTAGATGGTGTAAACTCAAATACTAAGCCTGGAGAAAATAATTCTAAGGCTGTAAGATTTAGTACAACGATTACTCCAGGAAATGGTAAGGCCTATAATTTAGGAGAACTTCATTTTAAATATAAGAGAAGTGGCTTCCAATGTAATACTGGTGGCTCTCAGTCTCTTGTATTATATGTTTACAAGAATGGAGACAAGGTTTATGAAGAAGTAATTACAGGATTAACTACAAACTGGAAAAGTAAGACTGTTGATTTTGGAGGAACTGCAGACTTTGTTTCAGGAAACCCAACCACCTATGATTTTGAATTAGTAGGTTATAACCCAACAGGAGGTTGTACGGTTTGGGAAATTGACGAAGTTAAACTTAAAGGATGTTGTGGAGACGCTGTAGCTCAGCCGGTTATCAATGTAAGTAATGCCAATATTTGTAAAGGGGAATCTGTAACATTAACTGCAGATAACTGTAATGGAACTATTCAATGGAGTACAGGTGAAACTTCGGCTTCAATTATTGTGAGTCCTGAAGAAACAACTACATACTTAGTTAGTTGTTCATTGGGTGATTGTAGTGCCGAAGAATCTGTAGAAGTAACTGTTGATCCAAACTGTAATAATAACGTTTGTCTTACTTGTGATCCTAAAACGATTATTAAGTGGAACCTTGATCAATGTCAGGCACTTGAAGGGGCTTACACATATAGTGAATTCCAACCGGAGTACCCTAATTCGGCTAATTTCTCTTCGATTTCGGCTACTAATGTTTACAGACATAATCCAGATCATAACTATCATAGTTGTGTAGTAGGTTATAGTGGAGATGGTAATACTGATAGAGCAATGTGCGTTTCTGCAAATAGCTCAAATTCAGCTGATTGGGGTAAAGCAGTTAAGTTTAAGGCCACTTTAACACCTTCTCAGATAGGGCAGATAACTGCCTTGAAGTTTAATCAGAGAGCTCCGTCTACGTTGAATTATGCTCCGCAGCCGTCCTCAAGTGGTGGATCAGCTTCAAATAATTACCCGAAAAAGTATGCAATACGAATCTATAAGGAGGGAGTATTGATTTACGAGGAAACAGGAAAGTCCACTAATCCAACTCAATGGAGAACAGAGAATTTTGATTTCTCAAACAATACAGATTTTGAAATTACCGAGGAAACGGAGTTTGAATTCAAATTAACTGCCTATGATGCCCATTACACTGGAGCAGATAGATCAGTTTGGGACCTTGATAATATTGAAATTATTGCATGTAATCAGTCAGAAGATTTGGTTGTAACCGCGGCTAATAATTCGCCTGAGTGTACCGGAGCTGATGTTCAACTTTCAGCGAATTCTGCTACACCTTCGCTTACTTATTCATGGACAGGACCTTCAGGATTTACACCAGTTAATGGTCAGTTTGTTACTACTAACATTCCTGGTATTTATACAGTAACAGCCACGTCGTCAAATAGTTGTACTGCTACTGCCACTACCGAAGTGGTATTAAATAACTGTGGAAGTATAGGTTCAACTGTTTGGATCGATACAAATAATAATGGTCTCATAGACAACGGTGAAGATGGTATTCAGAATGTAACGGTGACCTTATTTGATGGTTCAAATAATGAATTGACCTCCATGGCCACAGATGTCAATGGAAACTATTTCTTTGACAATCTCGCTCCTGGTCAATACCAAGTAAAAGTATTGGGTGATGATCTACCAGCAGCATATCAGTTTACAAGCGAGACAACAATTGATACTGAAGAGGTTGACGGAAATAATAACGGAACTCAAATAGATGGTGGTGAGGACATTATTTCTCAAATAATTACCCTTGAGCCAAATGGCGAACCAGTTGGAGCTGCTGAAAACTTGGGAAATACAGACAACCAAACTGGTGGTGCTCAAGATGATGCCAATGATGCTTACGGAGATATGACCGTTGACTTTGGCTTGATCGCAAATCCAGATTTAAATATTGAAAAGACAGTAACCTCTGTAACAGCCTTAGGTAATCATTCATATGATGTGGTTTATGAAGTTTTAGTTACGAATGATGGAGTTGCTACAGGTGCTTATTCACTAACAGATATACCTGCTTTTGATGATGATATTGCGATAAACTCTGCTTCATTTACAACTGATGCGTCTGGAGTTACAGGTGGTAGTTTAACAGGCTCAGGACCATGGAGTTTATCAAACAATGTTTCTCTTGGAGGAGGATCAACGCATACGTATACCATTACCGTAAACACTACAATTGACCTTGAAGGAAATGGTGGAGATAATACATATAGTGAGTGTAGTAATGGGTCAAACCCTCCTGAAGCTGGCTCAGGTCTATATAATTTAGCTGTTATTACTCTCGAAGATAATTCTACGAAATCAGATTTCGCATGTGAAGACCTTCCATATATTACTCATGAGAAGACCTTAACAAGTATTACTGATCTTGGTAATAATGAGCATCAGGTGGTATACACCATAACCGTGGTCAATAATGGAGGTACTGCTGGAACATATACTTTAGAAGATCAAGCTTCATTTGAAAATGATATTGAAATAATTGAAGGAAGCTATAGCTCTCCTGAAATTGGTGCATTCCAATTTATTGGTGACCAGTTCCCATTAACCCTAGTATCAGATTATTCTATCGGTGCTGGTGAGATGGATACCTACCAGGTTGTTGTTAAAACTAAAATTGACCTAAGTGAAGGCTCATCTGGGGATAATGAATATTCGGCTTGCGGTTCTAATTCAACAGTTTCAGAGTTTTCCGCTGGAGAAGGATTGTTCAATGAATCAATATTGAAGGATAGTGAAGGTGTTGTCATTGAGAAGGACACAGCTTGTGGAGACCTTCCTTTTATAGAGCATGAGAAAGTATTGTCTTCTATTACCCCGTTAGGAAATAATAGATACGAGGTTGTATACAAAATAGTAACCTCGAATAATGGTGGAGCTGATGGTATTTATGGATTAAAAGATACCCCATCTTTCGAAGATGATATCACCATTGTCGATGTAACTTATACCACGAATTCAGGCGTTCCTACAGTTTCATTATATCCTACCGATGCAGTATGGGGACTGGCTTCAGGAGTGACGCTCCCAGCCGGAAGTTCTCATGTATATGATTTGAAGGTAACGGTTGACATGGACCTTAGTGAAGGTTCGACAGGTGATAATGTTTACACTGCATGTGGTTCATCCTCTGTAGGCTCTGAATTTGCAAGCGGAGAAGGCCTTTTCAATGAGTCAGCATTGACTGATTTTGAAGGAACTATCATCGAGAAAGACACTGCTTGTGGTGATTTGCCTTATATTGAGCATATCAAAGTGGTAAGTAGCAGAACTCAGATTGATAGAGATGAGTATACAATTGAGTACACAATTGAAGTAGAAAACAAAGGTGGAGCAGACGGTGTTTATGGCCTAAATGATGTTCCTGGCTTTGATGATGATATTGAAATCCAAAATGTATCTTATACAAATGATGCAGGAGTTACTCCGAATTCTTTGAGTCCTTCAAGCACGGTTTGGAACTTGGCCCAGGATGTTAGCTTAACCCAAGGCGAGAAGCATACCTACATTTTAACTGTAGGAATTAAATTAAATCTTGAGGCTGGATCATCGGGAGATAATATTTATGAAGAGTGTTCTTCAAAATCAAATTCTTCAGAGTTTACCAAGGGAGAGGCCTTATTCAATGAATCAGTACTACTTGATTTAAATGAATTAGAAATTGACAGAGATACTGCATGTATTGATCTTCTGGCAGCCTTAGGAGATACTGTCTTTGTGGATGTCAATGGGAATGGTATTCAAGATCCTACAGAACAAGGCCTTAAAGGAGTAGAAGTGAAGTTAAATGGAACAGTTAATGGCTCCTCAATTGCTGAGCAAACAACTACCACAGATGCTAATGGATTCTACGAGTTTATTGGACTAGAACCTGGTGACTATGTGGTTACCTTCCCTACCGCAGCGGATATTGACGGAGTGAACGGCACACTAACAGATGATGATGCCACAGGTGCAAACACCGATGCCACAGATACCAATGAAGATTCTGATGCAGATCAATCCTCAGGTGAAACAGAAACATATACACTTTCATATGGTGAATTTGAACCAAGAGTAGATGCAGGTTACTATGTGCCAGCGAGTCTTGGAGATACGGTCTTTGTAGACGTGAATGGCAATGGACTTCAGGATGCTACAGAGCCAGGACTAGAAGGCGTGAAGGTCATCCTTCATGGCACTACAGGTTCAGGAGAAACGGTTCTTGACAGCACCTTGACAGGTCCTGACGGATCCTACCTGTTTGATGGTCTTCAGCCTGGAGATTACTATGTGACTTTCCCTACGACAGCAGATGTAGATGGAGCCACAGGAGAATTGACGGATGAAGATGTCACTGGCGGAGATACCGATGTGACAGATACGAATGAAGATTCTGATGCCGATCAAACGACTGGAGAAACAGAAACAGTGACGCTTGAAAGTGGCGAAGAGGAAGAAAGACTGGATGCAGGTTATTATGTACCAGCGAGTCTTGGAGATACAGTCTTTGTAGACGTGAATGGCAATGGACTTCAGGATGCTACAGAGCCTGGACTAGAAGGCGTGAAGGTCATCCTTCATGGTACTACGGGTTCAGGAGAAACGGTTCTTGACAGCACCTTGACAGGTCCTGAGGGATCATACCTGTTTGACGGTCTTCAGCCTGGAGACTACTATGTGACTTTCCCTACGACAGCAGATGTAGATGGAGCCACAGGAGAATTGACGGATGAAGATGTCACTGGCGGAGATACCGATGCGACAGATACGAATGAAGACTCAGATGCCGATCAAACGACTGGAGAAACAGAAACAGTAACGCTTGAAAGTGGCGAAGAGGAAGAAAGACTGGATGCAGGTTATTATGTACCAGCGAGTCTTGGAGATACAGTCTTTGTAGATGTGAATGGCAATGGACTTCAGGATGCTACAGAGCCTGGACTAGAAGGCGTGAAAGTTATCCTTCATGGCACTACGGGTTCAGGAGAAACCGTTCTTGACAGCACCTTGACAGGTCCTGACGGATCCTACCTGTTTGATGGTCTTCAGCCTGGAGATTACTATGTGACTTTCCCTACAACAGCTGATGTTGACGGCAATACAGGAGAACTGACAGATGAAAATGTAAATGGAGAGGCAGATGATTTAGGATCAGACGATAGTGATGCTAACCAAGCGACAGGAGATACAGATGCTACCACATTAACAAGTGGTGAGCATGAGCCAGACTTAGATGCAGGTTACTACGTACCAGCCAGCCTTGGAGATACAGTATTTGTAGACGTGAATGGCAATGGACTTCAGGATGCTACAGAGCCTGGACTAGAAGGCGTGAAGGTCATCCTTCATGGTACTACGGGTTCAGGAGAAACCGTCCTTGACAGCACCTTGACGGGTCCTGACGGATCCTACCTGTTTGACGGTCTACAGCCTGGAGATTACTATGTGACTTTCCCTACGACAGCTGATGTTGACGGCGATACAGGAGAATTGACAGATGAAGATGTCACTGGCGGAGATACCGATGCGACAGATACGAATGAAGATTCTGATGCTAATCAAACGACCGGAGAAACAGAAACAGTAACGCTTGAAAGTGGCGAAGAGGAAGAAAGGCTGGATGCAGGTTACTACGTACCAGCGAGTCTTGGAGATACGGTCTTTGTAGACGTGAATGGCAATGGACTTCAGGATGCTACAGAGCCAGGACTAGAAGGCGTGAAGGTCATCCTTCATGGTACTACGGGTTCAGGAGAAACCGTCCTTGACAGCACCTTGACGGGTCCTGACGGATCCTACCTGTTTGACGGTCTACAGCCTGGAGATTACTATGTGACTTTCCCTACGACAGCTGATGTTGACGGCGATACAGGAGAATTGACAGATGAAGATGTCACTGGCGGAGATACCGATGCGACAGATACGAATGAAGATTCTGATGCTAATCAAACGACCGGAGAAACAGAAACAGTAACGCTTGAAAGTGGCGAAGAGGAAGAAAGGCTGGATGCAGGTTACTACGTACCAGCGAGTCTTGGAGATACGGTCTTTGTAGACGTGAATGGCAATGGACTTCAGGATGCTACAGAGCCAGGACTAGAAGGCGTGAAGGTCATCCTTCATGGCACTACAGGTTCAGGAGAAACGGTTCTTGACAGCACCTTGACAGGTCCTGACGGATCCTACCTGTTTGATGGTCTTCAGCCTGGAGATTACTATGTGACTTTCCCTACAACAGCTGATGTTGACGGCAATACAGGAGAACTGACAGATGAAAATGTAAATGGAGAGGCAGATGATTTAGGATCAGACGATAGTGATGCTAACCAAGCGACAGGAGATACAGATGCTACCACATTAACAAGTGGTGAGCATGAGCCAGACTTAGATGCAGGTTACTACGTACCAGCCAGCCTTGGAGATACAGTCTTTGTAGACGTGAATGGCAATGGACTTCAGGATGCAACAGAGCCAGGACTAGAAGGCGTGAAGGTCATCCTTCATGGCACTACGGGTTCAGGAGAAACAGTTCTTGACAGCACCTTGACAGGTCCTGATGGTTCATATGAGTTTGATGGTCTTCAGCCTGGAGATTACTATGTGACTTTCCCTACGACAGCTGATGTAGATGGAGATACAGGAGAACTGACAGATGAAGATGTCACTGGCGGAGACACTGACGCAACAGATACCAACGAAGACTCTGATGCCGATCAAACGACTGGAGAAACAGAAACAGTAACGCTTGAAAGTGGCGAAGAGGAAGAGAGACTGGATGCAGGTTATTATGTACCAGCCAGTCTTGGAGATACAGTCTTTGTAGATGTGAATGGCAATGGACTTCAGGATGCTACAGAGCCAGGACTAGAAGGCGTGAAGGTCATCCTTCATGGCACTACGGGTTCAGGAGAAACAGTACTTGACAGCACCTTGACGGGTCCTGACGGATCCTACCTGTTTGACGGTCTTCAGCCGGGCGATTACTATGTGACTTTCCCTACGACAGCAGATGTAGATGGAGCCACAGGAGAATTGACGGATGAAGATGTCACTGGCGGAGATACCGATGCGACAGATACGAATGAAGATTCTGATGCCGATCAAACGACCGGAGAAACAGAAACAGTAACGCTTGAAAGTGGCGAAGAGGAAGAGAGACTGGATGCAGGTTATTATGTACCAGCCAGCCTTGGAGATACGGTCTTTGTAGATGTGAATGGCAATGGACTTCAGGATGCTACAGAGCCTGGACTAGAAGGCGTGAAGGTCATCCTTCATGGCACTACGGGTTCAGGAGAAACCGTACTTGACAGCACCTTGACGGGTCCTGACGGATCCTACCTGTTTGACGGTCTTCAGCCGGGCGATTACTATGTGACTTTCCCTACGACAGCAGATGTAGATGGAGCCACAGGAGAATTGACGGATGAAGATGTCACTGGCGGAGATACCGATGCGACAGATACGAATGAAGATTCTGATGCCGATCAAACGACCGGAGAAACAGAAACAGTAACGCTTGAAAGTGGCGAAGAGGAAGAGAGACTGGATGCAGGTTATTATGTACCAGCCAGCCTTGGAGATACGGTCTTTGTAGATGTGAATGGCAATGGACTTCAGGATGCAACGGAGCCTGGACTAGAAGGCGTGAAGGTCATCCTTCATGGCACTACGGGTTCAGGAGAAACCGTACTTGACAGCACCTTGACGGGTCCTGACGGATCCTACCTGTTTGACGGTCTTCAGCCGGGCGATTACTATGTGACTTTCCCTACGACAGCAGATGTAGATGGAGCCACAGGAGAATTGACGGATGAAGATGTCACTGGCGGAGATACCGATGCGACAGATACGAATGAAGATTCTGATGCCGATCAAACGACCGGAGAAACAGAAACAGTAACGCTTGAAAGTGGCGAAGAGGAAGAGAGACTGGATGCAGGTTATTATGTACCAGCCAGCCTTGGAGATACGGTCTTTGTAGATGTGAATGGCAATGGACTTCAGGATGCTACAGAGCCTGGACTAGAAGGCGTGAAGGTCATCCTTCATGGTACTACGGGTTCAGGAGAAACAGTAC